>JAVBRD010000026.1:0-16606 GCA_031548365.1 Eubacteriales bacterium
GTCTTTAACTCCCCCTTTTCACCAAAAAACCCCGGGGGGGTTTCTCCCCGCGGGTCGTGTTTTTTTTTTCCCCCCACACCCCGGGGCCCGGCCCTCCCGCGTGCCCGCCCGACGCACGGGGCGGTTTCCCGCCAAAGATAACCTTGGCTTTATTTCTTGGGTCTCTTGGCGCCGTAAAGGGATCGGCCCTGCATACGCTTGGCGACTCCCGCCGCGTCCAACGCGCCGCGGATGATGTGGTAACGGCAGCCAGGCAGATCGCGGACCCTGCCTCCGCGAACAAGCACGACAGAGTGCTCCTGCAAGTTGTGACCGATACCGGGGATGTAGCACGTTCCCTCGGCCAGATTCACAAGACGAACGCGCGCGATCTTGCGAAGCGCTGAGTTCGGCTTCTTGGGCGTCTGGGTCTTGACCAACAGGCAAACACCGCGCTTCTGCGGGTTTTGCTCGAGCAAGGGGGATTTTGAATGCCGAACCTTGGTGGATCGGCCCTGTTTCACGAGTTGATTGATGGTAGGCACTTTAGGCACCTCCTCCCGTCAAAGATGGATTATCTGCTCAACCGGTTCGGGCAACCCACCGTTCCGGTAAAACATTCAAAAGTTAGTCTGGCCGCCGAAGCAGCCCGGCCGCCGCGGTTTCAACGGCGACGGCGCACATGTGGCCCAATTCGGCCATCGTGCTCACGCGCGTTATGGGCACGGCGCTTCCTCGAAGCGCTTCCACAAGTCCCTCCGTCACACGGCGCTCTGCGTCACTGGCCAAGTACACATGCTCAATGCGTCCCTCCGCCAATGCGCGGGTCACTTGCCTGACCCCCACGACGCGTCCGGCGTGCTCGCGAAGCCGATCTGACACGCTCACGCCCCCTTTTATTCTAAACAGGCGCGCAGTTAGATATTATAGTGGTTCTCACCCGAAAAGTCAACCGCACACGAAAATTAACTTTGATTCGCCATGTGGATCGGATAAAGCCTCAGCACGCATACCGCATCGCAGCACCAGCGCGCTACTCGACTTCCATGCCGTCATCGCTGACGATATCGCGCCCAAACATTTCAACCGCAGTCGTAAACAGTTCCTTAGACACATCAGCGCGTTCAGCCGGCTTTAGCGCTCCCGCGCCGGCCTGCACGATGTTCACGCGCAGCGGTTTCCCAGCCACACGAGCGGCGATGGCGTGAATCTGCGCGTTTTTATCGGGTTTGACCAGTGCGTTATAATTGGAAGCAGGCGCTTCGACCGTCAGCTCGTCATTTGTCATCGCCACGGCGGTCGATCCGCGCAAAATCATGTAGATGAGCATGCCGTGCTCCGCCTTGAGCGCGTCCACAATGTCCTTCCACATCGCCGCGGCGTTCTGCGGCTTTGATACTTCCGCTCCCTGCTCGAGCGGTTTCTTGGGTGCAGGCGGCTTGGTGGACACGGATCGCACAGTATACTCGGCTGCCTTTTCCGCGGACACCACTTGGGATGGCATCGTTTTCCAGTTTTCGATCTTCTTTTCCAGCGCTTCAACACGGGAAAACAGCGCTTCGGCACGCCCGTCGCTCTCGGGATGACAGGCACGCAGCGCGCACAGCTCGGCGGTCAACCGCGGCGACGCGGAATATTTGAGCTGCGCCTCAGCCTCGTTCATGAGCGTCATCAGGTACAACAGACGCTCAGGCGTGGTTTTCCTTGCCTGATCGCCGTACGACGCGGCATCCTCGGCCGTGACCTCAAGGAGCGCTGACGAGTCCGGAACGGCCAGCGTCACGAGCAGCGCGCGCACGTGCATCGCCGCGTCACGAAGGAATACGCCGATATCCGCACCGCCGCGCACGGCTTCGTCGATGGCCGCGAGCGCTGCATCCGGACTCATGGCGATCAGCGCGTCAATCAGCGCATATACCGCTCTTTGATCGGCTGCTCCGATCATCTCGCGCGCGTCGGCGATCGTGATACGTCCTGGCACAAAGGAAAGCGCTGTCTCAAGCAGATTGAGAGCGTCTCTCATTCCGCCCTCAGCCGCGCGCGCCATGACGACGAGCGCATCCTCGTCAGCGTCGCGGCCGCGCGTGACAAGCGCGCACTTCATCTGCCTGACAAGGCCTTCAACGGTCATGCGCCTGAAATCAAACCGCTGGCAGCGCGAAAGCACGGTCGCCGGAAGCTTCTGCGGCTCGGTGGTCGCCAAAATAAATACCGCGTGCGCGGGCGGCTCCTCCAGCGTCTTGAGCAGAGCGTTGAACGCCCCCGTGGACAGCATGTGCACTTCGTCGATGATGTAAACGCGGTACCGTCCGTGTGACGGGGGGTACTTGACCTTCTCGCGCAAATCGCGAATCTGGTCGACGCTGTTGTTGGATGCCGCGTCAATCTCCACGACGTCCATATTTTCGCTCTGAAGCGCCGCACACGCGGGACAGCGCCCGCAGGCGTCGCCATCCGCGGGCGTTTCGCAGTTGATCGCGCGGGCGAGAATGCGCGCAATGGTCGTTTTCCCTATGCCGCGGCTCCCCGACAACAGGTACGCATGTGATATTCGCCCTGTCTTCACCTGATTTCTAAGCGTCGTGACGATCGCGTCCTGCTCCCTGACCTCGTCGAAACGAGCCGGTCGCATCGCGCGATTGAGCGCCAAAGGCGCATCCTGTCCACGCTGCACCGCTATCACCTCATCAACATTCTTATCTCCCGGCGCGTTTCTGTCAAGTGCCCGCGTACTCCAATGTGAAATAAACGCATGCTTCATGCATGAGGACACATCTCGATCAGACCAGTGCTTGAACACAGCAAGAAACCCGTTTCCGGCCCCACGCTCTCCGCCCTTCTCGCGCTTTTTCCCGCCAGCCACCGGGCTTATGCCGGACATAGCCACCTGTCGCCGAGAACGTGAGTTTTTCGTGCCATATCAGCAGGTTTCTTGCCACCGAAAGCGATTGACCTTAAGGCGAGTTGCGCATAGAATACAACCATGAAACACACACCACGCAAGACTCGTATTACGCCAAACACTCACGTCACTGACCGGAGGTGAAGAGCATGTCGGAAAAACGCGCCGGACGCGCGCGAATCTTAGAATTTAACCAGCCTGGTCGTTTTTTTCATAAGCGCGCGCAACGGCAAATCGACCAGTATAAGTTTCTTGACGCCCTCTCCTCCCTTCGGCTCGCGACGCAGCGTGAACCCGAAGAAGCCGAATACCTGATGGACATGGCGGAGATTTACACGGAGATGTGCCTTTATGGCGAATCCAATCAGATTCTCTTTGAACTGATGGGAAAAGGGGTGCCCCTCAGCGAGTGCTACTTTGGCTTGGGCTGCAACTTCATGGGCATGTCGGAACTGAACAAAGCGCGCGACAGTTTCCAGACGTACCTCGACCTCGATCCGTCCGGCGAGTACGCTGAGGAAGCCTTCGAACTGCTGGACATGCTTGACGACGACTCGGATGGCGACCCCTCCGAGGGTGAGGCGGCCAAGCACGCAGCGCGCGGAAGGCGTTTTCTGGACGCGGGCGAGTATGAGCAGGCGGCAATGCACCTTGAGAGATCATTGACGCTGGACGCGTCCAATGTCGCGGTGCGCAACAACTACGCGCTCGCGCTGAGCTGCCTGAAGCGCCGCAAAGATGCCTTCAAGCAAACGAAGCAGGTTCTCGAGGAGTCGCCTGACGACGTCTTTGCCAATTGCAACATGGCGATTCACCTGCACGAAGACGGGCACGATGAAGCGGCCGCGGAGATCGTGCGCAAGTTGACCGAGCTGGAGCCCTACAGCTTTGAAGACATGAGCAAACTGTGCATGACGCTTTCCGAGCTTGGTATCACCGAGCGTGCGCTTCAGCTCGCGCGCGACATCGAACAAATTCAGCCCTACGACAAAAAAACGCTCCATCATCTGGCGGCTCTCCTTTACAACCGCGGCGACCGCGAAGCGGCTACGCGGCTTTGGCAGCGCATCGTCAGACTGGACCCGGAGAATACCGTCGCGCCCTACTACATCACGCTCGCGCGAAGCGCCGCAACGCTCGAAGCTCAGCCGCAATGCGTCTCCTGGCATTTTCAGGTGCCGCACCGCGAGATGCTCAGGCGCATCCGTCTCATCAATAAATACGCGCGCGAAGGTATTTCTACCCTCACTGACAAATGGGGAGCCGACGCAGAGTTCCGCGGCCTGATCTGCTGGGGTCTTGAGCTCACCGACAGCGGCATACGCCGCGCGCTTTACCATCTGGTTTCCGTGTTCAGAAACGCGGCGTCTCAGAAAATCCTTCGTGCCGCGCTGACAAGGTCGAGCGAAACCGACGAAAACAAGCGGGAGATCCTGGGCATGCTCAAGCAGATGGAGGCTCCGGAACCGTACATCGCGCTCTTGGACGGCGCGATTGTTGAGGTGCGCGTCAACGTGCTCGGAACACTCCAGCGCAAACTCCCCCCCGGCTTTGAGCACATCCTCCATCAAACAGCGCACATCCTCCCGCAGCGCCACGCAGAACCAATCGTCCAGGAGGCGGTGCGGCTGTGGGCGGCGTTCACCTCGGCCCGCCAGGACAATTTGCCCATTATCCGCAAGCCTGAGGTATGGAATGCCGCACTGGAGTACGCCGCGCTCACACGCGAAGGCGAAAACGTGAGCTCCGCCGAAATCGCTCGGCTTTGGGGCGTTGACCCGCGCTCCGTCAGGGTTCGCGCACATGACATCCTGAGCGTGTCCGCGCACCCCGAGCACGGATCCTGAGCATATCCACGCGAAAAAAGGCAAATTTGGTCAAACCGTTCATAGTTCATCTTGCATTCTTACTGTCATCACCCTATAATTGCATTTGATCACGATTTCACTCACATATGAGAGGGGCCCTAAATGGCATGCTCAACAACATGAAAGTCGGCATGAAAATCGCACTGGGTTTCGCACTTGTCCTCGTCATCATCGTGGCAATGGCGCTGACCACGATCATCTCCGCCACAGGCGTTCAGAACAACACCGCCACAACCAAAGTGTACTCCGACTTTCAGGATGCGCTCCTCAATTATCGTTCAGTTCTCTTCAACGCCCGCATCAGCGCGGTCGGCTACCAAGCCGGCTACAACGACGCCGATTACCTGCAAGCAATCGATCACCTCAGGGGATCGGATGCGGCGATACAAAAGATCACGGCCCAAATAAACGCGCACCCTGAGCTTGCGCGCTTCTCAGCGCCTATGGCCACCGTGACCAAGCTGGATGCCCAATACGAGCAGGAGCTGACCTCCTTCCGCGATCTGGAGGCGCTTGTTCTGCGTAACAAAACAGACGTCCTCACGGATCTGGCTTCTTTGGTTGAACAGATCAAGAACATGGAGGCATTCTTCAGGGACGACTTTAACGCCAAATCCAAAGGCGTTCTCGACGCCGCGACCGCTGAAGCGCTCAGATCGCGGCAGAGCAAAGTTTTCGCAATGCAGGCGGAGGCAAACGCCGCAATGACTTTGTTCGACCCCATCATCTACAATCGCAATCTCTCGAACCTCGATACGGCCTTCGCGGCGGTTGCCGAGCTCGACAAAAAACTCATTGCTTCGCGCGACGCGTCAACCGACCAGACCGTGATCGGATACTGCAACGCCTATCTCGAGGCGAGCACACGCGCAGCCGGCAGCATCATTCAAATGACCGACAACATTGCAAAAATGGAAGCGCTCAAAAGCGATCTCCGCAACACCGCGTCATCCGTGCTCAATGAGATCAGCGCTCAATGTACCGACATAGAGGGTACGATGACCAACAGCATCAACACCGTCAGCTCTTCGACGCACAGCCTGCTCATCACGGCGATTATCCTCGCAGTCGCCGCCGTGATCTTCTCCGTGGTCATCGCCTTTGTCATCATGCGCAGCATCACCAAACCTGTGGCTCAGATGGTGGACGCCGCCAATAAGATTGCCAGGGACGGCGATGTCACGCTCCACGTCAACGTCAACTCCAAAGACGAGCTGGGCGAGCTCGCCTTATCGCTCAATCACATGATCGCTGCGGTCAAGATGCAGGCCGATTCTCTCGCGCGCCTCTCCAGCGGCGACCTGAGTTTTGAGGTCGATGTACGCTCCCAAAGCGATCTGATCAATGCAAGCCTGAACGAACTTTTGGACAACATGAACAGCGTCTTCTCCGAGATCAACAACTCCTCCGAGAGCGTGTCGCAGGGCGCGCGACAAGTCTCGGGCGGCGCGCAGGGGCTCGCGCAGGGCGCAACTGAGCAAGCCGCGTCAGTCGAAGAGCTTGCTTCCTCCATGGCCGAAGTCGCCGCTCAGACCAAAACGAGCGCGGACAACGCCAACACCGCCAGCATGCTCGCGCTCGAAGCCGCCGACCTCATGGGCAAAAGCATTGAGAGCATGAACCTCATGCTTGCCGCAATGGCCGAGATCAACGAAACGTCCTCCAGCATCACCAAGGTCATCAGCGTTATTGATCAAATCGCGTTTCAAACCAACATTCTGGCACTCAACGCCTCTGTTGAGGCGGCACACGCGGGCATCCACGGTTCGGGCTTCGCGGTCGTCGCCAACGAAGTGCGCGACCTGGCTGAAAAGAGCTCTCAGGCCGCCAAAGAGACGACGGCCCTCATTGAGGGCAGCGCACAGAAGGTCTCTGTCGGCACCAAGCTTGCCGAAGACACCAGCCGCAACCTCGAAGCCGTCGCCAAGAGCGCCAAGCGCGTCACCGAGCTTGTGCAGCTCATCGCGATCAGCAGCAATGAGCAGTCGACCTCCATCGGCCAGATTAACAAGGGTATCGAACAGGTATCGCAAGTCGTGCAGGCCAACTCCGCCACCGCTCAGCAGAGCGCAGCCGCGTCAGAAGAAATGACCGCTCAGGCGATCACTCTCTCCGAGATGATTTCAAAATTCAAACTGCGCACGGACCCGCCAGCCCTGAGCGCCGGCTCCCCCCGCCGCGCGTCGCTCCCGCAGACGCACACCGCTCCCGCTCCCGCGCCAAAGGCTTTCGGGAGCGACAACGCTTACGGCAAGTATTGATGAACCACAAACGAACGCCGGGCACATTGCCCGGCGTTCGCATTTTTACACGAGTAATAGCTTTGGCGCAAGCAGCTCCCTGTAGTGATCGGGAAACCCCATGTAGCTCGTGTTGATCACGTCGCTGTACACGTCGCACAGTGCCATGATGTCTTCATATATGGGTCCCCACACATCCTGAGGGAGCGCCCTGCGCGTGACCAGCAGCATGGCGAAGAGCTTGACGCTCTGTGCGTACTGCTTTTCCTCAGAGTACATGCGCGGCTTGGCGTGGATGGGTATGTTGTACAACCGGCCGTGGTGCGCGCAAATGTTGCGCATGATCGTGAACATGTGCAACCAACTCTCAAGGAATGGCGGTTTTGGCTGACTCGGCCAATCCCGCGCGACCTCGCGCGCATCATCGGGCAGCAGGTTGGCGAACAGTTTTGACAGCGGGCCGAACGAGCAAAACTCAACCGCGACCCACACTGGGTAGCGTCCGCCGTACTGTCGTTCGTGGTGCCGAAGTATTGGGTGGTTTTTGGCCCGCGCCATCGAGCGGTCAATCGCGTTCATGAACTCGCCATGGTGCTGCGCGTTGATGAAGTTATCACGGTCCCTGTATCCCTCCGCACCGTGATTCTTGCCGTGGACATAGGCGATTTTCGCTCGCAACGCAATCTCGATGTGTTCGAGCGCGCCAAGTAGTATGCGCCTCAGCCGGGCGTCGAAGTCGTAAAGACTGACTACATCCTCGAACGCGAGGCCACGGAAATGTTTTTCGTCACACAGACCGATCCAGTATGCGCGCAGCCTGTACACGCTCACGCGGGACATAACGCGCTCAGCCCGCGCCATATCGCCAAAGGTCATGCCTTGGCTGCGCAGAAGCGCGATTTGCTGCTCGTGGGTGAGCGCGGGTTTGAGCGGTCTTGCCATACTTCATCTCCTGAACATGAAAAGTCCCCCGCTGGTCCGCTGGAATCGCTTCCGCGCGTCGGGGGCTCGTTGTACACTTATATTATACACAAAACCGAGGAAAAAAACAACTTGGTCACGAAAAAACTGAACTTCCGTTTAGTGTACATCCACCCAAACGCCGCCATTTTTCGCAGAGTGGTACATGGCGTCCAGCACCTTGCGGGACTTGAGCGCTTCCTCTGCGGGGCCGGTCAATGGCGTACCCAGGCGCACTGCGGAAGCGAAGTTATCGCTACCCTGACTGTACACCTGCGGCACAGGGTAGGGCGCGCGCTCCGACCACGTGCCATCTTTGAACCAGAACTCACCCTGAGCCTGCGGCCCGCCAACCGAGTAAACAAACGCTCCTGCGGTCCCGTGGATTTCTACGCGCGCGTACCACGTCTCGCACGGGAAATTTGTGGTGGCGTAAAACGTCGCGACCGCGCCGTTTTCAAACTCCCACGCGCCAAAGCCGAGATCTTCGGCCTCGATGACGTGCGTCTGCGTCGCGGTGTGGCCCATCACGCGCTTGGGCATGCCCATCACGACCAGCAAGCGGTCGACTTCGTGCACACCCTGATTGCTCATCGCGCCGCCGCCGTCGTACCGGATGGTGCCGCGCCACGCGCCGTTGGCGTCGTAGTACGCCTGCGTGCGAAGCACCTTGAGCTGCACCGTAGCGGACAGAATTCGACCGAAGAAACCGCGCTTGGACGCCTCCTGCAAGGAGAGCAACGGGTTTTCGTGCCGGAGATCGAAGTCGACCCCAAAGAGCACGCCACACTTCTTTGACTCAGCGATCGCCGCTTCGCACGCCTCGACACACCAGTCCATAGGTTTTGTGGTCAGCACGTGCTTCCCCGCCCGCATGCAGCGCGCGGAAACCTCGCCGTGCAGGCCCGTAGGCGTGACTACGTACATGACCTCCACTCGCGGGTCATCGAGGAAGATCTGTGGGTCCGTCGCCCACGGCACTCCGAACAGTTCGCCCGCCGCTTTGGCCTTTTCCTCCACGATGTCGACCACGCCGACCAGCTTGCACCCCGGCGTCTGCGTGAGCTGCCGCGCGCGGCCCTTGCCCATGCCCATGCCGATCACAACGAAGCGAACCGGGTTGTCCTCATAGGAGCGCCTGAAAATGACGCGCTCGGAAACCGCGTCCTCCAGCGTGCCGGGCGCGTTGGTGGGAAGCGCGTTCACGGCGGCGAGATAGGTCAGACGCGTGGCCTCCTCGTTCGACAACGGACTGCCCTTGGGGTTGTGCGTCTCGATGGACACAGGCATGTCGTCAACGCCCAGCGCGCTCACGCCGCGGAGGATGCGTGGCCAGTCAAGCTTGATGCCGTCCAGTTCCTTTAGGATACTCGTCGCCTTGATGTGCACCATGTTCGCACGCCTGAGACTTCCAAGGATGTACGCCGTGCGCCCTTT
Source organism: Eubacteriales bacterium (assembly GCA_031548365.1). Classification (GTDB taxonomy): domain Bacteria; phylum Bacillota; class Clostridia; order Christensenellales; family UBA1750; genus JAVBRD01. Next base: position 9,387 of record JAVBRD010000026.1, read on the forward strand.
TGGCGTGTCGATGTTAGGCGCCTGCTCCCAGTGGTTGCAGGCGTCCCACGCGACGCCCCATGAGGGTTCACCGAGAGCGTCCAACACCGCGACGACCTCTTGAACCGATTGGCCGCAGTTTTCAAGGCCGATGATCAGGCCCGCCTCTTTGGCACGCTTGGCGAAGGGCGCGTAGAGGTCCATCACGCGCTGAAACATGTCGGGAGCGATGACCAGCGTACCGAACTTATCGTCCTCCGGCTGCCAGCAGTTGAAGGATCTGATCTTTCGCGTGCCCAGAATGTCGCACGCGCGAATCAGCCCTTCGAGCTTCTCAAGCTCAAGTGCGACGCGCTCCGCATCCGGCAGGTGCACCTTACATAGCGATGACTGGAGTACGCTCGCCTTGAGGCCGAGCGAGTCCATTTGCGCTTTGAGCGCGCGCAGCTCTTCGTCCGTTTGGTACTCAATGCCCTTGCCGTTGATGTTCCCGCGAAAATCAACGTGCTTCGCCCCCCATGACGCGATGATGGGCAGCGCTTTAGCGGCGTCCATGTACAGCTCATCGGTAAAAACAGTCAAAATCATGTCGTGTCCCTCCCCTGTTATATCTGGTTTTTTATCTCAGCCTGAATCCTCGAAGCGTCGAGATCTCTAGGCATTATGCCGTCGCGGGCGCAGAGCGCAGCGGCGATACCAGCGCCTTGCCCCATATTCGCGCAGATGGGCATTACGCGATAGTTGGAGTGGGCCATGTGCGTGCCGGAGATGTTCCTCCCCGCGAGAAGCAGGTTTTCCACGCACAGCGGAAGCAGGCAGCGGTATGGAATCCCATACCCGCGCTTCTGTTTGAACTTGGCCTGGACACCGGTCTTGTCAAGCCCCGCGCCCGTGATGTTGTGTACGTCAAAGTTGAAATGGGCGTCTTGGACGACCCAATCGGAGAATGCCCGCGCCTCTAGAATGTCCTCGGCCGTTAGCGTGTACTCGCCACTGAAGTGGCGCGTCTCCCTCACCCCCAACAGAGGCGCGGATGAGATGACGTACGCATCCTCAAACCCAGGCACAAATCGTTTGAGAAACGCCATGATCTCAGGGATCTGGCGGCGAATCTCGAGATCCGCGCGCGTTAAGTCGTCCGCGTTCGTGCCATCAATGCCCGTGACATTGGTCATGTTAAGCGTGACCACGCCGGGGAGCGTGCTCTTGTAGATGAGCACATGCCCAAGCGGACTTTTCAGGTGTTTTTTTGCGAGGTCCTGAATCGGTCCATCGGGAACAGAAGGATTCGACTCGAATCCGCCCGGAAACACCGCGCGCGACGTATCAACGCCACCCACCTTGAGCATTGCGGTCACGGGCTGCATCAGGTGATCCTCATCTCGTCCGAGCGTGAATGGAACGCCCGCGCGCGCCGCAACATCCCCGTCACCGGTCGCGTCGATCACGATTTTTGCGAGCACCGCTTCCCGCCCGCTTTTGGACTCGCAGATCACGCCTCCGATCGCGCTACCCTCCATGACCGGCGCGGACACAAACGTATAGAGCCGCCATTTCGCGCCCGCTTCATCCAGCATGTTGAGGAAATCAGTTTTTAAGCTTTCGGGATCGATCAACTGCGGATTCTGCCTATCCCGCGCCGTACGCTCGATGATCTCCTGATAAAACCCTCCGCGCGTGTTGCCTGTCCAGTGGCTCATCAGCCCCGATGTGGCGACGCCTCCGACCGCGCCGGTCTGCTCAAGGAGAAGCGTCCTCGCGCCCATGCGCGCGGCCCACACCGCTGCGGAAAGCCCGGCCGGCCCTCCCCCGCACACGAGCACATCCGTCTCGCAATAAACGGGCACGCTCCTTTGCGGCTCCACGATCGTTTTCATGTCCACGCCTCCGCTGTGATGTGTGATGATATTCCGTTGTTCTACACGGCATCGCGCGTTCCCTGCCGCTTCCCATTGAAAAGAGACGGCATACGCCGTCTCAGACTGCCGACTAAACCGGATGACAACCTGGCGCTCATGCTCCTGAGATCCGCTGGGAACCCGCAGGTCCATGCGACTGAACGCGGCGTGAGATTAGGCGGCATGCGCAATGCTTCACTTTTCCGATCGGTTATCATGACGAAGCCTGAGCGTCAGCGCAGGTTCGTCATCACGTTAAGACAGCACACGCCGTCCTTATGCCCGAGGCTTACTCTTCGTCGCTCATCTCTGCTTCGAGCACTCTGAACTTTTCGGACACATCCGAAAGGATCGCGACGATGTCGGGATCAAACTGCGTTCCTGCGCCATCGGTCACGATCCCGAGTGCCTGCTCGTGCGTCATCGCGGGCTTGTAGCAACGCTTGTTGGCGAGTGCGTCGTAGACGTCGACCACCGAAAGGATGCGCGCGGAAAGCGGAATTTTATCTCCGGCGAGCCCTTCTGGGTAACCGCGCCCGTCCCAGCGTTCGTGGTGCGATTGGCAGATGTGTCGACAGTGCATCAGATATTTCGCGTCATCCGTCGCGTTCTTGGCGATGGAGTCGATGATTTTACTGCCGATGGTGGAGTGCTGCTGCATCACGGTGAACTCTTCCTTTGTCAGAGGGCCGGGTTTGAGCAGTATGCTGTCCGGAATACCCACCTTGCCGATGTCGTGGAGCGCCACCGCCTTGATGATCGACTTGTACTGAAGCTCGAGCAGCTGCTTGGCGAACTTGTCGCTCTTGAGCATGGCGTGAACCAGGATCCGCGTCAGCTCGCTGGAGCGCCTGATGTGCGTGCCGGACTCAAGGCTGCGATACTCGATGATCGTGGCGAGCGTCTCAAGCGTGCGTTCGTGCAGCGTGATCAGCTCGTAAGTTTTTTTCTCAAGCATGGTCTCAAGCCCGTCACGGTAACGCTTGAGCTGGATGTGGCTGTCCACGCGGACTTTGACCACATCGGGATTAAATGGTTTAGAAATATAGTCTGCAGCGCCTTCCATCAAGCCGCGCGACTCGTTTGTGCTCGCGTCGGCGGCTGTGATGAAGAGCACGGGGATTTTCTCGGTTCGCGGGTTAGACTTGATCAGCTGGAGCACCTCAAAGCCATCCATGCCGGGCATCATGATGTCCAGCAACACCGCCTGCGGTACGTCTCCGATATTAAAAAGAATGTCCACGGCCTCAACGCCGTTCTCCGCCTCGAGGATGTTATAATCAGATTGAAGGATCTCACGCAATATCAAGCGATTGATTTCAATATCGTCAACAATGAGGATGGTATCCACGAGCAACACCCTTTCGGAAATGCTGGTACGCTATAGCTCTCTTACGATTTCATCGACATAGTCAAGCGTTTGCTGAATGCTCTGCGTCAGCTCTTCGAGCAACTCATCCGAGAAAAATCCCGTCCGCAGCTCGCTTTCCAGCTGCACAGCCGCTTGCAGCACCTTATTCATGTGCAAATTGGACGCTACCCCCACGATCGTCCTGGCCGTCTTCGAAGCTCCCGCCCAATCACTCTCTTCGATTTCGTGCCTGAGCTGAGCCAAATAGGGGTTGCGCTGGAAACTAGCAAGCAATGTCTTGAATATTCTTTTGTTGTCCCTCACGCGCTCGAGCGCCTTTGCCACATCGATGTAGTCCTCATACTTCGATGCCGCACCGCCAACCGCGGCGTTCTCGTTTTCTTCCACGACCCTCTCGCACAGCCCGAAAAAACGGTGGAGCACAAGCAGTGTTTCGTCGATCTCGATGGGCTTAGTCAAATGGCCGTTCATGCCACAGCCAAGACTTTTTTCGGCGTCATCAGGCGCATTGTTGGCCGTGAGCGCAATGATAGGAATGCTCTTCGCTTTGAGGATCGGAAGCTCACGAATACGCCTTGTCGCCTCGTAACCGTCCATTTCGGGCGTGTGGATGTCCATGAAAATCAGGTCGTAGCTCTGCGGCGACTTCGCAAACATCTCCACCGCGAGTTTACCATTTTGGGCGTTGACGATTTTGACCTTGGTGTCCTCAAGCGCGCGGCTCAAGATTTCAACGTTGATCATCGTGTCTTCCACCAGAAGAATGGTGTAACCTGCAAACATGTATAGCCCGCTTCCGTGTGAGCGTTTGAGGTTGGGCACACCGATGTGTTCGTGGATGACATCCAGCAGCTGCGAGGGAAACAACGGGCGGAACAACCTCTTGGTCACACCCGCAGCTGTAAACTCATTTCCGTTCTCATACCACTGCTGAGGTGATGTGACCGCGATCACCGCACAGCTGTATTGCTTGCGAAGCGCACGAATGTTGTCTGCCGAACACTGGCTCAGATCAAGAAACAGAATATCGTATGGGGCGCCATCCTTAGCTCCCCTGGCAAGCGTTTCCACACAGGCGTCCAGCGTGACCGTCTCTACGTGATCGACGTTGAAGTCAGCCATGATCTGCCCAAAGTACTCGCGCGACTCCGCCTCGGAATCACTAAGAATCACCTTCAGCTTGGGCTTCCCCTCCTCGCCCGCGCGCCGCGCAGTTTCCGGGGGACCCTCGATGCGCTTGAGCTTAATTGTGAACGCGAACGTCGAACCCACGCCGGGTTTGCTGTCGACCACGAGATCCCCGTTCATCATCTGAACGATGTTCTTCGCAATTGAAAGCCCTAACCCAGCGCCGCCGTATTTCCGTGCGATGCCACCGTCCGCCTGACCAAAAGCCGCGAACAAATGCTGCTTGTACTCATCCTTAATGCCAATGCCCGTGTCCGTCACCGACACCTCGATCTCGGAGAGCGTTCCCACGCGACTGACTTCGGAAACGTTCATGCGAATTGAGCCGTGCTCGGGCGTGAACTTGACGGCATTCGACAACAGGTTGATGATCACCTGTGAAATGCGCTGCTCATCGCCGATGAACACGCGCGGCATGCCGACATTGACGTGGACATGGAGTTTCTGGCGCTTGTCCTCGCACTTCTCGGCGTAGTCATTTGTAATGCGAATGAGCATCTTCTCAAAATCAAAAGGCTTTGCCACCAAAATCAAATTCTGCGCTTCGATCTTGGAGACGTCCAAAACGTCATTGACGATGGACAAAAGGCTCTTGGCTGACGTATCAATGATATCAAGGCATGACTTGACTTTATCGCCGTCCTTGCTCTCCGCCGCGATGCGGGCCATGCCGATGATGGCGTTGATGGGTGTACGAATCTCATGGCTCATACGCGAGAGGAAGTTGCTTTTCGCTTTGTTGGCGAGCTCCGCGCCTTGTTTTGCCTCCATCAGATACTGTTCATTAACTTTTTCAGACGTGATGTCTATTGAGCATTGCATGTGCGCGGGTTGGCCGTCCAGCCACTCGATCACGTTATCGACGTGCTTGTAGTGCTTCCCCGTCAGCGGCACAAACTCATCCCACAAAATGGTTTGTCGCGGATCGCGGCGGAGTTCGTCTTTGGGACAGCTCAAACAGCGCTCGTTCAAGCCGTTTTTGAACATTTTCCAGCACGGCAGATCTTCTGATTTGCATTCAAAACTCAGCTCATTACGCAGCTTTTTATTGATAAAAAGAACGTCGTCACTGTCGACGGCGGTCACAAAAACATTGACGTCCAGGCTATCGAGTATGGATTTCAGGCTTTTTTCCTGCGCGCGGTGCCTGCGGTTACTCTCCGCGTTGCTCAGTGCCAGGGCCGCAATATCCGCGCAAGTCTTGAGCGTACACAGGTCATTGTCACTCAACGCGCCATCCGGTCCACGATCGCACCACAGCGCTCCAATCACGCGTCCGGAAGACTCAAATGGGATAAGCGCCGCGTTCGGTGATCCAAATCCCGCTCGCTCCTCCTGGGTCATCAGCGATAACAAACGCTCGCCTTCGAGCGGCTCACATGAACTCTCAAACACCCGCCGCGCAAGCCTCGCGGCCAGTTTCTCGTCGGGCTTTGGCTCATCATCACCCTGTGTGGATACAACGAAGCCCCCCGCGTCAAATGCCACCGCAAATGCGCGTGCGCTGAACGTGTTGGCTCTGGCGAGTTCGGCAACGCTGCGCAGCAAGCGAAAGGTGTCATCCCCTGCCTCAAGCGCCCTTTTTAAACCGTCCAGCAGACTGCTGAACGCGCACGCGCTTTGAGCAGACGCCTTATTCAACATTCAGTCATCTCCCAAAGCCGATGCTTTCCTGCGCACACGCGATAACCGCAAACGTAATCATGATAACCTATATTCCGGACGAATACAATTCCTTCCACACTATTTTCTGTGATTTGACGTGTTGCGCACTTTTTCCGCTCAAAAGTCGCGCGGAGCATCCGCGCGTATCGCGTGAAATGAGTTGCAACCTGAAGGAATACCCACGCCCTCTGTAGAAGATAGATCCTATCTCTAGTGAATAGCATTAAACGTATGCCCGCTGAGCCTGGCGTAGATCACATAAAACCGTGAGACGAAAAGAGGATGTCAATGGAACAGAACCCCTTTGGAATCAGCGTCAAAGACGGCCTGCGCATGCTGGCCAACAACGCCAACATGTACGCCCGGCTTCTCAAGAGCTACGCCGCGAGCCCGATCTACGCCGAGTTGATGGACGCCGTGGAAAAGGGCGATATGCCGACCGCCGCCTCTAAAGCGCATGCGCTCAAGGGCGTAAGCGCCAATCTCTGTCTCACACCTGTGTTCGAGCAGATCAAGCTCATCGAGGCGCAGCTCAAAGCCGGCAATGTCCTCGCGCCTGACAGCGCCGATCTCGCGACACTCAAAGACCTTTACGCGAAAACGCTTGAATCCATTCAAACAATTGTGGCCGACCCCACGATTCTTAACGCGTTCAAATAGCCGTTTTATCCACGGACATCTCCTGATCAGTGCACGGATCGCTGCCTTGTGTGCGCTCCGTTTGATCTGTCAACGCCGATGAAATCATGACATGATGCGCGCGGCCCTCGTTTGATCGGGGGACGCGTTTTTTCTCACAAGCATCCTGCGAGTCGAGAGCTTTTTTATGAAAACTCAAACCCTGTATACGCTGAGGCATGGGGTTTCAATTCTACTTCGCCCAACTCGGGCTTTCTTCACACCGATGCGACGTGCAGTATGGCGACATGCGCGCCAAATCTCACGCCTCCGATTGCTTTGATGACAAGTCCAGAGCGTGGGCAATGGGTTCGTCATCACGCGGACGCGGGGCCCCCCCGGGCGGGGGGCGCGGGGCGCCGCACAAAAAAAACCAACACACCCAAACAAAGGAAATGTGAACGCGGAGCACAGCAGCCCCGGCACCCCCACAACAACCC
>JAVBRD010000019.1:0-148510 GCA_031548365.1 Eubacteriales bacterium
TACATGCTTTCGCCCCGCATCTCGCACGTAGGTGCAAGCTTTTTGTGCATATCCGCGCTTTTTCTTGCACTTATTATACCATCTTCAGTCACCTATTCACACTGCGCGTTCATGTTTGACTTATTCAGCAGACCCTAATTACCCGACGGATCGCGAAAGCAAGATACGATGTCTGGGCTGACTAAGGAAGAAGACGAGGTAAAAAAAAGTGGAAAAGGCGCAACACGGGCAGAAAGTCGTCAAGTTACCCAACCCTACAGTCGCACAGTTCATGGATGTGTTTGTGAAGCGGGTCAGCCCCGATCATTGGAAGGCAAAAACCTATGCGAGCAATACATCCATGATCGAGGCTCATATTAAGCCAAAACTGGGGAAGTACCGGATGCGTGAGTTGACCATGCATCACATACTGACTTTTCTGGATCAGCTCAAGGATACGCCGATCTATCAGAACAACAACAAATACCGCAAGGAAGGCGACCGCATGCTGTCCTCGACCACCCGCATGCATATCTTTAACCTCTAGGAGGATGCGCTCAAATGCGCGGTGGAGTGGAAGTACATTTCGGAGAGCCCGATGCCAGGCTCCAAGAGCAAACCCAGCCGCGCGCACCCGAAGAACGAATTCTGGACGAAAACCTCGTACTGGAAGCGCTTGAGGACATCACGCACCCGATGCTGCACCTTGGTATTCACTTCAACTTCATCGTCACCTGTTGGTCTACACCATGATTCCGGCAACCATCAGCGTGCGGTGCGTGCGTCGCGCCCCTTTCTGTTATCTTCATTTTGGTCAATAGGCCTATCGATTAACACATCAACGCATTCGCGTCCATAACCCTCATGCGTCTTTCTCCAAGCGTGATAAGCCCGGCTTCTTTAAGCCGCCTTAGTTCGCGGAAATAGCTGGCGCGCGAGATACCGAGCGACGAATACACCCGCTCATGTCCCTGTGGGAAACGAAACACGCCCTCCCCGTCCATCTCGCGCAGTAAAAATGCCGCAAGGCGCTCGCCCGGTGTCGTGATGGAGAGGATCTCCAGCGTATGCTGCAAAAAAAAGATGCGTTCATTGTAGAAACGCAAAAACCGTTTCATCATCTCTGTATTTTCTGTAAGCCATCTGATGATTTCTTCTTTGTTGATGAAAAGCACCTCCGTATCGCACAGGCAGCGCAGCGCCGTCGGTAATGAATCGGGAACAAACAGATTGCAAATGCCGAACATATCCAGCGGATGCAGCCGGTTGAGCAGGAGTTCGCCCCCAACCGCCGCATGCGACAGCACCTCGACCTCACCCATCAGGATAACGCCCAGCATCCGCCGTCCGCCCGGGCCGTCGTCGATCCACTGCCCTTTGCTGCAGCGCACAATTGTATAATCAAAGATCGTGCGCTCCGGCAAATCCGCAAACAGCGGAATCCGGCGCAGGCATACAAGCACATCGTCAGTCGGTCTCATGTGATACTTCTCCTCTCCACAAAAAGTTATATTATGCTAACTCGAAGGGGTGGTTGGCATAGACCAGAAGACCATTATCGTCTGCGGCGAGGCCGCCGTGGGAAAGACCAGCGTGATCGCGCACCTGATGGATCATGCGCGCCGCTCCAGAAAAAGGGTAAGCCTGGCCAAGATCGACTGCCTGCACACGGAAGACGGCAAGGTGTATGAGCGTCTGGGTATGCCGTATCTGACGGCGCTCAGCGGCGACATCTGCCCGGATCATTTCTTGGTCTCCAATCTGGAGGAACTTTCCGCCTGGAGCGCGCAGAACGGGACGCCGACCCTCGTCATCGAGACGGCCGGGTTATGCAACCGCTGCTGCCCGACCACGAAAGCCTCAATCGGCGTGTGCGTGGTGGATTGCTCCGCAAGCCTGCGCGCGCCGCAAAAGATCGGCCCCATGCTCACCACCGGCGATGTCGTCGTTCTGACAAAGATCGACCGCGTCTCGCAAGCCGAGCGTGAGATCATGTGCCGGCACATCGCCGTGCTTTGCCCCAATGCCCGCGTGTTCTGCGTCGACGCGCTGACTGGTCAGGGCTGCGGGACGCTGTGGCGGCATCTCGACAGCATCGAGGCATGCGCGGATTTTGCCGGGGACCGGCTGCGCCATACCATGCCAACGGGCGTTTGCTCCTACTGCGTGGGCGAGAAGCGCATTGGCACGAAGTACCAGCAAGGCATGGTAGAGAAAATCGACATCAAGGGGTGCGCGCATGTTTGAATGCTTAACCGTCTTTCCGGGGTACGACAAGGATGATCAGCCGAAGAGGTTTTCCGAGATTGTGTTCCATCCGCGCGAAACCTGCGCCGTTGTCGGGGACACCGGCTCGGGCAAGAGCCGCTTCATCGGGGACATCGAGCAGCTCGCCGACGGCGATACCGTGACGGGACGCCGGGTCTTGCTGGAGCCTCATGATCCCGCCGGCGGCGTCATCGCGCACCTGAGCCAATCCATGCGATTCTCGCTGGACGCGACCGTGGAGGAGTTCATCGCCCTGCATTGCACGTGCAGGGGCCGGGATGCCTCCGCACTGGCAAACAGGGTGCTCGCCTGCGCCAACGGCGTAGCCAGCGAACGCCTCTCTTTGTCATCGCCGCTCGCGGGGCTAAGCGGCGGGCAGAGCCGCGCGCTCATGATCGCCGACATCTCGCTTATCTGCGAAAGCCCCGTCGTGCTCATCGATGAGATCGAAAACGCGGGCATCGACAAGATGAAGGCGCTGGAGCTACTGCTGGGTGAGGGCAAACTGGTGCTGCTGGTAACGCACGATCCGCACACCGCACTGATGAGCGACCGGCGAATCCACATCAAAAATGGAGCTGTTCAACGCGTGACGCATACGAGCGAGCAGGAGCGCGCGGGCTTTTCCCGGCTGCACGACGCCTACCGCCTGATGCTGTACATGCAAGCAAAATTGCGGAACGGAGAGGAACTATGCGCAGGATAACGATGTTTTGGAGTAACGTTTGCGTGCTGGGACGGCAGGAGGTCCGGCACGTGGAGGAGGCAGCGAAGCGGCTGCGCGAGAAAGGGATAGAGCTTACAACCACTTTCTTCGGACTCGGGCAGGAGGAAGGGCTTGCCGAATTTGTCTCGCGCACGGAAGAAACTGCTGATCTCATGATCTCCACAGACCTTACAATGTTTGAGGATGAGCGTATCTTTGGGACATTTCGCGAGCGCCTGATTCCCGCGCGGGAGTTGCGCGCGCTCAAGCCTTGTGTCGCGGATAGCTCTATCGCATGTAATCCCCTGCTGTTGCCGGTGCTGGTCATTCCGCTGGTGATGGTGGTCAACCGCGCCTGTTGGGGCGAGCGGCCGCTGCCCTTGGGATTCGCCGATATTGTAGAAGAGCGAAAGTCATACGGCGGGCGGGACAACTCGGCGGGCAAGGGCCTGAACAGGCAACTCGCCGCGCTTTACGGCGACGCATTCATGGAGAGTTTCAATGGAAACGCGGATGTCTTCGAGATGCCGGTGCAGGCGTTTCAGGCGGTGCAGAAGGGACGCGTGCCTGTATCAATCGTGCCCACGCTATTCGCCATGCGCGCGGACGATACAGAGTTGGCGGTCATCTACCCCAAGGAAGGTGCAGTCACGGTGCCCAGCTTCCTCGCGGTTAGGGATACCGTATCCATGGAACTCGCCAAGGACTTAATCGAAGCGATATTCCCTGCAGGATTTTGTGACTTCTACGCGGAGAACGGGCATATTTTCCCATGTTTCAAAGGTTGTGCCGATACCGGGCTTACCAGCGAAAACGGCTTCCGCTTCCTGTACCAGCCGTGATTACGCCCGAGGAAAAACGTCAACGGCACAGCCCAACTGCTGCGCCGTCAGCCTGCCGACAAAGCCAGAATCCGGCCCCGTCTTGCTTGCTCCGGAGATCCGCGAGACCCGCGGGCTGTTGTGAAAAAAACCGGCGTGGGGTTTGGCGACATGCGTGCCAATCCTCACGCTTTCGTTTGGCTCTGATGACGAACCCGGAGCGACAGCGATGGGTTTGTCATCACGCTGACGGCACAGCTCACCTGCTGTGCCGTTTATTTTACGCGATGGAAACGGGCAATACGCAGGTATAGCGGCGGTCATTTTCCACGATATCGCGGATGCGCACATGCACCCCGAACGTGCGGGTAAGGCTCTGCTCCGTCATCACCTCGCCTGCGGGGCCGAAGAGCGCGCCGCCGTCTCCCTGCAGGATGAGCGCCTTATCCGCCAGGTCGATGGCGTGCTCTGGATAGTGCGTGTTGACGACGGAAGAAATGCCGTACCGGTCGCGCAGCTCTCTGATGGCGTTCATGACGACGAGCTGATTGCGAAAGTCCAGATTGGACTCCGGCTCATCCAGCACGAGCAGGGACGGCTTGGCGGCCAGCGCGCGGGCGATGAGCACCATCTGCAACTCCCCGCCGCTGATGCGGCTGCACAGCTTGTCGCGCAGATGTAATATGCCGATTTCCTTAAGGCACTCCTCGGCGACCGCGACGTCGCGCGGTCCTGGATGCTCCAGCATCTTCAGATGCGCGCTTCGGCCCAGCAGCACCATATCCAGCGCCGTGTAGGCGAAGGTGGAGAGCTTGGCCTGCGGCACATAGCCGATGCGCGTCCACACATCCCGGTGCCTGATCGCGCCAAGCGGCATGCCGTCGATCAAGGTTTGCCCTTGCGTCCACGCAAGAAGACCCAGCATGCACTTGAGCAGCGTCGTCTTACCCGCGCCGTTGGAGCCGAGGATCGCAAGAATCTCCCGGTCGCCGATGTCGAAATGGATATCCCTGAGCAGCTGCCTGTTTTTGTCGTACGCAAAGGACGCGTTTTGCACCTCAAATGTCATAGCCTAATCCCTCCCGTCTTGCGTAAAAGGATGATAAAGAACGGCGCGCCGATCACGGCCGTCAGTATGGACACGGGGATTTCGGCGGCGGTCGCGCTACGCGCCAGCGTATCGATAAGCAACAGAAAAAGCGCGCCCAGGCCTACGCATGCCGGTATGACCAGCCGGTTGTCGTTGCCAAAGATCATGCGCGCCATATGCGGGATGAGCAGCCCCACCCAGCCGATGATGCCGCACATGGAGATCACGGCGGCGGTGACCATGGTGGAGGCGGTAACGATGACTGCGCGCACAAGCTTTACATTTACACCCAGCGATTTGGCCTCGTCCTCGTTGAGCGTCATGGCGTTGAGCCGCCAGCGCATCAGGAAGATGACGATGGTTCCGGCGATCATGAGCGGGCTGCCTACGGCCAGCCGCTCCATCGACGTGCCTGAGAGGCTTCCCATCAGCCAGAACGTGATCGCGGGAAGCGTATCCTGTGGGTCGGCGACGTATTTGATCAGCGACACCAGCGCGGAGAAGAGCGCACCCACCACCATGCCCGCGAGGATGATCATAATGATTGAGGATATCCCTTTGATACGGCTTACGATATAGACCACCGCGACGGCGGCCAGCCCGAAGCCGACCGCCGCGAACTGTATGCCGATTGCGGGCAGGCGCAGAAGAATACCCAGCGCCGCCCCGAACGAGGCGCCCGCCGCCACGCCCAGCGTATCGGGCGTGGCGAGCGGATTGGAAAAGATGCTTTGAAACGAAGCGCCCGCGACGCTGAGCCCGGCTCCCGCGATGAGCGCCAGCAGCACGCGCGGCATGCGGATGTTGAACAATGTGATGCGTACCGCGTCGCTCACCGCGACTTCGGGGAAGAGCCCGGGAAAGAAGCATGCGAGGATTTCAGGGATGCTGATGCTCAGCCGTCCGAGACCCATCGCGAGCACTCCGCAGACGATAGGCACTACGGTAAGGACGATCCACCAAACGGTACGGCGCGGTTTGCTGCGGCTCACGTCCATCGCTTACTTAAATCCGGGTACGCCCGCCGCGCCGGACGGATTGAACATGGAGGTCACGTCCTCGTCGGTCAATGTTATGTCGAAGAAGTTTTTGTAGTAGTCCTTTACCTCATGCACCATGTCCACATCGGCGAACAGCTCCGGATACATGGTCGTGGCCATGAACTTAAGCGTGAGCGGGGTGTCCACGCCGGGGGTGTACGTGCGGTAAGCGCCGAGCGGCATCTTGTAGACGCGCTGATCCTTCACCGCCTGCACGGTTTCCCATTTGTCGCCCGCGATCTTGTTCTCGTACAGGTCGCCCGGCTGCGCAGGGGTGAAGTTGGTGATGTAGATGGTATCCGGATTCCACTCGTAGACCTGCTCCATGCCGATCTTGGCGTTGGAACCCTGCTCGCTCATACCCTCGGCGACGTTTATTCCCCCCGCAGACGTGACCCAGTACTGGCCGAAGAAGTTCTTGCCGGAGGTGATCATGACCGTTTCGTCATACTGGAATAAAAACATCGCGCGCTTGCGCTCAGCTTCGGGAATGCCCTTTGTCTTTTCGGCGATCTCGTCGCGCACCTGCTTTGCGTAGTCCGAAACGCCCTTTACGCGGTCGTTGCCGGGGAAGATTTGATCCAGCAGCGATACCCACTCATCAAATGTGCGGATGGAGTCGTACTCCCACTTGGTCGCGTGCACGCCCACCGCCGGGATGCCCGCCGCGCGGATGGCCTCTCCCGTCGCCTTGGTGGGAGCGCTGTAGAAAACCACGTCGGGCTTGAGCTTGATGAGCTCCTCGATGTTGATCTCACTGCCGCTCATCCACGCGGTGTTGGCCTTCAGGATTTCCGGATACAGCTTGCCCAGAATGCCGTTCTTGGCCGCCGCCATGGAGACCGAATGCATCCCCACGATCTTCTCGGCGGAGCCTAAGTACATCGAGAGCATCGCCGGAAGCGGGTAAATCTCGCAGACCACGATGCGGTCGATTTTTTTGGGAAGAACCACCGTGTCGCCGTTGTGGTCGATGACGGTGATGGTTTCGCCATCAGCGGAAACCGGCGCAGCCTTGGGCGATGCGCTCGGTGCGGCGCTCTGCGCGGGTGTAACCGAAGCGGACGCGGCGGGCTGAGCCGTGGACTTTGGAGCGGCAGATGGTTGCGACGGCTGCGCGCAGCCGCCCAAGGCGGCCGCCATCGCGATGCAGAGGAACAGGGATGCAACTTTCTTAAGCATAAGCTCTCTCCTTATAAAATGATTTATCAAAACACGAGGCGATATAACGCGCCTCGTACTTTGCCCCAGTCTTTCCCGACACGGCAAAGTGTGCGACGGGGATGCGCTCAATCGATGGATCGCCGATGAGCGCCAGGATCAGCGGATCAGCCACAACGGCCGCGTGCTTTCCGTTATTGACGGCGTCGATGATGCTCTGTTCATTCGGCAGGTCCACATCGACGGCAAGCAGCCCATCTTCCCTGCCGTATATCGCGCCGACGGTTCCGCCGCCCATCGCGTGGGCGATGGCTCCGGCGATGACCTGGTCGCCGATGAAGAGCGTCTCCATACGTGTTGTTTCCGGGCGGAGCGTCTCGCTCTCACCTGTGCGCATCACGCGGGCGAGCGCCTCCAGAAAACGCGCCGCGCCCGCCGCGCCGACCGGCAGCCCGGCCAGATACGGCATACCGTACATCTCCTGCATAAGCTTAGCAATGCGTACGCCACTCTGCGTTACCGCGATGTTGGCGCACGCACCCGGCGCGGCAATAAGCTGCGCCATGTCGTAATCCATGCACAGGCTCGCGCGTACCGTATGGCCAGTTTCTGCAAGGAAGCGGCGCAAATCCTCATAATTTTTTCTTGAAAAATCCAGTGGCGTCGCGCCCAGAATGTTTACAGCGCTCTTTTCGCGCGGCAGCGGCTCCGGCGCGAACCGCTCAAGCAGCGCCCGCACGGCCATGAACACGCCGTCGCTGTAATACTTGGTGCCGTTGGTGGCGAAGCCAAACGCCGGCAAGCCCGTCGCCTTTGCCAGGTCGCGGGCAAAGCCCTCAAAATCGGTTCCGATCACCATGGGTACGGGGCTGCCCACCATCGCGAGAAACTCCGGTTTCAAACCGGCCGCGGCCGCGGCGATGCGGTCGACAAACTTTTGATCGTTTCCCATCACCGCGTCGATCTCGCGCAGGCCCGAGCAATAGACCATCTTGCGCGAGCCGTACCAGCGCGGCTCGTCAAATCCCGTGTAGTTGCCCGTACAGCCCGCCGCGTCGTGGATGGCGATCAACGCGTTCAGATCGAACAGCACCGAGCACACGCCGGAATAGTCGGGCGCGAACGGCGGCAGATACATGCTTAAAACGCCCATTAAACCACCACCCCGTACTCATCGATCAGCTGTTTCAGATCAGACTTCTCCAATGCCGCACCCGCCATCATGCGCATGAGCCGCCGGACGCCCGCGTACCCGTAATTCCCCTGATCGCCCGAGAGGTTTACAATGTATGCGCTGCCGGACAGGTACGCCGCGTCGAAGCCGATCACCAGCGCCTCGGGGTCGCGGTGCGCGAAGCGTATGACATCCGGATGCTGCGGCTGGAGGATTTCCACCGCGCCTTCCGGGAGAGCTTCAAAGCCTGCGCGGTCGATGGGAATCACATCCTCGGCGACCACGCGCGTCACGTTAAAGCCATAGCCGCGCAGAGCGTTCGCAAGAGTAAAGGGTTTGACCACGGCGCCCTGGGCGATCCAGACGGGCCGCGATCCCACGATCTCGCGCGTCTGGGCAATAGCCTCTTGGGTGAGAGCGATATCATCCGTAAAATCACAAGCCGATTGCGCGCCGAAGAACTCCGCCATGCGGCGGTAGTTCGCGGCGATCTCGTCTACATCGTAGGTAACCGGCATCATCAGATAGGGAATGCCGTGCTTCTTCTCCATATTCTTCGCCGCGAGCGAGGCGATGGGCGACAGTACGAGGTTGTAGCGGCTGCGGGCCATTTCCTGAAAGCTGTCGAATGTGTCATAGTGCGACATATGACGAACCGGTCCCGCGCCGCAGAAATCCAAAAGCCGGTACAGCTCGCTGTCTTTCTCCACCTCGACCAGATTGCCGATCAGGTTCACGCCACCGGTCTTCTCCATCACCGCGTCCAAAAAGCTGAACATGGCGTCCTGCGTGGTCAGCGGAGGTGGTGCCTTGGTATCCAGAGAGATCGGGTTCATATGCCCCGCGCGGAACTCCACATCGGGATGGTCGTGGTGAAGTTCCTCCATGAGCGCGCCCAGGTCGCTTCCGATGAGGTCGTCCAGACAGCTCACGTATACAAACACCGCGCGTGGACGCCTGGGCAGCCGCGTGAGCAACTCCTCCATTAAGCGGCGGACTTCTTTGTCGTATCCCTCCACGATGTCCTTCTGATCGATGTACACATAAGAAAGCCGGTGCTTGAAGCCCTGGTCGATCGCGCCGAGTGCGCCGTGCCGCCCACACGCGAAGGGGCATACGAACAGCATGTGGCTCTCCGGCACGAGCGAGGCCACGCGCACAATACCCCAATCCCCATGAGAAGGGGCGCTGTATCTTAGCGTATCGCAGCACACTCCGTTACGCATTGGCCGCCGCCTTCTTCACCTGCGCCAGACCGCATATCTCCAGCACCGTCCCTGCGAGTGTGTGGTACTCGCTGGCGATCGGGCTTGCTGGCAGCGCTTCGATCACCGTCCGATGCAGCGCCTCCGCGCGCTGGACGTCGTCACTGCGGCTGATGTGGGCGATCACGTCCGTGTGCGCCTCGCGCGCCGCCTGTTCAACGAGCTCTATCTCGTTCTGTACGTTGCGTTTGTTGAGGATGAAGCCGCCGTTTTTGGCATAGCCGCGTTCGCCGAAATTCTCGATGGCGCGGGATATATTGCTTGCGGCGAACAAAGCCATCATCTCGCCGGAGGTGACAATGAACACGTGCTCCGCGTAGCCCGCGCGCATGGGCATGGCAAAGCCGCCGCATACCACATCGCCGAGCACGTCATAGAGCACGATATCGGGCTCGTAGCGCTCGAAGGCGCTTAGCTCCTCCAGCTTTTTAAACGCCGCAATGATGCCCAGCCCCGCGCAGCCGATGCCGGGCGTCGGGCCGCCCGCTTCCACGCACAGAACGCCGTTGTAGCCCTCATATACGATATCATCCAATGTGACGTCGTCATTTTTCTCCTTGATCATATCCAGGACGGTAGGGATCTTCCGTCCGCCCAACAGATTGGCCGTGGAATCAGCCTTGGGATCGCAGCCAATCTGCATGACCCGCATATGTCCGGAGAGCGCGGCGGAGAGGTTGGACGTCACCGTCGATTTGCCGATGCCTCCCTTGCCGTAAATGGCGATTTTCTTCATAGTACCTCCCATTAGTTAGCTATATCTAACATACGGACTCAAAAAAACTCGCCGCCGCGAGGGTTGTTAGCCATGTTTAACAAATGGAATTATAGCCGAAGAATTCCAGTCTGTCAACATCCAAAAGAGCTTCATTGATTCGCGCAAAGAGGCGCGCTTACGCGTAAAAACCGCCTTTCTGATGTTCATAGAAGGGCAGCTTTGACCGTACATGAATTTTCTGGCATGATGCCGCCAAGCTCCGCGCCAGTTGCCCGCAGGCATTTAATCCCTCGTCGTCTGGCGTTTCGTTGCAGATCACGCCTTCTTCGCCGCAAAACTTGGTCCCAGCCACCTTTGTGCGTTCATCCCAGTCGCGCATCAGCCGGCCGTCGCCCCAACCGCAAAAACCGAATAGGGCCACGGTCTTCCCGAAGAATTTTTCAATATCGGCGAAGAAGGGTTCCATCTCGCCCTCCTCCAATTCTTCGATGCCCATGCTGGGGCCACCGAACGCGAAATACTGCGTTCAGAAACGCCAGATTCCCATCGCCGACATCCGACGCTGGACTGGCAACTCGTTCGCTAAAGCGCATATTGTTCTTCTGTTATCATCATGCTCTTATTGTAGCATATACCCGTTAATGTGAACGCTACCTAACCAGAGGTCCGATCGAAATCATAAATCAGACAGTGCACCACTGCCGATAAGAGAATAACACTTTACAAAACGCCGCTTGATATGATTGGCGTAACTGTCGAACGCCCGCCCGCAGTACGCGCAAACGAAGTGGTACAGCACCTGATGTTTCATCATTTCATCCGCATCACGCGCATGGCGTTGAGGATGGCGAGGACGGAAACGCCCACGTCCGCGAACACAGCTTCCCACATGGTCGCGTAGCCGAACGCTCCGAGCAAGAGGAAGACGCCCTTGATTCCGAGCGCGAAAATAATGTTCTGCCACACGATTTTCCTGGTGAACCTGGCGATGTCAACGGCCACGGCGAGCTTGGACGGTTCGTCAGTCATGAGCACAATGTCGGCCGCTTCGATGGCCGCATCCGATCCGAGCGCGCCCATCGCGATACCCACATCGGCGCGAGCGAGAACAGGCGCGTCGTTGATGCCGTCCCCGACGAACGCGAGCTTGCCACCTCGCCGCTTCTGCACGCTGAGCATCTCCACTTTTTCGATCTTCTCACCGGGAAGGAGGCCCGCATACACCTCACCTATGCCCAGCTCCTCGGCCACCGCTTCACCGATCTGAGGCAGATCTCCCGTGAGCATGACCGTCTTGCGCACGCCTTTTGCAATGAGCTCAGAGACCGCTCCGCGGCTGTCCGGCTTGATCTCGTCTGAAATGACGATGCATCCGGCAAACCGGCCATCCACGGCGATATGGACTTTGGTCCCGATGCCCTGCGATTCGGCGATGACGATTCCGTTTTCGCGCATCAGCTTTTCGTTTCCGGCAAGCACGGCCTGATTGCCCACGCGCGCGCTGATCCCGTGACCCGGGATTTCCTGATAAGCGCTCAGCCGATCCCTGTCAATCGTTTTCCCATAAGCCCGCTGGATGGAGAGCGCGATGGGATGGTTGGAGAAGGCTTCCGCGTGCGCGGCGATCTCAAGCAGCGCGCCGAGCGTGAATCCCTGCGCCGCTTCAACTTCGGTCACTTCAAAAACGCCCTTTGTGAGTGTGCCCGTCTTGTCAAAAACCACGATGTCAAGCTTGTTGAGCGCTTCGAGGTAATTGCTCCCCTTGATGAGGATGCCCTTTCGCGACGCGCCCCCGATACCCCCGAAAAAGCCGAGTGGAATGGACACGACCAGCGCGCACGGGCAGGAAATGACGAGGAAGATGAGCCCCCTGTTGACCCAGTCCGCCCAATGCCCGCTGAAAAACAACGGCGGGATGACGGCGATTAACGCCGCCAAGCTAACCACGACAGGTGTATAGTACCGTGAGAACGTCGTGATGAAGTTCTCCGTCTGCGCTTTCTTTCCGCTCGCATTCTCGACCAGGTCGATGATCTTGGCCACCGTGGACTCGCCGAACGTCTTGGTCACCTCAACTGTGAGCACTCCGTTTTGGTTGATGCACCCCGAAAGCACGGTATCGTTGACTCTTGCGCTGCGCGGGACCGATTCGCCCGTGAGCGCTCTTGTGTCCAGCATGGACTCACCCTCTATGACCACGCCGTCCAGAGGGATCCTTTCGCCCGGCTTTACGACCATGATGTCGCCGATCCTGACCGTTTCGGGTGGACACTTGATGATCGCGCCGTTCTTCTTGATGTTCGCAAAGTCAGGACGAATGTCCATCAGCTCAGTGATGGAACGCTTGGACTTGCGCACCGCCATCTCCTGAAAAAGCTCGCCCACTTGGTAGAAAAGCATGACTGCGACCGCCTCGGGGTGCTCTCCAATGATAAATGCCCCGATCGACGCCACGCTCATCAAAAAATTTTCATCGAAAACCTGTCCTCGCGAGATGTTTTTAAGCGCCGTCCAGGCGATTTTCCCGCCCAAAATGGTGTAGCTGAGCATGAAGACCGCCAGCGTGACGATGGAGCTCACCGACGCAAGCCGGGAGAGAATCATGCCGACCGCGAAAACGACCGCGCCGATGACGAGCGTGGTCACGGCGGATTTTCCGTCGCCCTCTTTGTTGTGAGCGTGGCCATGCCCCCGCTCCTTGATCTCGATCACCCCGACATCCGGTTCGTATTGATGGACGACGCGGGTCACCGCTTCTGTGATGCTGTGCCGCAGGCTGCCGTCGGCCTCCAGCGCAAGCGTCCTGGTCATGAAGTTGACCGATGCCGCGCGCACGCCATCCAGCTTTTTTACCGATGCCTCGATTTTCGCCGCGCAGTTTGCGCAGTCCAAGCCCTGAAGCGTGTACTTCACGGTCAAACACTCGCCTGCGCCGCTGTCTTTTTCTACGACGACGACGTTGGGTTCGTGTTTCCTGACCACCCGGCTCACGGCATCCGTGATGCTGTGCCGCAAGTTGTCGTCAGCTTCGAGTGTGAGAGTGGCTGTCATAAAATTTAGCGTGGCGGATGAAACGCCGGCCATCACCTTGACGTGTGCCTCGATTTTAGCCGCACAATTCGCGCAGTCCAACCCGCGCAGCGTGTACTCCTTCAGCATGGATTCTCCTCCATCATATCGCAATTGCTCAATTGTTCAATCGTTTTTCCAAAAAAAATCACTCATGGATGTGCTCGAAGCCCTTTTCAAAGATTTCCTTGACGTGCTCGTCTGCAAGCGAGTAATAAACCACCTTGCCCTGTTTTTGGTACTTGACGAGGTTGCCAAGCCTAAGGGACTTGAGCTGATGCGAAATTGCCGACTTTGTCATGTCCAGCAAAACAGCCAAATCGCAAACGCACATTTCGCTGACGGAGAGCGCCCACAGGATGCGAACCCGCGTATTGTCCGAAAACAGCTTGTAGAGGTTGGACAAGTCATAGAAATCCTTGCCCTGCGGCATTTGCCCGCGGACTTCATCAACCACTTCAGCATGTATGACCTCGCAGTCGCATACTTGCAGGAGATTGTCCGACATAACCTACCCTCCATTGATTGAGCGTTTGTTCAACCATCAACAGTATATGGCCGCTCCGGCGTTTTGTCAACCGCTTTCAAAGCGCCGTTTATTTTTTTATCGGAATCCAAATCTCCACGATGGAATCCGCTTCATTTCCCTTGAATAGCTCGCCGTAAAACTCCACGCAGTAGTGCCTGCCATCGAGCAGGCGCTCCGTGTAGCCTTGCTCATTACCGTCCAGCCACTCGTTCATGGCGTTGTTCTGACTGTCGTATCCCTGCGCGACGTACACATCAAAGGATGCGTACTCCGTCGCGGGAAGGCGCATGACGGTGAACGCGTCATCCACTTGCACGCTTGAAACAGCGCAGCCGACGTGCACGTCGCAGCGGTCGCCATCCTGCAAGCGGACTTCGTATCCGTCATCCGAAACCTTGCACGCAATGCCGACGCTTGCTTGGAGGCTGGAGAACGCCTCCCACACCTGGCCGGTCTTGCGTCCGTCCCCGGTCACGCCCGCGATGAGCAGTTCGCCTCGCTTGATGATGTTGGGGTGCACGAGCATACCTCCCTTGAGTCTGTTTGTAAAGCGCATGATGAGCTCGTCCACGCTCGCGCCGCCGGGCACAAAGCGCTCCCTGCGGTACGCGCTGGGCGTGACGCCGTACGCGCTTTTGAACGCGCGGGAAAACGCCTGCGGAGAATCAAAGCCGCACGAAAGGCAGATGTCAAGCACGGAGCGATCCGTCCCCGCGAGCAAGCGGCACGCCTTGATGAGCCGCCTTTCGCGGATGTGCGCGGTGATGGATTTTCCGACCACCGCGAAAAAAACGCGGTGGAAGTAAAACGGCGAAAAATGCATCGCCTGCGCAACCTGCTCAAAGGTGACCGGCTGATCGAGACGGTCGTCGATGTACTGGAGCGCTTGCCGGATCCGGTCGAAATTCCGCACGCTCTCACCTCGCCTGACGTCGTGGCTTCGATGACATTATACCGGACTTCAGCAGCCGCGTCTTAACAAAACTTGCTCATATCTCCTGCGTTCATTCATGCGTGAGGACGACAGACCGCGTAACTGCGGCAACATCATCAGTGGGGCGAATAGCCGCATGCAGATCTGTGAGTACATAATGAGCGCCTGTTCTCGGGGTGTTTATGAAGTGCCTGCGCCGAGATTCTCCAGTGCTCTCTTGACCTCGACCAGCCTCTGGTTCGATGAACCTCTGAACGGCAGATCAAGCGTCCGCAAGGCCGCCACGTAGGGTCCATCGACAAGTGTGTCGGTCACGCTTAACAAGTCAAACCACGAGGCGTCGCCCTGCGCGATGATCTCTTCCAATGTGTAGCCGGTGTACGTCCACACGGTCAATCCGCGCGCTATGGCGGCTCTGGCGATGGCGGCACACGGTTCCGGCTGGGCAAACGGTTCGCCCCCGGAGAGCGTCAGCCCTGCAAGCATCGGGTTGTCAAGCTTTTGAATGATCTGCTCAATCGGAACAAGGGTACCGCCTCCGGGATCCCATGTCTGCGGATTGTGACATCCCGCGCATCCATGCGGACAGCCTTGCGCAAATACAGCAAGCCGGAATCCCGGGCCGTCGACAATCGACTCACCCACGATACCGGCCACGCGCAGAGTCTCTGCGCTCAGCACCTGTGCTTGAGCCGGTCACGTTCCTCGGCGCGCTTGGCGTTATTAAAGCGACCCATGCCCGCGAGATAGCCGGTGACGCGGCGTATCCGCTCAAAGGGCGCGTCCTCCGTCTCGGAACGGCCGCATCTGGGGCAGACGTCCCCGATGATGCCGATGTGCCCGCAAACGGGGTCATGGTCGATGGGATGGTTGACCGCGCCGTACCCAATGCCCGCCTTGTGCATTGTCCGAAGGACCGCCTCAAACGCCTCCATGTTGGCGGAGGGATCTCCATCCAGCTCCACATACGTGATGTGCCCCGCGTTGGTCAGCGCGTGGTAGGGCGCTTCCAGGTTAATTTTGTCGTACGCGCCGATGCTGTGGTAGACCGGTATATGGAATGAGTTGGTGTAGTAATCGCGGTCGGTCACGCCGGGAACACTGCCGAAGCGCTTGCGGTCGATCTTGACGAAGCGGCCCGAGAGGCCTTCTGCGGGCGTCGCGAGCAGCGTGTAGTTCATTTTTCGCTCTTTGGACACGGCGTCGCACCGGGCGCGCATGTGCCCGACGATCTCAAGCCCGAGGTTCTGCGCGGTCGCGCTCTGCCCGTGGTGTCCCCCCGTGAGCGCGACGAGCGCTTCGGCCAGGCCGATGAAGCCGATGCTCAATGTGCCGTGCTTGAGCACTTCGCGCACCTCGTCTTCCTCGCCGAGCTTTTCGGAATCCATCCACACGCCCTGCCCCATCAGAAACGGATAATTGCGACGGGTTTTACGCGCCTGGATCTCGAAGCGGTCGTTAAGCTGCTCGATGGTCGTATCGAGCACGCGGTCGAGCATCTCAAAGAAGACCTCGATGTTGCGGCCCGACTTGAGCGCAAGCCTCGGCAGGTTGATGGAGGTGAACGAGAGATTGCCGCGCCCCGGAGAGACTTCGCGGCTGGGATCGTATACGTTGCCCATCACACGCGTGCGGCAACCCATGTAAGCGATCTCGGTCTCGGGGCGGTTTGGCACATAGTACTTCAGATTGAACGGCGCGTCCTGAAAGGAGAAATTCGGGTAGAGCCGCTTGGCCGACACCCGGCACGCGAGCTTAAACAGATCGTAGTTCGGATCGCCTTCCGAGAAGCTCACGCCTTCTTTGACCCGGAAAATTTGGATGGGGAAAATGGGCGTCTCGCCCCTGCCAAGCCCGCTTTCGGTGGCGAGCAGCACATTCTTGATGACCATGCGCCCCTCGGGGGAGGTGTCCATGCCGTAGTTGATGGAAGAGAAGGGTGTCTGTGCGCCCGCGCGCGAATTCATGGTGTTGAGGTTGTGCACCAGCGCTTCCATCGCCTGGAACGTGGCGCGGTCGGTTTCGCGAAGCGTCGCGTCCCGCGCGAACGCCTGCGCCTTCGCTACGCACTCCGCCGCAAGGCCGCGCGCCGCAAGCGCATCTTTTTCGGCCGTCTGATACGCCTCGTCTCCGCTCATGCTGACCCAAAGACCCCTCCCGCTCAGAGCGGTTGTGGTTTCGCTCACCAGCTCGTCCGCGTTTTCCGCACCGCACAACAGCGCAAGCGCTTTGCCGATGTTCTGCCTGTACAGGCGCGCAAACGTCTTGCTCACGCCGGGCGCGAGACCGTAATCGAACGACGCCACCGACTGCCCGCCGTGCTGGTCGTTCTGGTTGGACTGTATGGCGATGCACGCCAGCGCGGCGTATGAATGGATGTCCTTGGGCTCGCGCAGCACGCCATGGCCGGTTGAAAAACCGCCCGTGAAAAGTTTATGAAGGTCAATCTGGCAGCACGTGGTAGTGAGCGTCAAAAAATCCATGTCGTGGATATGGATGTCGCCCTCACGATGCGCGCGCGCGTGCTCAGGTTTGAGGACGTACAGCTCGTAGAACTGTTTCGCGCCCTCGGAGCCATACTTGAGCATCGTGCCCATCGCGGTATCGCCGTCGATGTTGGCATTTTCACGCTTGATGTCGCTTTCACTGGATTTCTGGAACGTGATGTCGCGGTACACCTGCATCAAACGGGTGTTCATATCGCGCACGCGGCTTCGCTCGGCGCGGTACAGGATGTACGCCTTGGCGGTGCGCACGTGCCCGTTGCGGATGAGCGCCGCTTCCACCGCGTCCTGTATTTGCTCAACCGAGGGCTTGTCCGTTCCCTCCCCCTCAAGCATGGACTGGACTTCAAGCGCGATGAGCGCGCTGCGCTCGGAACCGCCCGCTTGGCCCGTGGCCGTAAACGCCTTGTCCACCGCCGCGGCAATTTTATCCAGCTCAAACGGCGCTTCGCGTCCGTCACGTTTCACAATGCTGCTGATCATTGCGCGTCCCCCAAACATACTACGTATAGTGCCTGTTCATTATATCACCACATGATCTGGATTCAAACCCCATTCTACGAAAATTATGGCAGACAAATATTTCTTGAAAACTTCACAATCATTGTCGTATTATGGTATAATGCCGCATATAATCGGACATATATTTGAAAGGTTGATGCACATGAGAACTCGCCAGGAGATCAAAGCCATCGCAAAGGAAGCCATAAAAACCCAGCGCGGCGTATCCATACTGCTCTACGTCGTCTTAATCGCTTTGAGCATTGCGGGCGGCTTTGTCTCCCTCATCCCTGTCGTCGGCGCTCTGGCTTTCACCGCAGCCGTCTTGGTCATTGAAGTCGGCATGTTGGGCGGTTATGTCAAAATTTACCGCGGCATCACGGCGGAAGTGGGCGACCTGTTCTCGGGCTTTAACAGCACATTCATGCGCAAACTGGGCGGCATGCTCTGGATGGCGCTCTGGGTGTTTCTGTGGGCACTGCTTCTGTATATCCCCGGCATCATCAAGGCGATCTCCTACTCCATGACACCCTACATCCTGGGCGAATACCCCAATGTCAAGGCGACGGACGCGCTCAAGCTCTCCATGCGCATGACCGACGGCCACAAAGGCGAGCTGTTCGTGGCATTCTTGAGCTTCATTGGCTGGCACTTTCTCTCCACGATCACGTTCGGCATTGTCGGCGTCGTTTACGCCTTCCCCTACATGTCCACGACCATGGCCGGCTACTACACCGAGCTGCGCGACCTTGCGCTCACCAACGGCATCATCTCCACCGAGGAACTCGCGTAACGCCTTCAAGCTAACATCAAAACGCCGGCATTTAAACTGTCCTAACATAAAGACCAAGAAGAAGCTCCTGATGATGGCGCTTCTTCTTGGTTTTACTTATATCATACTATCATAAAGGCTCTGATGTGGCTTCCCGTCTGCTTAACTCGTGCGCCAACATGCCCATGTAAATTCTGTCGATATACTTTCCGTCTTTGAAAACCCACTCGCGCCATCGTCCGACCTCTTGGAAACCCACCTTTTTGTAACAGGCAATCCCCGCAGCATTATCAGCGTTGACCGACAGCATAATATTGTGAAGGTTCAATGTGTCAAATCCATAGGCAAGGATGAGCCGAATCGCCTCAGCACCATACCCCTTGCTCCGATACTCTTGCTCTCCTATAAAAATCCCGAGGAACGCGTTTCGATTAAGGTGGTCAATATTGTGTATGCTAATGCTGCCAATCAGTACATCACCGTCGAGAAGAACCATGGCATAACGCTGCATATTTACGGGTGGTTCAAAAAGCCAATTCAAGTCACTTTTTGACGCGACGACCAGTGGATACTGTCCAAAACTGCGAGCGACCGTCTCGTTCATCCACCTTATGTAAATGTCCGCATCGTCGATGCTGACAGGGGAGAGATAGAGCCGTTCGCCCGTTATTTTCCGATAATAGCCCATGATGAAACCTCCCCGTCTGTGGAAACCGTAAGTGCGCCTTCGCCCGAATGACCTACATGAAAACGCGAATAACCGGTATCACAACGAGAACTTTTCTTTGATCATTAAGGCTACAATATCGGGCGCAAGATCTGAATTATCGATTTTCATATAGTTTTCAAAAGGAATTTCCCCGTCGTTGCTGACCAGACGATATTTGGCATCTTCATTGAGTATCAGCGATGCTGAAAACTCAA
The DNA here is from genome assembly GCA_031548365.1 of Eubacteriales bacterium. Classification (GTDB taxonomy): domain Bacteria; phylum Bacillota; class Clostridia; order Christensenellales; family UBA1750; genus JAVBRD01. The sequence goes on from JAVBRD010000019.1 coordinate 19,456, forward strand.
GGTTCCTTTTAGACGCCTTATGGTTTTGCCGATTCTCTGTTTTATTCCTCTCAAGCCTGATTTCCTGGGGCGCAACCAACTCAACATAGCATATTTCGGCGTCTTTTTCTTTGAAATAGTTGACAAGATCCTCAATATAATCCCAATTGGATTGTTGGTCGAATGCCCACATAAAAGTGAAGATCATTCCGTATTGGTCTGATTTCGCAAATTCTTCGAAGATGATTTTCCGTATGCGGGCGACCACGCCACCGGCAAACTTTCCGAAAATTGTCATAACCATTTCAATGTCCATGTGATTATGGTATAGCCTTAACTTCGTAATTTTCGCGAGTTCCTGACCGACGGTCATTTTACCGACAGCTCCGGCACCGATAATGACGACCAGCTTCACCGATCTCGCCACCGTTCACAAATTTCCTGCGTCTCCGAATGCCCGAATTATACCACGCTTGGTTTTCTGGAGCAATTAAAGCGAGGATTGTGTGCAAACGCGGAACAGGACCACTTCCCAAAACATGAAAATAGGCAAGGTTATCTCCTTGCCTCAGCGTGATGACAAACCCATCGCTGACGCTCCGGGTTCGTCATCAGAGCCAATCGGAAGCGTGAGGTTTGGCGCGCATGTCGCCAACCTCACGCCGCGTTTTGCTTAATGAACCCGCGGGTTCTTGTGGGTCTCCGGAGCAAGCACGATGGAGCCGGAATCTGGCTTTGTCGGCAAGCTGAAGCAAGGTTTTCTCCTTGCCTATTCCTTCTAGTAATAAACGCTTGCGGCATCGCGCCTTACACCCCGGCGTTTTTTGGCGTTCTCACACTGTCAGCTCACCGATGACCCCCGGAATGACGATCTCAGGTGACTGGTTGACGAATTCCGGCGGGCTGATGGAGGGGGGAACGCTCACCCATTGGTCGTCTCCGCTCGTCACAGGTTGGGGCGAAGCCAAGCGCTTGGGCATACCGTTGACGATGAGCGAGCGCCCTTGCGCGGGCTGTTCTGCGGCCCCCATATCAGCCGCACCGAACGCGGGCATCGCGGTTGTGCTTGAAAAATCGGCGGCTGTCATCGCATCACCTTGGGCTTGTTGATAGATCGGAGTCGTTTGTTCCGGCATTTGTGTCGACACGGCGACTGGGGGCTTCTCCAGGATCAGCGGGCTGGCGGACACGCGCGGGTTGCTTATGGGGATGCGGGGGGCGTGGCGTTTTACGGGCGCGCGCGCGGGCATCGGTGTGCGCACAGGTGCGGATGCGACCGCTTTTCGCAGCGCTGGCGCAAGCAACTGACCATCGTCGACGGTGATCTTGGGCGTCAACCGCCTGATCTCGGGTGCTCCAGATGACGTAAAACCGGGCGCATGAATCATATTGCCCGCCGTGCGCACGCGTCCCCCCACAGTGGATGCTCCGACGCACACGTCTTCTTCAGGGATGCAAAGGATCTCCTTGAGCGTCGCGTTTTGCGCGGGCAGGACGGTGAGCTGAGCGGATAAAGGCATGCTCACGACCACAGACGTTCCGTCCTCTGAAAGCGTGCCCGCGACCATGTCGCCTGAGACATCAAGCCACACCAGATACGGGGCATCCGGGCTGTACGGCACAGCTACCTGAAGGATCAACGAGCTCCACTGCGTGCTCATCGCGCCGGTTGCGTCAAAGAGGCTGACCATGACCGGCACGACAGCCGTACCTTCAAGCATGCCTCCGCCGGACGCGCTCCCGACGCTCAGGCCCGCCTGAGCGGTATCGGGAATGCTCACCGTGACCGTGTACGGCCGCGGACCCGAGACGGGTTTCCTGAGCATGATCGGATCTGTGTATACACCGCTTTCATCCACGATCTGCAAAGGCTCCCGGATGCGCCCGCAGCGCGTCGTTTCACAAAATGAAGTGGCCGCGCACGCTGAATCCACCGACGACGCGACAAGCTGATCCGCGGCGGTGACGCACTGGGGCGTGGCGGTTGTGCAAGCGTGGTCGAGCGGGTCGTAGGCGATCGCGCGCATATCCGCGGAAAGCGCGAGGAGCGACGCGGTCACGCTGTAGTAGAACGTGAGCGTGGTTCCGTCATACGCCGGATTTGCGGCCATCCCTTGCACGGTCACCACCAGCGACATGAGCGCAACGGGAACGGGCGCGTCGATCTCGAAGGTGAGTTTGACGGGCGTCTGGACCATCTGCGTCAGAGATGCGCCCGCGAAGTCGAGATAAGACAGCGTGTAGATCACGTACGCGTCAAACGTAATCTTGACGCGGCACGCGGTGTCCTTGACCGCCTCAATAGTGAGGCCTGTAATCACGGGCTGCCCGTCGCCCAACGTAACGGAGACGAGCGTGAACGGTGCTTCGCCTTCAAGCGCGAGCGGAAGCATGCTTACACCGCTCACGGTGGTGGATGCCTCGGAGTAAACGTCGTAGGCCTTGAGCGTTTGGGCGTAGTCAGGACAGCACATCGGCCAGCCGTCGTCGCAATCGCAGTCGCAGCCCGCGCCGCAGCCGCACCCGCTGTGGCATCCACAGCCGCCGGCGCACCCTGAAGCGCAGCCGGTATCGCTCAAGACCGCAGCGCGCGTCCCAGCACAGCCTCCGCCGCTCTGAACGCCAACGCCGGACAAATAGGAAAGCAGACCGTACTTGGGCAACGGACAGGATGGCGCGATGCTGGCTATGGCGACATCCAGAAGGGGCAAGGGGATCAGCTCGGAGGACGGCCTCATGTAATTGGTTTTCTTCGGAGCGGTGTTTTCCGTTACAATGCCGCATCCGGCCATCCTATGTACCGAGACGGGCAGGCCGTCTCGCGGGGGGGAACGGCGGGTCATGGCGATGTTCCTTTCCGCACGAAGGCTTGCGCGATGAGCGCATTCGTGTCACGGTACTATATGATGCCAACCGTGAGATGGGAACATGACTGCCTTGCGGTGGCGGCGGACTGCGGGCGGCGCGCAGGCTTCCACACCAAAGCGCGGAGACGGTATATGATCGTCCCCGCGACAGACCGCAGGCGAACCGCAGCTGGTGCCCCGCCGCCAAAGTTTTGGTAATCCGTAACTGCTCGAAGCGGCCTATGACAAGAAGGCGCGCGGATTGACGGCATGAGCGTCATCCGCGCGCTCGCGATTTGGCCTTGATGGCAGATCCTGGGCGAACGCAAAAGGGGCTTCGCGCCGGCTCGGTGACAATGATCATTTGTCCCGGCGATGCTGCTGTGCCGCGTGTCACCACCAAGCCCACGTCACGGCCGTGTCCACCAAACGAAGCCGCCGCCCTTGCGCGAACGTTCCAGCCAATCCGCAAGATTAAACTTAAAGCGCTTGCCCTGATCCAAAAACACGGCATCGCCGGTCTCTTCATCAATTTCGACGACGAGCACCCAGTGCCAGTCATCCAGATCCTTCAGTCCGCCCGCGTGCAAGTTGAGGAAGGCGACGGGGCAATCGGCGCGGAGACCCTGCGCGACAAACTGAATCGCCATCTCCGCGCTCGGACGCAGATCCGCGCGGTCCGGCACGTTGAGGCAGCACGCCTGAACCGGAATCGCGGACGCAGCGAAAAGCGCGCGCGCTCCATCGACGTACGCGGAGGTTTTGTGCGTACCCATCGCTCCCGGTGTCACATAGCGCCACGACTCCTCCATGACACGGATCGCGGCGGATTTATCGCACGATCCTTGACCCCTTAAGTACCACAGCTGCTCCGCGGCAACGGTTGGTCCACACCCGGCCATGCGCTGCCAGCGCGCACCGTACCACTCCTGATCAAACCCCGCGTATGCAGTCATGCCATCGCACACATCCAGCCGCTCCTGCGCCGCAACTCCTATTCCCGTCAACCGCTCATCCTCCATGCGTCCAAGGCTCAACCGTCATTCTGAACACCCACGTGGCCGACGGCACGCGGGGCGAGAGGTCAAGCGTGTATATCCCGTAGCCCGCAATGCCGAACACCGCGTCTGCCGGCGCGTCGCTCAGGACGCAGTCGACATCGCCGAGATCAAAGCGCAGCACCGCGCTCACCGACTTTCCGAAAACCCTGACCTCACCGCCAGAGACTTCAGGCCGCGTTGTCGAAGCGAGGATCACCCGCTCGATGACAGGAGCAGCACACTCCATATCATATGCATCTTCGAGCGAGAACACGCAGTGGTCTTTGTCAAAGCGCATGGTGCGTTTGAGGGAACGCAAGCCGTCCACGCCGTACGCGCCCGCGATATCCATGCTCACGCCAGCCAGGCCACCTTCGGCAAACGACGCATAATCCTTGCACGCGTAGCATTTTCCTGTCTTTTGGTATTGGCCGCTCACGATGGGCACTGAGTGCCCCTGCGAACCGGGATTGAACAATTCGTAGCGTTCCGGCCCGAAATACTGGCGGGTGTATTCACCCGCGCCCAAGTCGGGGAAGATCAGTTCCCCGCCGATATAGAGGTGGAAGCTCCCGACGTCGTTTTGGTTATGAGGTTCGCCGTTGCTCCCGCCTTTGGCGAGGAAGGCCGTGCCCGGCGCTTTGCTGGAGCGCGAGAGCATCCACTGCGCCTCGTCAAAGCGCTCATCTCCGCCCGCTTCCCGCGGCGTCTTCACGCCTTCCGCCCACACAAAGTCACGGATGAATGAGCAAAAGCGGTAAGTGTGGTCGTCTTCCGCGCCGCGCCGGTGGCCGTCGGGCGGAACCTCGACCTCGGGGAACTTGCGGTGGAGGTGCTCAAACAACCCCATGTTAAACGTGACATTGGGCCATGCGTCGGAGAACATCGGGAAAAGGTTATCATGAACACGGCACCGCTGAATGAACATCGCGATGGTCTTCTGCCGCTCGCCCATCATGATATCAACGCGCCCGCCTGTGCGCTGACAAAGCAGCTCGGCAAAGCACATGAAGAATGTGAAGCCGTAATCCCAGTACCCGATCCCTTCGGTGCAAACGCCTTCGGATGTAAAGCCGCTCAGGTATCGTTCCATCGAGTCGGTTACTTTGCGCAGGATGGACGCGAGTGCCGCGTCGTCGCTCACCGTGTAGATGGCCGCACCGCCAACCGAGCCCGCGCAAACGGCTGTCCAGTTGCCCGTGCCTGATTCCCAGTGGAAAGGCGTGTTGATCTCCATGTACGGTTCAATGATGCGCCGCAGGATCTCCTTTTTCGCGCGGTCAACCACAAGCGGATGCATCTTCTCGCCCACGAGGCTGAGCGCTTCCGCGATAGCAAAGCCCGTTTCCGCCGCAAACAGGTCGATCACACGCGCGTGCTCACGCGGAGACGCGCCGGTAAAGCCTTTATCGAGCGCCTCAACCATCGCGCGCCGATCCATGATGTCGATGTTGCCAAGGCAAGCGGGCAGACACCACGTGTACTCCCCGCACAGCGCCCAAATCGCGTCCTCCAGCGCCGCGAGCGTTTCATCGCCTCCGTCCAAAAGGTACGCGGTGCACAGCCGCGAAAGCCTCCCGCGGCGGTCAAAATACTGCCTCTCAAACGTATCGCGATCGCCTGTCGTAAAAAACAGCTCAAAGTCCCCAAACGCAAGCTCACTGATCGGCTCACTCAGGTAACGCGCGGCGCACGCGCGCGTTTCGCGCACAATGCCCTCGTGGTACGCGTTTTTTTTGATGCGGTCCCACACCGCTTCGCCGCGCGCCTCAGGAAACACACGCGCGCCTTCGGCGGTTGCCGCCGCAAGCGCTTGCGTCAATTCATGCACATTCACAACGCTCACCCCTCATGCGCAGTATACCACAGGCACGCGCGCTGCGAGTGCTGAGCATAAAAAAGCGGCGGACGAATCCACCGCTTTTTTCATCTGCAAGGGGTTTACTTCGCGAGGAAGACCTCATTGCACTCGTCGAGCCAAGCTTGCATGCCGGCATCGTTGAGTTCCTTGATGTACTTGTCCCAGTCGCTCATCGGACGCTGTCCGGTGACGAAGAGCTGGAAGTTCTGATCGCGGAGCTTGTTGATGTCGTTCTTCTGGGTCGCGGTCTTGGGAACCGACTGCCACATCAGATTGATGCGCTTTTCGCCGCCAAGAGCTGAGAGGACAGCGGTTTTGTCCGCGTAGTCGTAAAGGGCGATGTCGCGCTTCTTCAGGAAGTCCCAGCAATCCTCGGCCAGGAAGCCGAAGCCGTTGGTGTAAAGGCCCTTGCCCGCGTTCGGGTGTCCGGCGGCCTTCATCTCGTCGTCCGTGAAGTTCTGGTAGGCCACGCGTCCGTCGGGCAGGACGACGTCCTTATAGCGGATGTCCTTGATGCCGTCGACGACCAGGCGATACACCTCGTAGTCGGTGAACATGGCTTCGTGGAACTCCAGGAAGCGGACATACGCCTTGGGATCGATGTTCTTGCCGATGACGACCTTGTTGCCGGGGTTGGCCGCTCCGCCGGGGGCGAAGGAAAGGCCGGTCGGGCCGACAACCGTCTTGCCGTGGGTGTAGGAGCCGTTGGGGTTGAGTTCCAGGAAGGGCTCATAGTTCGTGGAGGGGTTCTTCTGGCCCTCATAGAGCGGGCCGTTCGTGTGGTAGTAGGAGCCGGGGCACGCGAAGCCGATCTTGCCGTTGATGAATGTGACCGACTTGGCCCAGTACTGGCCCTGATTCTCGCCCGTGATGAACTCGGGATCGATCAGGCCCTGCTTGTAAAGATCCGCCATGGTCTCGACGTACAGCTTGTACTTGCCGTCAAGCAGGACGTTGGGGACGAGCTTTCCGCTGGCGTCCGTCTCCATCAGGTCAAATGCGTCGCCGCCGAACGCCGCGCCGCGCAGGTAGTTCATGCCGGTGTTGGACATGGCGTAGGTGTTCTTCTGGCCGTCTCCATCGGGATCGTTCTCGGTGAAGTACTTCCAGGCCGCCAGCATATCTTCCCACTTGGTGGGCGCGGTGCCGTCGCCGCCCATCTTTTTGAGCCAGTCATCGCGCCAAATGGGCAGGGAGTGATACGTGCCGTTCAGGTTGCCAATCGGGAAGCCATAGAGCTTGCCGTCAACCTGGATCGTCTCAAAGACGTTGGGGCCGAAATCCTTGAACAGATCGATCATTTTCTGGTACATCGTGGGCGCGTACTGCTTGATTTCGTCCTCTTTGAGCTCTTTTAGGATGCCCTGAGCCACGAATTCCTTGTAACGCGCGTCGCTGCCGGTGCGGATGACGTCCGGGATCTCGCCGGCCGCCAAGCGGGTGTTGAGCAGCTGGACTTCATTGTTGCGGTCGAGGTAGATGACGTCCAGCGTCCAGTTGAACATCTTCTCAAGCGCGAGTTTGGTGTCCGCGTCCGCCGGGATTTCGTGATCGTTCTGGGGAACCCAGCTGATCTTGACGTGCTCGGCGTACTTGTTGGCGACCGGAGCGGCGGGAGCGGGCGTTGCCGCGGCGGCCGGAGCCGGTGTCGCTACGGCAGGGGCCGGAGCGGCGGGAGCGGGTGTCGCAGCTGCGGCCGGAGCGGCCGGAGCCGGTGTCGCCGCAGGAGCGGGCGCGGCCGGGGCCGGTGTAGGCGCCGGGGCGGCGGTGCATCCGATAAACGTCGCCAGCATTGCCAGCGCGATCATCGCGGCGATCAGCCTGATGCCTTTCTTCATTGAATACGTCCTCCTTTTTTGAGGGAGCTCCCTCCCCATGTGAATATCTCTTAAGGGTTTTACCCCTTGAGGGACCCGACCATGACGCCCTTGACGAAATACTTTTGGATGAACGGGTAAATCATCAGGATGGGCGCAGTGGCGACGATGATCGTCGCGCTCTTGATGGCCTCGATGTTCTGCTCTTTTTGGCCCGATGTCGCGTCGGTCATGACGTTGTACTCAGAGAACTGCGGCGCGGCCTCAATGATGATCTTCCTGAGCATCGCCTGCAAAACAAACTTCTTTCCGTCGCGGATATAGAGCACGCAGTCGAACCACGCGTTCCAGTTGTCCACAATGTTCCACAAAAGAAGCGTCATGAGCACGGGTACCGAGAGCGGGAGCACGATGGAGATGATCGTCCGCACCTCGCCTGCGCCGTCAATGGTCGCGGACTCGAGCAGCTCAGGCGGCATGGCCATGAAGTTGTTGCGCAGGATGAACACGCTGTACGTGGCGATCGCGCCCGGGAGAACCATCGCCCAAAGCGTGTTGCCGAGGTGCAGGATCTGTGTGTTGGTGATGTAGCTCGGAATGAGACCGCCGCTGAAGAACATGGTGAAGATCATCGCCATGGTGATGCCTGTGCGGAAGGGCATGTCGCGCTTGGAGAGCGGGTACGCGGTCAGGATCATCGCGGGCATGGAAATCGCGAGCGACACCAGACAGCGCACGATGGTGTTCTGGTATCCGATCCACAGGTTCTGATTCTTGAACACCACTTCATAGCCCGCGGTGGAGAACTCCATGGGCCAGAGCTGAAACTTCATGGAGTTGATCGCTTTGGCCGTTGAAAACGAGACGCGGATCACGTCCCAGAACGGGTAGATCATGATGACGCAAAACAACGCAAAAAAAACGTAGTTGAACACCCTGAATACTTTTTGTCCGCCGGATTCTAACACACCCGTTCCCCCCTTACCAAAGCGTGTATTCGCTGAACTTGCCGGTGATCCAGTTGGTGCCGACGACGAGCGCGAGTCCGATCACGTTCTGGAACAGGCCGACCGCAGCCGAGAAAGAGTACTGCATGCTCTCGAGGCCGAGGCGGTAGTTGTATGTCGCGATAACGTCGCCTGTCGAGTAAACCACAGGCGTATACAAGTTGAAGATCTGCTGGAAGTCGTCGCCGATGATGCCTCGAATGGAGAGGATGAACTGCAAAACAACGATGTTGGAGATTGCGGGCAGTGTGACCATCCACGTCTGGCGCAGACGCCCCGCGCCGTCGATGGACGCGGCCTCGTAAAGCTCGGCGTTGACGTTGGAGAGCGCGGCCAGATAAATAATGGTGCCCCAGCCAATGCCTTTGTAAGTGGAAGTGAACACCAGCACGGATCTGAACCAGTCGTTAGAACCCATGAAGAAGATCGGTGTGCCTCCCGCCGCTTTGATCACCGCGTTGACAATGCCCGCGGGCGAGAGAACACTCCTGAAGATGCCCGCGAGGACAACCCAGGAGATAAAATGCGGGAGATAGGAGATGGTCTGGGATATTTTCTTGAACCGCAGGTTGGTCATCTCATTCATGAGAAGCGCAAGGCAAATTGGAGCCGGGAAGTTGACGATCAGCTTCAGGGTGGAGATGATGATCGTGTTCTTGAAAACGACCCAGAACATGGGCGTTTCAAACAGAGCCTTGTTGATGTACTTCATGCCCACCCACGGTGAGCCCCAGATCCCGTCGACGATGCGAAATTCCTTGAACGCAAGCGTCACGCCATAGATCGGCAAATAGTGAAACAAAAAGTAATACACCAGCGCCGGAATGAGCATGACGTACATGGGGGCGTACTTGCGCAGCCGCCATCGAAGCGTCGTGCCTTTTCTCGTGGGTATGCTCGTAGCGCTACCGACCATGAGCCGACCTCCCCGCAAAAAAGTGTATGCTAATGATACAGCAGATCCACAAAACGCGCAAGCCCCGCACCGTCAATTTGCATGAATCCTGAACAACATAGCGGGAATTCATGGCGTTTTTTAGCCAATCGTGATGAATTTCTGCGCACTTTACGCGCTCTCCCCCGTTTGGCTGTTTTCCTTGCGGCCGTTCTGTGGTAGACTTGCATGTATAGAAATTCATATGGCTGAGGAGACGTTGCCATGCTCATTCTGCAGGCGGACATTCAGAGGATTACGCAAAACGCTGACCGCACCCCTTGGAAAGAGTATATAGAAACTCTCGATCGCAACTGTGAGCGCTGGCTGGGTGAAGCCTTCCCCGAAACCGATGTAACCCTGCACAACTGGACGCTTGAACGCGCACGCGTGCTCCTAATCTCCACCGTCTCGCTCGCGGTGAAATACGCGCTCTCCGGTGAAGCCGCGTATGCGCGCAGAGCGGCGCGCTTTCTCTTGGACAGCATCCCGTGGGAGCTTTGGGCGTACAAAACCGGCGTGAGCGACGCAGGGCCTTTTGACCTTGGCACAGGCGAGACGGCCATGGCGTTCGCGGTGGCGCTTCCCCTGATACGCGATCAGATGACGAACGAGGAGCACGCCGCGTGTCTTGCCGCCCTCAACAACCGCGTGCTCACACCCTTTCTTGAAAACACGGAACCGGGCGAGGTCAAGCTCTGGTGGCACATCGGGCTGAACAACTGGAACTGCGTTTGCAACGGGGGCATGCTGGCCGTGGCTTGCTACCTTGAGGCCAACGGATACGAATCAGAACGCGCCGCGCTCGCTGAAAAACGCGCGCTCGCCGGCATGGACATCTACTTTAACCACATGCACGCGGACGGGTCGTGCGAAGAGGGCACGGGATACTGGGGGTACGCCACGCGTTACTTCGTCATGTCTTTGATCTACTGGGAGAATTTCACCGGCAAGCGCCACCCGTTTTTTGAGAGCGATAAGGCGCGCAAGTGGCTGCGCTTCCCGTTCGAGGTCACGCCGGGCGGCGCGCCGCTCTCCTTCGGCGATGTCAACTCCTTTGGAACATCGGGATCCAGCTACGCATACGCCGCGCGCGTCGGCGACGAAGCCACGCTCTCCGAGCTTTACGCCCGCGCGAATCCGGCGCACGCGGACGTGTGGCACCTCGCGTTTTTCCGCGAGGGAAAGCAGGCGGCGCCTCCGCCCGACAAGCGCGCGATCTGGTACCCGGACAACGGCTGGGCGGTGTTCACAAACGGCCCGCTCGCCATGTCCTTCCGCTCCGGTTCCAGCAACGTCTCTCACGCGCAGAAGGACCTGAACTCCATACAGCTCGCGAGAAACGGCGTCGCGCTTTTATCCAACATCGGCAACCACCCGTACACCGTGGGCTGGTTCGGCGAGGGACGGTATCTTTACTGGGAGGACAACACCACCTCGAAGAACAGCCAGCTGGTCAACGGCACGGGACAGATGCGTCTCGCGGAGGCCGCCTGCTCGTTCGACGGCGCAAAGGTCGTCTCCGACGCGGCCCCCGCGTACCCCAGGCACGCCAAATCCATCGTGCGCGCGGCGTCCGTGAGCGGCGACGGCTTCCTGCTGGAGGACAGCTTCGACGTTCTTCAGGAGATGTGGCATGAAGACCGCTTCCTGACGCGCGGACGCTTTACATTGCTCTCCGAAGCGCGCTGCCGCGTGGATTGCGGGGGCGAGTCCGCCGTTCTCGAGTTCTCCTGCGACGCGCCATTTCGCATGGTGCTGGCCGACGTCAGCCTCTCGGTCTACGTCGATACGCCCATCCACATGCTGCGCGTGATCACGAAGGATCCGATTTACCGCTCAAGCTGGCGAGTGGCTATACTGCCCGAATAAGTCACCTTGGAAAAGGAGTGTCCGTTATGCGCCGACGTTTCATTAACGAATGGCTGGCCACCGAGGTGGAGGTCACGCCCAGTTTTCTCGACCTGCCCGATCACGAGGTGCGCGCCGCCATCGCGGACGACGATATGGCCGCTCCCCCCGCGCTGGATCTCAATGACACCGCCGCGCTTGCCAAGGCGGGCTACCTGCTATACGACGACCAGGGCAACCCGTTTGTGGAAAAAAGCGCGTTCTACTTCGCGCAGAGCAAGCTGTCCACGCTGGCGGTCACGCGGCTGAAAGTCAAGCGCGCGGTGTGCCTGCGCGGACGCGTGTGGACGAGCGGCTTTGTGGACATGTGGGTTAACGGGAAGCGCCTGCGCAGAAGCGCACAGCACAGCGGGATGTACCCTTCCGCGCAGGAGCTGCGCATGAACCTCTCGCCTGGAGAAAACGTCATTTTCGTGCGCGAACAGAACGCGGGCATCCGTCCCACGCGCGACTTGTTCGGCATTGAGCTGGACAACCCGCCCGTCGATCTTGAGGTCGTTTTGCCCGGAGACGACGCGTTTCGCGCGATGGTCAACAGCGCACGCGCGTGGCTCGCGTCGCTCGTCTCCACTCCCGACGGCCGCATCCGCGCGTCAGCGCCGCCTCCGTGCGCCGTGGTCGTGTGTCTGGCGACAGGCACAGCCGAGCATGTGCGCGAGCGCGAGCACAAAGACTGGCCCGCCGGACACGCCGAGATGAGCGTGCCGCCCTTCTCCGACACACTGGTGGTTCACGCCAACTTTTCAGGCCACCAGCTCACACGCCGCTTTGAGCATCTGGAAAACGTCGTTTTGCCCCAACCCATCGGAGGGGACGCAAGCGGTATGGTGCGCTGGCAGCTTGAGCAAGCCGCGGCCAACCCGCTCACCGGCTACCGCGCGGTGACGAACGCCATGGCGCGCCGCGCGCTCGGTCAAGTGGGCGCGGGCGACGAGGCCATCCTGCTCGATGCGCTCCAGCGGGTGGACGAGCGCCCCGACTGCGCGGATTTCTATCTCGCAACACTCCTTCGCATGGAGAAAATGGGCATGTTGGACGCGCACATCAGCGCGCGACTCAAGGAAGTTTGTCTGCGTTTCCGCTACTGGATGGACGAGGACACCGTGGACGCGATGTGCTTTGACTCGGAAAACCACGCCCTGCTCTTCCACGCGTGCCAGATGATCGCGGGCGGGCTTTACCCGGACAATAATTTCTTACTGAGCCACCGCACGGGGCACAAGCAGCGCGCCGTCGGGCTTGAGCGCTGCGCGCGTTGGGCTGAGAAGCGCGTAAAGCACGGCTTTGACGAGTTCTTGAGCAGCACCTACGCGCCGCTGACTTTGGGCGCGTGCCTGCTGGTGCGCGATTTTTCGGGTGATGAAGCCCTTGCACAAACGTTTACGGCGCTTGGAAACACCATCTTTTCCCAGATGGCGACGCACAGCTTTGACGGCGTGTCCGTCGGCCCGCAGGGACGCGTGTACCGCGACATCCTCTATCCGCACCGCAGCGGCGCGCAAGCCATCCTGAGCTTTGCCGACCCCTCCGCGCTCCCATGGCCAAGCGGCTGGCTGACGCACGCGGCGGTCTCCGATTACCACCCGCCGCAGGATGTCCCGGCGCTCGCCAAGATGCCTCAGGACCTGCGATACACACAGGCGTCCGTAGAGATCGTTCTCCACAAAACCGCCGAGTATATGCTGACATCGCTCGCGCTCCCGTCTTCCGCTCCTGACGGCGGCGCATACCTCCCCGGGCAGAACGGCGGACAGCAGCACATTTCCCACGCGGCGCTCGCGCGCGACTGTCACGTGTTCGTCACGCACGCGGGCAACGGGTTCGATTTCGGCCACTCCCGCCCCGGCTACTGGTACGGAAACGGCATTCTCCCCGCGCAAAAGCAGGAGGGCGCGACCCTGCTCACGCTCTACAACATCCCGGACAACTACCCATTCTTTGTCACCCATGTGTTCTGGCCCGCGCACAACATGGATGAAAGCCGCGTGGAGCCGCACTGGGCGTTTGGACGCCGCAAGGACGGCTTTGTCGCGGTCTGGTGCTCGGGCGAGCTAAAACCTTACAGCCACACGCTGCAGGGCAAGGAGCTGCGCAGCGAGTCGCGCGTGGCGGGATGGGTCGTCTTCTGCGGCGGCGTGAGCGGATATCCGTCCTTCGACGCGTTTATCGCGGCCGCGAAAGCACTGGCGCCGTCTCTGGACGAGCCGTCACTCACGCTGCGCGCGGGTGCGCACTCTTTGATGTATTAGCGATAAATAGGAGGAGCGACAAGTGTTCGGACGTGATGATTTTTTAGTAGTTCAACAAAGATGGGACGCATACTGGACCGAACAAAACAAGCGCCCGGTCTACGCGATCACCGTGCCTAAGAACGGGAATGATTTCGCGCCGCGCCCTACGTACATGATGGGTTTCAACGGCGATTTTCAGGGCGTGGCCGACACGCTCGCTCGCTGGGCGGACAGCTGTGAGTTCTACGGCGAAGGATACGCGTACTACGGGCTGTCCTTCGGAGCGGACGACTTCGCGGCGTTCCTGGGCGCGGACCTCAAGCTCAGCCCCAACGGCGACACCAGCTGGCCGGTGCACACGCTCACGTCGCTCAAAGGCGCAAAGATCGCCTTTCAAAAGGATGGCAAGTGGTTCACGCGGCTGTGCGAGTTCCATCACACGCTTAAAGCGACGCTCGGGGACCGCGTGATGCTGGTCGCGCCCACGCTGACAGCGGGGCTTGACGCGGTCGTCGGGCTGTACGGGGCGATCAACCTGCTCACCGACATGGTCGACGACCCCGAAACTGTCCATGAGGCGCTCGCGCAGGTCGACCGCGCGTACACCGACATTTTTAACGCGTGCGCGGAGCTGTTCGACTACAAAACATACGGGAGCGCCACGCGCCACGGCATGTACACCACAAAAGCCGCGGGTGTGCCGCAGTGCGACTTTTCCTGCATGATCTCCCCTGCGATGTTCGAGGAGTTCGCGGTGCCCAGCATCACGCACGAGTTTTCCCGGCTCACGGGCGGTGAATACCACCTGGACGGCCCCGATGCCATCCGCCACCTCGAACGGCTGGTCAAAATCCCCCGCTTGCATACCGTTCAGTGGGTGCCGGGCGCGGGCAACGCGGAGAACGTGGATTGGATGCCGCTCTACCAGCGTATTGCCGGGCTGGGCAAGGCCCTGATCCTGCACGGCAATCCCACGCGCGTCGAGGAGTTCGAGCGCGTGCTGAACACAAACAAGCTGTTCTTCTCCGTGGGCGGCCTGAAAACGCGCGCTCAGGCCGAAGATTTCCTCGCGCGGGCGGAGAAGCGCTGGGAGGGGATAAAATGAACGAGGTCTTCAAAGATTGCTACGCGCGCGCGGACGGCGCGTCCGTCATCATTGGCAACGGTAAAATCGAGCGGCGCATGACCGATTTTGGATTGACCGCCCTCGCACTTGAGGACAAACAAAACGGGCACGTTTACGCATGCTCCGGTGATGAGACCGTGACGCTGAGCGTACCTTTCGACATCGCCAAAGCGGATGTGAGCTACGCCTGCTGCGTATCCGACAAGCATGGCCTTTCCCAGAGCGCCCTTTTCCTCAAAATCACTTACGCACACGCGGACGGTGTGTTGGTGCGCGAGTTCGCCGTAACCCCCGGCCTGCCCTTCATCGCTTCACGCGCGTGGATCAAGGGCGCGGCCGGCGCGGGAACGCGCGCGGACGGCGTCAATGAGGCCGCGTTCAACGGTGTCGAGAGCAACTATTTCAAAGACAAGCCGGGCAAGGTGCTCTTCAGCGATCCCGACGCGCTCGATGCGCTCCCTCTCGCGGGCGGTCACCTCTGGCTGGATGCCGCCCAGTTCTTCGACCAGACCGACCGCAACGACTACTTGGTTCGCGAAAGCGGGCAAGCCATCTATCACAGGGGCCGCGCGCGTGTGGATGGCGGCGCGTTCATTCTGACGGACAAGCTCAAAAGCGTCTCCCTCATGCTCGTCAAGGACGCGCCCACCCACTTGTGCGCGCTCAACCGTTCAAACTGCGACCTCATCGTGGAAGGCAACAAATGCGTCCAACTCGTGGGCTCGGGCATCGACCGCACGGTAAACGCCGAGGAGGAGCTCCCGCTCTACGGCTCGACCGTGGGCGTGGGCCGCCCCGCCGAAATGCACGCGCTCTACCGCGCGTTCTACCGCGCGCAGTACAGGGGCAACCCCGACGGGCGATCTTTCATCATGTCCAACACGTGGGGCGACCGCAGCCAGGATACGGCGGTCTGTCACGATTTCATGATGGGCGAGGCGGACGCGGGCAAGGCCATCGGCGTGGACATCATGCAGATCGACGACGGCTGGGAGCGCGGCGTGACAAGCAACGCCAAGCGCGCGACCGGCGGCGTATGGGAAGGCTACTACGCCTCCGATCCGAACTTTTGGGACGTGAACCTTGAAAAGTTCCCTGGGGACCTGACGCCCGTTTCCCGCAGAGCAAGCGAGAACGGCATCACTATGGCGCTGTGGTTCTCACCCGATTCCTCAAACGATTTCGCGAACTGGGAAAAGGACGTCGAGACCATCCTCGCGCTTTCGGAAAAGTACGGCGTACAGTATTTCAAGCTCGACGGCGTCAAGATCCGCAACAAGCTGTGCGAGAAACGCTACCTTCGCTTCCTTGACGCCGTGACCGAGCGGGGCGGCGGCAAAATCTTCGTCAATCAGGACATCACGGCCGAACAGCGCCTGGGATATTTCTACGAAAAGCCATACGGCACGCTGTTTGTCGAAAACCGCTACACCGATTGGGTCAACTACTATCCGCACAACACGCTTAAGAACCTGTGGTGCCTGTCGAAGTACATCCCGTCGTACAAGTTTCAGTTCGAGCTGCTCAACAACCGCAGAAACGCGGCGCTGTACGCGGGCGATCCGCTCGCGCCGTCCACGTACGACATCGACTACGAATTCGCCGCCGTGATGCTCGCCAACCCGCTGGTGTGGATGGAGATGAGCCGCCTGCCAGCTGAGGATATCGCCCGGCTCCGCGCGGTCGTCGACGGTTACAAGGCGCACCGCGAGGCGTTTTTCGCCGCTGATGTGAGCCCCATCGGGCAAACGCCCTGCGGCTCCGGCTTCACGGGCTTCCACGTCAAGGTGGATGCGAAGAGCGGTTACTTCCTGTTGTTCCGCGAACTGACCGAGGATACTCACTTCACGTACGCTCTCGGCGAGACGTTTTTCGGCGCAAACACAACAGTGCTCATATCCAACGGCGAGTGCGCGGCCGTGCTGGATTCCGGCGCGCTTCGCTTCACGATGAGCAAGCCGCGCGGGTACGCGCTGGTGAAATACCAACGCTGATTCCTACGTGCGGCGATGCCCGCACCGCGCTTTGACGACCCATCCGGCCTCATCATCATCGCCTTTCACTGAACTGAACAGAGGTGACACATATGGAACACCCGCTGATGACGCTGCCCGCGTTCGGGCCGTACACCAAGCGCTACATGGGCATATCGCACATCCCCGCCGACGAGCTGGGCGCGCGGTTCGACCTCTCGATTTTTCCCGCGCTCTACCGGCGCAAGATCGACGTGCCCAACGTCAACTACGAATCCGGATGGCACCCGTGGGAGGCCGCGCCCGACCTCTCGTACTACCGCTACCGCTGCGAGGTCGAGTGGAAGGACGGCGTATACGCCGACATTTCCTTTGCGCAAATGGGCGAAGGAGCGCGGCTGATCGCGTGCGATCTCGTCAACAACACAGGCCGCACCGTGTCGCTCGCGCTGCACGCGATGGCGTCCATCCATCACCCCACCGCGCGCGCGCACGACAAGACGCCCATCCGCACTGCGCGCGCGTGTTTGCCCGAGAGCGCGTCTCTCATGCACGCGCTTGATTACCGGGCGTTTGCCTACAAGACCCCCCGCCCCTCCGATCACCTCGTCACGGACGGCTGGATGCGCGGGGAAGCCCGCGAGCACGGCTTCCTTGATGGCGCGGGCATCGGATGCGGCTTCGGCGGCGAGGCGGGCGACCGGGTGTCGTATGAGTTGATCCTCCCCGCCACGCTCGCGGACGCATCTGTTTGCCTGTACGCGAGGGCGTCCTCGCACGCGGCGTTTGACGTTATCGTCGACGGGTGCAGGAAAGGCGCGGTCGTAATCGGCTGCGCTGAGTTTAGCGTGTGCTCGGTTGGCGTCGGCGCGCTTTCGAAGGGCGCGCATGTCGTCGAGGTCGTCGGCACCGGAACGGCCGCGCAGATCGGGGCCGTCATGGTCTGCGAAAGCACAGACGCATCCGCCATCCGCTTTGAGGCGAACGACCCAAACCTGCGCCCCGAGACCGAGGAGTTCGGCGATTCGGGTTTCGCGCTTGACTACCAGGGTGTCCCCGCGCGCTACGGCGTGCTTTTCCGGGCGCAAAGCGCGCAGATCCGCCGCGTGCTGACAAGCGAACTGGATGATTATTTCCGCTTCATGGCGCACAACCATGTCTCCAAGGTGCTGACCGGGGACGGTAGGGGTTGCTACGACAACATCTTCATGCGGCCCTACGCGCTCAAATCGGGCGAGACGCGCACGATCTACGGCGTGATCGCCGCCGGCGACCCGGCCGCGGTATCCGCCGCGCTGGCCGCATTCGGGAGCATGAGCGACGCCGGCTGTGCCGCCCACATGGAGCAAGCGCGAACGCGCGCCGCGCTTCTATCTCGCTCTGACGATCCCTACGCCTTCTCCCAGCGGCTGATGGCGGCCACCGTGCTGACTAACGTGGTCTACCCTGTCTACACGCGCCGAACCTTCATCAAGCACAACACGCCAGGGCGCTGGTGGGACTGCCTTTACACCTGGGACTCGGGCATGCTGGGTCTCGGACTTTTGCAATACGATTTAAGGCGCGCGCTCGAGTGCCTCCAAACATACCTGACGCCTGTAGGCGACGAGCACTGCGCGTTCATCCACCACGGGAGCATGGTGCCCACGCAGTTCGCGTTGGCCATCGAGCTGATGAACCGGGGGCTGGGCAAGGACGCCATGGCCTTCCTATACCCGCGCATGAAGCAGTACTACGACTTCTACACCGGCAAGGCCGGCGGCTCCACCATGCGCATGCCCTCCGGGCTTTTGCGCTCGTGGGACTATTTTTATAACTCCGGCGGCTGGGACGACTACGCGCCGCAAAAGACGGTTCACCAGCTGGGCCTGTCCAAACGCACCGCGCCCATGGTCAACACCTGCCACGCCATCATCGCGTCGCGCGCGCTTGAGATGATGGCGGATGCGCTGGGCGTGTCGGGCGATCAGGATGTGTACAGAGCCGACCGCGAAGCGTTCGCAGCCGCGATGCAAACGCACGCGTGGGACGAAGACGCGGGTTTCTTCGGCTACGTGCTGCATGACGAGACGGGGAGCGTCACGGGGCTTCTGCGCCACGAGCCATCCGGCCAGAACCACAACATGGGTCTGGACGGGCTTTATCCCATGGTGGTGGGCGCGGTCACGAAAGAACAAAACGAGCGCATGCGTCAGACGCTGCTCTCGCCGCGGCTGCTCACCCCCGTAGGCCTGACGACCGTGGACACGACCGCCGCATACTACACGCGGGACGGCTATTGGAACGGCGCGGTGTGGATGCCCCACCAGTGGTTTTTCTTTAAGGGACTGCTCGACGACGGGGACGCGCGCGGCGCGGAACGCATCGCCAAGCGCGGCCTGGACGTGTGGGCGGCGGAGGCGGACGAGTCCTACCTGTGCTTTGAGCATTTCATGGTGGAAGGCGGACGCGGCGCGGGATGGCATCACTTCAGCGGCCTCAGCTCCCCGGTGTGCGACTGGTACTCGACGTACTATCAGCCATTCCGCCTCACGGTCGGCCTCCGAACGCGCGTCCTCTCGTTTAAGAACTGCCCGGACGACTTCTCCCTGACCGCGGAGCTAAAACACTACGGCGCGCACGCGCCCGTCATTCTCGCGTGCATGCCTGCCGGGAGACTGTACGCCGCGACTTGGAACGGCCAACCCGTGAACGTGGGTTACGCGTTCAGCGGCGCGCTTGAAATCCGTCTCGACGGCGCGGAACAGGGCGTGCTGGAAATCACGCCCATCTAGGCCAAATGCGGCGGGACGGCGGAGCGAGGCCGGTTAAGGCATCCCATGCGTCCCGCCTCGCCGTCCGCCGTTTCCATGCGGATCGTCAAACAATATCGCCGCGCCGCTTGACCTCGGGCGCGTGCGGCGATATACTTTCTTAGCACACACGCGATCATGCGCGCGCAAGGAGCGAATGAATGAAACCCACGATTATTTGCGCTGACAGCCACTTGGCAGACCTTGAGCTGCTCAGGTCGCTGCTTTGCACCCTCTTTGGCGCAACACATGACATTCTGGCGTACGGACGCGGGGACCATGCGCTCGACGCATACGAACGTCTGCTTGATGATGGAACGGACGTCCCCGTCGTGATCAGTGAGATGCATCTAGAGGACATGTCGGGCGACGACTTGCTCGAGCGGATCGACATGCGCTCGAAGCACACCAACAAAATCATGGTGATGGGCGACTGCTCGGCGGAGAGCATCGCGCGGACCCTCTCCAAGGTGCCGCTTTTTCGTCTGGTCGTAAAGCCGTGGGATCCCGACGAGTTGGCCATGGCGATGTATCAGGCCATCGAGAGCTACGACAACCACGAAAACGTGCGCGCTCTCGTCAAGCAAAACGAAACGCTCCTGCGCCATCTCAAAACAACGCTTCGCGAGACCATCGACGCGCTCTCAACCGCGGTCGAGGCGCGCGACGCGTTCACAAACGGCCACACATGGCGCGTGACCGAGCTCGCGCTCCGTCTCGCGGACAGCATGCGGCTTTCGTCCGAGGACGCCGAACAACTGGAGATGGCTTGCCTCTTGCACGACGTGGGCAAGATCGGCGTGCCGGACAGCGTGCTTCTCGCCACGCACGCGTACTCCCCCGATGAGTACCGGCAGATGAAAGAGCACGTGATCACAGGGGCCAACATCATCTCTAAGATAAGCGGGCTGGACGGCTTGGGCGAAATCGTTCGCCATCACCACGAGCACTACGATGGCTCGGGCTATCCGGACGGCCTCGCCGGTGAGCGCATCCCGCTCATCGCGCGCATCATCTGCCTCGCAGACGCGTACGACGCCATGATCTCCGACCGCAACTTCCGCTCCCGCTACTCGCGCGAGCGCATCATCGCGGAAATATCCATGAACAGCGGAAAACACTTCGACCCGGTCGTCGTCGAGCACTTCCTCAAGCTGAGCAATACGCTCTAGCGCTCCGCGCAGGCCCCACGCCATTAAGGTATTATAAATGCCATCGACCAGGGAGGCACGCCGCCAAAACGGCATTGCCGCCCTGCTTGTTTTACGGGATTTGTGTTATAATGGTCAAAAACAGGAGGGATCGCATGGCGCTTCTGCACGTTAACATGAAATCCGATGCGCTGCGCCTCGCCGTGGAGGTGGACGTGGTGCTCCCGCAGGCATCACCAACCCAGATCGGCATGAAAGGCGCGAGCAAGGCGGGGCCTTACCCCACACTTTATCTTTTGCACGGAATGTCGGACGATCACACGATCTGGCAGAGGCGGACGTCCATTGAGCGGTACGCCGCGGATAAAAACCTCGCGGTCGTCATGCCGTCCACGCACCTTGGATGGTACACCGACATGCAAAAAGGCAACCGCTATTATGAATACATTTCGTGCGAGCTCCCGGCCGCGTGCGAGCGCATGTTTCCACTCTCGCCCAAACGCGAGGACCGCTTTGTGGCCGGACTGTCCATGGGCGGGTACGGCGCCATGAAAATCGGCCTTCGCGCGCATGCCAAGTTTTGCGCCGCGGCTTCGCTCTCCGGCGCGATGGACGTGTGCCGCATCATGGGCGACAAACACGACGCGTATTGGGACACGATCTTCCCTCAGCTCGATCGCCTGAAAGGCTCGGATGACGACCTGTTCGCGCTCGCGGAGAAGCTGGCCAAATCGGGCGCTGAAAAAACAAAGCTCTACATGTGGTGCGGGCTTGAGGACTTCCTGTATCAGGACAACATCCGCATGCGCGCGCACCTTAACAAACTCGGATATGATCTGCGCTACGAAGAGAGCGCGGGCGGCCACACGTGGGACCGGTGGGACGACAAGATCCAGACCGTGCTCTCCTGGCTGCCCATCGCCGCGAACGCCGGAAAGGGGGCGAAGTGATGGCGCTCATCACCGTTCGTTTCTTCTCCAACACCCTCCACATGTGCGCGTCCGCCACCGTGCTCCTGCCTGAGAGCGCGCCGCCCGAGAACGGATTTCGCACGCTCCTGCTTTTGCACGGCATGACCGACAACCACACCGCCTGGACGCGCTACACGTCCATCGAGCGGTACGCGGCGGCGAGAAACCTCGCGGTTATCATGCCCGACGCGCACCTGTCGTGCTACGCGGACATGGCCTACGGCAACAGATATTACACACACATCGCCGAGGAAGTGCCTGAAATCATGCGCTCCTTCTTCCCCGCGCTCTCCAAACGGCCCGAGGACAATTACGTCGCCGGGCTGTCGATGGGCGGGGGCGGCGCGCTGCGCATCGGACTTACAAACCCCGAGCGTTACGCGGCCATCGGCGTTTTCTCGGCCGCGATCTATTCCGCGCGCGACTTTGAGGCGATCCGGCAGAAAAACCCGGGCAAGTTCGCCGAGTTTGAACTGGTTTTCGGGGAAGGCTGCCCCATCAAGGGCACGCAAAGCGACGCGTTTTTTCTGGCAAACCAGGCGGTCAGGAGCGGCGCGCGCCTCCCGCGCGTCTACCACACTTGCGGCGCGCAGGACGGGCTGGCCGGGGAAAACCGCGCAGCGAGCGATTTTTTCGCGTCGCTTCCCGGCAACCCCTTCTCCTATGTTTACGAAGAGTATGACGGCGTGCACGACTGGGCGTTCTGGGATGCGGCGATCCAGCGGTATTTGTGTTTTATCGGATGACGCCCGCCCGGGCAGAATAGAATCATATGGGGTGAGAGCATGAAAACAAAAGCGGTGCGCATATACGGCAAGAACGACCTTCGGCTCGAGGAGTTTGAGCTTCCGCCGATCAAAGACGACGAGATCCTGGCGCGCGTTGTGTCCGACAGCATCTGCATGTCGAGCTACAAGGCCGCGATTCAGGGAGCTGACCACAAGCGCGTGCCCAACGATATCGCGGAGAATCCCACCATGATCGGCCACGAGCTGTGCGGTGAGATCGTTGAGGTGGGCGAAAAATGGCTGGGCAGCTTCCGCGCGGGCGAGCGCTTCACCATCCAGCCCGCGCTCAACTACATGGGTAAACTGGACGCGCCCGGCTACTCCTACCGTTACTGCGGGGGCGACGCGACCTACATCATCCTCCCGCACGAGGTCATGGAACTGGGCTGCCTCTTGCCCTACGATGGCGACGCGTTTTTTTACGGCTCGCTTGCCGAGCCCATGAGCTGCATCATCGGCGCATATCACGCGACCTATCACACCACCAACGGCATCTATCACCACCGCATGGGCATCGTTCCAGGCGGGAAAACCGCCATCCTGGCGGGCGTTGGCCCCATGGGCCTGGGCGCGATCGACTACGCGATCAACGCGCCCGTAAAACCGGGGCTGCTGGTCGTCACCGACATCGATCAGACGCGGCTTGACCGCGCGGCCATGATCTATACCGTCGATAAAGCCAAGGAGAACGGCGTTCAGCTCGTATACGTCAACACGGGCAAGCTGGACGATCCCACCCAAGCGCTCCTGGATCTCTCCGGCGGGGATGGGTTCGACGACGTGTTCGTCTACGCGCCCGTAACCGCCGTCGTCGAGCAAGGCGACCGCATCCTGGGCCGCGACGGGTGCCTGAACTTCTTTGCCGGCCCCACCGACCCCGCCTTCTCCGCGCGTTTCAACTTCTACAACGTGCACTATTCCTCCACGCACATCGTGGGTACTTCAGGCGGGAACATCGACGACCTGAAAGAAGCCATCGCCATGATGGGCTCGGGCAAAATAGACCCGGCAGGCATGATCACTCACATAGGCGGCCTTGACGCGGTCGTGCCCACAACGCTCAGCCTGCCCAAGATCCCCGGTGGAAAGAAGCTCGTCTACACAGGCATTTCCATGCCGCTTACCGCCATTGACGATATGGCCGAGCTTGGCAAAACCGACCCGCTCATGCAGAACCTGGCGGACATCGTCGCCGCAAACAATGGGCTGTGGTGCGCCGAGGCCGAGCGCGTGCTGCTCGCGGGCGCGAAACCGATTTAGTGACCGCTTTGCGTGACGGCAAACCTCTCCGCTTTCTCTCGATGTATTACGAATCCATAAAAGTTGGAATGCAGGGCACAGGACCCGGCTTTCAACGCGTTGACGCGCGGCCGCCTTTGGCCGCGCGTGTTTTAATGTTTCACAACGTTTCGGAGCCGCGAAATCACGCGCAAGGGTTGCCCGCGCGCCAGCGGCGGTGTATACTGCGAATAGAAACTGAGGATATGGGAGGTGCCAGGGAATGGACGCAGACAGTCGAAGATGCGCGAGTGACGATGTTCCGCGATTGCGTCCGTTCTGTGTGAAAGGGCCGCGAGTATCGCGCGGATAATTAGTCAACAGCGCTGCGTCTGTCAGTTCCACAAACAGAACTCGTTGGGCAACCACGGGGGCTTTGCTGGCGGAACGTCTTTTTGTGCCCAAAAACGGGCACAAACAGGGCGTTCAATAAAGAAGCGAGGTGGAAGGCATGGAGCAGCTTTTTGAGCTTTTGGAACTTATGGAGCAGGGCCGTATGGCGGAGCTTCGGAACCGTCTGAGCGAAATGAACGCGGTGGACATCGCGGAATTCTTCGAAAACCTCGAAAAAGAGCGCGCGCTTGTCGTTTTCCGTATCCTGCCAAAGGATCTTGCTGTGGACGTGTTCAGCTACATGAGCACCGACCAGCAACAGCACATCGTGGAGAGCATCACGGACCGCGAGGTGCGCACGCTGGTGGACGGGCTCTTCCTGGACGACACGGTGGACTTCCTTGAGGAGGTGCCCGCCAATGTTGTCAAAAAAGTGCTCAAAAACACCGACGAAGGTACGCGGAGACTGATCAACCAATTTCTGCGCTACCCCGAGAACTCCGCGGGGAGCAAAATGACCATCGAGTTTGTCGAGCTTCCCGCGTCGACTTCAGCGGGCAGTGCGATCGACATCATCCGCAAAACGGGTGTGGACAAAGAGACGGTATACACGTGCTACGTCATTGACGAGCGCAGGAAGCTTTTGGGTGCGGTGGCGCTCCACAGTTTGCTCGTTTCGCCCGACGCGGCGCTCGTGGGAGACCTGATGGACGATGTCACGCCCGCGCACACGATGGACGATCAGGAGCAGGTCGCCGACATGGCGCGCAAGTACGATCTTCTCGCCGTGCCCGTGGTGGACAACGAGGAACGGCTGGTGGGCATCATCACAGTCGACGACCTCATGGACGTCATCGAGGAAGAAAACACCGAGGACATTGAAAAGATGGCCGCGCTCTCCCCCAGCGAGGACACGTATCTGCGCACGGGCGTGCTTGCGCTGGCCAAAAACCGCGTGGTCTGGCTGCTCATTCTCATGGTGTCGGGGACGCTGTCCGGCCTGACCATCACGCGGTTTGAAAACGTGATCTCCCACGTTTTGGTGCTCGCTTCCTTTATTCCCGTGCTCATGGACTCGGGCGGCAACGCGGGTTCGCAGTCCGCCACGCTCATCATCCGCGGCATGGCGCTGGGCGAGATACAGCTTTCCGATTTCGCGCGGGTCCTCTACAAAGAGCTGCGGGTCTCTTTGCTGTGTGCCTCGGTTCTCGCGGCGGTCAACTTCGCGCGGCTGCTGGTCTTTTCATCCGGAGTGAGCGCGCCGGTCGCGGCGGTGATGTCGCTTGCGCTTATGATCACGGTTATCGCGGCCAAGCTCATCGGGTGCATGCTGCCCATGCTCGCGCGGCTTGTCCGCGTCGATCCCGCGCTCATGGCTTCCCCTCTGATCACCACGATCGTGGATGTGCTCGCGCTCTTGGTGTATTTCTCCTTGGCGGTGGCGATACTCCACGTCGGATGACGCGCGCACGCGAACGAACGCTTGCGTTTTGACTTGATTGTGATATAATATCAGCCATCAAGAAGTGAGGTGTCATCATGGCTTACAAGATCACCGACGAATGCATCAACTGCGGAGCTTGCAAGGACGAGTGCCCGGTCAGCTGCATTTCCGAAAAAAGCGAAAAGCATGTCATCAATCCCGAAGAGTGCATCGAGTGCGGCGCCTGCGCCGACGTGTGCCCCGTGAACGCGCCCGTTCAGGAATAAAACTGTGTTGAGCAAATTTGGCGTCTGACGGGTCAGACGCCATTCTTGTTTCGTCGGTCAACTGTAAAGCTAGGCAAGCGCGCAACCTTTTTTGCGCGGTGCGGCTGACCGGCGACCGCGATGGGCCGCCAAAGCCATGCCGAAGCATCCGTGCGCTGCCGCGGGCATGCTTCCAGCCGGAGGCCATCTGAAGCGTAACGCCGCAGCGCGCAAAAGCGCCAATCACCCGCGCTGGTATTGGTGTTGCTCGGGTTTATGCGCGCCGCGAGGATTATTATCAGCCAAGGGGGGCTGTGCTTGGGTTTCATAACCGGATTTTTACCGCAAGCCGAAGAGGACGCGCCGCTAAACCAGCGCGTGCTTTGGGTTGTGCTCATCACGGTCGGTGCGCTCACGTTCGCGCACTTGACGTTCGATATAGCCACGCACAGCCTGACCCCTCACCGGCTGATCGCGCACAGCTTGTGTGCGTTGATCTGTTTGATCTGCGTGTTCGCGCGTCGAGACATGAAGCTCCTCTGCGTAAAAGCGCTCGCAGTGTTCTTCGCGTGCGCGTACCTGCCCGCGCTGCGCCTGTGGGGAGGCAGCGTTCCGTCATGGATTTCGTTCGCCACCGCGACTCTCGCGTTGATTGTGATGTTTGGCGAGCCTGTTCGCTATTTCCTTGCCGCGCTTGAGGTCGCCGCCGCGCTCGCGGCAAGCATTGTGCCCACCCTGCTCACAGGGCCGCCTGAGGGCGCTGTTCTCGACATGGCCCAATCATCCGCGTCGACTGTCATCGGGTTCGCGCTTTTCTCATTTCTCGCCGCGAGCGTCGTACGCGCGTACGAGGCCGGTCATAAGCGCATTCTCCGGCTGCGCGCCGATATCAAAGAGGGGGAGAGAAAGCTTGAGGCCGCGAGCGTGCGCGATCCGCTCACGGGCGTGTTCAACCTCACACACCTGAACCGCACGCTTGAGCTGGAGCTGAAGACTTTTGAGGAATCCGGCTACCCGCTTTGCGTGATGGTAATCGAGATCGACCAATTGGGTGCCGTCAGCGAAGCCCGGGGGCGCGGGTTTGGCGACGACGTGCTCTCCTCCGTCGCCCGCACCGCCGCCGGCAGACTGCGCGAGTATGACGTTTTGGCGCGCGGTGCCGGCGATGCGTTCGTGGTTCTCCTGCCGGTTTGCACTCCCGCGGACGCCGTTCATGTGGCCGACCGCATCCGCGCGAGCGTTTGCGAGCTCAAGTTCCGCTTTGACGTGGGCGTCACCGTGAGCATCGGCATCGCCAAGGCACGCGCGGGCGACACGCAGCTTTCTATCGTCAAGCGGGCGGGACAGAGCATGCTGGCGGCTAAGGCGGGTGGGTGCAACCGGACGGTGGCGGAGCCGGCATAATCATCGCGATTAATGTCAAAATAATGTTTTTTATTGGGGAATCGCTTGCATTATGAGGAATAGTTTGCTAGTATATGGGCGTTGCCTTGAGTGTCCTTCTATTCTTCACTTTCACGTGTCCTCATTTTTCAGTCCCCGACTATTTTTCAACAGGGCAACGTTTCACACGGGGATTCGAAAGAATCCCCGCCATTCGTTTTGGCGGGAATTGGTGCGCCATCGCGGCTCCCCCGTCGGGCGGAAGGGCCAGCGGGTTCTTGCGTCAATCAGCAGACAACCGTCTTTTCGGGGTTTTTCAAGCGCGAAAAAGCGATAGGAGCTGGCATTCTGCTGAGCCCCTCCGTCATGCGGAGGGGTTTTTGTTCCCCCGCTGTGGACGAAGCACGCCATTTTGTGGTATATTGCGCATGTCGACAGCCCATGGAAAGGCGGTTTGATTGTTATGCCCATCATCACGCGCGCCGATGATGTTCGCGGTATTTACGCGGACGCGGCGTCACGCGGCTGGGTTCTGCCCTGTGTTTGCAGCGAAAACCTGACGACCACGGAGGCCATCCTCGAGGCGGCGCGCCGGTTCGCGAAGAAGCGCGGCGTCAAGGGTCTGCCCATCACCCTTGCGATGACCTGCCGCTACGAGCACCGGAGCCAAGCGCCCAACTACACGCACACGCGCCGCTGGGACATCGGGCTTAAGCTCTTCACGCGCGACGCGCAGACGCTGTGCGAACCGGGCGGCCCGTTTGACGACCTGAACGTCATGCTTCACCTCGACCATCTCCAGCATGATCTGGACGCCGAGCTTTTGTCCGGCGACCTTTCGGCGTACTCGTCGGTCATGTACGACGCCTCCGCGCTTCCGCTCGAAGAGAACATCGCCAAGACCGCGGCGTTTGTCGGGCGCACTGGGGGCAACCTTGTGGTCGAGGGCGCGTGCGACGAGATCGTGGATGCGACGGGCGGCGCGCACAACGACCTGACATCGCCTGAAAAGGCCGAGGACTATATCCGGCGTACGGGCGCGGACATGATCGTCGCCAATCTGGGCACCGAACACCGCGCCGCGGGAAAGGACCTGCAGTACCACGGCGATCTCGCGCGTAAAATCAAGGCGAAAATCGGGCCGAAGATCGTCTTGCACGGCACGTCTTCCGTGACCAATGAGCAAGTGCGCGCGCTTTTCGCCGACGGCGTTTGCAAGGTCAACATCTGGACCGCGCTTGAGCGCGATTCCTCTCCCGGGCTCTTCTGCGCCATGGTGGAAAACGCGTGCAGGGTCGCCGGGGAAAGCGCGGTGCGCGGCCTTGTGGAAAAAGGTTTCCTCACCCCCAAGTGCCTCACGGGCGAGCGGACCGCGCTTTCCCACTTCACCGCGCTCTACCGCCAGGACATCGTCTTTACGGCGATGGCGGACATGGTGGAGGCGTACCTCGACATGTGGTACACATAAAGTCATCCCTCAGGAGGAATCGCCATGGCGCTGCTCGGGCTTGATGTCGGCTCCACCGGCGTGAAGGCCGTTGTGTTCACAACGGACGGTTTGGCTGTGGCCGAGGCATTCACGGAATATCCGCGCGAAGACGTCCACTCCGTGCACGGCGACCGCATCTGGGACGCCGTGCGTTTGGTTTTGTCCCGCGCCGCAGCGGGCGGGCGCGAAAAGATATCCGCGCTCTCCATTTCATCATTTGGGGAGAGCTTCGTGCCCATCGGCAATCAAGGCGAAGTGCTCGCGCCCACGCTGCTGTACACGCATCCCGGCGGCACACAGGAGTGCGCGGAGCTTTCGCGCGTCCTCGGGCGCGATTTCATCATGCGAACGGCGGGCGTCAACCCTCACCCCATGTTCTCCCTGCCCAAGCTCGCCCACTTAAAAGCAACATCGCCGGACGTTTTCGCCCGCGCGCGCAAATTCCTGCTCATCGAGGACTTCGTGATTTACCGCCTGACAGGCGCGTTTGCCATCGACCACTCGCTCGCTTCGCGCACCATGGCGTTTGACGTGCGGGGAAAGCGCTTCTCACCCGAACTCCTGGCCGCGTGCGGACTGAGCGCCGACCGCTTTTCAGCCCCTGTGCCATCGGGCACCCCGGTCGCTCGCATCAAGACGGACGTCGCGGCGGAGCTCGGTCTGCCCGAAGGCATGATGATCGTCACGGGCGGGCATGATCAGGTGTGCGCGGCGGTGGGCGCGGGCGTGGTATCGGAGGGCGTCGCGGTAGACGGCACGGGGAGTGTGGGCTGCATAACGCCCGCGTTTTCCCACCCCATCCTCACCCCTGATTTTTTGGAAAAGAATTACTCGTGCGTCCCGCACGCCATCTCCGGGCTGTACGTGACCTACGCGTTTTCCTTTACTTCCGGCGCGCTGCTCAAGTGGTACCGCGACGCGTTCTGCGGGGAAGCGCGCGCGCTTGCCGCATCCTCGGGCGAGAGCGTGTACGACATCCTCAACCGCCAGATGCCCGAAGGACCGACGAGCCTGATGATCGTGCCTCACTTCGCCGGGAGCGCAACCCCGGACATGGTGGGCGAGGCGCGCGGCACGGCATACGGTCTCTCCCTGAGCACAGGCATGGCCGAGTTCTACCGCGCGCTCATGGAGGGCGCGGCGTTCGAGATGCGGTACAACATTGAAAAACTCAAGGAAAACGGCGTCCCCATCCGCGAGATCCGCGCGGCAGGCGGGGGCGCGCGCTCGCGCGAGTGGTTGTCCATCAAGGCCGACATCTACGGCGGCGGCGTCATCCCGCTCGACGTTGTCGAGGCCGGCGCCGCGGGCGCGGCCATGCTCGCGGGTGTTGCGACCGGCGAACTCTCGGGCATGGAGGAAGCCGCGCGGCTCTTTGTGCGCGAGCGGGAGCCCGTCGCTCCCTCACAGCACGCGCAGGCGTATCAGGCGAAATATATCGACTATCTGCGCGCGAGGGAAGCTTCGGTTCGCTACTACACATCCTAGAGACGGGTTGGAAACCGGGCAGAAGCGAGGTGAGAGCCCATGTTCCTGTGCATCATCTTTACGATGGTCGGCATTTTTTCCGTCTTCCTCGGTTGGCTCATCCGCGAAAAGAAGAAGATCCGCCTCATCGCGGGCGTCAACACGGCGAGCCAAACAGAGCTCGCGAACATGAACCTGGACGCCATCGCGCGCGTGGTGGGCAACACCTGCACATCGACCGGCCTGGGCTGGATCGCGGTCGGAGGGCTGTTCTGGGCTGGCTTTGAGCTTGCGCTGTACATCTGGATTCCGATTTTCATCGCCTCCATCATCTGCGTTGTTATCTTCGTTCAGCGCTACGACACGAACGCCCGCTCAAAGAAGAGCACCGCACTCACGCTGGTCGCCGCACTCATTCCCGCGCTGCTCATCATGGGTTTGGTGGGTTCGCTCCTTTTTGCGACCACGCTTGAGCCGGTCGCGCGCGTGGAGGGCGATGCCGTCGTGATCGACTGCGCGTTCGGCACGACCATCCAAAGGGACGACATCTCCGCGGTGATGTGGCTGGACAGCCTGCCCGCGCTCTCGCGCACAAACGGCGGCGACGTAATGGGCGCGCTCAAGGGCCAGTTCTCCTCCAAAGACCTGGGGCGGGGCCGCGTGTACGCGCGCATAGACGCGCCGCCCTACATCCTGATCAAGCTTCGCGAAAGCTTTGTCATCGTCGGCTTTCGCTCGCCCGAGGACACACGCGCGCTTTACCGGCAGATAGAGGCGATGTTCGCCGGGCTGTTCCCTCCACGCGTCGCGGCCCTTGACAGCGCGCCCGTCCAAAACGCGCGCATCCTGACGCTTGACGGCGTTCGCGAGCTGGCCAAAAAAGGCGGCGCGCTCACGATGGCCGACATCGAGGCGTTCATCGGCGTAGACAATCTGTCGGGACTGTATGGCCGGCACATCGACATTGAGGGCGGCTACGCGCTCCAGTGCAGCTCCGGCGGAGGTGAGGGCGCACTCTTTAGCGCAATCCTTTACAAGAGATCCGGTTCGGTGCAAGACGGCATCGACATACGGCAAGGGGACGTCGACACGTTCCTCAAACGCAAGTGACGGAGGGGTTTTCATGAATTTTGCGCTGTACTTTGGCAATCGCGGGTTTTTTCCAGAACGGCTGATCGCGTCCGCACGCCGCGAGATGACGCAGGCTGTTGAGGCGGCGGGCCACACCGCGATGCTCGCGCCTGAAAGCCTCACGCGCTACGGCGCTGTGGAGACCGCCGAGGAGGGGCGCGCGTACGCGGCGTTCCTTGCTGAGAACCGCGGCCGCTACGACGGTGTGATCCTCTGCCTGCCCAACTTTGGCGATGAAAACGGCGCGATCGCCGCGCTGCGCGACTGCGGGACGCCCATCCTCATTCAGGCGTACCCCGACGAGATTGGGAAGATGGACTTCGATTCGCGCCGCGACGGCTTTTGCGGCAAGTTCTCCATCATGGACGTGTTCTATCAGTACCGCCTCGCGTATACAATCTTTCCGCCGCACGTCGCGCACCCGGGGAGCGAAGCGTTTTCCGCGCAAATCCGCGACTTCGCGGCGGTGTGTCGCGTGGCGTCCGGCATGAAGCGTCTCACCGTAGGCGCTGTGGGCGCGCGCACCACCGCGTTTAAGACCGTGCGCTATGACGAGCTTACCCTCCAGCGAAACGGCATCACCGTGGAGGCGCTTGATTTGACCGAGATCGACCTCCGCCTGCGCGGCCTGACCGAGGACAACGCGCGCGTGAAAGACCGCGCCGCGTCTCTGAAAGCGTACACCGATTTTTCACGCTGCCCGGCGCACAAAACGCTCATGCTCGCGCGCGTCAGCGTCGCTTTGGACGACATAACGCGCGACTACAAGCTCGACTGCCTCGCGCTCCGGTGCTGGAACGAGCTTGAACAGCTTTACGGCGTCTCCCCCTGCGTGCTCCTTTCCTACCTCAACGACACCGGATTGGCCGCCGCGTGCGAGGTCGACGTGCTCAACGCCGTCGCCATGCAGGCGCTCAAGCTCGCGAGCGGGAAGCCCGCCATCTGCCTTGACTGGAACAACAATTACGGCGACGATCCCGACAAGTGCATCCTCTTTCATTGCGGACCGGTCGCCGCGCAGTACATGATCGGCTCGGGCGAGGTCATCGATCACAAGATGTTCGCGAAATCCTACGGCGAGGGCTGCGGCTGGGGCGCGAACGTGGGGCGCATCCGCCGGTTCGGCATGACGTACGCGAGCGCCAAGACCTTCGACGGCAAGCTGACGTTTTTCACGGGCACGGGCGAGTTCACCGACGACGTCATTGAGCCCGCGTTTTTCGGGTGCGGGGGCGTGGCGCGAATCGAGGGCCTGCAAAAGAAGCTTTACAACCTTGGCCAGGGCGGATACCGCCACCACGTCAGCGTCACCGAAGGTGCGGTCGAAGCCGCCGTGCGCGAAGCGTTCACCACATACCTCGGCTACGATTTGGAAGACATTTAAGAACGCGGAGTGACTAGAATCAAAGGGATCAGAACCCCTTTGAGCAAGCGCTGGAGGCAAACCACCGGCGCTTCCTTTCGCACAAAGGAGGCTGGCACACATGGACTTAAAGGGGCTGCTCACATCGCTCGGTACATCGGCTGAATCGGGACTGACCCGCGAACGCGCGGAACAGCTGCTCGCCGAGGTGGGCCCAAACACGCTCAAGGGGAAGAAACATCTGAATTTTTTTCAAAAGTTTCTGCTCCAGCTGATGGATTTCATGGTCATCATCCTGCTGATCGCCGCGGCGATCTCGTTTGTGATGGCGGTGATCGAGGGGCACGGCGATTTCCTAGAGCCGATCATCATCGTGGCGATCGTGGTGCTCAACGGTGTGCTGGGCGTGGTTCAGGAGAGCAACGCCGAAAAGGCGCTGGACGCCCTCAAGAGCATGAGCGCGCCCACAGCCAAGGTCGTGCGCGGCGGAACCGTGGTAAAAATTGACGCGGCCCTGCTCGTTCCCGGCGACATCGTGCTCCTTGAGGCGGGCGATCTCATCCCCGCGGACGCGCGGCTGGTGGAGAGCGCGAGCCTGAAATGCGAGGAGTCCGCGCTCACCGGAGAAAGCGTACCCGTCGACAAGGACGCGCTCGCTCTGGTCCCTGAAACCGCGGCCATCGGCGACCGCCTCAACATGGTCTACATGGGTACGGCGGCTTCATACGGGCGTGCGCGCGCGGTCGTGACGGGCACGGGCATGCGCACCGAGATGGGCAAGATCGCGGGCCTGCTCGAAGGCGCGGGATCGGAAACCACGCCTCTTCAGGAAAAGCTGACTAAACTCGGCAAGCAGCTGGGCATTCTCGCCATCGGCGTGTGCGTCATCATCTTCGCGGTCGGCCTCCTGCGCGGCCAGCCGCTGATGGAGATGTTCATGACTGCGATTTCGCTCGCCGTCGCAGCCATCCCCGAAGGGCTGACCGCGGTGGTCACCATCGTGCTCGCGCTGGGCGTGCAGCGCATGGTCAAACACAACGCCATCGTGCGCCGCCTGCCCGCCGTGGAGACGCTGGGCAGCGCGTCCGTCATCTGTTCGGACAAAACGGGCACGCTCACCCAGAACCGCATGACAGTGCAAAAAGTTTGGGCCGTGGGGAGCGACGTGTGCGACGCGGGGTACCTCTCGCAGGACGCGCTCACCGTCATTCGCATGGGCACGCTGTGCAACGACGGGCGCATCGTCCCCTCCGAAGGCAAAGACAAGCACATCGGCGACCCGACCGAGACCTCAATCGTCGCGAACGCCCGCCTCAATGGCGTTGACAAAGAAACGCTCGACGCGCGTTACCCGCGCGTCGCCGAGATCCCGTTTGACTCCGACCGAAAGCTCATGACCACGGTGCACGAGATGGACGGCCGGCTTGTCGCGGTGGTCAAGGGCGGCTTTGACGTGCTTCTTCCCCGCTGCGTGGAGGCCGACGAAAACGAGGCCGCGCGCGTCAATCTGCTCATGGCCAACGACGCGCTCCGCGTGCTGGGCGTGGCCGTGCGCGAGCTTGAAGCGCTGCCCGACCCGTTGACATCGGAGACGCTCGAGATCGGCCTGACCTTCATCGGGCTGATCGGCATGATTGACCCGCCTCGCGAGGAGTCGAAGGATGCCGTCGCGACGTGTGTCAAGGCGGGCATCCGCACCGTGATGATCACGGGGGATCACGTCGTCACCGCGTCGGCCATCGCCTCGCGCATCGGCATCCTGCGCGAGGGCGACGAGTCCATGTCGGGTTCGGAGCTTCAAGCGCTCAGCCAGGAAGACCTCGAGAAAAATGTCCACCGCTATTCCGTATACGCGCGCGTGAGCCCCGAGGACAAGATACGCATTGTGCGCGCGTGGCAAGCCCGCGGGCAGGTCGTGTCCATGACCGGGGACGGCGTCAACGACGCGCCCGCGCTCAAGGCGGCCGACATCGGCTGCGCCATGGGCATCACCGGCACCGACGTGGCCAAAGGCGCTGCCGACATGGTTTTGACCGACGACAACTTCGCCACCATCGTCGAAGCCGTGCGCCAAGGGCGCGGCATTTACGACAACATCAAAAAAACAGTCGAGTTCCTGCTCGGCTCTAACCTCGGCGAGGTGCTGGTGGTGTTCACCGCCATGCTCATCGGTTGGGGCAACCCGCTCATGGCCATTCATCTCTTGCTCATCAACGTCGTCACAGACGCGTTCCCCGCGCTCGCACTCGGCGAAGAACCCATTGACAGCCGCATCATGACCCGCAAGCCCATTCCGCGCGACGAGGGCATTTTCGCCGGGCATCTCGCCGTGAAGATCGGCCTGCAGGGGCTGATGATCGCGGTGCTGACGCTCGCGGGCTACTACATCGGAAGCTTTGTCTCCATCGGCGGATCAGTCCCTTCCCACGCACTCGGCCAGACCATGGCCTTCCTCACGCTCTCGCTCTCCCAGCTCATCCACGCGTTCAACTGCCGCACGCACCAGTCGCTGTTCACCATCGGCATCTTCTCCAACCGCCGCATGCTCCAGGCGTTCGGCGTGTCGCTCCTGGTCGTGCTGCTGGTCGCGCTCATCCCGCCCGTCGCGGCCGCGTTTGAGCTGGTCGCCCTCCCGGCGATGTGCTGGGCAACCGTGATCACCCTCTCGGCCCTGCCCCTGCCCATCCTTGAGATCTACAAAGGCGTGTCGCATGGAGCGAATGATCTCAGTACGTCAAAGGGGTGACCCAGCATAGGTGTGATTGAAACTTTGCTCATCGGCGTCGGTTTGTCCATGGACGCGTGCGCAGTCAGCATGTCCAACGGGCTTGCGGCGCACAGAATCCGGTTGGCCGACGCGCTTCTGCCCGCGTTCCTGTTCGGGCTTTTCCAGGCGCTCATGCCCATCATCGGATACTTCGCGGGTTCCGTGTTCGCCAAATGGGTGATGATGTACGACCACTGGCTGGCGTTCATCCTGCTGGGCTTCATCGGCGGGCGGATGATCTACGAAGCGCTCAAGCACGATCCCGCGAAAGAAGAGCTGACGCGCTCCGTGGGCTTTCGCGTGATCCTTTTACAGGCGGTCGCCACTTCAATTGACGCGCTCATCGTGGGCGTGAGCCTGATCGCTCTCGAGATCAACATTTTCCTGGCGGCGCTCATCATCGCGCTGACGACGTTTGCGCTCAGTTTTGCCTCTGTGTATATCGGGCACGCGTTCGGCCGCCTGTTCAGCCAGAAAGCCGAAATCGCGGGCGGTGTCATCCTGATCGGCATCGGCGTCAAAACGCTGGTTTCCCACCTGATGGGCGGATAGCGATAGGAGGTCTCTCATGCACGAGCTGAAATTCGACAATGACTACGTCCTGCGTCTGACCGAGCGCATCTTGCAAACCGACAGCCCGAGCGGCTACACACAGGACGTGATGGCGCTTATCGGGGCGGAGACCGCCGCGCTTGGACTGCCCTTTGAGAAAACGCGCAAAGGCGGCGGCGTGATCACGCTCGCGGGCGAGTCCGGAGGCCCCGCGCTGGGCGTCTGCGCGCATGTGGACACTCTAGGGCTGATGGTGCGCTCCGTCAAGACCGACGGCAAGCTCGCGTTCACGCGCATCGGCGGGCCGATCCTGTCCACGCTTGACGGCGAATACTGCCGCGTGCGCACGCGCGACGGGCGCGTTTACACGGGTACGATCCTCTCGACCAGCCCCGCGGCGCACGTTTACACTGACGCGAACGACAAAGCGCGTCAGGAAAGCACGATGGAAATCCGACTCGACGAGATCGTCAAGTCACGCGGGGACACGGCAGCGCTGGGCGTCGCGGCGGGCGACTACATCTGCATCGACCCCAAGGTCGTTATCACGCCCTCGGGGTTCATCAAATCGCGCTTCCTTGATGATAAGCTGAGCGTAGGGCTGCTCTTCGGTGTGCTCAAGGCATTCGTCGACGCCAAAGCCAGACCCGCGCGGGACGTCAAAGTGCTCATCTCCGCGTATGAAGAAGTCGGGCACGGCATGGCATACATCCCGTTCGGCATCTCCGAGCTGCTCGCGGTTGACATGGGGTGCATCGGTGAAGATCTGGCGTGCACGGAGTACGACGTGTCGATTTGCGCCAAGGATTCCTCCGGACCGTACGACTACGCGATGACCACCCGGCTGGTCACGCTGGCGCGTGAGCACGGCATCCCCTACGCGCTGGACATATATCCATACTACGGCTCCGACGTCAGCGCCGCGCTCAAAGCCGGGAACGACGTGCGCGGCGCGCTCATCGGTCCGGGCGTCCACGCGAGCCACGGCATGGAGCGCGCGCATACGCAGGGCGTTGAGGCGACCATGCGCCTGACCGCGCTGTACATGCTCGCACGCGGATAAAACACGCGCGGCCTACGCATCGTAAGCGCATCAAACCTGCAAAGGATGTGCTTTCGATGAAACCCACGCTGCCCATCGGCCCAACCGACAAGAAAATGGACGACGAGGTGACGCGACGCGTGAGCAGCGTCGTCTCCGCAACCGACGTCACCGGGCTTGCGCCCGCCGCCACGCAGGACTCCGAGGCCGCGGAAGAGCTGGGCGCGCTCATGGACACCCGCGCGCCGAGGGCCGTCAAACCCGGTGCGGCAAAAAAGGGATCAAAAGTCTAGCGGCGCTTATCAGGGAAATTTTTCCATTTATGCGCAATGCAATGTAGCATGGTGAAACCGATAACCCTCCCGCTGCGTCCTAAGGACATCATCAACAGGGAGGATCACATGAAAAAAATCATCGCGTACATCATGGCCGCGTTGCTCGTCACCGCGTTCGCTTCCACCGCGCTTGCCGAGGGCAAAGGCTCCGTCGCGCTCCAAGAGGGCGTTAACGTCACAAAGCTCAACTCCGAACTGACGCTTGAGCTTGATTCCAACATCACGACCGGTTTCTCATGGACCGCCGCCATTTCGGATGATTCCGTCGTGGCGCTTGAGTCCGAGGATTATATCGCTCCCGAAAGCGCCCTGCCTGGTGCTTCCGGGAAGCAGGCGTTTGTCTTTACACCCAAAAAGGCCGGCACGGCCACGATCACGCTGAACTACAAGCGCGCGTGGGAAGAAGACGCCCTCAAGACCCAGACCTACAAAATCTTCGTCGATCCGGCGAAGACGTCCTACTCCACCCGCGTGGGCAAAACCGTTGAAATCCGCCTGCCCTCAAACCCCAGCACCGGCTACATGTGGTCGTACGAGCTGAGCGACGATTCCGTTCTGAAGGCGGGCGACGTCAGGCACGCCGCCGGCAAACTCCTGGGCGCGACCGGCCAGGACATCATAACTTTTGACGTCACCAAGACCGGCGTGTGCAGCATCGTCTGCAAACTCGCACGTTCCGGGCAGCATTCAGTCGAGTACAGAGTCATCGAGATCGTCGTCCCGAAGAAATGACCTACACGCCCAGCAGCGCGCGGTAATAGCGTCCCGAGCCCTCGATGAGGGAGAGCAGCATCTCCTTGGGCACAAGGTAGCTGACGAAACCGCTTGAGTACGGCGCGATTCTGTACGGCGGATACTCAAGGCACACACCCTCCGGCGTAAACGTATAAAGCGAAGGCAACGGCAGAGGATTGGCATCCGGAAAAGTTTCTTCCGGGTGCTTTTTCATTTCATTGGCGATAAAGTCGCCGATCACCGCGTTCGCGATTTCATAGTTTCGAAAGAGCTGGTCGAACGCGTAGAATTCGCCCGAACGTGCGTCGATGTACACGTCGCATTTCTGCGTGTCTCCGTGCGCGCCCCCCGCGAACGTGTACCGGAGGCCCCGCAGGTGCAGCACGTCCCCGATCACTTCCGCGCTGAAGCCAAAGTCGATCTCCCAGCTGCCATCCGGAGACTCCCGCTCCATGTCGCGCGCGAAAGACAGCATATCCTGAAGCCCGAACTCGCGCTCAACGCGCGCGTTGACGGCATCCTGCACGCGCCGTGAGGGCAGGTTCGTCACGATAGGAAAAACGACGCGCGCCTTGGCCGTCGCGAGTACCTTGGCTTCCTCGATGACGGGCGACACAGGCGGCGGCGGCGTTGCCAGCGTCACCGGCTCAATTGGCTTGTTGCTCGGTAGCGCAAGCGCGACAAGCGTCACCGCCACGAGCGCAACCGCAACGGCAATTGGCGCACCCCACGCCACGATGGGCAACCGGAACGCGGACCTGATCGGCTGCTTCCCCCGCGGGCTCCGCGTTGCTTGCATACGGCTCATGCGCTCTCCCCCTCCAACCCTCCTTCTAGGATATGGCTTCCCTTTGCCAAAAAGACGCGCGGGGAGGGACGGCAACGGAAGAGGCGGCCTCCGGCGCACGATCAACGTTACAATCGTTTCATGGCGGGGACGGGACCCGTTTCAAGCCGCAGGCGAAAAGCAGGCGCGGTCATGCGGTTCGTCCACGTGGGAAACGGCTTAGGCGTTCCGCCTTGCCAGGGGAAGCAATCCTGACGCGCCGCGTTTCGTGCCGCCCGGACGCACGACGATGGGACGACCGCTTGCGCGATCGTCCCATCTCAGATTGTCGGCAAAGCCCGTTCACGACTTGGCCGCATGCTCCGGAGGTCCGCTAGAACCCACAGTTTTTCAAGCCAAACTCACGCTTCCGATTGGCTTTGAGGGCGAATCCGGGGCGCGAACGATGGGTTTGTCATCACGCACAACGATGGGACGACCGCTTGCGCAGGCGTCCCATCGTGCGAACCAGTTACGTGAATCATGGCGGGTCCAGCCGGCGCGCCGAGCATCCCGCTTTACTTACTCTCGCTCGAGCCCCAAGTGCTTTTTCAGCTTGGCGTACACCTCGTTAAAGTCGATGGGTTTGCCAATGTGATCGGACATGCCCGCCTCGATGCACCGTTCGATGTCGGACTGGAAGACGTTAGCGGTCATGGCGATGATGGGGATGGTCTTGGCGCGCGGAATATCCAGCGCGCGTATGGCGCGCGTCGCGGTGAAGCCATCCATCACGGGCATCTGCAGATCCATGAAGATGATGTCGATCTCTTCGTTAAGCTCCTTGAACTTCGCGACCGCTTCCTCGCCGTTCTCCACGGAGATCAGCTTGATGTTGGTCGGTTCGAGCAGCGCTTGAACGATCTCGCGGTTGATGTCCACATCCTCGACCAATAGCGCGCAGCGTCCCGCAAAATCGGTGACGCCATCTTCCGCCTCGCGCGCGGGGGTTGCTAAATCTTCGCCCAGGAAGTGCGTGATGCAGCTCTCAATTTCTGACGGGAAGATCGGCTTTGAGAGGAACTTGCGGACGCCGCACCGTTTGGCCTCCGGCTCAATCTCGGTCCACTCGATCGCGGAGATCATGATGATCGTGGCTTCATGGCCCAGCATCTCGTTGATCCGGCGGGAAAGCTCAAGGCCGTCCATCTCAGGCATTTTCCAGTCCACGAAAAACACGTCATAACGGCTGCCCGCGTTGAGCCTATTCAACGCTTCCTTCGCGCTGAGCGCAGTGTCGCAGGCAAACTCGTAGCGCTTGGAGATGTGGACGAAGTATTCCAGGATTTCCGGCATGTCGTCAACGACGAGGACGCGCACCTTGGTCAGGTCAACATGGCGCGGCGGCTTTTTCTCGGCGGTCTCCACGCGATGGGCGTGTATGGTAAACGTGAACACCGAACCTCGACCAAGCTCCGACTCTATCCAGATTCTGCCGCCCATCATCTCCACGATGTTCTTGGAGATGACAAGACCAAGGCCAGTGCCGCCGAACTTTCTGGTGATGTTGGTCTCGGCCTGCTCAAAGGAGGAAAACAGCCTCTCCTGCTGCTCCTGCGAGATACCGATGCCGTTGTCACGCACGGCGACCTCAATTTCGCAGTCCCCGTCAACTTCGCTGACAAGCTTGGCCGAGAGCTGGATGGTGCCGCGTTCCTCGGTGAATTTGACGGCGTTGGAGAGCAGGTTGGTGATGACCTGGGCCAGACGCTGATCGTCGCCATACAGCGTTTCCGGGATGTTTTCATCGACATGCAGCAGGAAATTTTGCCGCTTCTCCTCCACACGCAGGTTGATGACATTCACGACGCGCTGGAGCGTTTTCTCAAACCCGAACTCCGTGGGCGAGAGGCGGAACTTCATCGCCTCGATCTTGGACATGTCCAGCACGTCGTTAATGACGCCCAGCAGATGCGTGGAAGCGTCCTGTATTTTGTTAAAGCAGTAGTCCTTGCGCTCGATGTCAGCGGATGTGGCTCCGATGTTGGACATGCCGATGATGGCGTTCATGGGCGTGCGCATCTCGTGGCTCATGTTGGACAAGAAATCGCCTTTGGCCCGGCTCGCCTGCTCCGCCTTGTTGCGCGCATTTTGTATCTCCGTGACGTCCGCGGTGGTGACGATGTACCCACACTTGGCGCCTTCTTTGTCGAAAAGGTACTTAGCGCTGCCCTTGAGGTAGACGTTCTTCGGCGCAAAGTAGAAAACCTCAGCCTCGCGGTTTTCCTCAAGCGCGGCATACGGGCAATACGGGGTGTTCATCGGGAAAATGCTGTTCTCAGCGTAGGGGCGCCCGACGATCTCTTCCAGCGTCTTGCCCCTGATTTTCAGGCCATGCTCATTCATGTACACGATGACCTTGTTCATGTCGGTGATGCACAACGGGCCGTTGACACTCTCGGTGATGCTGTCCGCCATCTCGTCGAAGGAGTCGGCGAGCGAACCGAACTCATCCTTGACCGGCGCGTTGAACCTGAACTGCCGTTCACCCGACCGGAACCGCGAGAGGCCGGCCACCAGCCGCATGATGTTGCGGGTCATGTAGGACGCGATGGAGATGGCGATGA
Source organism: Eubacteriales bacterium (assembly GCA_031548365.1). Lineage (GTDB taxonomy): Bacteria > Bacillota > Clostridia > Christensenellales > UBA1750 > JAVBRD01. Next base: position 60,840 of record JAVBRD010000019.1, read on the forward strand.
TGACCACGACAACCAGGATGACGATGGTCACGACGGAGAAACTCAGCACCGCGGACGACGTACTGGTCTCGATGGCCGACGAAAGTCCTTCTCCGGTACGCTTCGCAGGCTCCGTGAAGTCGTCAAGGCCCGCGCCGATGGTGACGAAACCAAACCCGCGCTTGGAAAAGCCGTTGTCCTCGCTGGGCGCGTACTGCCCTGTGTAGTAAGGGATCGCGGATGCTGTCGTCAGCTTGTACAGCCCGCTCCACAGGATGTAGAACGAGCCCGAACCGCCGTTTTGCGTCAAATCCATCCAGCCCGTGCACTGGGGCGCGTTGTTGAGATAACGGCCGTCAAGACCCACCAGACCAAGCTTTGTCAACTCCGGAGCGGGCTTCTTGGAACGCGACTGCTCGTTAAATAGCGGAATGTCCTTGACGTAGTCCGTCCACTTGGCAAGCCCGCTCTTCTTCCACCCCTCATAGATGCCGGCCTCAAGCCAGGGGATTTGCGCGTCGCCCGTGGCGGGATCGTAGCCCACGATCGAGTTGTGGCGCGGGTGGACGATGCTCCGGCACTTATAATCCCAGATGAACGCGTAGTTGCCCTCAAAGGCGCTGGGCAACTCGGTATAGCGCTCCTTCATGGGCGTGATGTGGTCGACCATCTCCATGATGTGATCGTGGTTGAGCGCGAACGTCACATAGCCAATTTTTGCTCCGGTTTCGTCCGTCACGGGTGTCGCCCAGCGAACGATGCCCTCAAAGCGCTGGCCGTTGGGGTTTTCACGGCCCGCGTACGCCTGTGCCTCCGGATCGTAGGAGATGTCATAACCGCGGTCCGCGGCGGCTTGTTTGACCTTTTCCGGGGCGTACATGCCGATGTAGTTGGAGCCGACGTACGCGCCGATGACGTCCGAGACGTAGATCTCGCCCGGGCTGAGCTTATCGAGTTTCTCGAAGTACGTCTCCGCGCGGACGTAGGTGTTTTCGCGCTTTGAGACATCCTTCAGCTCCGCGCTCATGGGATACTTTTTCTTGGTTGAGTTGGGAGAGACAAACTTGGTCGTCTCTTTCCCGCTCAAGTCAACGAACGTGATCTCATCATAGAGCGGCGCGTCGATGTACGTGAACGCCTCAGGCTGGCGGTAATGGAAGCCGTCGTTGTCGTCATTTTCGCTGTTGGTCGAGCGCTGCACGGCCGAAACGGCATCCTCTTTGCGCGCCTTAACCCACTCGGTGCCGGACGCGTTCATCACCCATTCGCCTTTGGCTAAAACGCGCCCCGTCTTGCTCTGCGCAAAGGCTTGGTATGTCTCCCATGTGTGCGGAAGCGAAGCCACAACGCGAATGTCGGCGTCCCGGTTGTACAAGAAGCCGGCAACGAGGTTGGCCGTATTGGTCGACAGCCGTTCGATATTTTCGATCGCCGAATTGTTGAGCGCTTCGGTGGAGTCGCTCACAGCCTTCTCTTTGAGCGTTTCGCCCAGCCGGACATACCTGATCGAAGCGGAGACGATCAAAAAAAGTTGGGGCAAAAACATCGCGCAGAGCAGGATGATGATGAGCTTGTTCCGCATCGACATTGTTTTTTTGTTCGCCATCTCTATCATTCCCCCGTGCGTTCAGACCGAGTCTCGGCTTTATTTTTGACAACCGCGGCAAGCACCCGTCTGATCTCATCCAGATCCAGCGGCTTGGCGATGTGTCCGTTCATCCCCGCCTCTTTGCTGGCCTCTCGGTCCTCGCTCAACGCATTGGCGGTCATCGCGATGATCGGGACGCTCCGCCCTCCGCCCCGCGAGCGCTCAATTTCACGGATCCTGCGCGTGGACTCGAAACCGTCCATCACGGGCATACGTATGTCCATGAAGATGATGTCATACTCGCTGTCGATGTACCGGGCTACCGCCTCCTCGCCGTTGGAGGCGACGTCAATCGTCATGCCGAAATCCGAAAGCACGGCGCAGGCGATCTCCTGGTTGATCTCGATGTCTTCTGCCAGAAGAACGCGATAGCCTTCGTATTCCTGCCCCTCTTCGCAGTCGCTTCCGGCACCGCACGGCTCATCGGCATCGGGCACGCCAAGCATCACGTGGAAGGAAAAGCGGCTGCCTTTGTCCGGCACGCTCGTGACATTCACGGCACCTCCCATCAGCTCGACAAGCGCTTTGCTGATGAAGAGCCCGAGGCCGGTGCCGCCAAAGCGTCTCACGGTTGAGCTGTCGGCCTGCACAAAGGGCTTGAACAGGTTGCCGAGCTGTTCCTGACTCATGCCGATGCCTGTGTCGCTGACCTCGCAGTCCAGCCTGTACGCCCCGGCGCTGACGGGCACACAGTCGACCCAAAGCCCGATGGAACCCTCGCTTGTAAACTTCGCCGCGTTCCCGAGCAGATTGAGCATGATCTGGGAGAGCTTGACGCTGTCACCCACCACCGCCTTTGGCATTTCATCGCCCAGTTTGATCTCAAACGCAAGGCCTTTCTCCTGAATGCGCGGCCGGATCAGTTCGACGACATTATCGATGGCCTCGGGCAAATCAAACACCCTGTGCTCGGCGTCCAGCCGCCCCGCCTCTATGCGTGAAAAGTCGAGAATGTCATTGATGATACCGAGCAAGATCGTGGCGGATGACTGGATCTTGCGCAGGTAACCATCGGTTTGCTCCCTCGTCTCGGCTTGCATGGCGAGCTTGGTCATGCCGAGCACGCCGTTCATGGGCGTCCTGATTTCGTGGCTCATGCGCGCCAGAAAATCGCGCTGCGCGCGGTTGGCCGCCTCCGCGAGAACCAGCGCGTCGTGCTCTTTTGATGTGGTTTCGATGTGCTCCGCCATGGCGTTGATGTTCTCGGCCACGTCGCCCATCTCGCCGCCGAGCTTTCCAATCCTCTTGGACAGGTCGAACCGCATCTCCTTAACACCCGCGACAACGCGGTCGACATCGCGGATGGAACGCCGTGAAAAGTACGCGGCGAGCGCGATGGTGATCACAAAGAACGCGAGAAGCATGAATGTGAACATGCCCGAAGCGCTCTGATATTCTTTTTCGATGTCCGTGGTCAGCTCGTTGGCCCACGTGTAGCCGATCACGGTGCCTTCGTGCTCAATAGGCGCCATGGCGTTCATGATCAGGCCGCGCACCATGCTCCCGGTGCGCACCAGCGGCGCGTTTTCCGCCATGACCTCGCGCCCGGGATGGTCGGCCCCGATAGACCGGCCCACAGTCGAGCCGTAATCCGCGACCGGCCCGTACGTGAGTATGGCGTCGAGCTCCTTTGAGTAGTAACCCACGCCCAGCCCCGGATAAATCGTCGCGATCTCTTCTGTTCGCTCGCTCAGGACGCGGTTCAATACGGCAATTTTTACATCGCGCGAAGCGCCCGCCGCGTTTTCCCGCGCCAAAATGTCGTCGTAGGACTCTCCGCCCAACCGGTTCAGAGCAAAAAAAGCGATGCCCAGCAGCTTGCTTTCTTTTTCCTTAGACATAGCTGTCTGCGACACATATCGAACGGTGAGCAGCGATCCGCCCAGCGCGAGCGTCATGAACACGATCAGCACGCACACAATGCGCCCTTGCATAGTTTTAAATAAATAACGAAACATGATGAGACCCTCCGCAGGAGGCGATCATTTGACAGGACATGCATTGTTTTAGGAAGTGTGGGTATACGCTTTTAAGATAACACATCCCCCCACGCAATGTAAAGCCGGAAGGCCGCGCAAACACGTTGTGCGGGTATGTAGCCGCGCGTTACGCCCTTACCCTGATTGGCGCCGCGGGGTCGGTCGGGGAACCGATTTTGATGGCGAAAGAGTCTCCTCGCTGGATATCACCATCCGTGACAAGGTGCGCATCCAGCAGGTGCTCGCACTGATATCCGGTGTGCAGGTAGTTGATCCGCGCCAGCGCGCGGCTCCAGCCATCCAGCCAGCATAACAGGCTGCTTTTTCGCGGCGAGGATCCCTCGTCCTCGACATGAATAATCAGGTCGATATCGCTGCCCATGCCCGTAGTCCCCGTGTTCGTCGAGCCGAACAGGTACACGCCTTTGACGCCAAAGGCATCAAAGTCCATCGTTTCGGCGACCTGGCTGGCCATGTAGTGCCGCCATTGCCAGTGGTCGCGTCCCTCGCGCGCCATGCTGGGCACGGCGGCCTCGCCTCGGCCCGTACGCGTCTCGGACTCGCGCTCTCCCGGCTTGCGCAGAAACGCCACCGCTTGCTCAAGATCGGCGTTCATGTGCAGGGAAAGCGTCTTTCCAAGGCACCGTTTGGGCACATCGATCACGTGGACGACGTCCTCCAGCCAAGCGTACTGCGGGAGCAGCTCGGCGAGCAGGTTATCCCCGCCGGTGAAAAACGGCTCCCGGAAGGAGACGCCCTTTTGATCGGGATAAAGCGGGACATACACGATGCCCGCCTCCACCAGATCCTGAAAAAAGTGGGTACCAAATGACAGCTCGGGCTGGTACGCGTGTTTTTCCCGTGCGACCTCGATGAGCGCGGCCGTGCCGGAAATATCGGAGTACGTCACGCGCACACCCAGTTTGATGTCCCCCCGCGAGCCCCACCTGCCCGGCCCGATGAGGATGTACCCGCGCCTCGGGAGCAGCTCGTTTAAACGCCCCACCGCTGCGCCCACCGCGAGCAGCTGCTCGTGCGTGGCCAGACGGCTGTACGCCGCGCCGTCCACGTACACGATGTGCGTGACGCCCTGCAAAAGCCCGTCCGAGATGTAGCGATTGGCGGTGAAGAGCACGTTCGCAGGCTCGATGTTCTGCGGAATGGGCGCGGGGCGTCCTTCCAGGCCTGATCCCTGCGGGCGGCACTGGAGGAGCACCAGCTGCTCGCCGTCGTGCGCGAACTCAATGTCCACCGGGCTGCCGATCTTCTGCGCGAGCACATCGAGCATCCGTTTGATGCGCCCGGGCACCTCGCCCGCGGTGAGCACCGAATCAAACGTGATCACCATGTCGTCCTTTTTGACATCCAGTGAAAACGGGCCTCGATTTTCCATCATGCTGTCGGTGTAGACCGAAACATAACGGTGAAGGCTCGGAAACTCCGCGCCGGCCGCGCGCAGAAATTCCTCGGCGTCCATCGTCTCGAAGCTGCCTTTTTCCATGTCGATCAGATCGATGTGTTTGGGCGAGTAGTGGCGGATGTCGGCGGGGGTCTGGTTGACGCGCAGCTTGGGCTGCTCGGGGGAAAACAACACGGGATAATCATCGCTCACGCGGTCCACCGCGCGTGTGCCCAGGCCCATGACCATGCGCACGACGCCGCCTTCACGCGTGATGCGCGTCGACCAGCGCAAAAGGTTGTGCGAGAGGGCCACGCCAGCGAACACGGGCAGAAAATACCGACCTACGCGCCGACCCACGACCTCCTGAATGAGCACGCCCATCTGCTCGGAAAAGTGCAAAAGCCCGCGTTCCCGGCGGTACTGGATGGCGTCGGGATTGTACATCGAGGAGTACACCTCGAGCACCGCATCCGTGAGCGCATCCAGCCTCTGGGCAAAACTGCCCGTGTTGGGCAGAAACAGGCTCTTGTACTTGCCTGAGAACGCGCCGCTCTGACGATCCTCCAGCAGAGAAGACGAGCGCACGATCACGGGCGAGTCGCCAAAGCTTGAGAGCGCCACTTGCAGCATTTTCACCGTGTGCGGTGGAAGGCGGCTGTTCTTGATCTTTGCCACGAGCCCATCATAGGTCATCCGCAGGTGGAACGCCGACTGATATTTATAGTGATTCAGATCCTCCATGTTATTGTAGTGGAGGAAATCGACAATCTGGTCGGTGGCGAGGTACCACGTCTTGGGCGTGCGGATGTCGGCCAGCATCGGGTCGGCTTTAGCTGCGCGCTTCAGGATGTGCTCCGCGATGAAGATCCCCGCGCCCTTGCCCCCGATGTTGCCTCTGCTGGTTCCCGATCCGATCACACGCTCGATCATGGGCGCGAAATCGGAGACACGAAGATTATCCACCACCATGTTGATCAACCGCTCGTCACTCGTCAAAAAGCGGTGAGAGAGCTCGGCAACCAGCCACGTCTCGGTCATGGAGGGTGTCGCGCGCGGCTCAGCGCCCTCGCCCGTGTACTTTTGCACCGCATCCAGGATGTCGGCCATGCTCGCATCCTTTGAGTCAACGACCTTGACCAGCGCGAGCTCGCGCTCCTCCTGTATCCATTGGCTGATGAGCGCGACGAGCTCTCCACGCGGCACAAGGGACGCCGCCCAGCTGATCAGCCGCCTGCCCATGAGCTGCGTGTCCGCCGCCTGACGCGCGAGCGGCGTGTTGGACTGCCCGTACACCTTCTCGCGCGCGGGCAGGACGCCGGAGGGAATGTCGCGCTCCACGCCCGCGCTGTCGCGCAGGTGCACCTGCAGCTTCTCCCCGATGCGCAGCAGCATGTCGGGGTCAATGCGCCTGAGCATGTCCCACAAAAACGAAAGCTCGCGGCGGTTGCCCAGCGCCATCTGCGATATCCGGCGCGCGATGGACTCCAGAAGCCGTCCCTCGCTTTCGAGCAGCTCACAGCCATCCTCGCCCTCAAGCGCGACGCACCCCGCGGCTAGCTCCCCGACGATCTCGTCGTCCATCATCACCGGCGCACGGTAAAGCAATCGGGCGCACGCGAAGTCCGGCGCGGCGCATACATGGCTTTCCAGCGTGATGCTGATCCTGCACGCCTCGGGCCGGGTAAAGCCGACAGGAATGACTTTGACCAGCTCGCACAGCGCGGCGGGCACCGTGAGGTTCGCGTTCTGGAGCACGGCGTCCACCGCGTAAAGGCACTCGAGTTCCTTGGCCCGCTCGGCCAGTATCCATGTGTCCTGATGATCCATGCGCTTCCCCCTCTTTCCGCCGCGCCACGCAAACACGGACCTGTGAGCGTTCACCGCGCCACCAACAAAACGGCGCGCTCAGTCCAGCGTCTGCCGAACCGAACGCGCCCAGTTGATTCAGCGCACCCTAAACCCAGCCTCTGAGCTTGACGGTGCTGGCCACGCGGTTGATCGCAATGATATACGCCGCGTCGCGCATGTAAATCTTCTTTTCCAAAGCAAGGTCGTGCACTGCGCGGAACGCCTTGACCATGTTGTACTTGAGCTTTTCGAGCACTTCTTCCTTGCTCCAAAAGTAGTTCATGTTGCACTGAACCTGCTCAAAGTAGCTGCATGTTACGCCACCGGCGTTGGTCAGGAAGTCGGGGAGAAGGAGGATACCGCGTTCTTTGATCAGCTCATCGCAGTCAGGCGTGGTCGGGCCGTTGGCCGCTTCGCACAGGATCTTGACCTGTTTTGAGATCTGCGGGAACACGGCGGGCGTGATCTGGTTTTCGAGCGCGGCGGGGATGAGGATGTCGACATCCTGAGAGAGCCACGCGTCGCCGGGCAGGATCTCGTAACCCATGGCCTGCGCCTTGTCTTTATCGATGCTGCCGTACTTGTCCTTGATGCTCACGAGCTGCGGGATATCACAGCCCGCAGCCTTTTTGAACGTGTACGCCTTGCCCTCGGACTGGTTCCAGCAGGACACCGCAACGACCTTGCCGCCGAGATCGGTGTACATACGCGCCGCGTACTCCGCGACGTTGCCAAAGCCCTGTATGCTGGCGGTCGTCTTCTCAACCGGCATATTGATGCGCTTGAGCAGGTCCTCCAGCACGTACACAACGCCGTATCCTGTCGCCTCAACACGTCCCAGGGAACCGCCCATACCCACGGGCTTGCCCGTGATAAAGCCCGGATAGCGCGCGCCCGCGAGCACTTCGTATTCGTCGAGCATCCACAGCATATGCTGGCCGTTGGTCATGACGTCGGGCGCGGGCACATCGGAGTTGGGGCCGACTTCTTTGAACAGCTGGCGAATGTACCCGCGGCAAAGCCGTTCCTGTTCGCCCATCGACAGGTTGTGCGGGTCGCAGATCACACCGCCCTTGCCCCCGCCCAGCGGGATATCGACGACAGCGCATTTCCACGTCATCCACATCGAGAGAGCGCGCACCGTGTCGGCGGTCTCATGCGGGTGAAAGCGGATGCCGCCCTTGGCGGGACCGCGCGCGTCGTTGTGACGGATGCGGAAGGCTTTGAAGACTTTGGTCGAGCCGTCGTCCATCTTTACCGGAACGGTGAAGTGCATTTCCTTCATAGGCTGACGAAGCAGATCCCGCGTGCCGGCGTCCAGTTCAAGACTCTCCGCCACCTTGTCGAATTGCGCTTGGGCGTTTTCGTAGGGGTTGTAAACCACTGTCGACATCATAGCCCTCCTGTTGGATTAAACATCATATAGAGAATACAGCTTTTAATTATAGTAGCATTGGGTATGGCTGTCAATCAAGCAACCTACTCGGACAAACAAAATCCCGCAGCCGTCGGCCCAGTGAATATGTCCCTCCACACCGGCGTTTGACCCCGCGTTCTTCTTGCTCGCCAACACCATGCTCATCCCGAAAGGCGAATAGGCAAGCAAACAGTGGGAAATCAATGCACTTATAAAGCCCGTTGGCAAGAAGAAGGCGATACCAGATCCGGTTCAGTCATAAGCGAACAAAACAAACCCCCACAGGCCAATGGCCAGTGGGGGTTCTGATTGGTGGATCACCAGGGACTCGAACCCTGGACACCCTGATTAAGAGTCAGGTGCTCTACCAACTGAGCTAGTGATCCGCAATGGTGCGAACAGTTGATGATTATAAGGGGCAAAACGCATTTTGTCAACATCTCTGGAACAAAACCTTGAAAATGAGCTCCGGGGAGTTCCCCGAAGCTCACACGACCCGGTCTGTGGTCGGCGCTTACGCGGTTTTTTCCAGCGTGAGCTTGTCCGCGATGAGAGCGATGAACTCGCCGTTGGTGGGCTTGACGTCGGGCGAGCAGACGTTGTAGCCGAAAACCTGGTTGATGTTTTCGATGCGTCCCCGGCTCCACGCGACCTCGATGGCGTGCCGGATGGCGCGCTCCACTTTGGATGACGTGGTGTTGAACCGCTTGGCGATTCCCGGGTACAGCTCCTTGGTAATGCGGTTGATCATTTCACCGTCGTTGACGACCATTTTGACGGCCTCGCGTAAAAAGTGGTATCCCTTGATGTGCGCGGGGATGCCGATGGTCAGGAACATGCTGGCGATGCGCTCCTCGATGGAGTGGGATACGGTCGCGCCGCGCGGGGCGTAATTGTCCGCGGGATGCTGGACACATGGCGACGGCTGACCCATGATATCGAGAATGCGTCGGTACAAAACGTCGTAATCAAAGGGTTTAATCATGTAATAGCGCGCGCCCAGCTCGATTGCGCGGGTGATGAAGTCGTCGCGCCCGAGCGCGGAGAGGATGATGACCTCGGGCTTGCGGTCGGGGATGTCGCGAAGCCCTTCCAGATAGTCGAAACCGTCGTTCTGCGGCATGACAATATCCAGAAGCACGACGTCGGGATTGTATGCCTTCGTAAGCTCAAGCGCTTCAGCACCGTTCCCGGCTGTTCCGACGACGGATGTCAGCTCAAGGCGGTCATAATAGTCCTGCATGATGGTTCTGATGTGCGGGTTATCATCAACAATGAGCAGCTTAATTTTCTCCAAAGCGCAACCCTCTTCCCTTAACACGCATTATTCACGTGAATACTTAACTTTTCGAATGTCCCGATGCAGAGTATATCAAATTACGTACACATTGCAAGCTTGTAGGCCAAAAAGCGTGCGACACAATTCCTGATAAACACGCGCTTACACGGGCTGCCAACGACTTTTTGTCGATTTTTTTGTCGAATTTTGCCGTTTTTACGCGAATTGTGGCGATCTTTGCGGAGCTATTTTGTGATGAAACGGCCGCCAAACCGCCTTTTTAGCGGGCAGTGCATACAAGCGGCGTTTTCCGAGCACGCTCATTGTGGAAGATCATGTAAGGAGAGTGCTGTTTTGAGAGCCGTCATCATGGCGGGAGGAGAGGGCTCCCGGCTTCGTCCCCTGACCTGCACGTGCCCCAAGCCCATGGTCCCGCTCTGCGGGAAGCCCGTGATGGCTTGGGCCGTCGAGCTGCTCCGCCGGCACGGCGTGCGCGACATCGTGACAACGCTGATGTACATGCCCGACGCCATCATCGACCACTTCGGTGACGGCTCGGATCACGGTGTGCGCGTGACGCACAGCGTGGAGACATCCCCGCTCGGTACGGCAGGCAGTGTCAAACTCGCGGAGGCGCACCTGACGGAGCCGTTTATCCTGATCTCAGGCGACGCGCTGACCGACATCGACCTGACCTGCGCCATGCGCGCCCACAGGCAGAGCGGCGCGATCGCGACCATGGTGCTTCGGCGCGTGGAGAAGCCGCTTGAATACGGCGTTGTCGTGCTCGCCCCCGATGGCCGCGTGCAGGGATTCATCGAAAAACCCGGTTGGAGCCGCGTGTTCTCTGATCTGGCAAACACGGGGATATACCTGTTTGATCCGTCCGTCTTTGAGTTCATTCCCGCCGGAAAACCCTTTGATTTCGGCAAAGACCTCTTCCCCATGCTCGTCGAGCGCGGATTGCCTGTGTACGGACACGTCACGCAGGACTACTGGTGTGACATCGGCGACCCCGTCACCTACCTTTCCGCGAGCTTTGACGCGCTCGAGGGGCGCGTCAAGCTTGATCTGCCCGCTTGCGGCGCGCCGGGTGTGTTCGTTCATCCCGAGGCGCGTGTGCACGAGGCGGCAGTCTTGACCGCGCCCGTGATGATCGGACGAAATGCCGTGATAGAGGCGAGCGCGCGCGTCGGCCCGCACGCGGTCTTGGGCGAAGGCGCGCTGGCGGCGCGCGGCGCGAGCGTCAAGCGCTCCATTGTCTGGCAAGACGCGCACGTGATGCAGGGCGCGGCGCTGCGCGGCGCGATCCTCATGGACGGCGCGCGTGTTGAGCGGGGCGCGTCCGCGTACGAGGGCGCGATCATCGGCTCGCGCAGCGTGATCGGCGAACGCGCCTCGGTGAGCCCGGGCATCAAGGTCTGGCCGGACAAACAAGTGGAGGAGGCCACCCGCCTGCGCGAGCACATCGTGTGGGGGGAACGCGCGGGGCCGGGTTTTGCGGCGTCCTGTTTCTCGGGATCAGCTTCCGACGTGGGCGCGTCCGCCGTGGCGCTGGCCGCCGCCGCGTTCGTCAAATCCATGAAACTCGACCGTGTGGCGCTCGCGTTCGACGGCACCCTCCCCGCGCAGCCCCTGCTCGCAGCCGCGCTGTCCGGCCTGCAGTCCGCGGGCGCCGAGGTCTTCCGGCTGTCCGCGTGCACAGCTTCCGACCTGCGTTTCGGCGTCACGAGCCTTCGTTTATCCGGGGGCGTGTACGTGCGTCTGCGTGGCCTGCACGCGGAGATCATGCTCTGCGGCGCGGATGGCGCGCCCTTTGACGATTCAGCCATGCGCAAAATTGAGTCTCTGTACCGGCGGGGCGATCCGGCCATCACACAGCCCGAGCTGATTCGCGAGACGCACGACGTGCGCGACGTGCCGCGCTACCACCGCGCCTCCATCCTCTCGCAGCTCGGTATCACCGGGCACGCAAGGCACCCGCCCGTTTCGCTTTTTTGCCCGGGAGAAGCGCTGCTCGCGCGGGCTTCCGCGCTTTTCCGCGAAGCCGGCGTTCACGCGCGCACGCACTGTGTACCGCGCGGTGATTCATCCGTATCGGGCGATGAAATCGGGTTTAGCCTGACCCGCGACGGCGAGTGTGTGGTGCCGTTCAGCGCGCACGGCGCGCTTGAGCGCGCGTCGCACCCGCTATGGACCGCGCGCGTCTTCGCGCTCCGTCACCCGGGCGGCACGTTCGTCGCCGCGATGGACGACACCGACGCTCTCGAACATTTTTGCGAGGGCCTGGGAATCGCCGTGCTTCGCCGCGACACGCTCTCCGGCGGGCTGCTCGCGTCACTGTGCGCAGCGCCGGTGTCCTCCGCCGAGCGCGTGACGCTCCAGCACCTTCTTTTCGACGGCGCGGCTGCCGCACTCTATCTCGTCGACGCGCTCGACAAGCTCGGTCTGACCTTGGACGCGTTCCGCGCGTCCATACCGCCCGTCTTCATCCGCCGCCTGAGTGTCCCCTGCCCCGACGCGCGCAAAGCTGCCGTCATGCGCGGGCTGACCGATCAGCTCTCCTCCGGGCGCGTCTCGGCGCGCGAAGGCGTGCGCGTGCGCGTGCGCGGCGGCTGGGCGTGGATCGTACCATCGACGGGCGGACAGGATTGCCGCATCCTGTGCGAGGCCGCGTCGGCGGAGGCCGCGGAGGAGCTCGGCGTGTTCTACAGCGACATCGTGAAAAAACTCAGCAAAGGATAGAAGCGCGGGACGCGCAACAGGAGCGGGCTGCGCATTGCTTCGCGGGTTCCGCTAAAAACCCGCAAGCCAACGCTTTGAGCGAAACCCTTGCGCGGATGGCGGCGCGAGTATCGTCCCAATGGAACGAGCGGCGCAAGCAAGGCCGAATAAACCGACAATCGGCAAAACCCACGCTTGACCCGGTCACACATCGCCTCTATGATGGTCTCATTAACCACATGGAGGCGTTCGTTTATGAAACACGAATCACTCCGCGAGTTCGCCAAGCGATACGCTGAGCTCGCCGCCAGCCCCGAGCAAGCCGAGAAACGCGCGTTGTGGACGGCCAACAACAGCCTCGACTTCAAAAAGCCGCTCATCTATATCCGCGCGATCCCTTACAACGAGTTCTTCGATTACACCATGGTCAAGAGTGAAGACCCGCTGCTGCGCGGCATCGAGACGCAGCTGGCGCAGGTCGTCACCTACCAGCGGACACTGAACGACGATTTCACGTTTCAGCCCTATATCACGCTCAACGCGAGCTTTAAGGCTCCCGCGCACCTGCGCTGGGGCCTGCCGTGCAACCTCGGCGAGCGCCCCGCGGACGGCGGCGCGGCTATGTACGCGCCCACGCTCAACACCGAGGCCGACATCGCCAAGCTTGTGCCCGCGGCTGACGAGATCGAAGAGGCCGAAACTGCCCGCAGGCTTGATATCGCAAACGACGCGCTGGGCGGTATTTTGGACGTCCACGTCAACCGGCAGGGCACGCTCACGCGCATGTGGAACATGGACATCTCCACCGACCTTGCCAAGCTGCGCGGCCTTGAGACGATGATGTGGGACGTGTACGACAACCCCGAGTTCCTGCACCGCGTCCTGTCCATCATGCAAAAGGCCATCCTCGGCGCGATCGACGCAACCGAGGCCCGCGGGGACTTCTCCCTCGCGGAACACCAAAACCAGGCGATGCCTTACGCGCGCGAACTTGAAGAGCCCGATTGCCGCGTAAAGGCCGTCAAAACTTCGCGGCTGTGGGGCTACTGCGCGTCGCAGGAGTTCACGTCTGTCGGCCCGAAACAGTTCACCGAGTTCATGCTCGATTACCAGCGGCCCATTCTGGAGCGTTTCGGGCTCTCCGCTTACGGATGCTGCGAGGATTTGACGAACAAGATCACCGCGCTTCGCAGCATCAAAAACCTGCGGCGCATCGCCGTTTCCCCCTTCGCCAACGTGCGCTCATGCGCCGAGCAGATCGGGCGCGATTACGTCGTATCCTACCGCCCCAACCCATCCAGCATGGTCTCGCGCGGGCTTGACGAGGACTTCGTGCGCAAAACCATGCGCGACGCGTTCGCCGCCTTCAGGGATAACAATTGCGTGTTCGACATCACGCTCAAGGACGTGGAAACCATCCTCGGCAAACCGGAGAACATGGTGCGCTGGGTACAGATCGTCCGCGAGGAAATCGACAGGAGCTTCTAGGCATGCAATAGAAAACCCTTTTCCCGGTCATGGGTTCACGAAGAGAGCGCGATCTCTCGGATCATAGTACCTCCGCCCTAACTATGGCGGCCGCGCGCAGACCCAACGATACCGATCCGCATTGGCGATGGTCATCCGGCCGATGAATCTTCGGTAACGGGAATTCCGAAAGGGAGTACTCCGCATGTGGGTGGTGTTCGCGCTTTTTCCGCGTTGTTCACCGCGCTGACGTCCAATCTGGCCAAAGTCGGCATACAGAGCGTCAACAGCAATTTGGCCACCGTCATCCGCACCGTCGTCGTGCTGACACATCACCCAGAAGCGCTGGCTGTTTCTGGCGCTGTCCGGACTTGCCACCGGCCTTTTCTGGTTGCGCAATGATCAAGCGCTCCAGCCGGGCGACGCAAGCCGGGTCGTCCCCGTCGACAAGTACAGCGCGATGATCAGCAGACCGTCATCGGCGGTCTGCTGATCACCGTGGGCATGTTCGTTCTGATCCTCTGATCGGCTCTCACCGCATCAGATCGTCAACGTTCACCGTGCGCCCGCTCTCAATGGAGACGTTGGCCGCGGCACCGATGATCGCGGATGCCGCGCCCGCGCGCGTTCCCGCCATCTGGGAGAGCGGGTCGCTCCCATCGGGCCGAAGCAGCATGCGCAATAGGCGCGCGTCCCCCCCGCCGTGCGGGCCCTGCGCGACCGGCGCGTGTATCTCGGCGCGCTCTCCTTCGCGGTTAAACACTTCGAGATCATAGATCTCCCGCCCCGCGAACGCGCCCACCGAACCATGCTTTGCCGTCGCCTCGATGCGCCCTTCCGTGCCGTTGATGACCAACCGATAGCCTTCGTAAAGCGCGTGCGCATTGAGCGAGTAGCTCATGAGCGCGCCTTTTCTGTATTTGACGCACACGGACGCCGTGTCAACGATATCGATGTCGGGCGCGAACACACAGCGGTCGCGGAAGTAGCCGTCCGCCGGCTCGCAGTTGAGGTAAAACTCGCGGTCAAACTCGCTTTTCGCGATATCGTAATAGAACGAACACTTCGCCTTGTGCGCGCACGTCAGGCATCGTTCCCCGCGTTCACCGCGCGTTGGGCCGTAGTAGTTCAGCGCGCCGAACGCGCTCACGGTCTCGGGTTCGTCCTCGATCAGCCAGTTGACCAAGTCAAAGTGGTGCGTCGATTTGTGGACGAGCAGCCCGCCCGTGTTGCGCATATAGCGGTGCCAGCGGCGGAAGTAGTCCGCGCCGTGGCGCGTGTCCAGCGTCCACTCGAAATGAACGCTCAGCACCCGGCCCACCGCGCCCTCCAGCATCAGGCGCTTGAGGCGCGCGCAGAACGGCATGAAACGCACGTTGAACGTCACCGCGACGCGGCCGCCGGTTTCTTTTTCGGCGCGCAGGATGTTCTTGATCTTCTCCGCGTCAATGGCCATCGGCTTTTCAACGATCACGTCGCACCCCGCGCGAAGCGCGGCGGCGGCATACTGATCATGCGTGGCGTCTAACGTGGTCACAACCACTGTGTCGGGCCTGACCGCCTCGATCATGCCTTCAAATGACGTGAACAACGGCGCGTCGAAGCCCGCGTACTTGCACATCATCTTTGCCCGCAGCGGGTTGATGTCGAACACGCCCACCGGCTCTACGACATCCCCGTACGCCCTGACCATGGGCTCGGCGTACATCCGAGTCCCACGCCCGCTCGCGCCCGCGAACGCAACCCGTCTCATGTGATCCCTCCTATTCGGCAAACCGCTCAAGAACGTCGGGGGACAGCTTCGCCGCCGAATTTTCATCCAGAAACAGCGACGCGTTCCTGTGCCCCATGAGCATCGTCGCGGGCACGTCATTCGTCAGCTCACGCGTGAGCATGGCCCTGACCGCGTCCGCCTTGACCGCGTGCGGCACAGCGCTGATGATGGCCTTGCAGGTCATGATGTGCCTGCACGACATGGAGATCGCCTGATCGGGCACATCCCCAACCGTTTCAAACCAGCCTTCGCGCACCTGCTGGCGTTTGCACTGATCATCAAGGTTGACCACTATGTACGGCTCGGACGCGCCAAAGTCCGCCGGCGGGTCGTTGAACGCGATGTGCGCGTTCTCCCCCACCCCGATGAGCCCGACGTCGATGGGCTTCTCCCGTATCCGCGCGTTGAGCTCCGCGATGATGCGCCCAACATCGCCCTCAGCCTGGACATAGTTCATCGTTCTGGGCATGGCGATATCGGCGAAACGCTCTTTCAGGTACTTCCGAAAGCTCGCCTTGTGCGTGATGGGCAAATTGATGTACTCGTCCAGATGGAACACGTCCACCCGTTTCCAGTCCACGCCGCTTTTCACGAGGTTCTCCAGCGTCTCGAACTGAGACGCGCCCGTGGAGAGCACAACACGCGCCTCACCGTTTTTCGCGACAGCCTCGCAAATGAGCTTCTCCGCGCGAGCGGCCGCGGCGGCCCCCAGCGCTTTGGCGTCCTTGAGCACGTGCACAACCATGGGTTCACATTCCTTTCAGTCGCTGAACTGCGCCAACGGCGCGGCGATGCCGGCACGCACTTTCTCATGCGCCGGCAGTACGCGCTCCGATAACCGCGCGGCGGCGATCACCGGAGCCCGGCAGAGGTCTCTTCATGCGTTGTTTTGCTTATGAGCAGTACACGCTCATATGCATCCGCGCAAAGCCCCCCGACGTTCGCTGTCCACGCCGGAACCGGGGTTCCCCGTTCGGTGAGCGTCTCCTCCGGGCGGCAGACCATCACAAAGAACTGGCCGCCGTCCACGACCATGACGTCCGCCTCGGACACGGGGAGCCCGCGCGGGCGGGCAAGCTCCTGGTTTTGGCTTCATTCACAGAGATCCCCTCGGACCGCCTTCACTGGAGACCTTCAAATTTTCCCCCGTTCAGGCAAACGCGCGCGGTATTTCCGCGGGCAAACGCCGTCATCCGGCTTCCACCCGGCTCCCGCCCACGAACACAGCCTTGATGTTGATGCCGCCGTCGAAGAGCACGGCGTCCGCAGGGCCGCCCACGTGGAGCCGGCCCAGTTCCGGGCGGCCGATGGCGCGCGCGGGGTTGACGGTGAGCATGCCGATAGCGTCCCAGAGCGGCACGCCCGCTTCGCGCGTCATCACGCGCAGGAGGCGGTCCGCGGTGGCGATGCTGCCCGCGAACGCGGTGCGGTCGGGCAGTTTGGCGACGCCATCCTCAACGATAACGCGCTGGCCGCGCCCGATGCTCCCAAGAATGGTTTCGGTTGTGAGCTGCCCGGCCGCGCGCATGGCGTCGGTGACGAGGATGAGGCGGCCCGATCCCTTGCACTTGACAATCAGACGGAGCAGCTCGGGCGGGAGGTGAGAGCCGTCCCCGATGATTTCGCAGTCAAGCCGGTCGAGCAGGAGCGCGCTCTCGATCGCGCCGAGGTGCCGGTATCCCTGGATGCGGCGCAGGCCGGACATGGCGGAATAAAGGTGCGTGACGGTGGTGCACCCGCGGCCCACGGCGGCGATGACGTCCTCGTACATGGCGTCGGTGTGCCCGATGCTCGCCATCCGCCCCGCCGCGCTCAGCACGTCGATCAGACCGAGCGCGCCGGGCAGTTCGGGCGCGAGCGTCATGCGCGCAAGCGCCGGCCAGCGCTCAAGCCACGACGCAAGCCGCGCGGCGTCCGGCAGGGCGAGGTGCGACGCGTCGAGCGCGCCGCGCATGCCCTCGGCCACGAACGGGCCTTCAATGTGAAGCCCCAGCCACCGCGGGCCGCGTTCAAGACGTGCCACGCCGAGGTACGCCGCGTGCGACGCGCCGATCTCCTCTTCCGGGCAGGCGACAAGCGTGGGCATGAGCGCGGTTGTACCGTGCGTCATGTGCGTGTGCGCGGCGGTTGTGAACGCCTCGACCGTGCCGTCGGCAAAGTCGGCCCCCCCCCCGCCGTGAACGTGGATGTCGACAAAGCCGGCGCTTACGTAAAGTCCGCTCGCGTCGAAAACCTCATCGGGTGCGTCGAAAGGCTTCGTCTCGCCCATGTAGGCGATCCGCCCCTCCTTCATGTGGATGTACACCGGCCCAAAGCCGCCTTCCGGTGTCACGAGCATCGCGCCTTTGATCATCATGTCGGTCACCTCAATATTCCTGGAATCAGAAGCGTTTTGATGCGTTCCTCGTCATAAAAGCGGTCGGCGGCGATCCGCTCAAAACTGATATCGGCGGAGCCGGTGAGCGCCGTCACGCGCGCGTCCACCAGCGACGCCCATACGCCGTATATGCCCTCCCGCCCGTGCGCGTAAACCTGGATACCCGCGGGGTCAATGAGCCCCTTAAGCGAATGCGCAAGGTCGATGGCGCGCGTAACGTCGTACGTGCGCAGCGCGGCGAGGCTGTCGCCCAGGAAGATCAGGTCGTCGCTGAGCTTGTGGAGCACGCCATAAAAGCCGTCGCCTTTCGCGCCCGCCAGCATCGGATTGGGCGGAATCGCCCCCGCGCCGGACACATTGACGACCAAGACAGCGCGCCCGCTCCGGAGGGTGTCCGTGATCCACGCGGCGTGGTCCGCTAAACGCGTGGATCCGCCCTCCCACACCGCGATGGTCAGGGGGAGACGGTCGTCGCGGCGGCTCAATTCGGCGATGAGCAGCCCACAGTTCATCACATCCTCCTGAGCCCACCAGCACACGGGGCGCACGAACCAGTCGCGGTGGACCGACGGCGCGGCGAAGCGGGGCGTGAGCTCGCGCGGTTTGCGGAACGCGTGGACACGCTCCGTGAGCCACGCGATGGCGGCGGGATCGCGGGACGTCTCAGGCGCGCGTTTTTCTTGGGCGCGCTCGCGCGAAGAGCGCCACGGGAACACCGCGTCCGGGTAATCGCCCAGCACTTGTCCGGTTTTCGTGCACCACAAAAGCTCCGGGGCGATCGGCTGCACGCTGCTCAGGATGGCGGTTTTGACCTCCTCGGAGAGGGTGTTCCCCGCCAAGTGGCGCGCGAAAAACGCCGCGCACCGGCACGCCATCTTGCGTGTGTACGCGTGCGTGCTCTGGTCTGAGAAGGCGTCGATGTTGCCCGGGAAGCCCAGCAACTCATAGATGCGCTTTGAGCGTTCCGCCGTGCGCCTTGTTCCCTCGATGGGGAAAAAGTCGTCGTCCACGGAGAGGATGAGCACGGGGCGCGGGGCCATCGCGAGCACGATGTCCTCGTGGTCGAGGCCCGCGAGCGAAAAGCCCGGCCAGACCTGTTCCGCGTCCTGTGCGCCGCCCACGCGCTGGTAACTGTCGCGGCTCATGATGAACGTCGCGGGGGCCGCGGCCGCCACACGCGTGTCCGCGAGCATCATCAGAGAGGTTTGCGTGCCTCCGCCCGAGTTGCCTGTGACGCCGATGCGGGAGGGGTCGACCTCGGGTCTCGTGGCGAGATAATCAAGCGCCCGCATGGCGTCGTGGAGAAAGTAGCGGGCGATGGAGTCGCCGACCGCCTCGCACTGCACGCCGACGTAATCGTGCTCGTACGTCCCCCACGGCACGGTCTCAGCGCCCAGACCCGGATCGTAGAAACTGAAACGCTCGCCCTGCCCCACGGGATCAACGGCGAAAACCGTCAGTCCCGCAAGCGTGAGCGAGCGGCAGACAATCTGGTATTCCTCGACGTGTTTGGCCTGGCGGTGATGCCCGCACAGGAAGAGCACGGCGGGGCCGGGGGTTTCGCGCCCATCCGGCACATAGAGGTTGCCGGTGACGTACGTCTTGGGCCGCGACTGGAAGATGACCTTCTCCACGCGAAAGCCGTCAAACGCGAGCGTGCCCGTCGTGACGGGGTCAAGCGGGGTATCCATGGGCGGGAGGCCGCCCAGGCATGCCAGAAAGGTCTCGCGGATCATGCGCTGCCTCGCCCTGACATCCTCGGGGTTTTTCAGCGCGTCGCGCGCCGCGTCTCCGCGCGCGAACGCCTCGCGGGACCTTGCGTAAATGTGGTTTTTGAGCTGATCGCCCGTGTCGTAGAACCAGCTGTGCGGCGAAATCGCCTGCATGTCTTTGATCATCCAGCAAACGCCTCCTCGCGTTGGGCCATTGGATCAAAGTATATCACAGCGGCACGCCTCGCGCCACTCCGGCGAGCGACGGGACGCATTCAGCGCGAGGCGTGGCGCGCATGCAGCCAGACCCCGCGCTGCGTTTTTCCGCAAGACCCCGCGGGTTCCCGGCGGATCCCCGGGCAAGGACGGCGAAGCCGAAATTCGACTTGGTCAACAGTCCGGGCGCGCTGCGGTTATTTTTTCTTGTCCGGGGCGGTCAGCCCGGCGCAGAGTTTCTCGATCGCCTTTTTCTCGATGCGCGATACATCGGAGCGCGCCTGATGACAATGCGCTTCTTTCCCCGGCTGCTTAAACCGGAACACGATGCGGAGCTCCCCGTCCTGCGCGTGATCCATTCTCTCGATCAGGCTGACGAGCAGCTCTCTGTTCTCGCCGGCGGAGGCCAGGAATCGCTCAACGACTTCCTCCGCAAGCAAACCGGGCGGCCCGGCGGCGTCCCGCGGTCGCTCAGGGGGCGCGAGCAGACCGGCGCGCTCCTCCTTGATCCTTTGGTAGATGCGCGCAAAGTCGGAGTCGTCCAAGACGCCCGCTAGCTTGTCGGCATACACCCGGTCGAGCTGCGCGTTCAGCCGTTCCACGCGCGCGGCCGTCATCGTTCCGCCGTTTGCCACGCAAACGTCCCGCCCCGCTTCGGCCGCCTCCCGCGCGATCAGTTCATCGCACGCGGCGGATTCGAGGTGCGCGCGGCAGAAGCGCCGAACGCGCTCCGCCACCACCGCGGTCACCGTGTCGGCGCGCACGCAGTGGGAGGCGCACCGCTGCTCCTTGGGGGAGCGCTGGTACGTCCGGCACATGAAGTACAACGCTTCCCGCCCTCCCGCGAGCGGGCGCAGAGCCAGGCCCAACGGGCGGCCGCACTCCGCGCAGCGGATCAGCCCCTTGAGCGGGTGGTCGTGCGTGCGCGCACGCGTCGTTTTCCGGCTCTCCATCAGCATTTGCACTTTGTCAAAGACCTCGCGGCTCACGAGCGGCTCGTGCGTGCTCTTTACGACCGTCCACTCCGATGCCGGGAGCCTGACGCTCCGCTTGATCTTGTAGCTGATCTTGCGCGCGCGGCCCTGCACCATGCTGCCGATGTACGTCTCGTTCCGAAGCGTGAACGCCACGCGCTCCGCGCTCCATCGGGACGGAGCGTCTTTCGCGCCCGCGTACGCGGCGGGCGGCGGAACGCGCTGTTCGGTCAGGCGCGCGGCGATCGCGGAAGGCGACGCGCCCTCAAGCGCATAGGAGAACATCAACCGCACAATGCCTGCCGCCTCATCATCCACGAGCAGCGCGTTTTTGCGCTCTTTGGAAAGGCGGTAGCCATACGGCGCCTTCCCGCCGATGAAGAGACCTTTTTTTTGCTTGTCCCGCTTGACGCTCGTGATCTTCCTGGAAATGTCCTTGGCGTACATGTCGTTCATGATGGCCTTGAACGGGGTGATGTCATTGACCTGGCTGTCAAGCCCGGTGTCCACGCCATCGAGCAGGGAGATGTACCGCACGCGGTTTTCAGGAAAGAACTTTTCAAGGTAGTGCCCGGTTTGGATGTAGTCCCGGCCCAGCCGCGACATGTCCTTTGTGATGACCATGTTGATCTTTAAATCGCGTATGTCGGCCATCATGCGGTTGAAGGCGGGACGGTCAAAGCTCGTCCCGCTGTACCCATCGTCAGCGTAGACGCCGTGAACGCTCAGCCCATGCTCGCGCGCGAACGCCTCGAGCATGCTGCGCTGGTTGGTCACGCTCTGCGATTCTCTGTCGCGGTCGTCCTCCTTTGAGAGGCGGATGTAGAGCGCGGCGCGGTAATCACCCGGGTTGCCGATCAGCGTGTACACGTGTTACCTCCAAGCGCTGCTTCGCGAGTTCCCGCTTGACAAACAGGCGGAAAGACTCTCTGACCATCTCCGCCGCGTCGCCGCCTTCCCGCGCGAACGCGCAGACGACCTTCAGTTCTTTTTTTTGACGCTCGCTCCGCATGCCAAACCTCCCGACCCGTGGGATGCGCTTGCGCCATGTATATGCGCGCAAAGCGCGGACTTGACGCTCTCGGGCGAGAATGGAGATTCGCTTCATGTATTGTGGAATTGTATCCTTGTATTGTATTTACATTGCCTCGCACGTTTGATATAATAAGTTTTTGAGAATAACTTTATCGAGGGTTTATGTTAACAGTCAACGATGTCAGCCTTTTCTTTGGCGCGAGCAAGCTCTTCAGCCACGTCGACCTCTCCTTTGTGCCGGGCAACTGCTACGGCATCATCGGCGCGAACGGCGCGGGCAAGACGACACTGCTCAAAATCCTGTCCGGAGAGCTTGAGCCCTCCTCGGGCGGTGTTTATCTCGCGGACGGCGTGCGCATGTCGGTGCTCAAGCAGGATCAAAACAAGTACAACACTTTTCCCGTCATGGAGACGGTTCTCATGGGCAATCCGCGTCTGCACGAGATCGCGAAGCAAAAGGACGAGCTGTACGCCAAGCCAGACTTTTCCGAGGAAGACGGCGTGCTCGCGGCCGAGCTTGAGGGCGAGTTCGCTCAGATGGACGGCTGGAACGCCGAGTACGACGCGGGGAAAATCCTCATCGGCCTGGGCATACCCGCGAGCCAGCACCTGGCGCAGATGGACTCCCTCAACGGGCGGGAGAAAGTCAAGGTTTTGCTCGCACAAGCGCTCTTCGGGCGTCCCGATCTGCTGCTCTTGGACGAACCGACCAACAACCTCGACTTTCCATCCATCTCGTGGCTCCAGGATTTTTTGCTTGAGTTCCCGGGAACGGTCATCCTCGTCTCGCACGACCGCTACTTCCTCAACGAAGTCTGCACGCACATCGTGGACATCGACTACTCAAAAGTAAAGCTCTATGTCGGCAACTACGATTTCTGGTACGAATCCAGCCGCCTCATCCAGCAGCTGCTGCGCGACCAGAACCGCAAAGCGGAGGACAAGGCCAAGGAGCTGCAGGCTTTCATCACCCGCTTCTCAGCCAACAAGTCGAAAGCCAAGCAGGCCACATCGCGAAAAAAACTGCTGGACAACCTGCCCATCAACGAGCTGCCCGCGTCCTCGCGGCGCTACCCGTGGGTTGGCTTTAAGCCCGAGCGCGAGCCGGGCAAGGACATTCTCTTTGTCGAGGGGCTGACAAAGACGGTCGACGGCGTCAAGCTGCTGGACAACATCAGCTTTGTGCTCAACCGCGGCGACAAAGTCGCGCTTGTGGGTGAAAACGAGCTTGCGCACACCACGCTCCTGCGCATCCTCGCGGGCGAGCTCGAGCCTGACAGCGGGCGCTACAAATGGGGCGTGACCATATCGACGTCGTTCTTCCCGAACGACAACACCGCCTACTTCGCGGATTGCGACCTCGACATCGTGACGTGGCTCTCGCAGTACTCCGTCGACAAGCACGAAGGCTTCCTGCGCCAGTTCCTGGGCCGCATGCTCTTCTCCGGGGACGACGTCTTCAAGCAGGTGAGCGTGCTCAGCGGCGGCGAAAAGGTGCGCTGCATGCTCTCGCGGATGATGCTCTCGGGCGCGAACGCGCTCCTGCTCGATCAGCCGACCAACCATCTGGACATCGAGTCCATCGCCGCGCTCAACAACGGGCTGGAAGAATTCTCCAGCACCGTCATCCTCGCTTCGCACGACCATCAGCTGCTTCAGAGCGTGTCCAACCGGATCATGTCCGTCACACCGGACGGTTTTGTGGACAAAATGATGAGTTTCGACGATTATTTGGCGCTGCCCAAGCCCTGAGCCGGGGTTTCCGACCAAAATGAAACACGACCGGCAGGCCCGCTGGCAAACCGGCATGCCGCGCAGCCCCAAGCCGTTCAGCGCAACCCCAACGAATCAAACAGCAAAGGAATACCATGGAATTTTCTCAACTGGGCATTATCGCTCCCATACTCAAAGCCGTGGCTGAAGAAGGCTACGTCACCCCCTCCCCCATACAGGCCGAGTCCATCCCCCTGCTTTTACAGGGACGCGACCTTCTGGGCTGCGCGCAGACCGGCACCGGCAAAACCGCCGCGTTCGCCATCCCCATCATACAAAAACTGAATCTGCAGCGCGCGAGCCAGCTGCCTGGGCGGCGAAAGCTTCAGGCGCTGGTTTTGACGCCCACGCGCGAGCTTGCGATGCAGATTTACGAGAGTTTCAACACATACGGCAAGTACGCCGACATCCGGAGCGCCGTCGTCTTCGGCGGCGTCGGGCAAGGCCCGCAGGTGGCGCAGCTCCGGCGGGGCATCGACGTCCTCGTCGCGACGCCCGGCAGGCTCAACGACCTGATTAACCAAAGGCTGTGCAGCCTCCACGAGATCACCATGCTGGTGCTCGACGAGGCCGACCGCATGCTCGACATGGGTTTTTTCCCGGACGTCAAGAAGATCCTCGCGCACGTTCCGGGCGAGCGGCAGACGCTGCTCTTCTCGGCGACGCTTCCGCAGGAAATCGCGGGACTCGCGGGCTCCATCCTGCGCAATCCCGTGTCCGTCGCGGTCACGCCCGTTTCATCCACGGTTGAGGCGATCGAGCAGAGCGTGTACTTTGTCGACAGGGAGAACAAAAACCGCTTGCTCATCCACCTGCTTCGTTCAGACAACATCCGATCCGCGCTTGTGTTCTCGCGCACAAAGCACGGCGCGGACAAGATTCACCACGCGCTCACCGGGGCGAACATTTCCGCCGCCGCCATCCACGGCAACAAGTCGCAGATCGCGCGCCAGACCGCGCTCAACGACTTTAAGGCGGGCAAGGTGCGCGTACTTGTCGCGACGGACATCGCGGCGCGCGGCATCGACGTCGACCAGCTCTCCCACGTCATCAACTATGACCTGCCCAACGTGCCCGAGACGTACGTTCACCGCATCGGCCGGACGGGGCGCGCGGGTTTGAGCGGCATCGCCGTTTCATTTTGCGATATCGAGGAGAGGCCGTACCTCGCCGACATCCTCAAGCTGACCAAGCAGCCCATCAAGACGGTGGAAGACCACCCCTTCCCGGCCGTGATCACGACCCCGCCCAAACCCGCGCCCAAGCCCTCGTTTGGACGCGACACGCGCCAGGGCGGCGGGCGGTTTATCCAGCGCGGCGCAAACCCGGGCGGGCAGCGCGCGGCCGGCGTCAACACACAGCGCGCAGCGGGCACGGGTGCCGCCGGGCGCACAGGCCAGCCGCAGGCTAAACGCTCATCAGAACCTCCACGCACACCTGCCGCGCCGGTGAGGGTCTCGCTTCCGCCGCGAAAAGCGGCCGCGCCCTCGTGGAGCACCGTCCCCAAGATGCAGGGCACGCCCTTCATCAAACCCCGCGATCCCGACCGCATATGAAAATAACGCCCGCACCGGCGTACGCGCCGGAGCGGGCGGCTTTTTGTTTACAACAACCGATGCGCGATACATAGGAGCGCGAGATGGCGAGCGTCTTGGCAATCTCTCTTTGCGGAAGCGGTTTGCCCCCGAGCAGCCCGTAGCGCAGCTGGATGACCAGCCGCTCGCGTTTGGTCAGGATGGACTGCATCAACTGGAGCACGCGCCCCATTTCGATGTTGACCTCCACCTCATCTGCGACAACATTGGGCGCGGTACCCAGGATGTCCACAAGCCCAATCTCGTTGCCTTCGCGGTCCACGCCGATGGGTTCGTGCAGGGAAACCTCGTTGCGCTGCCTGCGGCCCGAGCGAATCTGCATGAGAATCTCATTTTCAATACAGCGCGCCGCGTACGTCGCGAGCTGGGTGCCGGAATCGATTTTGAACGTCCCGACCGCCTTGATCAGCCCAATGGTGCCGATTGAGATCAAATCTTCCTGGTCTATGTTGGTGTTGATGAACTTTTTCGCGACATGTGCGACCAGCCGCAAGTTGCGCTCGATCAGCACGGCACGCGCCGTTTGGTCACCCGCGGCGAACGCGAGCAAGTACTTTCGCTCCTCAGAAGGCGGCAGGTGCGGCGGGAACGAGCTACGCCCGCTGATGAACCCGAGAAAAAACACGCACTCACGGATCAAGTACAAAAGTTCCGAAAACAAGAACATCGGAGCAGCCTCCCCATCAGCGTCTTTTTGATGAGTATGCGCGCGCGGCCAGTCCCTTGTCTGTCCCATTCAAACGAAGGCCCGCCGTAAGGTGATGGGCGTTTTTTGTCGATTTTTTGATGATCTGTTGATGGAAGTCAACACCAATTTTGGCATATGAACTTGCGCTTTTCCGAGGCATCATGATATACTATCAGAAATTGATGGCCAGCCGTGGCCGAAAGAGGGGGGCCGGTGGATGGTTTCTCAAGTCGGCGGGGTTACGCCAAGAAAACGCGCCAGCGTGTGGTCTCGCATCAGGCGGGACAAGTATCTGTTGCTCATGCTTCTACCCGTTATGGCGTACTACGTTATTTTTTGCTATGGCCCGATGTACGGCACGATCATCGCGTTCAAAGAGTACAACATGTTCAAGGGCATCATGGCCAGCCCCTGGATCGGAATGAAAAACTTCCTGTTTGTCTTCGGGCAGGCCGGCGTGTACAACATCATCAAGAACACGCTCGTTTTGAACCTCCTCACGCTCGCTTTCGGCTTTCCCGGCCCGATCCTCCTCGCGCTCTTGCTCAATGAGCTCACAAGCACGAAGTTCAAGCGCACGATCCAAACGATCGTCTACCTCCCGCACTTTTTATCGTGGGTCGTCGTCGTGATGATCCTAGGCCCACTCCTGTCCACCTCGACCGGTATGGTCAACCGCGTGCTCAATGCCGTGTTCGGTTTCAAAATTAACTTCCTGGGCGTTCCCGGCTGGTGGATCTTCACGTATGTGCTGCTCGATGTCTGGAAGGGCGTGGGCTGGGGCGCGATCATCTACCTCTCGGCGCTCACGGGCATCGACCCCTCGCTGTATGAGGCCGCGACCATCGACGGCGCGGGCCGGCTCAAACAGTGCTGGTACGTCACGCTCCCGGGCATCGCGCCCACGATCACCATCCTGCTCATCATGAGGCTTGGCAACATGGCGTCCATCGGGTTTGACGAGGCGTACCTGCTGGGCAACGACCAGATTTCCAATGTGTCGGACATCATCTCCACCTACGTCTACCGCATCGGCGTCGTCAAAGCGGAGTACTCGCGCACGGCGGCAATCGGGCTCGCGCAGTCGGCAGTCAACGTGGTCATGCTCGTGACGGCAAACGCCATCGCAAGGCGCGTCACCGGCAGCGGACTGTTTTAGGGGGTGGGAAGACATGATTAGAAAAAACGCCGCCGAGGTGGCCTTCGACGTGCTCAACGTCACGATTTTGTCCATCCTCGCCTTGACGTGCCTCTTCCCGTTCGTTCACCTGATCGCGCGCTCTTTCAGCGCGGAGCCCAAAATCAACGCGGGCCTGGTCACGTTCCTCCCGCTCGAACCGCACCTGCTCGCGTACAAAGCGGTGTGGACGAGCGTCTCCCTGCGCGTTTCATTCGGCTTCACCGTTCAGCTCACGGTACTCGGCACGCTGACCAATCTGGCCATGACCATGCTTGCCGCGTACCCGCTGAGCAAAAAAACCCTGGTGTTCCGGAATTTTTTCCTCAACGTCATCATCGTCACCATGTATTTCAGCGGCGGCCTCATCCCGTTCTACTTGCTCATCAAGACGCTGCGCTTGCTGGACAACATCTGGGCGCTCATCTTGCCCGGCGCGGTGTCCACATACTACATGCTGGTGCTCAAAACGTTCCTTCAGGGTATCCCCGAGAGCCTTGAGGAGTCCGCGAAACTCGACGGATGCAATGACATGGGCGTGCTCGTGCGCATCATGCTGCCGTTGTGCGTGCCCACGCTGGCCGCGCTCGCGCTCTTTTTCGCGGTCAACCACTGGAACCAGTACTTCAACGCCATGCTGCTCATGACATCGCAGAAAAACTTTACGCTCCAGGTACGGCTGCGTCAGCTCATTCCGCCGGATACGACCACGCTCAACATGGAGGGCAACGCGTTCACGACGCTGCCGAACGAATCGTATAAGGCGGCTTCCGTCATTGTCGCCACGCTGCCCATCATCTTGATCTATCCGTTTTTGCAGAAGTACTTCATCAAGGGCATCATGCTCGGCTCCGTCAAGGGCTGATGATTCGGGTACAGAGGCGCATGCCTTTTGCCATACTAAAAAAGGAGTGACCAAGACCATGTCTAAACGCATTCTGGCTTTCGCAATCGTGGCTGTGATGCTGGCGCTGACCGCCTGCACCGCGCCTGCGGCGACGCCTGCCCCGGCCGCGCCCGCCGCGCCTTCCGCGGCCCCGGCGGCTCCCTCCGCGGCTCCGGCGGCCCCCTCCGCGGCTCCGGCGGCCCCGACAGCCGCACCCGCAGCGCCGCCCAAGACGGCCGATCCGGTCAAGCTGAAGGTTGAGGTCTTTGACCGCAACAACATCGACCCCACGGTCGGCACCGTGACCGACAACCCCTTCACCAAGTACATCAAGGAAGGCATGCTCGCGGAGGGCGTTGACGTCTCCTTCGAGCCCGTGCCGCGCGGCGAAGAGACGCAGAAAATCACCGTGCTCATGGCGTCCGGCACCGCGCCCGACATCATCTTCACGTACGACCGCTCGCTCTTCCAGAAGTTCGCCATGGAGGGCGGCCTGCACGACCTGACCCCGTACATCGACCAGTACGGCCAGGACCTCAAGGCCTACACCGGCGAGATCAGCATGCCGTACGGCGTGCTCGATGGCAAGCAGTACGCCTTCCCGGCGCTGCGCGTGCGCGTCGGTCACATCACGCCCTTCATCCGCTCCGACTGGGTGACCAAGGCGGGCGTGTCCATGCCCACCAACCGCGACGAGCTCGTGACCGTTTTGAAGGCGTTCAAAGAGAAGAATCTCGGCGCGAACGGCCTGACGATCCCGTGGGGCGGCCAGCTCAACGGCGCGCCGTACGGCAAGATGCAGGACGTGATCCATTCTTTCGGCACCAACGAAGAAGAATATGAGTACACCGTACCCAAGTACATCCGCGAAAACTACAAGGAAGCCGCCAAGTGGATGGCCGAGCTGTACAAAGAGGGTCTGATTGATCCCGAGTTCGCCACCCGCCCGAGCGACCAGATCAACAACCCCATCAAGGGCTCCAATGTCGGCTTCTTCATGGAAGGCAATTGGGTGCCGCACGGGCTGTCCGGCGGCAACGCGTTCCTGCTCGCGGCTCAGGAGATCGACAAGGACGCCATGATGGAAGCCGTCAACTGCTTCCCGGACAAGAACGGCAAGTACTACAAGATGACCTACACCCCCACCGGCCTGTTCAACATGGTCCCCCTGACCTGCAAAAACCCGGAAGCCGCGGTTAAGTACCTCAACTGGATGTGCCGCAAAGAGAACGCATACAAGATCTGCTACGGCGACGAAGGCACCATGTACAAGATCGAAGACGGCGTGCCGATCAACATCGTCAACGATGACACGAACAAGCGCCGCGCGCCTTTGGGCGACCTCGCGCTCATGTTCAACGGCGGCTGGAACCTGCCCATCGAGCTGTCCAACCTCCAGACGGAGAAGAACAACCCCAAGTTCGGCAAGCAAGCCGCCGCCGCGCAGAAGATGGCCGAGGTTGACGGCGTTTACGAGCCGTTCTACAACGTCCCGATCGCGGCTGAGCGCCAGTACCTCTCCGAGCTGGACACCGCCGCTCAGCAGTGGTGGGTCAAGCTCGTCACCGAGCCGGATTTTGAGAAGACCTATGCCGACTACATCAAGGACATGGAAGCCAAGGGCATCAAGGAGATCCAGAAGGAATACACCGAGTACTACGCGAAGTACATGAAGAAATAGCAAACAAGCGTCAAACAAGGGGCTTCCGCTGCTGCGGCGGCCCCTTTGTATGGAAGGGGGATGGACATGACTCATTTGGAACGCGTCACACGTATGACCGAGATCGCGATTCCGCACATCCTGCGCTCACAGGTGCTCGATCAAAGCGACCCGCATTACGGCGGCATCGTCGAGCCCAGCAAGGGTTTCCCCGACCCGATGAGCACGCGGGGGTACCTGGAGACGCTGCTCAGCCTGTATTACTGCGATAAATCGCGGTATTACCGCGACCCGCTCATGCTGGAGCGCTCGCTTTTGTGCATGGAGCATCTCATCCATTGGCAGCACGAGGACGGCACGATCGACTTTCTTGAAGTCGACTTTTTCTCCGTGCCCACGCTCGCGTTTTCCGTGCAAGTGCTTGTGCCGCTCGTTCGCGTGATTGACAAGTTCGGCGGCAAGAGCGAAGCGGAGAACAAGCTGCGCGCCATGCTCATCCGCTTTCTGGAGAGAGCCGCCTACGCCATGCCGCGAGGGGGCTTCAACACCCCCAACCACCGCTGGGTGGTCGCGTCGGCGGAGTCTCTGTGCGGGAACCTGCTGGGCAGCAAAGCCTGCCTTGACGATTGCGCGCTCTACCTGAACGAAGGGATTGACTGCGACGACGAGGGCGAGTTCACCGAGCGTTCGGTCGGCATCTACGACGCGGTCAACGACAGCGCGATGATCATCATGGCCGACGAGCTGTCCCGCCCCGACCTTCTGACCTTCGTGCGCCGCAACCTCGACAAAGTGCAGCGCTACATGGAGCCGGACGGCACGGTGATGACGCTCAACTCCCGCCGCCAGGATGTGGGCAAGGCGGTCTACCCGCGCAGCATGTACTGGATCTACCGGACGATGGCCGCGCGCGACCACAACGCCAGGTACGCGTGGATGTCCGACCGCCTGCTTGAAGTATGGGAGGACACCGCGCAGCCGCTTGGCAACGCCATGGAACGCTACGAGGCGGTCGGGCTCGCGCACACGCTCTTCCGTTTCCTGCTCGACGAACGGATGGACGCCGATCTCAGCGCTCAACCATGGGAAAACCGCTATCACGAGCACTACCCCAAGGCGGGTATCGTGCGCGACCGGCAGGAGGACTGCTCGTTTACGCTCATCAAGGACAAGCCCGTCTTTCTCAAAGCGCAGACCGGCCGCCTGACCGTGTACGCCAAGCTCCACGCGTGCCTTACGGGCTTTGGCGAGGGGCGCTTTCAAGCCGACGAGCTGACCGCGCTGCCCGGCGGCGGATACCGCATGACCCACAAGGCCACGCTCCCCTACGCGCGCCCGCTCAAGGACCCCGGCACGCCGCTCTACGAGTTCATGCCCAACCATCTGCGCGAGAAGGTGGGCCACCAAACACTGCGCTTCACGGTCGACGCGCTCATGAAGGACCGAGCGGTTGAGCTTTCTATCGACCTCTCCGGCGTGGAAGGCGTGCCGTGGAAGCTTGAGCTGATGTTCGACGGCGGCGGCCTTTGGGAGACAAACGAGAGTTGGACCGCGGGCACGCCCGGCTCATGGTCCGTACTCAAGCGCGGTGATGGCGCGTACGAAAAGGCGGGCGAACGCTTCCGCGTCATCGGCGGACACGGGGAACACCGCTACGCGCCGTTCGCGCGCACCTCCGAGCCGCCCGACGCCGGCAAGTACACCGTCTTCCTGACGGGGTTCGCGCCCATCCAACACACTGTACGCATCGAGTGCTAGGGCAGCGCCGCGTCACCCGCGCACGGTGTCCTCGCGGGTTTTCACGTTGCTCCGCGTCGCCCAGTTCCCTCAACGCTTCTTGATCATGGCGGAATTCTACGCGACGCCGGCGGCGATGTCGCCTTAGGTATGCGCTGAACAAGAGCCCTGCGGGGCATTCCCGCACGATCTTCTCATAAAACACTCAACAAAACGGAGGGATCACATGAACCCATACAAACTGATTTTGCAGCTGACCGACGAATCCGTGCCGCAGATGATGGCCATCCAGCAGATGGATCCAACCAAGCGCGACTACAAAGGACACGTCTGGCCGGGTAAAGGCTATGCCGAGCCGGGGACTTCGGGCGGCGCGGTCATGCTCCTGAGCGCTTACTTCTGCCCGGATTCGGTTTGGTACAAGAACGCTTCCGTGCTTGAGATGGCGATCAGCGCCATGGAGTTCTTCCTCTCCAAGTGCCACGAGGACGGCTCTTTCGACCTGATGGAGACCAACTTCCACGACTGCACGTGCAACGGCTTTGCCATGCAGAACATCGGCTACATATACCGCGTGCTGGAGAAGTACGCCAAAACAGAGCGCGAGCTTGTCATGAAGTCGCTCGCGCTCGATTTCGTCAAAACGTCCGCGCGCGCGATGCTGAACGGCGGCTTCCACACGCCCAACCACCGCTGGGTGGTGACCTCCGCGCTTTCGCTGTGCTACAGCATCCTCAAAGACCCCGCGCTCAAGGAGATGGCGGAGCTCTACCTGTCCGAGGACATCGACTGCAACGAGGAAGGCGACTACACCGAGCGCTCCGTGGGCATCTACGACGTGACGAACAACGAATCGCTCACCATCATCGCGCAGGAGCTGGGCATGCCCGAGCTGTACGCGTACGTGGAGCGCAACCTCAACAAAAACTGGTTTTACATCGAGCCCGACATGACGGGCCTGACGCTCGCTTCCCGCCGCCAGGATTACGGCAAGGACGCGATCATGGTACGCCACTTCTTTTCGTGCTGGATGGCCGCGCGCCGCACGGGCGATCCGAAGCTTCAGTGGCTGGCGGGGCAGTTCCTCAAGCAAATGGACGACCAGCGGCTGCGGTACGGCGCGCCCGGTCAGATCGCCGCGACGCTCCACCACCAGTCGCTCCTCGCGCGCTTCCTGCTCGATGACTCCCTCAAAGGCGACATGCCCGAGGGCGAGCCCATGCGCGACGTGTACGACAAGAGCTTCCCGCTCGCGGGCGTGGTGCGCCACCGCAACGGCAACTGGACGTGTTCTTTGCTCAAAGGCAACTCGACGTTCATGAAAGTGCAAAACGGCACGCTCAAGGCGTATGTCAAACTGGTCGGCTCCTACTTCGCGCGCGGGCGCATGCAGGCGCAGGAGATAACGGCCATCGAGGGCGGCTACCGCTTGACATACCGCGACGTATGGGGCTATGTGCGGCCCATCAAGGACCTGCACCAGCCCGACTGGCACAAGATCGACAAATCCGCGCGCGAGGACGCCAACATGCAGCTGCTCGTCTGGCAGGTGGACGTCCTTTTCGAGGACAGCGCCGTGCGGCTTGAGATCAGCTCCGAAGGCACGCCCGAGATCCCCATGAAGCTCGAAATGATTTTCACCGAAGGCGGGATGCTGCGCGCGCAAGGCCTCGCCACGCCGGGACGCGCCGGCTCCTACGTCCTCCTCGCGGGGGACGCGCTCTACGAGCGCTACGGAGAAGCGATCGGCGTTGAGGGCGGATTCTGTGAGCACGACAACGCCCCCGCCATGCGCGGGAGCGATCCGCAGCCGATGGAGCAATTCTGCGTGTACATGACCGGCTTTACACCCGTCAAACGGAGCGTCAGAATCACCTTCTAGGTAAGCGGTGATTGAATCCGCACCCGTCCTGTCGTCCTGCTCCGGAGATGAAAAGAACCCGCAGGTTCTATGAACGCGAACGCGGCGTTCCGTTTGGGGCCTTTCCACACATCGGACACAACCGGTTAGTCCGATGAACACATCGGCGTGCCGCAGCACCCCGACGTGTTCATCGCTTGCCCAAGAGAGCGTTGGACGAGCCGGAGTGCCTGAGCGCGCCCGCTCGTCCTGCGGGTTGATCTCAAAGAACGCGGACAGCACGCGCCCGCAGGGTTTATCGCAACCGCGATACGCCCTGTGGGCGGTGTTTTGCCATGACCTCGTCTTGCCACAGAATCCCTTTGTCCGGAGACCTTGGCAAGGCTGCGATCGCCCGGCGCAGCCTCCGGTCGCGACCCCTTTCGCCTCCTTGCCCCGGGCGAAAGCACCGCGCCGTCCGAGCCGCTTATGGGTTTGGTTGACCATTCTGCGCGCCGGAGCGTCAAGTGATCCTGAAGCACTCCCGGATTGCTCCGCCATCCCCCGCCTTCTGCCACGAAATCCAGTACCCTTCGGACACGCCCGCGCTGCGCTCCGGGCTGCTCGCTTTCCAGAGATACCCCTCCAGCCCCGGCGGCGGCGTGAGCCTGTAGCTGCCGGGGATGGCGTACCCGACCGCCTGCACCACCTCTTGCCCGTCCTCTTGCCCGATCACGGCCGCGAGCAGGTAGTGGTCGAAGCCGGCGGGCGCATCGGCGACAGGTACGCGCGCAAAGCGGATGTGCGGCTGCTCGAACGCGTGCACAATCGAAGACCGTTCAAACAGCGCTTTGACGCGCGCGGAAGTTCCCGGCCAGAGCCATTCGGGTTCGGCAGGCGCTGGATCCGGCGCCGCCTCTTCCTGAACCGCCGGCTCAACGGGCTTGGTCTCCTCGACAACAGGTACGGGCGCGGGCTGCGGTTCGGCTTTTTTGGGGGGGACAAGCAGCGCGTGGAGCCCGCTTTGCCGGACATCCTTGGCCGCGTCAACGCTCGCGCACGCCGCTATGAACGCGCGGCCATCCGCGACGCGCCAAACACACACGGCGTCACATCCCTCGATGTCGAGAGCGCGCAATTCGGCCTTGAGCGTCCCTTGACCGCGCGCGTCGATCTGCATCTCACCCAGCAAGCGCGCGCTTTTGCGGTCGCGCGCGGCGAGAGAGGCTGTGAGCGCGCCTTCGTCCGGCGGCATGCCCTTGAGCGAGACCGTGACTGTCGCGGTCGCCCCCTTTTGCTCGATCTTGAC
This sequence comes from Eubacteriales bacterium, assembly GCA_031548365.1. Classification (GTDB taxonomy): domain Bacteria; phylum Bacillota; class Clostridia; order Christensenellales; family UBA1750; genus JAVBRD01. The sequence goes on from JAVBRD010000019.1 coordinate 95,336, forward strand.
AAAGCCCGAGCACGCGCTTTTCGCGTCGACGGGCCTGAGCATGTTGACCACGCGGCGATACTCTTCCATGGACGTCATTCCTCCCGCGGCTCATCGCCAGTCAAAAGCTATGCGGGAACGGTGACGAACATGCCACACCATGGTATAATTCGCTCATAACGCATTCCTTGATTGAAATGAGGTGCGCACTTTGTCAAGCGGTATTGACGCCCTTCTCCCCCGTGAGCGCATGTCACCCGGCGCGCGCAAACTGCGCGACGCCTATGCCATCGTGCCCGGCGCTCCCCTGGTCATGAAAGAGTTCGGCTACTACGTGATTGACCGGTGGATTCGCGAAGGCCACTTGCCCTCGAAAGGAGCGCACGAGGCGATCGCCGAGCGCTTCGGCTTCGATGAGCAGGGCTTTTTCCCGCTCGGCGGGCTTGGGTGGTGCGAGGCGGCGTTCGTCCCGCCTTTTGAGACGCTAGTGCTCGAAGACAGGGGCGAGCATGAGCTTGGGCAGGATCACGCGGGCCGGAAAATCCTGTATTTCAAGGGCCGCCGCAGCGGCTTTATGCCCGACTATGTCGGCCACCCCGTGACCGACATGAAAAGCTGGGTCGATCTGTGCAAATGGCGGATGGATCCTGAAACGCCTGAGCGCTGGACAGGGCTTGCGGCCAAGATGGAGAAGGCTAAAAACGCGGCCGCGCAAGGTAAGATGATACAGGCCAACCTGATCGGGGGGTACATGTACCTGCGCAGTCTGATCGGGCCGCTCGAGCTGACGTACATGTTCTACGACGCGCCCGAAGTCATCCACGCGTGCATGGAAACATGGCTGACGCTTGCCGACGCGACGCTCGCGAAGTACCAGGAACACGTCACGTTCGACGAGTTCTACATCGCCGAGGACATCTGCTACAACAAAGGCCCGCTCATCTCACCCGCGATGATGCGCGGATTCCTCTTCCCTTACTACGCGCAGCTGCTGAATAATGTCCGCGCGCGCCAGATCGACAAGTCGCGCAGGCTTTACTTTCAGGTCGATACCGACGGCGATTGCCGCCCGGTGATCGACGTCTACGGCGAGCTGGGCATGGACGTGATGTCGCCGTTTGAGGTCGCGTCCGGCTGCGACGTCGTGGAGATCGGCAAGCAGTACCCGAACCTCGTCATGTCCGGCGGCATCGATAAGCGTGTGCTGGCCGTGGGCGGACAAAAGATGGAAGACTACCTGCGCCGCATTCTGGACAATATGCGCGCGCGCGGCGGGTACATCCCCACCTGTGACCACGGCGTGCCCGAGGAGGTCTCCTTCGCCAACTTCGCGCGGTACCGCGAGATCATGCTGGAATACGCGCGATAAACCAGGACCGCGATTGACAAAGAAGAAGCGCCGGCAGACGGTGCTTCTTCTTGTTCTCTCGTCCGTTTCCATGGCGGACGAGCGCTTAAGCTGTATGAAAAAGCGCAAAACTAAACACTTGATGCCACTCATCCAGTTCATCGATGATCTTGTGCGCCCAATCAACGTAATAAAGCATATCGGATATCCTTATCCGGACATCATTATCATGCTCAGCTTGCACACACCAACCACCAATGCACCACAAAGGCTGCCGGGCCATAGCGAGCGGCAGCGCCGCCAAATCATCGCTTCCCAGCGGGATTTTCAAACCGCCGTTATACGCGCGCAATAACGAAGCCAACATGCTTTTATGGTCTTCGGCATCCGGTTGGAACAGTGTGAACTCCGCGTCTGCAAAGTAAAAAGTGAGCGCGATGTCTTCGATTCGCGGCCGAACGCACATAAAATCAAAATCGCCGACGAGGACAATCTTGCCCTTGTTGAAAAAGACGTTGTTATCCCAAAAATCACCATGCGTGAGCTGCATGGGAAGGGGAAACTCAAGCGAGGCAAGCCTATGGGCAAGCGCTTCCGCTCTGTCCGCAATCTGCCTTTCTTCATCGGTTATCCCGGAAAGCGAGCGAATGCGGGAGACGCCCTTTTTCGTCATTTCGAGCGCCCGTTCCGCCGAAATGTGATTGACAAACGGCTGGTACAACGCCTCGGCGGACAACGCCAGTCCTTCAAGCGCCGAATGAATGCGCCCCAGATACGGCATTCCTTCTTCAAGCCGCGCCCAGGTTTTCATGAACGCATCATGACGGACATAACGCTCCGCTTCGACGAGGCGCCCGTCCCATCCGATATAAGGCAGCCCCTCCACGGTATTGAGTGTTTCCGCGCAGGGGACGGTGCTCCGAAGTTTGTTTTTCACGATTTGCATTCCGTCAAGCCGCGCGCTTGAAACACACGGCAGATAAACCCTGGCGACAAACAGCTCTCCCTGTTTTTTTAGCAGCAAATTGAGGCTGCACGAGCCGCCGAGGTCTGTTATGGGGCTGTCTTGATCAAATCCGTACTGTTTGCACAGAAAATCGATGAGCGCGGGCGTCGCCTCGGCGCGCGCGCCGCGCCTGATTCTCTTTGGATCACGTGAGTCGTCTATACCGCTCATATTCACCCGTTTCAGCGCTTGCGCGCGATGAACGTCCCGGATTGCTTGGTGACGCCGATGATCCCATCCTTTTTCTTTTCTTCGAGAAACGCGCGCAAGCCCGCGCGATCAGCATCGCTGATGTCGCCGAAGCCTTGGAATGTGAGCACGTAGTCGGCGAGATCGGCGGAATCGGTGACCTCAAGGCGGTCGGCGTACTCCGTAGAATGGACGTCCGCGAAAAACGCTTCCAGCTGCTCACGCCCGTTTTGCAGCGTGAAGGAGAGCGCCGCGGAGTTGAACGCGTCAAGGCCGGGGCGGAACTCGCGAACCCAAGCGTTGAGCTCGCGCAGATGGCGTTCGCCCGATGTGGCGGCGTAAAAAACCCCGCCCGCTTTGAGAACGCGCCGTATCTCCGAGAGCGCGCGCCGAAGATCGGAGACATGGTACAACATGAAGTTGGCGATCACGACGTCAAACGACGCAAAGGCGAAGGGCAGGCTGTGCGCGTCGACGACGCGCGTGGTCACGCACTCAAAGTCCGCGCAGCGCTTTTTGATGTCCTCCACCATGCCGGGGGAAAAATCGGTGAGCGTCAGGCGCACGCCCCGCGGCAGCGTGGGAATCCTGCCCGACCACAGCGCGCCCGTCCCCGCGCCAAGCTCAAGCACGGCGTCCCCTTCCTTGATCTCGTACTGCTTAAACAACCAGTCCGATATCCCCTGCGGATTAACGCTGTATTTTTCGTGGATGGAGACGCGCCGTGAGAGCTTGCCCGTGCTCGCGTACTGCTCCCTGACTTTCCGGGCGTCACGCAAGACATCGCTCATGCGAACTGCGGAAGATGCGCCTTGTGCGCGCCGATCAGCTCGGTGACCATGCGCGAAACCGCGCCCGCGTCCGTCATGTACCCGCCCGCGAGAATGGCTTCTTCGTAGAGCCGCACATCGCCCCTGAGCGCCGCGTCCGCCGCAAGCTCGATGATCGCGAGGTTTTTCGAGACAATGGCGGCGAGCTCGTCGGGAAAATCGGCGACGTGGAGCGGGGACATGCCCCCCGCGGCAGCCGCGCAAGGCAGCTCGACGACAGCGTCAAACGGCAGGTTGGGCACGGCGCCCCGGTTGGGACGGTTGGCCGAGTACACGCGCTTGAGGTCATACTCGCGCGACTCAATGATCTCCATGAGCTGCTCATGTTCTCCGGGAAGCTTGCGGATGAAATCTTCGGGCAGGGGGCCGTCCGCGAGCGCCGCGCGCATCGCCTGTTCGTGCGTTCTATCGCCGCCCTCGATCGTCCCCTCAAAGGAGTACGCGTCCACGCCAAGGATGTTGCCGTAGTACTTCCCGCCCGCGAACCGCTCGGTGAAAAACTCGGTCACGTGACGGTCTCCCGGGGCGGGGAAAGCACGGTAGCGCGCGAGGAACTCGTAGCAGAATTTTTCTCGATCCGGGTTTTGCACGTTTTTCAGCACATCGGGCCACGCGTCCAGCCCATCCACGCGCAGATCGTGGATGAATGTCAGGTGGTTGATGCCCGCCCAGCTCGCTGTCACACGGCTATGGTCAAGCCCCGCCATGCGCGCGATGAGCCGCACCGTGTCAGGCACGCCGTGGCAAAGCCCCGTGACATCGTGCTTTTCAGCCTTATACAGCGCGCGGCACAGGATGGCCATGGGATTGGCGTAGTTGACAAAAAAGGCGTTGGGGCACAGCGCGCGTATGTCACGGGCGATGTCCAGCATCGCGGGCGTCATGCGCATGGCGCGCGATATGCCGCCCGGCATGGCCGTATCTCCCACCGGCTGAAAAACGCCGTACTTGCGCGGGATGAACACGTCCTTCTCCCAAGCCCTTCTTCCGCCAACGCCGATGGTGGTCACCACGTAGTCGGCTTCGGGCAGAAGGTCGCGCCTGTCCGCGCTGTGAGACAGCTTGATGGGCGCATCCTTGAGCCGGATGATCTTGGCGACCAGTTTGGCCATCGCCTCAAGCACCGGCTCGTCGATGTCGCAGAGCGCAAGCTCCCACTGCGCGCCCGCCGGATTGCGGATGAGATCCATCACGAGTCCCTGCGTGAACATAGCGCTCCCCGCGCCGATCAGAACCATCTTGCGTTTACGCATGATAAAACCCTCCTTGTCGGTGTGGTCAAGTATTCAAAATCCGTCCGGTGTTCCGGAAGACGGGGGCATGAAATGCGAAGCGATCCCTTGCGGCGCGCGGTGCAGGCCCTACGCGCTCACGCCGGCGAACTGCGCGCGCACGAGCTTGGCGTACGCGCCGTCCCTGGCGAGAAGCTGCGTATGCGTGCCGCTCTCCACGACGCGCCCGCGCGCCATGACGAGGATGAGGTCGGCGTCGCGGATGGTGGAAAGGCGGTGGGCGATCACAAAGCTGGTGCGACCCTTGATCATGGCACGGAACGCCTGCTGTATGCGGTACTCGGTGAGTACGTCCACGCTGGAGGTCGCCTCGTCCAAGATGAGCATGGGCGGATCGACGAGCATGGCGCGAGCGATGGTCAAAAGCTGTTTCTGTCCCTCGGAGAGGTTGCCGCCGCCTTCGGTGATCACGGTATCGTAGCCTTTGGGGAGCCGGCGGATGAAGCCGTGCGCGTGCGCGGAGGTCGCGGCCCGAACGATCTCCTCCTCGGACGCGCCGGGGCGTCCATACGCGATGTTGTCGCGCACGGTGCCGCCGAAGAGCCATGTCCCCTGAAGCACCATGCCGAACTGCCGGCGCACGGACTGGCGGTTGACGGAGCGCGTCTCCACGCCGTCGATTCGGACCTCGCCGCCCTGAACGTCGTAAAAGCGCATGAGCAGGTTGACCAGCGTCGTCTTGCCCGCGCCGGTCGCGCCCACGATAGCGACCATCTGGCCGGGGGTGACGCGCATGGTGAAGTCCTCGATGAGCGGCTCGCCGGTATAGGAGAAGGCCACGCTGTCCAGCGCTACACAGCCCTCTGCCGCGCGCAGCATGGCAGGCAGGTTGTCCTCGCGCTTTTCACGGCCCAGGTCGATGAGCTCAAAGACGCGCTGCGCGGAAGCGATGGCCGCGAAAAACTGCGTGGCGACGGCGGTCACGGTGTTAAATGGCTGCGCGAACTGCGCGGAGTACAGCACAAAGCTTGAGAGTTTGCCCGCGCTCGCGCCCGGGATGAGCGCGCCGATCAGCCCCACCGCGACGTAGGCCAAGTGCCCGACGAAACGCGTGCTCGGGTTGATGAGCGCGGAGGCGAACTGCGCGCGCTGGACATGGCCTTTTAGGTTCTGGTTGATCTCCTCGAAACCCGCGATGGCCGCGTCCTCATGCCCGTAGGCCTTGACGGTGCGCACGCCGGAGACGTATTCCTCCGTCAGCGCGCTTAAGTCCCCCAGGAGTTTTTGCTGCTGACGGAAGGAAGTGTTGATGAACTTGGTGATGCGGGAGGCGACCACGAACGTCAGCGACGTGATGGCGACCACGGCAAGCGTGATGAGCGGGCTTAAGGAGATCATCATGGCGAGCGCGCCGATGATGATGACCACGCCGGAGAAAAGCTGTGTGATGCCCTGCACAAAACCCTCGGTCACAGCGTCGGCATCGTTGATGAAGCGGGAGATGATGTCGCCCGCGGGGCGCGCGTCAAGGGTGGCGAGTGGAAGGCGGGAGAGCGTCTCAAACGCGTCGTCGCGCAGCTTGCGAACCACGCTCGACGCGATTTTGTTGGCGGAGAACTGCACAAAGTACATCATGAGCGCGCTCGCGCCCACAAGCGCGGCCAAAGCCGCGGCGATGCGCGCGAGGCCGTCAAAGTCGACCGCGCCCGGACCGAGCATCAGGTCGATGCCGCGCCCGAACAGCCCGGGGGCGGCAATGTCGCACAAACTGGCGGCCGCCGCGCACAAAAAAACGAGGGTGATACGCGCGCGGTGCGCGGACGCGTAACCGAGCAGGCGGGGAAGCGTCTTTAGCGCGTTGTTCACGCGGCGCCGCCTCCCATCTGCAGGCGCTGGATCTCGCGGTACGCGTCGCAGCGCGCCGCCAGCTCCTCGTGCGTGCCCTGATCGAGGATCGCGCCATCGTCCAGCATCAGGATGCGCTCGGCTTTCTTGACTGAGGACGCGCGCTGGGAGACGATCACCAGCGTCATGCCCGCGTACTCCCTGCGGATGGCGTCATACAGCCGCGCCTCCGTCGCGTAGTCCAGCGCGGAGGAAGAATCGTCCAAGATGAGCAGATCGGGCCGCCGCACGAGCGCGCGCGCGATGGAGAGCCGCTGCCGCTGTCCCCCGCTCAGAGAAAGCCCGCCCCGCCCGAGCGGCGCGTTGTATCCCCCGGTCAATCGCTCAATGAACTCGTGCGCCTGCGCGGCTTTGGCGGCTCGGATCACGTCCTCCTCGCACGCGCCCGGATGGCCCCAGCGGATGTTCTCAGCGACCGTGCCGGTGAATAGCTCACAGCGCTGGAGCACAATGCTCTTCTCCGAAGCGCTCACACGGGCGACGCCGGAACTGGGCGTGAGCAGCCCCATGAGCAGGTGTGCCAGCGTGGACTTGCCTGAACCCGTCCCCCCGATCACGCCCAGCGTCTGGCCGCGCCTAAGCGAAAACGTCGCGTTCTCAATCGCGTTTTCAGCGGAGGTATAGCCAAAGCACACCTTTTCAAACACGATGGCCGGTTCGGTGTTGTCACCCACAGGCAGCGCGCCGTTTCCTTCCGGAGCGGCCAGCACCTCACTGATGCGGCCGTAGGAGGCGTAAGCGCGCGTATAGGTGGACATCAGGCTGGTGATGACGACCAACGTGGCCAGCACCTGCGTTAGGTAATTGATGAACGCGAGCACCTGCCCCTGCGAGATGTCCCCCAGGTTGACGCGCACGCCACCGAACCAGATGATGCCCACGATCGCCGCGTTGATGATGAGTGCTGTGACCGGGCCGAGCGCGGCGGCAATCTTCGCCACGCGCACGCCCGACGCGAACCACTCGCCATTTTTTTCACCAAAGCGCGCTCTCTCTGCGTCCTCGCGCGCGAAAGCGCGGATGACGCGCACGCCCGAGAGGTTTTCCCGCACGACCGTGCCCACGGCGTCCAGTTTTTTCTGCACCGCGCGGTACAGCTTTGGCGTGCGGGTCATGATGACGGCCATGGCCGCGATGAACATGGGTACGGCCAGCATGAGCACCATGGAGAGCGAAAAATCGAGCATGACCGCGCAGATGATGCTCCCGATGGCGATGTAGGGCGCGCGCACCGACAGCCGGATCGTGATCGCGACCGCCTGCTGGATTTGGTTGACGTCGTTCGTCACACGCGTGGTCAGGGTCTGTGCGCCGAAGCGGTCCTGATCGCGGAAGGGCATGCGCATGATTTTCGCAAAAACCGCCGAGCGCATGCGCGTCCCCACGCCCGCCGCGGCAACCGCCGCCGAGTACTGGCAGACCAGAGCGCACAAGTACCCCGCGACCGAAACGGCGAGCGAGTACAGCGAGTATCTGTAGACGGCGGATACATCCCCGCCCGCGATGCCCTTGTCGATGATGTTGGCCATAAAGATGGGCAGATTGAGCTCGAGGATCGCCTCAAAGAGCTTGAACGCCGGCCCGATGATGAATTGCTTGAGGTTACCACGGCAGTAGTTGAGCAAAAGCGACACGCGCGCGTCACCATTCCCTGTCTATTTGATTTTTTTGACGCCATTTTCCAAAAGCGCTATGGCCCGGGCGACGCGTGCCGCGCGTGTTTCCTGTTTTTTTGCGGATGTGATGAGGTCGGCGTAGAGCCGTTTGTTGCTCACGGACAGGGTCTTGAAAAACGCCTCGGCCTTGGGCGAAGAAACGAAAGCGGCACTGAGGTCGTCCGGCGGCTCCACGGCGCGGGGTTCCTCATCCAGCTCGACAGTGACGCGCACGACATCGCCCCTGCCTTTACCGAGCTTTGCGCGGATGGATTTGAGCACGCCGATACATGGCCCCGCGCCCATGTTGGCGATGGAACCCCGATATGGAATGCCGTCGAACGTCACGCGAACGGGGACAAGGTTGGCCCTGCCGAAGCATTCGCGGACATCGTACGGGAACAAAACAAACGCGCCCGAGCCCACGTCGTCCGACTGAAGGATGGCGGCATCGAATTCATAGACCAAGCGCATCACCTGAACCTGAGTATATCACGGCGTGAGCGCGGAGAGCAACCGTGCGTCAAACGCTTCTTTGGCACGGTCATACACGCCGAACCCACCGCAGAACTCCCAGTAGCACGCGGACAGCCCGGCACCGTTCGCCTCTTCCACAACCGCGGCGGCCCATTCGGCGCGCATGGCGCTTTCGGCGCGGGACGTCGCGCCGAACTCCGTGATCATTACGCGCATGCCCGTTTCATCCGACCACGCCTTGGCCGCGCGCATGTCCGCCGCGATGGCCGCGCGCGCCCCGGGCGTATCGGCCCACGAAACGCCGGTAAGATCGCGCGTATCCGCGGACCAGCGTTCTCCCTGATGCGTAAACGCGCGCGGCACGAAGTACGCAAACCCGCCGACGACATGCGGATCGGGCGCAAGCGCGGGCAGCGCGCGGGCATCACCGCCCACGCCCGGGACGACGACCGTCCGCACCGCGCTTTGCGCGCGCACCAAGGAGAGCGCATCCTCCGCAAGCGCTTGCCAGCGCGCTCCGGAGAGGCCGTTCGGGCCGTGATGAATCTCAAGCCACACGTTGTCCGGCCATGACGCGGACGCCACGGCGATCTGCCGCCAGACCGCAAGGTACTTTTGCCGCGCGCTTTGAGTTAAGAGCGGTTCGTAACTGTGGTACGCGATGATCACGACCTGATTTTCACGCGCGCCCGCGCCCGCCAGATGAGCGACGCGTGCCAACAGCTCTTCATCCAGCGCGTAATCCGGCGCGGCACCCGTGTTGGATGCGAAGTCCACAGGGATGCGCACGCAGGTAAAGCCCGCGCGCGCGAGCAGGTCGAAGTCGCCGTCCTGGATGACCACGCCCCAGTCGCCTTCCCTTGGGGCGTCCAGCGCGTTGCCTATGCTCACGCCGCGAAGTGGCCACGTTTCGGCCGCGCGCGTTGGCTCAGCCGTCGGCCGCGGCGTTGGAGCCGACGCCGGAACGGGCGTCACCGGCGCGATGGAGCGATAAGGCGCGCCCGGCGTGGGGAGCGTCTTGGGCGCGATCGGCCCGGTATACACGCGCTCAAACGCCGCGTAAAACGCGCCCGCGAGCACCGCGAGTACAAGCGCGCCCGTCGCCAGACGCACCGCCGTGAACCGCCGCTTGCGCATGAAGATTGTCTTTGCCAAAAAAATCACCCGCCATCAGTGTGCCTGACGGCGGGCAGCGGCATGCGCGGGGGAGGAGGCCAGTCCACGACGAGGCGCTGACGCCGGGCGGATGTCACTTCGCTCCAACACCGGCCCCGCTGGCGCGGGTGATAAATACAGCTTACTCTTTGGGCAGCCGCGAATTGTCGCCCGCGGCCTCTACGCACTCCGCGAGCGTACCGAACACGGGCGCGCCGGTCAGCTCAAGACGCGACCGAGGCTGATGCCCCAACGTGTGGAGCGCGCAGCGGCAGCCGCACGCGGAAGCGACCTCCGCATCGTGCGCGGTGTCGCCAATGAGCAGGACGTCGCCGGGACGCAAACCCGATCGCTTAAGCCAATCGGCGATGAGCGTTTGCTTGCTGTTGGCGTAAATGTCGGAGATGCCGAGTACGGCTTCCATACCGGCGAGCGCGGGAAAGCGGGCGACCTGCGCTTTGAGGTGATCGTCGCGCGAAGCGGAGAGGATGACCTGCCGCATGCCGCGCGAACGCGCGAGCGCGACGGCGTCCGCCGCGCCGGGATTCAGAACGCTGGAAACGCTGGTTTGAGCGTAGAGCGCGATGAACTCGGCGGCCACGTCCTGCCAATCGTGGACTGTGAAATCAAAACCGATCCGCTCGTAGTATGCTTTCACGGGAAAAGTAAACACTTCGTGGTATTTTTCAAGCGTGAGGGGCGGCAAGGCGTAGCGCGTCAAGAGCGCGTTGATGGCTCCGAGCGCGGCGGTCACGTCCCCGAAAAGCGTGCCGTTCCAGTCCCAGATGATCGCGGACGCGCTCATTTGTCCGCCTCGGCCGCCTGAGCGGCCTCAAACAGGGTTGGACGATAGTGCTTTTTCCACGACATGGAATACACGCGGATGGCGAAGAAAATCCCGCGCGCCACCCAGTCCGCCACCATGGAGAGCCAAACGCCCATCACGTTCATGTTCAGGTAAACACCAAGGAACCACGAACCGAACACGCGGAGCACAAACATGCTGGTGAGCGAAACCCACATCGTGTAGCCCGCGTCTCCTGTCGCGCGCAGCGCGCTCGGCGTAACGAAGGAGGGCGGCCAGAAAATGGCGGTGGTGCCCAGCATGAGCAGCATCAGGCCCGTGGTGTAACTCACGGTCTGCGGATCCTGAGTAAACAATCCGATGAGCGGGCTCAGCATGATAAAGAAGACCGCGGTCATGGCAAGATCGGCGACGCACGAGTACAGCGTCTGCCGGATCATGGTGCTGCGCGTGTGGAGCATGTCTCCCGTGCCGAACGCGCGCCCCGTGGCGGGGACAGCTGTTACGCTGTAGACTCGCCCCGGAAACTGGAGGAAGGACGTGAGCACGTTGGCGATGGAATCGGCGGCGAGCGCAGCCGTCCCCATACCCGACATAAAGACTTTCACAAAGATTTTACCGCCGTTGAACATCAGGGTGTCCGCAGCGGATGGCAGTGAAATGCTCAGCATGGGCTTGAGGCGCTTAAACGAGAGCCGCGGGCTCAGCCGCGGCAGGACGACCCGGTTGGGCCTCGTGAACACAAACCAGCCCACCACGCAAGCGGCGCCCGCCCGCGAGACCATCAGCCCCCAGCCGATACCCGCCACGTCCATGTGAAGCCCGTGGATGCACACAAGCGCGACCGCGACATACAGAATGTTGGACGCGAGCGAGCCCAGCAGCGGGGAAAAATTGTCCCCTTCACCGCGGCGGATGCCGGAGAGCACGGAAAACGCCGACAAAAGCGGGAGCGATCCCATGGAATACATCATGAATTCCTGCGCGTTATGGATGACCTCGCGCTCCGCGCCGCCGAACATAAACTCAAGCAAGGGGCGCGAGAACGCCACCATGGGCACCGCAAGCAGGATCCCCACATAGAAGGAGAGCACGAGCGACTGCGAGGCCATCTCCCCCGCCTCATGCGGAGAGCCGCGCCCCACCGCCTGCGCGACCAGCGCGGTCACGCCCAGCGCGATGTTCGTGGCGATGTTCATGAACAAAAAGTTGAGCGAGTCCACCAGTCCCACACCGGCGATGGCCGCCTGGCCAACGCCCGCGATGAGGAACGTGCCCAGCATGCTCGCGAGCGTCGCAAGCGCCTGCTCGGCAAACACAGGCACGGTTTTGCGCGCTCCGGGCGAAGCGACGGCATACACCAGCCTGTCCCTGATGCGGAGCACGAGCGGACGCTCGTTCATGTTGGCGTCCTTCCTTCCCCGCCTTCGTTCGGGACCACGGCAACGAGCGCGCCGCAGGCCAGAAACAGGGCGATGTTGAGCACGAACGGCAAAACGCGCGACACCTCGGAGAGCCATCCCGCGATGGTGCCAAAGGGCGTTGTCGCCGCGATGATGAGCACGGTGATCGCGGCAACGACGCGCGAACGCTCCTCGTGATCGGCCACGATGGCGAGCAGCGCGTCCTTGCGCGGCATGAGAAGGGCGTGGCCGAAGGCGCTCAGGCCCACGTAGATCATGAGCGCCGGATACCCGCGCACGGGCGAGAAGATGAGCACGATCTGCGCCAGGACAAAGAGCGCGATGCCCACGATCATGGGCGCTTTGAGCGAGCGGATACGGTGCTGCACAAGGAACATGACTGCCAGCATGATGCCCGCGCGCAGCATGGGGAAGTAAGCCAGCATCGCTTCCGGCACGCCCAGGTTGCGGGTGGCGTAGATGGCGAAGAACGTGTCCGTGACCATGGAGGTGATCTGAAGGACGATCAGTATCCCGAGCGTGATCATGATGGGCCTGGATCTGAGAATGTGCGCCAGCACGTCCTTATACCCGCCGAACATCGCCACGACGCTCACACCGCGCGTCTGCGCCATGCGAAGCCGCCCGCGCGGGGTCTCGGTTGAGCAAAAATACAGGATGACGAACTTGGCGGTCATCATCACAAACGAAATCATGTACAAAACGCGCATCGCGGGCACGACGCCCATGCGCGCGACCAGAAGGCTTGACAGCGGCGCGAAAAACACCGCGAGCAGACCGGAAATGCTCACCCACGTGTACATGCTCACCAGCTTTTGCTGGTCGGCTTCCTCCACCAGCAGGGAGTTCCACGAGTTGCACGTCACTTGCCAAAGGCTGTTGAGCGACGCCGCCGCCGCGAACCACCACACGTTTTGCGCGAACGCCCAAATCAGGCAAGGCAGCGACCACGAAATCAAGTCGAACACGATCGTGGCCATGCGGCGGCCCATCTTGTCAGTCACGACCCCGCCGAACAGCGAGGCAAACACCTGAAAAAACAGGCCGACGGAAAGCAATATGCCGATTCGCGCGTCCGAAAGCCCCAACGCCTGCATGTAAACCGCCGCGAACGGGATATACAAATTGTAGGGGATCCCCCAGAGCGGCTCTGTATAAACGCACGCGCGCGGGTTTCCTTTCAGCTCGATCAGGTCGCGCATCAGGGGATGGCCGGTTAAGCGCATGGGGTCCCTCCTGCTTTATGGCTTGCTTCTATGGCGCTCGCGAAATCCTGCATTGCTCACGCAATGAACTTCAAACGGATATACCCGATCGCCTCGACCGAATATCAAACAAAAGCGCGATCAGCGACACGTGGTACGGCACGAACAAACCTTCGCGGATCATCCGTAGGATGTCCTCGCGCGACGCCCACGCAACGCGGCTGACCTCTTCGGCTTGCAGCACAAGGCTCTTTACGTCCAAATCGGCCTCAAGCAGGTAGATGTCGTCGAACCCGTGCTCAAAATTGAGCGTGAGGTGCGGCCTAGCCGCGCCCAAATCGACCGAATAGCCGATCTCCTCGCGCGTTTCCCGCGCCGCCGCCGCCTGACTCATCTCGCCCGAGACCGCGCTCCCGCCCGCCGAGAGATCCCAGTATCCGGGCCAACCTCGCTTACCGGCTTGCCGTTTTTGAATGAGCATCTCGCCATTTGAATTGAAAATGCAAACGTGAACAATTAGGTGGTACTCGCCTTCGAGCAGCACGCGGGTGAAGTCGCCGCGCCGGATGGTCTTGCCGGTTTTCGCTCGGTTGACATCGTATACATCCCAGAGTTCCATGTCGGCGCTTCCCCACTTTCCTTGTTTTCAGCGCGGCGCTACAGCCCGAACGCGTCCTTGATCGCCTTCGCGACCTCCTCGGGCGATTTGCTTGTGTTGTTGATGCGGAGGGTGTTCGGGCGGCCGATTTCGCCCTCGCGCGAGTTCAGGCGATACCTGCTTTCGGCGTTCCTGGAAGGGTTTGAATGCATTGCCGCCCTCCCCCTGAGCTTCGCCGCTCATTTTCACTTGTGGTATTTCTCCCCCGCGTTGATTTTGCACGCGCGGTAGATCTGCTCCAGCAGCAGCACGCGCGCGAAGCCGTGCGTGAGCGTCATGCGGGAGAGCGAGACGCGGTGCGACGCGCGCGACAATACCTCGGCGGACAGCCCGTTTGACCCGCCGATGACGAACACGACGCGCTTCTCCGACCCAAACCACGCGTCCAATTTCTCTGCGAGCGCCTCCGACGTGAGCATGTCTCCCGCGATTTCTAGCGTGATCACCAGATCGTCGGGCCGGATTTGCTTTAAGAGCGCCTCCCCCTCCAGCTTGAGTGCGCGTGGCGCGCCCAGCTCGTCGGGCTGGTCGGCGACCTCAAGGACAGACACCTGACAGTACCGCGAGAGCCGCTTGACATACTCCGCGCACGCGTCGCGCAGAAAAGGCTCGCTCAAGCGGCCTACGCACGCGGCCGCAACCCTTTTGGGCATGCGCTACACGCCCGTCGGGAGCAGGCCGAACGACTGCATGGTCATCACAACGTAAATCGCGGCCGAAACCAAGAGGCCGAGGGCGTAAGGCGTCCACGCGTACCAGCGCGCTTTGGATGGGGCATCGTCCTCAAATTCCCGCGAGACAGGCGTTTCACACGCCGTTTCTTTTTTTCTAAGCATGCGGTAGATCACAAGAAGCCCCGCGAACAGCGCGCCAAGCGCCACAAACGCAACCGCGACCGACGCCGCCTGAAACGCGGCCGAATTGACCAGCGCGTCCATCTCCGCGATGCCCGTTACAATCGTGTCCGCGTGCGCCGCGCCCTGCTCGCCCATCATGCTCGCCGCGAAAGCGGCCACCGCCATGCTCACGGCGTTGTGCGTGAAATGATAGAGGATGGGCACCCACAGGCTCTTTGAAATCACATACAGGTACGCGAGCACCATCCCGAGCAGCACATGCACCGGGAGCGCGACGAGCTGCCCATGCATCATCCCGAACACGAGGCCCGAAAATACGATGGCGAAAACCTTGCCCTTGTGCTCGAGCGCCGGCTCAACGCAGCCGCGAAACATCATCTCCTCAAACAGCGCGGGGATGAGCGCGACGACGAAGAAGCTGACAAAAAGCGCCGCCGGGCTTTCAGGGATGGGTATGTTCTGGGCGAGGTTGAAATCGCCCAAGCTGTCCAGCAGCATGGCCATGAGCGCGGTGAGCATGTTGAAGG
The DNA here is from genome assembly GCA_031548365.1 of Eubacteriales bacterium. Taxonomy (GTDB): domain Bacteria; phylum Bacillota; class Clostridia; order Christensenellales; family UBA1750; genus JAVBRD01. The sequence continues at coordinate 110,588 of JAVBRD010000019.1, forward strand.
CGAGCATGCCCACCGCGGCCAAAGGGATGATCATGAGGGAAGAGCGCCCCGGCGCGCAAAGCCGCAGCCCGCGCCGCTTGGCAAAGCACGCCTGATAGACAAGCGCGGGCACGCCAACCGCGACCGCGGTCGCCACGGTGGCGAACAAATTGAAAAATTCCCCGACCCCGCCCGCGACAAGGTACATCAGGCCGCCCAACACCTGCATCAGCACAAGCACGGTAAAATACGCGATGCCTGAATAAAGCACGCGCCGTGTCGTCAAATTCACACGCTCATCCCCCTGACATAGTCAGCTCAGTGTACCCCATTTGGCTCCGTGTGCCAATCCTTTTTTCAATATCGCCGGGTGTTCCATACGCCGCGCGGGAAGTGTTCACAAATAATTCAAGAAAAGATGCGCATTCTTTGCTATACTTGCAGTTATGAATCGGACCGGCAAACGACAAGGGAGGACTATGGATGATCGAGATCCAAAACGTCACAAAGCGTTATGGAGACAAATTCGCGGTCAAAGACGTGTCGTTCACCATTAAAAAGGGTGAAATCCTCGGGTTTCTGGGGCGAAACGGCGCGGGCAAGACCACGACGATGAACATCGTCACGGGGTACATCTCAGCTTCCGAGGGGAGCGTCAAGCTGGACGGCTTCGACATCCTGACCGATCCGCGCGAAGTCAAGCGCCGCATCGGCTACCTGCCTGAACAGCCGCCGCTTTATCTGGACATGACCGTCAGCGATTACCTCCACTTCGTGTGCGACATCAAGGATGTGCGCAAAAAGAGCCAGAAAGCGCACATCGACGATATTTGCGAGCACGTCAGAATCACGGACATGCGCAAGCGCATGATCAAGAACCTCTCAAAAGGATACAAGCAGCGCGTGGGCCTTGCGCAGGCGCTGGTGGGGAACCCCGACGTCATCATCATGGACGAGCCGACCGTCGGCCTGGACCCCAAGCAGATCATCGAGATCAGAAGGCTGATCAAGCAGTTGGGCGAGCACCACACGGTTGTTCTCTCCAGCCACATCCTGACCGAAGTCGCCGACGTATGCGAACGCGTGGTCATCATCAACCGCGGCGAGATCGTGGCGCAAGACTCGCTGGAGCGCCTAACGCACGGCATCGGCGACGCGGCGCGCATGACGGTGCGCGTGGCAGGGCCGGAAGCGCCCGTGCTCAAGCTCATCCGTTCGCTCGAGGGCGCGAAGTACGTCGAAACCATCGGGGTCAAGGAATCCGACACGATCGATATACTCATTGAGACGGACAAAGACGCGGACATCCGGCGTCAGTTGTTCAGCGGGCTTGCCGGACAAGGCTGGCCGCTCCTCATGCTCAAGCCCATGGACATCACGCTCGAGGACATCTTCCTCAAACTCACCGCGGAAAAGGAGGGCATTTAACAGATGCTGGCCGTATTGCGCAGGGAGATCAAAAACTATTTCACGACGCCCATCGGTTATGTATATCTGGGCATGTTCCTCGTTCTGAGCGGCATCTTCTTCTTTTTGACCAACATCATGGGCTCGACCAGCTCCTTGAGCGGCATGATGAGCACGATGTCCTTCCTGTTCATCTTCATGGCGCCCATTCTGACCATGCGTCTTTTCTCCGAGGAACGGAAAAACAAGTCCGATCAGCTCCTGCTCACGTCCCCGCTCTCGCTCTGGGGCATCGTGTGCGGCAAGTTTTTCGCGGCGGCTTTCATGTTCCTGCTCTCTTTGGCCGCCACGTTTGTGTATGTCCTGATCATTATTGTGCTCGGCAAGCCCGTGTGGGGCGAGTTGTTGACGAACTACCTCGGCTTTTTCCTCTTTGGCGCGTGCTTCATCGCCGTGGACGCGTTTCTTTCCGCCACGACGGAAAACCAGGTCGTCGCGGCCATCGCGGCGTTCGGGGTCAACATCGGTATCTATCTATTGGAGTCCATCATTCCCGTCATCAACATCCCGCTCCTGCCGTTTTTGCCCACCGTGCTCCAGTGGCTCTCGGTCTACACGCGGTACTCAAGCTATAATTCGGGCATCCTGAGCTTGTCGGCCAACCTGTACATGCTCTCGTTTGTCTTCGTGTTCATTCTTCTGACCGTGCGGACGATTGATCGCCGCCGTTGGAGCTAAGGGGAGGACTGCAAATGAAAAACTTTTTTAGGAAAATCGCCTCCAACCGCAGGCTCCGTATGGGCGCGATGTCCACGGTGATCGTGTGCCTTTGCGTCGCGGTCATCGTGCTTCTCAACGTCGCGGTCACCGCGCTTGAGGCCAACTGGAACCTGCGCTACGACGTAACCAGCAACAAAATGTACTCCATCGGCGATCAGACAAAGGACATCCTAAAAAACCTTTCAAAGGACGTCAAGATCACGACCGTCTTTCAGGAGGGCGCGGAAAACAAGCTGATCGAGGAAATGCTCGGCAAGTACAAGCAGCACTCCGACAAGCTGCACATCGAGAACATCGACCCCATCCGCAACCCACGCGCGGTCGACAGGTTCAAAACCGACGAGACGACCGCTATCTCCGCCGGTTCGGTCATCATCTCCAACATGGAAGAGACGAAGTCGCGCGTGCTCGACGCGTACTCGTTCTACGAAACGACAATGGACGAGCAAACCTTCCAGACGCAGACCACCGGCTATAAAGGGGAGCAGACGCTCACCAACGCCATCGTCTACATCGTCTCGGAAAACACCCCTGTCATTCATTTCCTTGAAGGGCATCAGGAGTCCGACATGTTCGCGTTTTCATCGTACAGAACATACTTTGAATCGCTCAACTTCACGGTGTCCTCGCTCAACCTGATCCTCAATGAGAACACGCTCAAGAAGGGCGACATCCTCGTCATCGCCGGGCCCAAGACCGATATGACCGAGGCCGAGTATGAAAAGGTCAAGAACTTCATGTACGACGGCGGCAACATCATCTTCATGGCCGACGGCGGCATGCCTTCCTTGCCCAACTTCGAGGCGCTGCTCGCGCTGCTGGACATCAAGCTCGGTCACGACATCGTCTACGAGCTTTCCGAAAATGACCGCTACATGGAACCGATCTACCCGATTCCGAGGGCTCAGTCGCACGACATCACCACTGTTTTGAGCTACAACAATCTGCCCGCGGTGTTCCTTAACTCGGCGAGCTTCATCCTGCCGCAGATCGAGAAGAACAACGTCAAGATTGAAAAGCTGTTCATGTCCTCGGACAAGGCCGTGGGCAAGACCAACTTCCAGTCGACAACACAGGAGTTTGAAGAAGGCGACCTCAAGGGCCCGCTCGCGCTTGGCCTCGCAGTTACCAACCACAATTTCAACGACGAGAGCAAGAACGCCAAGATCGCGCTGTTTGGCTCGGTAAACGCGTTCACGCAGGCCTACGAAATCCAAGGCAACATGGCCACGCTGGTGTACACCGCCGCGTGGATGCAAAACAACAAGGACGCGCTTGTCATCGCGCCCAAATCGTTCTCAACGCCCATCCTCGCGGTGCAGAGCGAGCTTCAGCTCAACCTGTTGTTCCTGCTGACCGTTGTGGCCATTCCGGGCATTGTCATCGCTGCGGGCATCATCGTGTTCCTGAGAAGGAGGCACCTGTAAATGGCCGAAGACCGGGAAAAGACAACCCCCAAGGAGTCTCCGATCTTAGAGCCGCTCAAAAAAGAGCGCAAAGTCCGCAAGCTGCCGTTCGCGTGGACGCTCATCATCGCCGTGGTCGCTGTCGCGGCGGCCGTTGGCGGCGTGTTCCTCTCCATCAACTTCACGCCGCCCGAGCCCGAAGCGCCCGAGTATGTCGACAAGAGCCTGATGCCGGGTAAGACGCGCAACGACGTCACGTCCGTCGCCATCACCTCCGCGGAGGGCACGCTGGTTGTTCTGCGCGACGCCGAGGGCAAGTTCTATGTCCAAGGCAGCGACGCGCCCATCAACCAGACCGAGGGCGCGGACGTGTTCTACAGCGCGGCGACCGTCTCCTACGAAGTCATCGTGGAGAAAAACCCCAAGGACCTCTCCGTGTATGGGCTGGACAAGCCCACCGGCCAAGCCGTGTGCGTTTACACCGACGGCTCAACAAAGACGTTCATTGTGGGCAACAAGACAAGCGTTGGTTCGACATACTACCTGATGATGTCGGGCGACGACACGGTGTACACCGTTTGGACCAACCACGGCGAAACCTTCGCCTCCACCATGTCCGATTTGTACGAGGCGCAGCTCGCGGCTCCGGCGGCCGACCAGCTCGCCACGGTCAAAGTTGAGCGCAAGGGAGAACCCGCCATTTCGCTTGAGAATGTCGCGGGATCCAAGACCGCGGTCACGCTCGCCGTATGGCGCATGCACGCCCCCTATGAGATCGACTGCGACTGGGAAAAAACGGATCCCTACACCACGGCGGCCGCTTCGCTCAAGTTCAAGCGCTACGTCTCCTCCTCTCCCGATGTCAAGGAGTATGGGCTGGATGAGCCGGTCGCGCGCGTAACGGTCCTCGACAAACAGGGCGTGGGATACGACGTGGAAATCGGCGGTTCCGCCGAGTATTCCAGCGTCTACGCGCGCAAGGTCGGCACGCCCGAGGTGTTCACCATGGATGCGAATCTGACATCCTTCCTCGCGACGAAGCCGCTCGGCCTGATCGACCGGTTCGTCAGCATCATCAAAATTGACGCGATCGATTCGCTGACCTTGAGCATTCAGGGGCAGCCCGACCAGGAGCTCAGCATCGTCCGGAAGCCCGAGTTCGACGAAAAGGGCGAGCGCGTCAAGAACGCAGGCGGAGAGCCGACGTATGTCGAGACGTTCTTCCTGGGCAGCGAAGAAGTGCAGGCCAAGGCGTTTAAGACCTACTATCAGGTGCTCATCGGGCGCGTAATCGACGGAGTGGCCGAGAAGCCTCTCCCCGGCGGAGAGCCCATGGTCAAGATGGTCTTCCACCGCCGCGACGGAACCGGCGCGGACGTTGTCACCGAATTCCTTCCCTACGATCGTGACTTCTACGCCGTCTCCCGGGACGGCTCCGACCCGCTCTTTGTGATTCGCAAAGAGCGCGTGGATGAGATCATCGACGGCCTGACCAAACTCAAAAACGGCGACTACAACGAAAAAGAATAGCCGCTCCCGAAACGCCCGGTAACGGGCGTTTCGGATTGCCGGGGACGAAACTTATCGCACAAAACACATCTTATCGGCGGCCCAAACGCCCACATCCGGGTGTTTGGGCGCGGTCGACCACGGAGGGTAACATGAGCCGTCTGGGCGATATGCTCAAGAAAGAACGCTTATCCCGCAACCTGACACCCAAACAGGCGGCCAAGCTTTGCGGTGTCAAAGATGGCTATCTGACGGACGTTGAAGAAGGCCGCCGCATCATCGCGGACGGTGAGGCGGCCCGCATGCTCAAGCGCATGGGCGCAAGCGCCGATGTCTCCGCCGACATGGGCGTGGAGCTGGAAGCCGCGCTCGCGCCCGAAGCGGCCTCCGCATCGCGCGGGGAGGCGAAACCCGCTCCACAGGCGCGCGCAGAGGCCAAGGTTTCCGCCGCCGTCGCCTCCGACGATTGGCTGGACGCGCTCAAGAGCGTGCTGCGCCGCGTGCCCGTGTACACCGAGTCGGGCACCACGCTCGTGCTCAAAAACGTGGCCGCGGTGGGCGGCACCATTGAGGGCGCGCCCGCTGAAAAAGTTTTCTACTACCTGCTGCCCGATGATTCGCTCTCCGGGCAACGGCTCACAAAGGGCGACCTTTTGCTCTGCGTTCCGCCCGCGCCCACAGACGACGACCGCATCATGGTCCTGAAACACAACGGTTTGGTGCTCGCGCGCCGCGTCAAGCGCCTGGAAGGCAACCGATACCTGCTCATGTCGCTCGACCGAGAAATGCACAGCCAGACCGTTGCGACGTCCGACGTCACCCTCATGGGCCGCGCGGTCCGCGCCGAGATCGAACTGTAGCTTTTTCCATGACTAGCGGGCGCGTTTCGGGGCATTCTGTTGACGAAAGCATTTGGTGCGGATGCCGCGGCGGGGTTTTAGCTCGCCACCAGCAGCAGCCGCGGCGAATACTTTTGACATACCGTCCCTCCCACGCGGGCAGGATGAAAGAAACGCTCCGAACAATTCTCGGAGCGTTTCTTTGCGTCTGGCGGGCGATATCACGAGCGCGGCGAACGAAAAGGGTCGGGAGGCGGCGGCATGGGCAAAATCATCAAAGACGGCTACACCTTTGTGGCGTACGCGAACGCGCGGCTGATCCGCAACATCCAGGACATCCCCGAGCTCAAGAACGATCTCATCGCGCTGAGCGAGGGGCTGACGCACGCGCACATGGCCCAGTACGCGCGCCTGCTTGCCCGCCATGTGCTGGAGATCGGGAACATGGAGCGCACCGAGGCGGTCGACGCCGCACTTGACGTCAACACCCGGTGGCTGCGGGGAGAGATGAGCGTCAAGGCCGCGCTCGAAATTGCGGGCGCGCTCAACGACCTCGCGCGCGCGGAAAAGGACCAAGTCACCGTCAAAGCGCTGCGTGCGTTGGGGCAGATCGCCGCGACGCCGCACGTCAGGTGGCACCCGCTCGTCGCGTCGGAGTATGCCGTCGTGGTGGTCAACCTCACGCACCCCAATGATCTTGATAAAGTCAGGGAAGAACGCGAGACGCAGATCGCGCTCATGGAAAGCGCTCGTGTCACGCCCGGCTCTTGAGCCACCGATCCACCCTCTGGTAAAGCGCGCCCTCCGGCTCCGTGTTCGCGGCGAAAAACTCCAGGGTTTGCGCGCGGAGCGTCTGTCCATCCACTAAAACCAGGTCGGTGTTGTTGTAGAGAAACTCGTCCGTGTCGTCGCCGGGCACATCGCCATAGAACATGCACCGCACCTTCATGCCTTGGAACCGCGCATCAAAATACTTGAAGTTGTTTGCAAACTTTGTGTCCGCCTCACCATCGTAACCGAAAATTTCCGCCACCCTCCGTTCATCGTTCCACTTGAACGTCACGCAAATTTTATCAAGCTTGAACTCCAGTCCGTGGGCGAAGACCATCGTCTTTCCGTCCACTTTGTATGCAAGGCCCGCTTCGTCGAGCCTGTTTCCGAGCGCCAGCAGCATTTTCCAGTCTTCCTTGAACTCCATGTCCCTGATCGAAATTTCGTGCGTTTTGACACCGGTCTCCATGGTCATTCCTCCTTTGGTCGTCGTGGGGCCATGATAACAGGTATCTCGTCGGTTATCCTGTCCGTCCGAGCGTGAATCTGTCGCGAACCCACCCCGGATGTCGACACGAATGTCAAGCGGCTGAAACATTTTTATCTCGGGGAAAACCCTGCGCACAAAGCCCGGCGGAAAGCCGTGAAAGCGCGCGAACGCTTTGGCGAAGGCTTCGGGCGTCTCGTAGCCGTATTGGTAAGCCAGGTCGACGATCCGAGCGTCGGTCGTTTTGAGCGCCTGTCCCGCGAGGGATAGGCGTCTGTTGCGGACGTACTCCATGACCGGGATGCCACACACAGCCTTGAACAAGCTGTTGAGAGAGGAAACGGACACATAGAAATGTTTCGCGATGAGGGCGGGCGTCAACGGCTCCAGGAGGTTTTCTTCCAAATAGGCGATGATCTTCCGCAAATCCATTGCTCCCATCGTGGGCCTCCTTCCAGCGACAGATACACGTATTATAACTTGCGGAGGCGTATCCGCAATGTCATTGGGCATCTGCTTTTGTCTGTGGGCGTGAAAAAGGACACGGACTGCCGCGTCCTTTCCGCACGCCGACAAAATCCGCGTCCGTCTTCGCCGTGCTTACTCAGAAGATCCGCAAGAGATCCGTAAGAACCCGCAGGTTCTTTTGACTGTCGACAAAACCTGGTTTTGTCTCCGTCGCGCTTGCCCCCGTAAACCCGCATGAACCCACAGGTTCTTGCGACAAAACGCGGCGTAGGTTTTGACGATATACGCGTCAAAACCTACGCTCCCGATTCACCATATCGACGGATCCCAAACGGCGGCGAAGGGGTCTCACCCCGACAGGACACGGGCTACCGCGTCCTTTTTGGTTCCGTGCGGTGCGTCCCTACGGCTTAGCGGTAATGGTCACGCTCCCCGATGTCGTGCTCGCGTTCACGCTTCGCGCGCCGTCGCCCGCGGTCGCGGACCGGTTTCGCTGGCCGCTCGCCGCCACGCCGGGGAAGTGAAGGTTGAGGCTTCCGCTCACGGTGTCAAGCTTGCAGGCAAACCCCGCGTCCTTGGGGAGCGTGAGCTTAAGGCCGCCGGACACGCTTGAAAAGTCGACGTCCGGCGCGCGCATGAGCTCGGCGTCGCAGCCGCCCGACGTCGAATCCATGTCGATCGTCTCCGCCGAAAGGGCGCGCGCCGTCAGACCGCCGGAGACGGTGCTCATGTCCACGCGCGCGGCCGTCACGCCCAAAAGATCGAGCGACCCGCTCGTGGTATCCACAATCACGCTGGCGGCGGCGGAATCCGCGATGACCGCGGTTCCGCTCACCGCGGAGAAACGCAGGTCACCCGTGACGTTCAAGGCGGAGCCGTCCAGTTTGCCGCTGGTCGCTGACGCGCTGAGCGATGCCGCGCTGACGCCGGTGATTTGCGCATCGCCGGAGACGGTGGCGATCTTGACCTGTCCGAGGGCCGCGCGCGGCACCTTGATCTCCAGTGTTCCGTGCAGCTGCCCCGCACCCCCGATGTTGAGCTGTATGAGCGCGTCCTTGGCCGGAGAAACCTCGGTAAACACGATCATTCCATCGCGCTTTTCGGCGCGCAGGTCGGGTGCGCGCCCCCGGGAGTCTACAAAACGGTGACCCCGAAACACGGCGGTGAGCGCCTGACCATCGAAGGCTTCGATGCGCGTGTCAAACGAAACGCCGTCCACGCGCAGGCCGTCACCTTCGGAGAGATCAAAAGCGAAGTCCCGGCTGAAATCTTCTCGGCCTGAGGCGCCGCTTTCGGCGTCCGATGCCGTCCCCATGATCGTCGGCAACAGGAGCGCCCCTGTAACGGCAGCGCATGCCACAAACACAACCGCGAGCGCACATAGCAAAACCTGTTTGGGCCTGCTCATCTCGCATCCCTCCGTCCGGATAACACTTTGGCATTGATTTGCACATAGGCGGCGGTCCACCCGGCGAGCCTGCGGCCAAGCGCGGCAACTCCAATAACGCACATCAGTCCGAGTGAGAGCGCGGCCAGCCCGCCGAAGAACGCCGGCCACGTTTGCGGAAAATATACAAACGAAAGCGGGCGAACGCGGTCGATCAGCGAGCAGACCGCCGCCGCGAGACCGCTGACGACCATGGACACGGAGGCAGCGACGAGTGCGATCCACACTCCCAGCGCGGCGAGCCAAAGCGGGAGCACCAAGATGATGGTCAGCATACCCATGCCGACGGCGGACGCGACCGCGCGCGTGACATTGCGAAACGAAGGCTGGTCCTTGGCGATATCCGCCGCCTGAATCGCGGCGTACTCCCTGGCGAGCGCCCTCGGATCGCCCAGCATGGACGCGAGCGCGTCCTCGGAAACGCCCTCCGCCACGCCCTCTTCAAAATGGCGCGCGATGTCCTCGTAGATCTCCGCGCGGCGCGCCTCCGGCAGATGGCGCAGGCCCGCCGCGAGCTCCAGCATAAACATGTCCCTGCTCATGCGTTGTTCCCCCCCTGAACGATTCCATCAACCGCGCGCACAAACCCGTTCCACTCGCAAAGCGTCTCTTCGTAGCGCGCCTGACCCGCCCCCGTTAGCTTGTGATACTTGCGGGGCGGGCCTTCACGCGATTCGGCAAGGTATGTCTCCACAAGACCCTCATCCTTTAAGCGTTTGAGCAGAGGGTACACCGTGCCCTCCGACATCGCCACACCGCGCGAGACCTCGCTGACCAGCTCAAATCCATAGCAATCCTTCCGCGAAAGGCACGCCAGGATGCACAGATCGAGCACACCCTTTTTGAATTGCACATTCAACAGCAATCACCTCTTGCACGCATCCTTGTTATGCATGATAGCTTATCATAAGCGGTTCCGAATGTCAATTTCAAAACAGTTCGCGAGGCATTCCATCGGGTATCAAGACCGGTCTCGTTGTGCGCGCCGACCGCCAAAGCCAACGCGTAGGAACGACAAAATAAAGCCGCCGCCCCCTTGATTAACCTCGGGGTTGGCGGCGGATTTGATCAGCGATACCCTAATAGACGACGTTTTCGATGCTCCCGTCCGCGCGGAAGCGCAGCGGCGATATGCACACCTGCCGGTTGCCGCCGCCTTTCAAAGGATCAGCGTGGGTGTGGTACACGATGAGCGGCTCACCGTCCGGCGCTTCGGTGATGCTGTTGTGCCCCGGGCCCGACATGCGCGGGTAGTCGTGGGAGAGGATGGGGTTTCCCTCGTACTTCTGGTACGGCCCGAGCGGTGTCCGGCTCGTGGCGTAGCCCACGGCGTAGTGCTTGTCCTGATAGTGGTTGGCGGAAAAGAACATGTAGTACAGGCCGTTTCGTTTCATCAGGAAAGATCCTTCGTTCCATCTGCGCCCCGTGGTCTTCGCTGAACGATCTTCCCACGCCTGCTCGGGGCGGAGCAACAGCTGAAGTTCTCCCTTGATCGAGCGCATGTCGGGGGACAGCTCCGCGCCGTAGATCCAGCTCTCCTCGTAGTCCCCCACTTTGTGCTTGTAGCAGCAGCGCGAGCAGGTCAGGTACATTCGCCCGTCGTCGTCGATAAGAACGTTGGCGTCGATGACGGGGAAACCCGGGTCAAACAGTGGTTGGCGGGCGACGTCGCGGAAGGGTCCGAGGGGAGAATCCGACACAGCCACGCCGATGCGAAAGGTCTCATCCTCCCCGTTCGGGTTGAGCTTGGTGTTCGCGCTGTAGAACAGATAATACCTGCCGTCCAGCTCTACGCACTCAGGCGCCCAGTAGCAGTCGAGGCTCCACGCGTCCGCGTCCGGCTCAAAGCACAGACCGCGGTCTTCCCAGCGCGCGAGATCGCGGGACGACCACACCTTAAAGCCGGTCTTGAAAGATGTCGCGTACAGATAGTACGTCCCGGCGAAACGGGCGTCTCCGGGCTTCAGGATAAACGGATCGCCGATACCGGTGATGCTCAGGGGATTGACTAGCCGCATGTGACCCTCCTACGACCTGAACTGATACTTGTACAGTTCGGAATACATGCCGCCCGCGGCGAGCAGCGTGTCGTGGGTGCCGCGTTCGGTGATGCCCTCGCCGGTGAGGACGATGATCTCGTCGGCGTTTTTGATGGTAGAGAGGCGGTGCGCGACCACGATGGTCGTGCGGCCTTCGGAGAGCTCCTCCAGCGCGGACTGGATGAGCATCTCGGTCGCGTTGTCCAGCGCGGAGGTCGCCTCGTCCAAAATGAGGATGGGCGGATTCTTCAGGAACACGCGCGCGATGGAAATCCGCTGCTTCTGTCCGCCGGAGAGCTTGATGCCGCGCTCGCCGATGTATGTGTTGTAGCCTTCCTCAAGCGTCATGATGTAGTCGTGGATATTAGCGCGTTTGGCGGCGCGGATGATCTCCTCTTCGCCCGCGTCCAGATCGCCGTAAGCGATGTTTTCGCGGATGGTGCCGGTGAACAGGAACACATCCTGCGCCACAATACCGATGTTTTTGCGCAGCGAATGGCGCGTGAGCCGCGTGATGTCCGTGCCGTCGATGGCGATTTGCCCGCCCGAGAGGTCGTAGAAGCGCGGGATGAGGTGGCACAGCGTGGTTTTCCCTCCGCCGGACGGCCCCACGAGCGCCACGGTCTTGCCCTTGTCGATGTGGAGCGACAAATGGCTGATGACGGGCCGGGCAAGCACGTCGCCCGAGTCCTTGTCTTTTTCGTCATAAGAGAAGCTTGCGTCGTTAAAGTCGATTACGCCGTCTACGTTCGAAAGCTCGATGGCGTCGGGCGCTTCCTGTTCGGGTTTCTGCTCCATGATGTGCATGATGCGCTCAAAGCCCGTCATGCCGTTCTGGTACTGCTCAAAGAACGAAATGAGCCGGCGAACGGGCGAGAGGAAGGAGTTGATGTACAACAGAAACATGGTGAACTCACCCGCGTCGATGGCGCCGCGAAAGAAGAAGATGCCGCCCGCGACGAGAACGACGAGGTACAGCACGTCCGTGGAGAACCCCATGGACGCTGAAAACTCGCCCATGACTTTGTACGCGCGGTTGCGCGCCTTTTGGTATGAATCGTTGAATTTCTGAAACTTTTTGTTCTCGTGCGCGTCGTTCGTGTACGCGCGCGTGACACGGATGCCCGTGAGCGCGTTTTCGAGGTTGGCGTTGATCTCGCCCAGCTCCACGCGCGTCTGCGTGAACGCCGCGGACATGCGCTTGCGCATCACGACCGCGATGAACACGACGATCGGGAGCGCGCCGAAGACAATGAGCGTGAGCGGCACGCTGATCGTGCACAAAATCGCGAACGCGCCGATGAGCACGATCAGCGAGAGAAAGAGATCCTCGGGGCCGTGGTGCGCAAGCTCCGAGATGTCCATCATGTCGTTGACAAGACGTGACATGAGCGTGCCCGACTTGTTCTCGTCAAAGAAAGAAAAGGGAAGCTTTTGCATATGCGTGAACACCGAGAGGCGCATATCGGCCTGCATGCGCACGCCCATGACGTGTCCGTAAAACTGGATAAAATAGTTCAACCCCGCTTTCGCCGCGTAGATCAGCAGGAGCGCGGCGCACCACACGAGGAACAGCCGGAGGTTGCCCGAGGGCACGTAGACGTTGATGATGTCCTTGGCGATGACAGGATACACAAGATCCGCCGCCGCGACCAGGAGCGCGCACAGCATGTCCTGTGAAAACAGCTTCAAATGGGGCTTGTAAAACGGTATAAACCTGCGAAACAATCGATATCCTCCCCGATACGCATGATGTAGTCAGGGTAGACCGCCCCGAGGCGTTTGTCAAGTAGGGCGCTGCGCCCCGCAACACGCCGCTTTTCCCACGCAGACGCCTGTGGTATACTTGCGTTACGTCGAGGAAGGGGGGTGGTCGCAATGATCATGAGGTTTACCTCCGGAATTGCGTTTGTCTCGCTCCGCACAAGGTCTGTTGCGTCAATGGGCTGAGGCGGTTTGTGGAAAGCGAACGCTTTCCAAGCGCGGAGCGGGTCCTTCAAACGCCTTTTCCGTTGGCTGCACGGACCTTTTATGGTTCATGACAATCATAAAGGGAGCGTTGTGCATGCTGGAAATCGGAATGAGCAATGTCATCAAGAACTATGGATTTAAGAACGTGTTAAGCGGCGCGTGCCTTGAGATCATGACCTACGACCGCGTCGCCATCGTGGGGCGAAACGGCACGGGCAAGTCGACGATACTCAAGATCATCGCGGGGAGCGAGAGCGCGAACTCGGGCGACGTGAGCGTGCGCCGGGGCGCGACCATCGGGTATTTAGAGCAGATCCCCGAACTCAGCCAAAGCGGCGCGGACACACGCGCCGTGCTCATGGAGCCATTCGCGGCCGTATTCGCGTGCGAGAGGCGCATGCGCGAGCTGGAAGAGAAAATGGCGGTTGAAACCGCCGCCCCCGCGCTTGAACGGCTGATGAGCAGCTACGCGCACCAGCAAAGCGAGTTTGAAAAGCTTGGCGGTTTCGCGCTTGAGGAGCTCTTTTCCCGCGTGACCGTGGGCGTAGGCATCTCTGAGCTTTTGGACCGTCCCTTTAACGCGCTCTCCGGCGGCCAGAAGACCATCGTCAAGCTCGCGTGCGCTTTGCTCGTTCAGCCCGACATTCTTCTGCTGGACGAGCCGACCAACCATCTGGACACGCGCGCGCTCGAGTGGTTCGAGGGCTTTTTAGCCAAGTACAAAGGCACGGTGGTCATCGTCTCCCACGACCGCGCCTTCCTGGACAAGGTCGCCACCAAGACCGTGCTCCTGCGCGGGGGCGCGTGCGAGACGTACAACGGCAACTATACATACAGCATCAAAGAGCGCGAGCGCCAGCTGCTCGTGGAGTTTGAGCATTTCAAAAACCAGCAAAAGAAAATCGCCGCGATGAAGGCGGCGATCAAGCGTTTCCGCGATTGGGGGATGCAGGGCAACAACGAAGACCTTTTGCGAAAGGCCAAGGAACTCGAGCATCGCCTGGAGCGCATCGAGGTTCTGGAACGCCCCGAGATGGAGGCGGCCAAGCTGCCCGTGCAGCTCTCGGGCGGGCGGACGGGGAACGACGTCGTCACGCTCAAGGGCGTCACGCTGACGGCGGGGAGCTTGACGCTCATCACGGGCGCCGACCTGACGCTGCGCTACCGCGACAAAGCCTGCCTGATGGGCGACAACGGCGTGGGCAAAACCACGCTGGTTCGCGCTATTTTGGGCGAAATCCCGCCCGCGTCCGGCGAGATCACGGTGGCGCTTTCCGCGCGCGTGGGCTACATCCCGCAGGAGATCCGCTTTGAAGACGACTTGTCCTCGGTGCTGGAGACTTTCAAGCGCGAGGACGTGTGCGCCGAGGGCGAAGCGCGCGCCGCGCTGGCCAAGTTTTTTTTCGTGGGCGAACACGTGCACAAAAGGGTGTCCGCGCTCTCGGGCGGTGAAAAAGTGCTGCTCAAGCTCGCGCTGCTCATGCGCCGCGAGATCAACCTGCTCGTGTTGGACGAGCCGACCAACCACATCGACATCGAGACGCGCGAAACGCTTGAGCAGGCGCTTTTGGCGTTCAACGGCACCATGCTCTTTGTCTCGCACGACCGCTACTTCATCGGTAAGCTCGCGACCCGCGTGCTCACCATCGAGAGCGGGGGACTCCACAGCTTTTCCGGCGATTACGAGACGTACAAGCGGCAGACACACAGGACATAATGCCGCTATTGATCGGCGAGCAGCCAATCCAGCGCGTCCGGCTCATTCTCAAAGGAGCGGAACATGCGTCCCCGGTTGGTTTCGATGAGGAAATCGGCAAATTTGCCCTTGACGGCGGACGCGCCCAGCACCGCGGCCGCTTTGATGTGATAGTTTCCGAGCTTTTGCATAACCAAGCCGCACACGCGCGTGGACAGCCGCAAAAACTCATCCGAGAGGGACGCGGCGGGGAGCAGCAGCCGCTCCGCGCCGCACCCGAAGCAAACTCCCACCAGATCAACGCCGTCCTGCTCGGCCATAATCTGACCGCTTGTCACGGCGACATAAACCTGACCGTCCCTTTGCCTTGTTTCCGTGGTCAGCATCACCGCGCCTCCCCTTTCAGGCCCGCAAGCTCCGCTTCGGTGAACAGACGCTCACCCGCGCGCGCGTTGGCGCAGGCCTGCTCCGCCGATTTCGCGCCGGGAATGGAAACGGGCGCGGCGGCGTGGCTGGCGGTGAAGCGGATGGCCGTCTCCGCGAGGTTTTCGCGCGGAAGGCGGGCGAGGACGCGGTCAAGGCCGTCCATGCGGCGGTCAAAGTCGGCCCGTCCCTCTTTCCCCTCGTTCCACGAAGCGCGCACGCTGTCCTCAAAGACGGAGTTCCGGTCGTACTTGCCCGAAAGCACGCCTTTGGCGAGCGGCCCGCGAACCAGCACGCCCATGTTGCGCTCTTTGCAGTAATCAAGAAGGCCGTCGGTTTCGTGCTCGCGGCGGATGAGCGAGTACTCGATCTCCACGGCCTGACAATCGCCGTTCGCGTTGAAGCGCTTGAGCGTGTCCAGGTTATCGGTGGATATGCCGAAGCTGCGGATATGCCCGCGCCGCTTGAGCTCCCTGAATCCCTCAAGGTAGAGGTCGTTTTCTTCCTGGGTCGGCTCGGCGATGTGGCACAGGTACACATCGACATAGTCGGTGCGCAGGCGGAAGAGGGACGCGTGGCACGCCGCGATGAACATGTCCACGGTCGTCATGGGGAGGTGCTGTCCCGTGCGCTTGCCCCAGTTGCCCACCTTGGTGACGATCGACACACGATGGCGCACGCCGGCCAGCGCGCGGCCCAGCCGCTCCTCGGAAAGCCCGTTGGGAATGCCGTATGATTCCGCGGTGTCAAAGAGGTTCACGCCCGCGTCGAGCGCGGCTTGAACGGTCGCGAACGCGGCGGCGTCGCTGATATCGCCCCACTGGTTGCCGATGTTCCATGTGCCCAGCCCGACGGCGGACGCCTGTATGCCTGTGTTTCCGAACGGTCTGACGATCATGCCGAAGCCCCCTTATGCGTGGTGTATTCAGGCCGAGTATACCACAAAAGGGCTCCCGGCAAAAGAAAGGAGCCGTTTCATGATGAACCGAGGCCGCCGAGCTCGCGCGATCATGCCGTGCGTCCTTTGCGTGTTTCTGTGCGCGTCGTGCGCGCCCACGGCCGTGACCGCCCCGGTGACGGCTTCATCTCCCGCCGTGACCGCTCCGTCCTCGCCGCCTCCGGCGCCTGCGCCGACGCCAACCCTCGCGCCGACGCCCGAACCGCCCTACGACTGGAGCGCGCTGACAAGAGAGGATTTCCTCGCGGACTCTGACTTCATGTGCGCGGTGATTGACGAGTACTGCCCCTATGTCGCGGAAATGAAAACAACGCCGAGGAGAGGCTTTACGGTCGACTGGGAGGGCGCGAAACAAAGATACCGTGCTGAGCTTGAATCGATGGCCCTGACGGAGTTGACACCCCGGAAATGGTACGCTTTAGCGGAGCGGTGGCTTGGTTCACTCAGAGACGCGGGGCACATCCGCGCGATTCACGCTTCATCCATACCCAGATATGCAGAATTTCAGCAAGCCGTTGATCATGAGCGACTCCGGAACGCGGCGGCGGTGCATCCGCGCGCTGAGGCGTTCTATGCGCTGCAGAACAGCGTCGCGTCCGTCATCAGCACACCTACCGCAACGGAGAGCCCCGACCGGGTCATCCAAAGAACATTCATCCCCGATGTCGTGGAGGGCCACACCTATCTGCAAATGAAGTCGTTCGACTTTCCGTTCGGCATGCAAGGCGACGCAATCGAATGGCTCATGTCTTACTTCGCACGGAACACGGACAAAAAGCACATCATCATCGACCTGCGCGGAAACGGCGGCGGAAGCGACGGCATTTGGTTCGCCGGCGTGCTGCGCCCGCTCCTCCAAAAAGACGCGAGCGCTGAAGAGCTTTGGGCGATGACCGACAGCGCGTATTCCTTGATTGAGCGCTACGGTCTGGTTTCCTCGTGCACGGAAATCCCGCGCGCGCGCTGGAGCGAGTTTGGGGTCGCGGAGATACCGGACATTGACAGATTGCTGAGCCGGACCGCCAGTTACCCCGTGCACGAGAGACGCGTGCCATGGGATGGCCAGATGTGGGTGCTGGTGGACGACCGCGTGGCTTCCGCCGCCGATAACTTTGTGCGTTTTTGCAAGAAGACAGGATTCGCGACGGTTGTGGGTACGCGCACCGGCGGCCTCGGCGGCGGAAGCGCGCCCGAGATGGCCATGCTGCCCAACACCGGGCTGATCTTCAGGTACGAGGTCATCTGCGCGTTCAACGACGACGGAACGTACAATCAGATCACCGGGACGCTGCCCGACATCGACTCAGGCACTTCGTCGAACGCGCTGGACGCGTGCCTGAAGGCCATACGAAGCGGCAACTGACCGAACAATGGAGGCGTCGCATGCAAGCCTTGAGCGTCTTTCACCCCGCCGTCGCGGACTGGTTCGCCCGCGCGCTGGGCGAGCCCACGCAGGTGCAAACCGAGGGCTGGCCCGTCATCGCGTCCGGCCAAAACGCGCTCCTGTGCGCGCCCACCGGCACGGGCAAAACGCTCGCGGCTTTTTTGTGCGCGATTGACGCGTTTTACCGCGCCAAGGCCTCGGGCGAGCACCTGCCGGGGCTTCAGGTGCTCTACATCTCCCCCCTGCGCTCCCTGACCAACGACATGAAGCTCAACCTCATGCGCCCGCTGGAGGCGCTTGAGCTTTCCGACGTGTCCGTGATGGTGCGCAACGGCGACACACCCACCAGCGAGCGCAATAAAATGGTCAAACAGCACCCCAACATGCTGCTGACCACACCCGAGTCGCTCTTTGTGCTCCTGACATCCGAAAAGGGCCGCGCGATGCTCTACAACGTGCGCACCGTGATTGTGGACGAGCTTCACGCCATCCTTGACAGCAAAAGGGGAACACACCTCGCGCTGTCCCTTGAGCGGCTGGAGACGCTGTGCGGGCGGCCCTTTCAGCGCATCGGCCTGAGCGCCACGGTCAAGCCGCTCTCGCTCGCCGCCGATTTCCTCGCGGGGCCGCACGGGTGCGCGGTCGTCGCGCCGCAGACGCCCAAGCGCGTCGAGCTGCACGTGACCTCCCCCATCGCGGACATGCGCGCGCTCCCCGAAGGCACCATCTGGCCTGAAATCTGCCGCGTTGTGCTTGATCTCGCGCTCAAACACCGCACGACGCTTGTTTTCCTCAACCACCGCGCCGCGTGCGAGAAGGTGGCTCACGGTGTCAACATGCTCTTTGGCGGGCAGTTCGCGCTCACCCATCACGGCTGCGTATCGCGTGAACAGCGGTTGGAGGCCGAGCAGCGGCTGAAGTCGGGCGAGCTGCGCTGCTTGTGCGCGACGTCCTCCATGGAACTGGGCATCGACGTGGGCGAAGTCGATCTTGTGCTACAGGTCGCCGCGCCCTTCACCATCGCGTCCGGGCTCCAGCGGCTGGGGCGCGCGGGGCACAATCCGGGCCGGTCCAGCCTGATGCACATGCTCCCGAGGACCGCCTACGACACCATCGCGTGCGGCTTCATCGCGCGCGGGATCGCCGAGAAAGGCATCGAGTCCGCCAATGTGCCCACGCTCTGTTTGGACGTGCTGGCCCAGCACGCGGTGTCCATGGCGGCGTCGGAGGAATGGACGGTGGACGACATGCTGGCCCTCGTCCGGCGCGCGTACCCCTATCGCGAGCTTGAGCGCGATCAGCTGACCAATGTGCTCGCCATGCTCTACGGCGACTACGAGCACAGCGAGGACAGGCCCGTGCGCCCGCGCGTCGCTTACGACCGCATCCATCAAACGGTGGGCGCGGCGCCCTCGTCACGGCTTTTGGCGATACGCTCGGGCGGGACCATCCCCGACCGGGGCTATTACAAAGTCAATCTCGAGGACGGCACCCGCCTTGGCGAGCTGGACGAGGTGTTCGTGTTCGAGGCGCGCGTGGGCGACAAGTTCATGCTGGGTTCCTACGCGTGGCAGCTGGTGCGCATCGAGCGCGACCGCGTGGTCGTGCGTCCCGCCACGCAGGCCGGCGCGCGCTCTCCCTTCTGGAACGGCGACTGGGCGGGCCGCCCGTACGAGCTGGGACAGCGGATCGGCGCGCACTTCGCGCTCATGGAGGAGTGCGCCGTGACGGGCAAACTCGAGCAGACGCTGACCGAGGAGTTTTTGATGGACGCCGACGGCGCGTCCAACGCGGCGCGGCTCCTGCGCGACCAGATCGACGCGCTCGGATGCCTGATGACCGATAAGCGGCTCGTCATCGAAAACTTCCGCGACGAGACGGGGAACGCGCGCACGCTCATCCACTCGCCGTTCGGGGGGCGGGTCAACCTCGGCATCATGATGCTCCTTGAGAAAAAGCTCAACGAAATGGGCGTCGCCAACGTGCAGCTCATACAGAACGACGACGGCATCCTCTTGCACAGCTTGACAAGCGAGCACATGCCCAAAGGGCTTTTGCACATGCTCAATCCGGAAACCGCGCCCGCGGAGCTTGCGGAGCTGATGCCCGGATCGGTGCTCTTTCAGATGATCTTCCGCTACAACGCCGCGCGCGCTCTCATGATGGGGTTTCGCCCCGAAGGACGCGTGCCGCTCTGGGTTCAGCGCCTGCGCAGCGATGAGGCGCTCTCCCGCGCGTCCGCGCACAAAAACCACCCGCTCGTGCTCGAGACCACGCGCGAGTGCATGCTGACGTTCCTGGACATGGACGCCATCGTGGACGTGCTCACAAAAGTACGCGAGGGCCGCATCACCCTGCACGAGACAAAGCGCGACAAGGCCTCGCCCATGGCCATCGAGCTCAAGCGTGCGTTTGAAGGCATGATGATGTACGAGGAGCCGTACGCCGAGCTTGCGCGCACCGTGGGCAGCGGCGGGACCGCGCCCAAGTCGCCGGCCGAGATGCTCCCGCCCGAAAAACAGGATCTGCTCAAGGCCGCGGCCGACGCTCCCCCCAAAGACGCGTCCGAAACGCACGCCATGCTGATGATGGGCGGCGACTTCCGCGCGGGCGACTCCGAAGTGCCTCTGGAGTGGCTCCGCCAGCTCGCTCGCGAAGGCCGCGCGCTCTATGTCGACCCGGGGCTGTGGATCGCCGCCGAGCAAGAGGAGCTGTACCGAGACGCGCTCACGGGCGAGCCGGAAGCGCTCACGCGCGTTGTGCGCAGGCTTCTGCGCTACCGGGGCGCGCAGGACGCGTTCTCCCTCGCCGACCGCTACGCGCTGGAACCCGACCGCGCGCAGGAGGTGCTGGAGCGTCTGTCCGAGCTGGGCGCGATCGTGCCGTGGGAGGACGTGTTCGTCCACCGCGATGTGTACGAGCGCGCGTCCGGCATGCGCAGAGCCGCTTTGCGCGCCGATGTGCGGACGGCGGAGGCGGCGGGCTACGCGTCCTTCCTCGCGCGTCTGCATCAAAGCGGAGACGCGCCGCAAGACCGTCTCGCGCACGGGCTTTCCCGCCTGCTTGACCACCTCCTGCCCATCGCGCAGTGGGAGGACGTGGTTCTCCCCGCGCGCACGATGGGCTACACGCCGCGTGCGCTAGATTTGTTGCTGGGCACGGGCCAGTTCGTCTGGCGTCTGGACGGCCAGGGCAAGCTCTCGTTTCACAACCCCGACGCCGTCTCAGGCGACTTCATCGAGTCGGGCGAGCTTGACGCCGCGGAGACGGCCGTGCTTTGCGTTTTGCGCGACCGCGGCGCGCTCTTCGCAGGCGCGATTGCCGCGCGCGTCACCGATGCCGACACGTCCGCCGCGCTGATGTCCCTTTTGTCCAAGGGCCTTGTCACCAACGACAGCCTCGCACCCGTCCGCGCGCTTGCCTCCGAAGCCAAGGAAACCTCCGCGCGCGCCAAGCGGCGCACACAGGCGATGGACGCGGGCCGCTGGGAGGCCGCCCGCGCTCTGGAAGCCCGCCCGCTGGAGGAACGGCTCAAGGCCGCGCTCCACCGGTGGGGCGTTTTGTGCCACGAGACGGCGAAGTGCGAATCGCTCAGCTGGGGTGAGGCGCTCGATGTTCTGCGCGTGTGGGAATACACCGGCATCGTGCGGCGCGGTTACTTCGTGCGCGGGTTGTCCGGCGCGCAGTTTGTCCTGAACGAGGCCGCGCAGCGCGCCATGCACGCGCTCAACCATCCCGACCGCGAGCCCGTCTGCATCGTGGCGAGCGATCCTTCGCAGGCGTGGGGTTCTATCCTCAAGCATCACCCCGACAGGGCGTTCATGTGCGTGCCCTCCACCGCCGTGGTCCTCAAGTCGGGCGAGGTGGTCATGGTGCTGGAGCGCGGCGGAGCGGTCATCCGCTGCTTTGACGACATGCCCATGGAATCGCTCCAGTGTGTCGCGCGCGCGTTCTCGCTCTCCCAGCTATGGCCGTCCAGGACGCGCATCGTGGTGAAGAATCCGGACGACAGCCTGCGCGCGCCCTTGCTCGGCGCGGGCTTCAAGCGCGACACGCAGGATTTCGTGCTGTGGAAACGTTGAGGCGCGGGATGTGCGAAGCGATAACGGCATCGCGCCTGCGGACAGAGTGGGGGGCGGCCGCGCCGCCCTGAATCAAGGAAACGGGCACTGCATGATAAGGGCCTCCCGTCGCGGGTTACCGCCGCGACAGGAGGCCTTGCGCATGTCAAGCGAATGAGGCACTGGAATACGCTTCAATAATACGCCGTTCATGAGAAAACGCGCACGCTTCGGACATGCACATGCCTATCCGCAGGCACCTTGTGTCCTCTACTCCACGCGTCCCTCGGGCATCTGCGCGATGTGCAGCCCCGCCCAGCCATACGGCTTTAGGAGAATTTTCGTGATCTGCGCGGGGTCAATGCCGGGGAGTACGGGCGGGGGCGCGGCGGAGTTGCTTTTTTCGTGCCACGCGTGAACGGGCGCGCCCATCGCCTCGATGACCACGGGCATCGTTCCCGCGCCGAACGGGGTTTTAAGGCCGCCCCCGGCGGCTACATGCGTCTCAAACCCGCGATCGGGCAAAATGGCGTAATTCCACGGGGAAAGCGGGCGGATCTCGCGGTTGAGGTATTCGAGGTTGCCGCCCTCCGAAAGCCATTCCTCATCGATGTGGAGCGCAAAGAGAACAGGGCCGCGCATCACGGAGACCGACTGGTGGTACCACTTCTCGGTGCGCACATCCATGGGCAGGGAGAGCGTGATCTCCTCGCCTCCGTTAAACGCGCGGTCGACGACGGCGAAACCGCCCGCCGGCGCTTCGTAGACATCCCCCGCGCACGTCACATACGCGTCCTTCGCCCAGGCGGGGATGCGCAGCGAGAGCTTCATGGGCGTGGGGCCGCTTACGCCCACGCGGATGCGCACCTCGCCTTCAAAAGGGTACCCCGTGTCCACGGTGAGCGTGACGGGCTTGCCGCCCGCGCGCCAGCGCACGGAGCAGGGCGCGTAGGAGAGCGCGGCCAAGCCGTTCTCTCCGTCCGCCATCCACAGGTTGGCCGCGTACTTGGGCCAGCCTTGGTGCAGATTGGCCGTGCAGCAGCCGTAGTTAGGCTCGATGCCGAACACGTTGGCGTCCGGCCCGTTGTTGTACCAATCGCGCGGATCCACGGTGCACTTGATCTGGTTGGCCTGCTGAAGGTACTGATGGCCCATGCTGTCGGGCGTGAGCGTGCCGGGAAGCGCGTTGAACGCCAGACGCTCCAGCGCGTCTCCCCACGCGGGATCGCCGGTGAGCGCGAAGAGCGTCTCAGCGGAGTACATCGCCTCCACCACCGCGCAGCACTCCGTTCCCTGGGATGGCGACGCGCCCGACAAATGCTCATCGCCGTTGAAGAGACCGAACGCCGCGCCGTGGTGCTTCATGAGCTTTTCAAATCCCACGCGCGAACCGCTTTCATCCTTGATATCACCTGTGAACGCATGCGCGAGCGCGGGGTACTTCAGCGCCATGGCGTTGTTGACGACATGCGTGAAATGGTACTGCCGCACCGCGAAAGCGCGCTCCTCGGGCCTAATTTCGCGACCCTCGGCATCCACGCCGCTCTTGCGCGGCCGAAGATCGGTTTTCCACGGAAGGATCTTGGCCGTGGGGCGCGCGTACGGGAACGCGTGGAAGTTTCCCGTCCAGTCCAGCGAGAGGCGCAGGATCTTTTTCGCCAGATCGAGCAGGAACGTCTTGCCCGTGAGCGCGTACAGCGGCATGAGCGTCACGAGGTTCTCCGCGCCGCGCGCCATCGCCCAATCTGCAAGGGGGCGCTCGTCCAGGTTGTTCGCCATGTACGCGAAGTATTTGACCATGAACACGGGCACGCGCTTGTCCGCGCTGGCGGTGTAATATTGCCAAAGTACCTTGAGCATGATCGCGCGCGGCCACCAGTCGAGGTTCTTCTCCGGACCGAAGAAGCCGTCCTCGCGCTGGCTCTGAAGCGACCATTCCACCCACCTTTGCGCGCGGGCAATCATGGCTTCGTCGCGGAGCAGGTACGCGAGCGGAAGGTAGCCGTCGAGATAGTACGGGCCGCGTTCCCAGCCTTCACCCTCTCCGCCCAGCCACGCGGACGCGTCGGATACGTCCGGCCAGAACCCGCACAGGCGGCCCGTGATGCCGTCGGCCATCACGCGCAGCTGTTTTTTGAGCCATCCGCGCGGGAGCGTCGCGCCCAAGGGAAGCGGTGAGAAGCGGGCGGGCGCGAGCGGAGTACGTGTGAAGTGAGATGAGCGCAGCATGTGTATACCCCTTTCTTATGCGGCGGAATGCGCTTGATTACAATCTGCATTCCCGCGCGATGAGCGGGCTTAAGCCGCCGCCGCTCATTGTGTTTGTGACAAACCCGACCGCCAGCCCGCTTTCGGGCTCGGCAAAACCAAAGGAGCCCCCGTAGCCTTGCGAGCCAAACGCGCCGGGCGCGGCGCCGATGATGTCGGAATGACCCGCCACGTTATAGCCCAGGCCGCGTGTGATGGGCGTGCCGTCATTCAGGAGGAACGGCCTGGACGCGCGCGCGACCGTTTCGCCGGACAGGAGCCGGACGCCATCCGCGCCCCACGGGAGAAGGGACGCGAAGTGCCGCGCGACGGCCCGCGCCGTCATGATGCCGTTGGACGCCGGAAAGCACGCGCGCTGCGTGGCCGGGATGTTGGCCCAGTCCTCAAGCGGCAGCACGATGTCGGGGATGGCGGGCGTACCCGCGGACACAATCCGCTCTCCCTCGCGCGACGACGCCTCAAGCACCGCCACGCGCGGGCGCTCCTCGTCCGGCAGACCGATGTACATTTCGTTCCGCGCGCCCAGCGGGGCCGCGATATTCTCCCGCACGAACGCGCCGATGTCCATGCCGCTCGCGCGGCGGACGATCTCGCCTGTCAGCCAGCCGTAGGTGATCGCGTGATACTCCATCATCTCCCCAGGCGCGGAGCGAGGCCTGAGCGCGGCGACGCGCGCGCACATGTCCTCCCAGTCGTTAAGCATCTCCGCCGATATGCCTTCCGGTATCTGAGGCACGCCGCACGTGTGGCTGAGCACGTGCGCTATGGTCACGCCTTGCTTGCCGTTTACGGCGAATTCCGGCCACAAGTCGCACAACGGCTGGTCGTAACGGATTTTTCCCCGCTCCGCCAGCATGTGCACGGCGGTCGCCGCCATCCCCTTGGTGACGGAAAACACGGGGAAGAGCGTGTCCTCCCCGATCCTCCCGCCCCCCGCCGAAGGCGCCCCCGCGCAGCAGCTCGCGACCGGTTCCCCCCGCAGGTACACGGCGATCTGGCCGCCGCGAAGCCTTTGCTCCCCGACAAGGCGGTCCAGGACGCCCTGCAAACGCTTTTGTGTGTCCAATAATTCTCTCTCCCTTGCTTAAGTCAGCGATGAATCAGTCGGGGCGCGTGGCACGCCGGCTGATCCACCGGACCAACCGGTTGGGTTCCATGTGCCGCAAAGTCCCGAATAGAACGCCGCGTTCATGTCCAAAGAACCTGCGCGATCTTTGAGCATCTCCGGGGCGGGACGACAGGACGCGTGCCGAATCAATCACGGGTTGCTCAGACGATCTCGCGCGTTCCGTCGGGATAGACGATGGTCACAGGCACGCCCTCAGGCGCGCGGACGCTGACGCTGAGCTTGTCGCCCTCGGCCGTCCACGCGACGGACACGGGCCCCTTGGGCGTGACGGCCGTGCCGCTCGCCGATGTCAGCCGCAGCGGGTGGGGCCGCACCTCGATGGCCTCCCAGCCGGGCTCCGCGGGGCGCACGCCCAGCACGCACGCGGGGAACTCGTAGAGCGCGAGCGCGCCCCAAGCATGGCAGTCGCTTCGGGTGCCGCCGCCCGGTATTTCGGGAATGGTCGTCAGGTGATCCGGGATGAGGTCGCGCCACATCGCCCATTGATCCCACGTCTCGCCGTACGCGCCGCACATCTCAAGCGCGCGGAAAACGAAGTACTGCCACGCGAACGAGCACCCGGCGAGCGAAGGATCGCTGAGCGCGCGCTTCATGAGCCGCTTCGCGCCATCCCCGCGCGCAAACCCCGTGAGCACGGCGTATACCTGCGCGTGCTGGGTGAACTCATCTCCCGTGACGCCCTCGCGCAGCATCTTCTTCTCGGGCGACCAATGGTATGCCTTGACCGCCGAGAGAACGCGCGCGGCGCGGCGCTCGTATTCGTTCGCGACGCCCGGGCGGTCCGTACGGCGAAAAATGTCCGCGGCCGCCTGAAGCGCGGAGACGTACATCAAATTATGCGTCGCGCTCGAGCCGGTGAGCGACGCGTCGCAGCGCCCCGCCGCGCGGCCCCACGCGTCCACCCAGTCGATGAAGTCCCAGTACCCCACGTTCTCCACCAGCCCGAGCGCGCCGATCTTGCGGTCGTAATAGTCGAGGATGGCGTCGACCGTGGGGCGGTAGCGGCGGAGGACGTCGCGGTCGCCGGTCTGGATGAAATACTCAAGCACCATGTGGATGAAGTGGAGAGAAAACGGCGGGATAACCTGCGGCACCTGGCACGGGTACCGCGATTGCGTGAGCCCGCACGGGAGGAGCGACGCGTGATAGTCCTCGATCGCGCGCAGCGCCATGCGTGTGTCCCCGCTCGCGCGGTAGGTGAACAGCATCTGAAGCCGGGTATCCGCGGTGTACTGGAGCTGCTCGTAATACGGGCAGTCTTCATATGTCTCGTGCATGCAGCGCGCGAGCGTGCGAGCGCTCAGGTCGTAGACATCGCCCACCCACTTCTCCGGGCACGATATGCTTGAGTGGATCCCGAGGGGGTAGCCGGTGTGCGCAAACTCCGGCAGCGATATGGCCAGCGGCTCACCCGCCGTTTGAATCTCCAGGCGGACAAAGCGGAACGTCCGGAACGAGAACGGCTCGTATGCCCGCTCGCCTCCGTCGGTGACAAACACATCCTCGTGACCGATGAGCTCGAACGCCCGGGTGTCGTCGCGCCTGCCCTTGATCCATTTCCCGTTCTCCCGCCGTGAGTAGCACTCCGCGTAGCGCGTCACAACGCGCGTGCCCGCGCCGCCCGACATTTGCGTACGGATATACGCCGTGACGAGCTCGCCCGCGTCCAGCTCTACGGCCGCCAGCGTGTTCGCGGGAATCACGGCGCGCCTCTCTTTGAGCAGCCCGATCGGCGCAAAAGCGTCCTCGCGGCGAGGCATCTCGGCGGCAAACCGGCCTTTGGTTTCCTCCGGCATGGGTATGGGGCGCGGAAGCAGGGGAAACACGGGAACGACGCCGTACATCGCGCAGTGCGCAGCCTCGCCGGGAAAGAGCGGGATGACCGCGTCGCCATCGCCCTTCGGCGCTTTGGACGCGTCGACAATCTCAAGCCCGCCCAGCCACAACGTCAGCTGCGACGACTTCCAGCCGACCGACTCATCGTGCGCCGCGCGCCAGTTGGCCGCGCCCGTGGTCACGTCAACCCCGCCGCACGCGCCCGATACGTACAGACAGGGGCCGACCGCGCGGGCCATGGACCAATCCGGCCCTTTGTCCGCATCCGTCGTGGCCTCCGTGGGCGGGAACGCGACGACGCGCGCACGCAGGACGTTCTCGCCCTTCTTTAAGAAAGGGCCGATGTCGACTTCATCGTAAAAATGTCGCCAGCGGTCGCCTTTGCAAGGGCCGGCCGCGGCGCGCGCGCCATTGACCTCCAGCTTATAGCGGCTGGACGCGCTCAGGGCGATGACCGCGTCCCCGCCGCCGTACACAAAGCGCAGCGTAAAAACCGCGGTCCTGATCTTTCCCGAAGGCCCCTCGCAACCCTTTGAGGCCACCCATCGCGCCGTTTTGCTGAGATCCATGGCATTAACCCTCCCGCACTCACTGATCGGCGAACGCACCCCGCGATCCCCATTATATCACAAGCCGCGCTAGAACAGGAGTTACCGCGCGTGCCGTCGAAGCATCGCACTTAGAAAAATTCGCGGGAGTGGCGCTTATGTTCTATACGATCATGGACTCGCTGTGCGCTGTGTACGACAGCATTCAAAAGACGCACGCGTTTGCCGCGCTAACGCGGGAGGAGCACGCGGCGTGGAAACGCAGCGCCCGCGCGCGGCTGACCGAGATCAGCGGCCTGGACCTGTGCCGCGCATGCGCGCCAAACGCGCGCTTGACCGGGGACGCGGACGCCGGAGGGCTCGCGGGCGAGCTGTGGACGATCGACACCGAGCCGGGCGTGACCATGCCTTTCTGGCGGTTTGCGCCCGATGCGCCGAACGGCGCGGCGGTCATTCTCCCGCACGGCCACGGGGGCGGCAAAGAGACGTGCCTGTGGCTCAAGACCGGGGGAGAACACGTCATATCGCTGTTGACCCGTGAGGGTTACACCGTGTTCTGCCCCGACGCGCGCGGCTCGGGCGACCGCCGCGAGGCGAAGCAGCAGGAAGGCGACCTGCGCGCCAACTCCCACCGCGCGATCATGCACATGATGATCGGCTTCGGCGGCGCGCCCATCGGCCCCATGGTGTGGGATCTGATGCGGCTTTTGGATCACGTCGAGAAGCAGCCAGGCATCGACCCCGCGCGCATCGCATGCTCGGGTATGTCGGGCGGGGGGCAGCAGACGCTCTGGCTGGCGGCGCTGGACGACCGGGTGCGCGCGGCCATCACCAGCGGCTACTTCTACGGCGTCAAGGAATCACTCTTGATGCTCCCGGACAACTGCGACTGCAATTTCGTCCCGTTTTTCTGGCGCACCATGGACATGGGCGACATGGGCGCGATGATCGCGCCGCGCGCGCTCCACATCGAGAGCGGGCGCTTTGACCCCCTGTGCGGCGCTTCGGGCGTGGAAAACGTCTATCCGCAGGTTGAGACGGCGCGCCGGGCGTACGCGCTGTTCGGCGCGGAGGACCGCCTTGTTCATCGCGTGTACGAGGGCAAACACGAGTGGTTCGGGCATCACGCGCTGCCCTTCCTGCGCGGGCAGCTGGGCGCGCGGTAAATCCGCGGGGCGCACCGCCTCATGCGGCTGAAACCTGCCCGTCGGCAAAGCCAGAACCCGGCCCCATCGTGCTTGGCTCCTGAGAACCGCCTGGAAATACGCGGGTTCTTTTGACAAAACGCGGCGTGGGATTTTACGACATGCGCGCCAAACCCCACGCTTTCGATTGGCTCGGATGACGAACCTGAGCGTCAGCGATGGGTTTGTCATCACGCTGAATCGCCGCAGAACGGCGCGGGGGATGGCCACGGCCCGCCTTAGTTTTGCGGCGGTGGTTGCTTTTTCCGTTTGCTTGCTATAGAATGTGATCATGCACTTCCGCCATCATTTTTTTCTATTCGATGCGTAAGCAAACTCAAGGGGGATCACTTTGAGGAGCAAATCAAAGGCTTCAGGCCGCGCGCACATCGTGCCCGCGGTACTTTCCATTGGCTGCTTTATCGTCGCCGGACTTCTGTTTTCCGCGTGGTTCTTAAACGACGCGGCGACGGCGTACTTCGCGGTGGTCAACCGCGCGGTGACCGGCTATGCCACACCCAGCGCGGATTCCGCGCTGATGAACTTGCTGCCCGGTTTCGTCATGCTGCTCGTGATTGCGGCGGCGATGGGCGCGTATCTGCTGGTG
The DNA here is from genome assembly GCA_031548365.1 of Eubacteriales bacterium. GTDB lineage: Bacteria > Bacillota > Clostridia > Christensenellales > UBA1750 > JAVBRD01. Next base: position 139,785 of record JAVBRD010000019.1, read on the forward strand.
CTCAAGCAAAAAGAACCCGACACGATCATTGATTTCTTCATCAAGCTGATGTTCGGTGCGGCAGTCGCGCAGATCGTTATTGGGCTGTTCGCCATGTTGGGCGTATCGGCGGCGTTCCTTAAGCCCATGCCCGCCGGCATGGCTTCGCTCGTGGCCTTGTGGTTTTTCACCGTTATGAGCGGGGGCGGGTTCCGGTTTTCTCGCCCGCTCGGCTACATCACATGCGGCGCGGCGCTCCTGCTCTGCGCGTTCAGCATGATCGGCGGTTTCCCCCGCTTTGGCAGCGTGGTGGCCGTGCTGATCATCCTGCCCATGCTCGACGCGCGCAGGAAACAACAGCTGGTGTTCCTCGCGGTCGGCCTCGCGGGCGCGTTGATTGCGGACTTGCTCTTCGCGTTTGGCGACGCATCGGTCTCGCAGATCCCCCTGTCACGCTTTGCGATCATTTTCTCCTTCGGCTCGGCCGTGACGTGCGCGTGCCTGTTCGTCGAAGGCCGCCAGCGGCTCAACGCGCTTCTTCTGGCGATGTTCACGGCCATGGCGCTCACGCTCATTTATGTCATCAAGCGCCCCGAAATCATGTATCAGGCCATCGAGGCCGGCCTTGGGTTCTCGCTCATCTTTTTGACCGTGGTTTTCCTCGCCCCCATGTTCGCCGGACACGATGCCGCGCCCGAGCTTGCGCAGTCTCCCACGCTGGATGCTTAAGAGTTACCGCGCCACGACCGTGGCGTGCTGCATGGGGAATTTCGCGCTTGCGCTCATCGTCAACTTTCTGCCGGTCATCTTCATTCCCCTTCGCGAACAGTTCGGGCTTTCCTTTGAGAAGCTCGGTCTGCTGGTGGGCATCAATTTCGTGACGCAGGTCGTCACCGATTTGACTTTCAGCCGCGTCGCCGACCGCTACGGCGCGCGGCCTTTTGTTGTGGGCGGGCTTGTGCTTTGCTCCGCGGGCATCGTGCTGCTCGCTGTGTGCGGGCTGACGATGCAAAACCCCTACCCCGGCTTTGTCGCGGCAACCATGCTCTATTCGTGCGGCGGCGGCCTGATGGAGCTTCTTCTCTCGCCCATCGTGGACGCCATCCCGACAGACGAAAAAACGACCGCGATGAGCATTCTCCACTCGTTCTATGCGTGGGGGCAAGTGGCCGTGGTTTTGCTCACGACGTGCGCGCTTCTTGTGTTTTCCGCCGCTTCATGGCCCTACGTGGCGCTTTGCTGGGCGGTCGTCCCGCTCGCCAACGCCGTGCTGTTCACGCGCGTGCCCATCGCGCCCCAGCTGCCCGCCGAAACGCGCATGCCGGTGCGCGTTCTGCTCGCGCAAAAAGCGTTCATCATCGGGCTGTTCGTCATCACGTTCTCCGGCATGTCCGAAGTCGCCATGTCTCAGTGGGCGTCCGCCACAATGGAAAAAGCGCTCGGGCTGTCCAAGGTCGCCGGAGATATCGCGGGGCTGTGCATGTTCGGCGTGATGCTGGGCGTGGGCCGCATGCTTTACGGCATCTTCGGCGCGCGGGTGCGCGTATACCGCGTGATGGTGCTCGGTGCGGCCATGGCCATCGTGTGCTACCTCACGGTTTCGCTCGTGATGTGGCCCCCGCTCGCGCTCGCCGCGTGCGCCCTGACCGGCATCGCCGTCAGCCTCCTTTGGCCGGGCTCGCTCTCCCTCGCGTCACGCCGTTTCCCGCTGGCGGGCGTGAGCATGTTCGCGATCATGGCAGCGGGGGGGGACATCGGCGCGGCGGCCGGGCCGACCATCATCGGGTTTCTGGCCGACCGCCTCCCGCTCATCCCCGCATTTCGCTCCATCATGGACGCGGCGTCGCTCACCCCGGAGGCGTTCGGTCTCAGGGCCGCGCTATTCGTCGCGACCGTGTTCCCCGTGTGCGCGCTCGTCGGCCTGATCGCGCTTGAGCGCGGCGGAGAGGAACGGGAGCTTGAAACGAAGGGATGATCACATGCTGACTGTAAAAAACGCGCACTGGATATGGGCGGGCGGGGAGCGGATTCCGGACGACAAGGTTGTGTTTGTCAAACGGTTTTCGCTTGACAAAGCGCCCGCGTCCGCCCCCACCGTGATGGCGTGCGACACGAAGTACTGGCTGTACATCAACGGCGCGTGCGTGGTTCGCGAGGGCGGTCTTTTCCGCGAAAGCCGGCCGGGCTGCGGTTACGCCGACACGCTGGACATCGCGCCACACCTCGTTTCCGGCGAGAACACGGTCGCGCTTTTGTGCTGGTACTTTGGCAACAGCGGGCGCAACAGCGTGGACAGCGGGAACGCGGGCCTGCTTTTCTCCTGCGACGCCATCGGCGTGCACAGCGGCGCGTCTTTCGCGTGCATGCGCCACCCGGCGTACGTGTCCGCGGGCGATCCGCCGCCTTCCTACCTGTTCGCGGGTCACAACATCGGGTACGACATGAACCTGGACATCGGCGATTTTGCCGCGCCCGGCTTTGACCATCCCTCCCTTGCGCCCGCCGTCGAGCTTGACGGGGAGCGCTTCGGCGCGCTCTACCCGCGCCCCATACCGCTCCACCGCTTCGCGGAGCCGGTGTTCATCGAATCGTCCCGTCTCCCGCACGCCATGACGTTCAACCCCGTCATCCGCGCGATCGCCAAGGGCGGGGAGGTGCTGGAACTCCGCACCGACCGCTTCAGGGTCAACGGCGGGCCGGGCGACCACCACCACAGCTATTTGAGCCACCGCGTCTCGCTCACGCTCAAACCGGGGCTCAACGAGTTTGAGAGCATCGACTACCTGTACGGCGAGCAGCTCATCGTCACGAGCCATCCACCGCTTGAAACGCTCGAAATCGGCTACCGCGAGTCGGGGTTCGACGCGGACATCGTGGGTCATTTTTCATGCGACGACCCGCTGGTCGGCGCGCTTGTGCAAAAATCCGCGCGCACGCTCTACGTCTGCATGCGCGACAACTTCATGGACTGCCCCGACCGCGAGCGCGGGCAGTGGATCGGCGATGTATCCGCGCAGGCGCCGCAGGTGGCGTTCCTGCTCGACGAGCGCGCGCAGAAGCTCCTTCGCAAGGCCGCGCTCGACTTCATCTACCTTCGGCGCGGGCGCGAGCTGGTGGGCAACGTCCCCGGCAACCACGCGGCCGAACTGCCCCCGCAGAGCCTGAACGCCATCGGCCCGTACGGTTTGATCGCGCAATACCACAAGTACACGGGAGACACGACCGTTCTTGAAGAAGCGTTCGATCCGTGCGTCGATTACTTAAAGCTCTGGCAGACCGGCCCGGACGGACTCCTTCTGCCGCGCAAGGGCAACTGGCGCTGGTTCGACCACCTCTACAACATCGACGAAGCCGTGCTGGAGAACGCGTGGACATACGCCGCGCTCGGGTACTGGCTCAAAACCGGCGAGCTGTTGGGCTATCACGCTCACGACGCGTTCCTGACCGAGCGCATGGCCGGGATCCGCGAAGGCTTTGAGTCCTTCTGGATGAAAGACCGCTTCTACTCCTCGCAGGGCGTGGTGGATGACCGCGCCAACGCGCTGGCCGCGCTCTCAGGCCTCTGCCCGCCGGAGCGCTTCCCACAGATTCGCGACGTTTTGCTCTCCGTGTTCAACGCGACGATTTACATGGAAAATTACGTTTTGATCGCGCTGTGCGAGATGGGCTACACAGCCGACGCGTACCGCCGGATGATGTCGCGCTACCACAATCTGGCGCTCAACGACAACACCACGCTCTGGGAGGACTTCTTCATCCTCGGCACGAAAAATCACGCGTGGAGCGGCGCTCCCGCGACCATCGCGCTTTCGTACTTCGCGGGCGTTCATACGAACGACGGGTTCGCCACCTTCACCATCAACCCCGTGCAGGGCCTGTTTGAGCGCATGCAATTTACCTTTGCGGCGCGCGGGGGCACCGTGTCCGTCCATGTGGAGCACGGCAAGGTCACTCGCGTCGATAACCGCTCGCGTTCGCTGTGGGTTGGGAGTGAGGGGTAACCGTTTTGGGGCGCGATCACGGCCGGGGCAGCATCGCGTGATTCGCGAGCGCTGTCCCGGCTTAGTGGGCCCCTTGAGCTTCACAAAAAGAGCTCGTTGCGGCGATCGCGCGGGGCACATCTGCTTTTCCGGCGAGAGTTTTTAGCCCGGCAAGGGCCGGCGTCCGCGAGGCGGGGAGCGTCTGATCGGGACGAAAGGCGCGGCGCGAAAAAACGAGGCTGTATCGGAGCAACCGTGCTCCGACACAGCCTCATTTTCACTCTTGCGTCAACACCAAACGGACGCCAAGACCCGCCGTTCTGCGTGAAAACCCCGCGGGTTCTCGCGGATCCCCTGAGCAAGTACGCACAGCCGTCACCCGCCTGTCGACAGCTTAAGCGGCGACCCGCGACCCCGCCGTTCTCCGTTCGCATTCCGCACAAACGAGGAGGGCGGCCCCGGCGCTACGCTCTTTGGGCTTCTTTGTCCGCGCGCGCGAGCCCGAAGGCGCACGCGGCCATGACCGCCATGCACGCGCAGAGGGTGACGCACATCGCCATCTCGCTGGCGCTGCCCTCGTAGAACATGGCCAGAAACGCCACGACAAGTGCGCAGAGCGAAGCGCCCGCGTGCACGGCGGAACGAAGCGGTTTCGCGCCCGCCAAAAGCGCGCGGACGAGGAGGTACGCGGTTAAGATGAGGAGGTACGCGGCCGCGCTAACCTGTGCGACGCGCACAAAGCCGATGTACGCGCTGACCTCGTAAAACGGTTCGGTGATGACGCGCGCGGCGCAGTACGCGAATACGCAGGCGATCATGCCGTCGCCCGTGCGCACGGACGGACCGCGGACAAACAGGACGACCGCGACCGGAATCATCGCGAGCGCTTCGCAAAGCGGCAGGACCGAGGGAAAGCCTTTCCACGGGCAAAGCCACGAAAGCTGCGCAACGGCGATGAAGATCGCCGCAGGCGGCGCGAGCACGTCGAGCAGCGCTCCCGCGCTCACACGAAAAAGGCGCGCGTAGATGAAGGCCCCCGTCGCAAGACCCGCGAGGGCGCCCGGAATCGTACCTCCCGAGCCCAGGGCGGCCACCGTCAGCGGGAGCCCGTAGCGCGCGAACGCCGCATACGACAGCCGCGAGAACGCGAATGCGATCGGCGCGCAGAAAATGGCGCACAAGGCCGCGCCGCGCGCGTCCACCGCCGATCGGCGCGCCATGAGCAGCGCGGCGGGAAAAAACAAGAGCATGGCCAGAGCGATGAACGCGCCTGTCAACCGCCCACCCCCGATTTGCCCGGCGTGACTTCCTCCGCAAAGTACAAAATATCGGTCACAGACCGCTCTCCGTTTCCGGAGGGCCGGTTGATGACCTCGCCATTGAAGAAAAGCGTGGTGGATCCGCCGCCGTCGAGGTTATACGCGACCCGGCAGCCGCGCGAAGCCATCTCAAGCGCGAGCTCGTCGAGCGTCATCCCCTCCGAGTAACCTTCGCGGCGGCCGTCCACCACCAGCAGGAGGTAGTGGAGCGGGGCGATCTGTCCGATGGCCGTGCGCGGTTCTTTGTATTTGTCAGAGACGAGGCGTCTTGGAAACTCGGTCTGAGCGACGCCGTCCGTGACGAGTTCAGGCCCGAATGAAAACGTCTGCCATACGCCCGCGTCCAGGAGCGCCTCGCCGTCAGCGCGCCGCTCGGGCATCACATCCAGGTTGCCCTGCGCGTCCACGATCAGCAGGTCGGTGCCCCCCGGTTGGTTGCGGAGAAGTTCGCCGTTGCGAATGGCGATGCCGTCGCTTCTGTAGCCCACATAGTCGCCGTTACACGCGAGAACCGCGTCCGTCTTCGCGGCAATTTTAGAAACGTACGCGCGCGCGGAAAGGGGCCGCTCGCCGCTGGCGAACGCCGAGCGAAACTGTTCTGCGCTGTCAACGCGAATATCCGCCGAAAAAAGCACGTTTCCCTCTTTTTCGTGCTTTGTGAGCACGATTTTGAGCCCGCCCGCGTCGTAACTCAAGCGCTCGACCTCGGTTGGGTCGGGCGTGGGCGTGGGCGCGGTTGTGACCTCGGGCGTCGGAGAGGCGGTCGGCGCGGGCGTCGGCGCGAAAGCCGTTCGGGGCGCGTCCGTCGGCGCGGCCGCGTTCGGCGTCGGCGGCGCAGTCGGCGCTTCGGTCGCGCGCGCGGGCGCAAGCGTGACAAAGATGCCGGTGTTCGCGGGCGTAAACAGCACAAAGGCGGCGGCCGTCATCGCGAGCCATACGGCGGCGAGAAGGAAGAAGGACGGGGGTTTTTTCATTTGTCAGGATTCCTTTATCGCGTGGCCTGAAACCCGCGGTTGAAATTTCTATGCTATCCATTTGATTTTTCCACAAAAATCGACTATAATCATAGAGTATAAACGTAGCAAAAACAAGCGTCTGGAGGTGCTGAGCGTGACCTGGTACGATGGGCTTTCCTCACTTGGGCGTTTTTTCCTCATCACAGGTGCGTCGTCGCTGACCATCCTGATCGTGCAGACCGTTCTCGCGCTCGTCGGCGCGCACGGTGAAAGCGCCGCCGACGTGTCCGGCCTGCATTCACCTGGGGACGGAGCGCTGGATTCTCCCGACGCCGACGCGGACATGGACGCGGACATGGACGCGGTTGAAGCGGATCACGACGGCGACGACGGCGCTCACGCGGGTGCGCTCCTGAGTGTGCGCGGCATCCTCGCGTTCACATCCATCGGCAGCTTTGCCGCGCTCGCGCTCATCCGCGTCTCCCCCATCCTCGCTGTCATCGGCGCGCTCGTGGCGGGATTCGCGGCCATGTGGGCGATGTCCCGAATGATGGTCGCGCTCGCGGGCCTCGCTCACAGCGGCAACCTACGCGCGTCGCGCGCCATCGGGCTGACGGGCGAGGTATACATCCCCATTCCCGCGGATGAGCGCGGCGAGGGCAAAGTCATGATCGTGGTTCAGGAGCGGCTCTCCGAGCTGTCCGCCGTGACCGAAGGCCCCGCGCTCAAGACTGGAGAGCAGGTGCGCGTGGTGGGCGTGCGCATCGCGGATCAGGCGCTGATCGTGGAACCGATTGAGAAAAAGGAACCGCGTCTGGTGTTGTAGTCCACGCGTCGTCGCGTATAGAAAGGGTGGTACGGTATGGGTGAAGTCTTGGCTTTGGTGTGCATCATCGTGGTGGTTTTTTTTCTAGCGCTGATCGTCGTTTTGTCGCGGTACCGCAAGTGTCCGTCCGACAAAATTCTGGTCATCTACGGCATGGTGGGCAAGGACAAAACCGGCAACGACCGCAGCGCGACGTGCGTGCATGGCGGCGCGAGCTTTGTCTGGCCGGTCGTGCAGTCCTATCAATACCTGGATTTGACGCCGATCTCCATCAGCGTTGATCTGCGCAACGCGCTCTCCCGCCAGAACATCCGCATCGACGTTCCCTCGCGCTTTACGGTCGGCATCTCGACGGAGCAGGCCATCATGCAGAACGCCGCCGAGCGGCTTTTGGGCCTAAAACTCCAAGAGGTGCAGGAGCTTGCCAAGGACATCATCTTAGGGCAGCTCCGCCTGATCATCGCCACCATGGACATCGAGGAAATCAACTCCGACCGCGACAAGTTCCTGGAGGCCGTGTCGCGCAACGTCGAGGGAGAGCTCAAAAAGATCGGCCTCCGCCTGATCAACGTCAACATCACCGACATCAACGACGAATCCGGCTACATCGAGGCTCTAGGCAAGGAAGCCGCCGCGAAAGCCATCAACGACGCCAAGCGCAGCGTTGCCGAGAAGGACCGCGACGGCGCGATCGGCGAAGCCAACGCGCGCAGGGATCAGCGCATCCAGGTCGCGGAGGCCAACGCGTTGGCTATCGCGGGTGAAAACGATTCCAAGGCCAACATCGCCCAGTCCGACGCGGAACGCCGTGAACGCGAGGCACAGGCCATGCGCATCGCCACCGCCGCCGAACAGGTGCAAGAGGCCAAGGCCAACCTTGAAGCCTACGAAGCGCAAAAAATGGCCGAACTACAGCGCGCGGAGCTCCAGCGCGCGACGCAGGAGGCCGATATCGTCGTTCAGGCCGAGACGCTGAAAAAGAAAATGGAGATCGACGCCGAAGCGCTCGCCGAGCAAACGCGCCGCCGCGCCAAAGGTGAAGCCGACGGCACTTACGAGCGCATGGCCGCCGAAGCGCGAGGCGTTGAGGCCATCCTCACCAAGCAGGCGCTGGGCCTTGCGCAGATCGTCGCCGCCGCGGGCGGCAACTCCGAGGCCGCCATCCGGCTCATGATCGCCAACCGCCTTGAAGAACTCACCCGCATCCAGGTCGACGCCATCAAGAACCTCAAGATCGACAAGGTCACCGTTTGGGACGGCATGAGCGACGGCAAAACGCCCGCCACCGCCAACTTCCTCTCGGGCATGCTCAAGGCCGTACCGCCCATGAGCGACATGTTCGAGATGGCCGGCATGAAGCTCCCCGACTACCTCGGCAAACCCGCCGAAGCGCCGGAAACAAAAGCGGAAGGGTAAGCGCGCCCTTCGGCCAATCGTCATCCAAATGAAGCGGGGGAAGCACTGCTTCCCCCGCTCAGCGTGAAGACTAACCCATCGCTGACGCACCAGGTTCGTCTTCACAGCCAATCGGAAGCGTGGGGGGGGGGGGGGGGGGGGGGGCAACCCCCACCCCCCGGGGGGGGAATTTAAAAAAGTGGGGGCGGGGGGGGGCGCGGCCACAGACCCAGAAACGCTAGAGGACGCCGGGGGGGGGACGGGGGGGGGC
>JAVBRD010000027.1:0-24702 GCA_031548365.1 Eubacteriales bacterium
GCGGCCCCGGCCGCCGCGGCTCCTGTTAAGTTGACGTACTGGCTGGTCATGGATACCACCAAGGTGTCCCCGATCTACACCAACTACGGCGACGCGCCCATCTGGGGTCTTGTTGAGAAGGCCACCAACACCGAGATCGAGTTCCTGCATCCCGCCGCGGGCCAGGAAAAAGAGCAGTTCAACGTGTTGGTTTCCTCCAACTCCCTGCCCGACATGTTTGACCGCGACATGAACGACAACTATCCCGGCGGCGCCGACAAGGCGATCAAGGATGGCGTCATTTTCGCGCTCAACGACCTGATGGACAAGGCCGGCCCCAATGTCAAGAAAATGTACGCCGACCATCCCGATTGGGAAAAGAACGCCAAAACAGACCAGGGCAACTTCTACGCCATGCCCTTCATCCGCGCTCACGACTTCCTGCTGACCTCCTCTTCCAACGAAGTCCGCAAGGACTGGGTCCAGGCGCTCAATATCGACATCGATACCGTTGACACCGTCAAGGAATACTACGACCTTCTGTCCGCGATCAAGAAGGCCGGCTACTGCGAGTTCCCGATGCTGTTCTCCAACCTTGCCAACTTCTGGGGCGGCAACATCATGCCCGGCGGATTTGACGTCGGCGGTGAGTGGTACCTGGAAAAAGACGGCAAGATCCACTACGGTCCTGCTGAGCCCGCGTTCAAGGATTTCATCACCGAGATGGCCAAGTGGTACAAGGAAGGCATCATCAACCCTGACTTTGAGACCACGCTTGACACCGCCAAGGTACGCGCCGCCGTCCTTGACAACAAGGCCGCGCTGCTCAACACCAACATCATCGGCGGCATGGGCTATTACTACGACACGTACCTGAGCACCCATCCGGACGACAAAGAGCTCAAGAACTTCAGCCTGACCGGCGTTAAGTACCCCGGCCCGGCCGAGGGCGTCAAGTCCCGCTTCGGCTCCAAGGATCTCCCGGTTGCCGGCATGGGCAACGCCATCTCCACCAACTGCAAGAATCCTGAAGCCGCGATGCGCTTCCTGGATTACGGCTACGGCGAAGAAGGGGACCTGCTCTTCAACTTCGGCGTCGAAGGCACCAGCTTCAACTACGCCAAGGTTGCGGACGCTCCCTATGACAAGTCGATCCTCGACCTGTCCAAGTGGGGCGACACCTATCCGAAGTACACGGACAACATCGTCAACCCCGATCCCAAGGCGCCCGGCGCCGACCCGAAGATCACCTCCATGACACTGGCCATGACCCCCTGGATGCGCTCTCACATGGGCGGTTCCTTCATGCAGGATGCCCGTTACCTGCTCCAGTCCATGAAGTATAAGGACCAGACCGAGCTCATCCCGCGCTGGCAGTCCAACACCGACTGGTCCGGCCTGATCTACGCCCGCCTGTACTACACGGACGAAGAAGCCAAAGTCCGTGCCGCTCACGAGGCCGATCTTGCCACGTATCGCGACGAAGCCCTCACCGCCTTCATCACCGGCAAGCGCGACATGAAGGAATGGGACGCGTTCGTCAGCGGCCTGAAAGACTACGGTCTTGATAAGGTCCTCGAAGTCCGCAACGCTTCTTACGCCCGCGCAATCGCCCGCTAAACCCAAACAAACGGTTTAGCGTCGGGCACCACGCAGTCCCTCAAGGTCAAGCCCAGGCCCAACACGCTTGGGCTTGACCTTCCTCTATTCAATGCAAAGAAGGGATTACATGGCACAATCGGTGCGCATCATGAGCACGGGTAAGAGGCAGACCTTCCTGCAAAGGCTCGGCGCGGATCTGGTGAAAAACCGTTTCGCGTATTCAATGCTCATTCCAGTCGTGGCCTATTACATCATCTTCCACTACAGTCCCATCGGGGGCGCGACCATTGCCTTTAAGGACTATTCCCCCAGACTCGGCATCCTCAGAAGCCCGTGGCAGGGGTTTGACTACTTCATTGAGTTCTTCTCGAGCCCCTGGGCGTTTCGCGTCATTCGCAACACGGTGTTCCTCAACGTCTACAACCTGTTTTTCGGTTTCCCCGCGCCGATTCTACTCGCGCTCCTGCTTGACGAGATGCACAACATTCGCTACAAGCGCATCGTGCAGACGATCACGTACCTGCCGCACTTCATCTCCATGGTCATCATCTGCGGCTTGATCAAGCAGTTCTGCGGCCGCGAAGGCGCATTCAACAGCGTCATCGGGTTCTTCAACCCCTCCAATCAGGCGTTGGACTTGCTGGCCAAGCCCGAATATTTCAGAACCATCGTCGTCGCTTCCGACATCTGGCAAGGCGTGGGCTGGTCGTCCATCATCTACCTGGCGGCGCTTTCCGCGGTCGACCCCGAGCTGTTCGAGGCCGTCACCATCGACGGCGGAAACCGCTGGCACCGCGTGTGGAACGTCTCCTTGCCCAGCATCCGCCCCACGATCGTGCTGCTGCTCATCCTGCGCATCGGCGGTCTGATGAACTTCGGATTTGAGAAGATCATCCTTCTCTACAGCCCGTCGACGTACGTCACCGGCGACGTCATCTCGTCGTATGTGTACCGCAAGGGCATCATCGACAACCAGCCGGGATTCGCGTCAGCCGTCGGCTTGTTCAACTCGGCCATCAACTTTTTGCTGGTGATCACAGCGAACGCCATCAGCAATTGGCTGACGGACTCCGGACTGTTTTAGGAAGGGGGAGGACAATGAGAATCAAGAAATCCTTGGGCAGCAAAATCTTCGACGGATTTAACTACCTGTTCCTGTTTTTCATGATGGTGATCACGCTTGCACCGTTCCTGCACGTCGTGTTCGCCTCTATCTCCGACCCCAACCGGGTGCTGCTCTTCAACGGGTTCATCCTGTATCCGCTCGGTTTCTCGCTTGAGAGCTACAAAGTCGTGTTTTTGAACCCCAACCTGATCAACTCGTACAAGAATACGGTCATCATTCTGGCCATGGGCCTGAGCGTCAACATGATCATGACCTGCCTTGCGGCATATCCGCTCTCCCGCAAGGGCTTGATGCTCAAACGGCCGATCCAGCTGATGATCATCTTCACCATGTACTTTGGCGGCGGCATGATTCCGACCTACCTGGTGGTCAAGACCCTCGGTCTGATGGGCACCTACTGGGCGGTCGTGCTTCCCGGCGCGATCAGCACGTACAACATGATCGTGCTTCGCTCGTCAATGGGCTCCGTGCCCGATTCCATGGAGGAGTCGGCCAAACTCGACGGCGCGAACGACTACACCATCCTCTTGCGCATCATCATCCCGCTGGTCATGCCTACCCTCGCGGTGGTCGTGCTGTGGTATGGCGTCGGCATTTGGAACGCGTGGTTCAACGCCATGCTGTACCTCAAGAAGGAGCAGCAGCCGATCTCCCTGCTCCTGCGCGAGATCCTGATCGCAAACTCCGTGGAGAACATGGTCACCGAGGTCGCGGCGCAGGCCGACCGCGTGCCGATCGGCGAGACGATCAAGTACTGCGTCATCGTGGTCGGAACGCTCCCCATCCTGCTTTTGTACCCTTTCCTGCAAAAGTACTTCACCAAGGGCGTCATGGTGGGCGCGCTCAAGGGTTGACGCATAAAAAAAGCGTTCCGCGTAATCAAGCGCGGGACGTTTTTTTCTTGGCCGGAGGATGGCCTTTCGCACTGTACAACAGTGGTCACAGGTGATACAATGTCGTGAGGTATATTGCGGGGGTGAGGGCATGGCGTTGAGCGGTCCGGCGATCGCGCTGATCATCGCCGTACTGACGACCCACATCGCATTCGCCGTATCAGGCCTTTTTATCGCCAAAAGGAAGAGCGACCAACCTTACACGTGGCTGGTCTTGCTGATTTTCGTGTATTTCGTCCCCTTTGCGCTCCTGCTTTGGCAAAAGGAACCCGTGCGGTGCCCGAACTGTTTCCAAATTCTTGCGGACGCCAATGTCGAAACATGTGAGCACTGCGGCGGCGCGCTGTTCTGGGGAATGCCGGAGGAAAACGAAACGGCGGCGGTGTGATTCGGTGTGGTCTGACGATTTCGAGTTCATGGGCATCACGGGCGGCAGCGACGCGGAGGAATCTCCCGACACGCTGCCTGATTTTTTGCGCCCGCCCGTATGCCCGCCCTATGTGACATACGGCGAGCTCTCGTACAACAAGCGCTCACGCTCATGGGTGATCCGGGGCGAGCCGGCGGTCTGCCAGATGGCCAAACGTCTCTTCCCGGGCTGCGACGGCCGGGGACGAGGCACCGCGCGCTTCACGGCGCACAGGCGCATCGTAGGCGACCTGCACTGGCTCATGCTCCGCTGGCCTCTCGACATCCGGGCCGCCGACCGCGCCCGTTGGGAGGAAGCGTTGGCCGACGCTCGCGCTCACGCCATCGCGCGCCGTGAGGCCGAGATCCACCCGCTCACCGCCGAGCCGCGCAGCGCCGAGTTTGAGGGCACACTCATGCCCTTCCAGAAGCTGGGCGCGGGCTTCCTCATCCAAAACCGACGAGCGCTCCTGGCGGATGAGATGGGTCTTGGCAAGACCGTGCAGGCGCTTGCGGCGCTCTCGGTCGAGCGCGATTTTCCCGCGCTCATCGTGTGCCCCTCCCACCTCGTGGGCAACTGGGACCGGGAGATCAAGCGCTTTGTGCGCGTCAACGGAGAGGCGCCGCGCGTCAACATCCTGCGCGGGCTTACGCCCTACGAAATCCCGCAGGCCGATATCACCATCATCCATTACCTGCTTCTGCGCGGTTGGAAAAGCGCGTTGCCCGCGGCGGCATGGCGCACCGTCGTTTTTGACGAGATACAGGAGCTGCGCCACGGAGGCACGGAAAAATACTCGGCGGCGTCCCTGCTGGGCGAAGCGGTGCAAAAGATTTATGGTCTGTCCGGAACGCCGATTTACAACTTGGGCGGGGAGATCTACAACGTCGTCAACATCCTTGACTTCCACGCGCTGGGCGATTACGACAGCTTCTCGCGCGAGTGGTGCGTGGGTTACGGCGGCGACATTCTGCAAAAGCCCGAGTTGCTGGGCCAACACCTGCGCCGTGAGGGCCTTCTTTTGCGCCGCACCAAGGATCAGGTGCTCGATGAGCTCCCGCCCAAGCGCCGCGCCATCCAGCCGATCGACGCCGACGATCAGGTCTATCGCGCGCTGATCGAGGACGCGCAGCCGCTCTTTCCCAAACTCGACTCCGCACAGAACGCGTCCGAGCGGGCGCGCTTGCTCGAAGAGATCGGGGAGCGCGAGCGCCAGGCCACAGGGCTGGCCAAAGCGCCGCACGTCGCCACATTCGTTCGCGCGCTGCTGGAGGCCGGTGAAAAGGTTCTGCTGTTCGCACACCACCACGCGGTGATGGACGCTTACAAGCGCGAGCTTAAGGCGTACAAGCCGGGTTTCATCACGGGCCGCGAAACAACCGCGCAAAAAGAGGACGCAGTCGCGCGGTTCATGGACGCGCGGTGCGATCTACTGTGCGTCTCCTTGCGCGCGGCATCGGGGCTCAACCTTCAGCGCGCGAGCTGCGTGGTATTCGGCGAGCTGGACTGGTCGCCCGCGGTTCACGCGCAGGCGGAAGACCGCGCGCACCGCATCGGGCAGAAGGACTCGGTGCTGTGCTACTACCTCGTCGCGCTGCGCGGAAGCGATGCGGACATGATGGACGCCATCGGCCTGAAGGTATCTCAGTTCGTCTCGCTCATGGGCGACCGGCCGTTGACGGAGGAGGAAACCGAACGCCAGGCCGCGTACGCGCGCGAAGCCATGCTTGAGCGGATCGCTGCGCGCGTGCGCGGTGTCGTTTGACATTTTTTGGCCTGCCTTGTCAGTTTAACTCGCAATATATAGTACTGTGTCTAACGGTTTTTCTACTACTTGTATATCGACATCGTCTTGCGCGCTCATTCGACACAAATCACCGCTTCAGTGTGTTAGCATGTGACAGACGCTGACATTGTAAAGAGGTGCCGCCGTGCTGTTCGCCACAATTGAGCCGCGTGCGATGAGCGTGCACGCCGAAAAACGGGCGGGGTTGGTTTCGCCCGCCAGCAGCATCCAGGTCATGAGGGCCGCATCAACCGACGACCTGATCGGGAGCGTCGCGCGCTTCAGCGCATATCCCGAGGAAACCGCGCGGCGCGTCAGGCGGAAAGCCGCGTGTTCCGCGTCCGCCCGCCCGTTTTCGGTACGCGTGACGACCGTCGCGGGCGAAAAGGTCGTGGTGCTTGCGGCCATCGACCAAGTCGGTGGCGCGCGCGCGCTTGTCGCGCATCGCGTCAGGCCGCGCATCCCCACGGTCTCACCGGTTTTTTGCGACAGCGGCGTCATGGTGTTCGATCACTCGCGCGTGCTGTACGTCAACCGGACGCTGAGCCGTCTTCTGTGCATACGCCCCGAGCGCCTCACGGGGCAGCCACTGACGGAGATGCGCTTCTTCCAACGCATGGAACCGCTCTCGCTGTTGTACAACAAAATCATGAATTCCGACATCATCACGCGCTCGCCGCGCATCGTGGGGCCGTGCGGGCTCAACATCAAGGCGCGTGCCAGAATGCGCGCGTGCATGTTCGAGGGGAAACAAGCGGTTCTCTTGGAGATCTCATCGCGAGACGACGAGCTCGTGGATAGCGCGACCGCGTGGCAGCTTCGCGGCGAGCTCTTCTCCAGCATCACCCATGAAATGCGCGTTCAACTCAACATCATCTCGGGCGCTGCGCGCCTGATCGACATCCAATGCGGAGGAGAAGAGAGCAAGTACTCGGCCATTCTCACGCAGAACATTTCGACCATGATGCGCCTGTGCAACAACGTCATTGACCTTGACCGCATCAACAACGGCACGCTCAGGCTGCGCATGTCCAACACCGAGCTCAACGGCTTCCTGCGTGGCATCGCAGAAAACGTCGCGGGCTACGCGGCCGACCGCGGGATCACGTTCTCACTCCGTCTGCCGGATACGCCCGCGCCCGCCACGTGCGACACGGTTTACTTCGAACGCTGTGTCTACAACCTCCTGTCCAACGCCGTCAAGTTCACGCCCGCGGGCGGCAAAATCACCCTGTCACTCACCGTGCGCGAAGGCGAGGCGCAGATCGCCGTTCAGGATACCGGAAAGGGCATCACCAAAGAGCACCTCTCTCGCATTTTCGATCGGTGTTTTGTCTGCGACACGCAGAGCGCGAGCAATGGCAGCGGCATCGGGCTTTCGCTTGTACGCCGCGTGATGGAACTCCACGGGGGCAGCGTCACGGTATCAAGCCACCCGGACAAGGGCAGCACATTCACGCTCCACCTCCCCTTGGGCGTGGCCGCCTCGCCCGAACCCGGCATCGCGTGCCTGGGCCGCGCGAGCGCAAGCGTTGAGATGTCAGGGCTGACGCCATAAAAGCAAACGCGACGGAATAACCGCCGCGTTTTGCTTTCTCGCGTTATTGTAATGATCCGGCCGGGGAGGTATAATGTCAGGGAGTAATGACCCGGCACCGGAAGGAGCGATTCAATGCAGGGGTACTTTGGTCTGGCGGCAGTGGCGCTTTTCATCATCATGGTCCTGATCCGCGGCGCGGCGATGAATGGGTACGGCATGAAAGCCTTTGTTTTCGGCCAAACCGACAAGCGCGATTTTTTTCTGATCCCGGCGGTACTGCTCGTGTTCTATCAGCTGCTGGCCTTCATTTTCCCCTTGCCCAAGCTCTTTGGCAACTCGTTTGTCAACGCGCTCTGGTATCCGTGGGCGATATTACGCTGGTTTGGCGTCGCGGTTTGCTTCCTGAGCGCAGCGTTTTTTTTCCTGAGTCTCGTCTCCTTCGGATCGTCCTTCCGCGTGGGCGTGGACATCAAAAGACCGGACAAGCTCGTTACCACGGGGATGTTTTCCATCAGCCGGAACCCGCTCTACCTCGCGTTTCTCGCACTCTTCCTCGGGCTTTTGATCATCTTCCCCTCGCTTTGGTTCACGCTCGTGCTCATCGCGGCCTTTCTCGTGCTTAACCGGCAGATCAGCGTTGAGGAGCACTTCCTCAGGACACATTACGGGCAAGCGTACCATTTATATTGCCGAAGGGTACGCCGCTACATCTAGGCAAGCGATGAATCAGTGGCTACCTAGCGTTCTTCCACAGCGAAGTCTCAGGCTGCCGCCGTGGTATCATTCGCTCGGCCGCGCATAGCTACGGATATGGTTCCAAACGAAAAGATCCGCTCGACCGATGAAATACGCACAAAAACCCAAGATGCCGCTCGCCCCGATTCCAACACCCGCACTATGGCAGGTTGGGTTTGCCCAGCGACGCGTGTCAGCCTTCCGCAAACGGACGCAAAGCGCATCCGACAAGGCGGCATGACTTCCGCGCGAACAACAGGTGCTCCCGTTGTAAGACTGTGGGGTTGGAATAAGAGCGTGGCGCACATCCCAGGCTTTTGTGCATCCATGATATCATTTGGGACAAATGGCTGTCAATCACCTTAGCCGTTTGAAAAAACAGGCAACGCAAGAAACCATTTGCCAAATGAGCTAAGATGTGGTAAACTTATGTGTAAGGTTGAAAGGAGGTATCGTACATGAAAGCGATTACCATCAAACTGTCCCTGGCCGAGAACGTCAAGAACTTTGTCAACATCGTCAGCCGTTATCCCTACGATGTCGACCTTCGCTCCGGCCGCCATGTCATCGACGCCAAGTCTATCCTCGGCATATTCAGCCTTGATCTTGGCAAGCCGATCACCATGGAAATCTACGCGGACAAATGCGACGATCTCCTCGCGGAGATCAAGCCGTTCGTCGTCTAAACCGACGACCGGCATTCCCATCAAGCCACCCTGTGCCGGATCTCACGGCGCTATCGCATAAATAACGGTGAGTCTGGGGCGGGTTTAACCCGCCCTGCTTTTTTTGAGAGGAGTTCCCGATGCCAGACAGCATCGCGCAGAGCAAACTGATCGTGCTTTACGCGCTTGAGCGCGTCGGGCCGATGAGCGGCGCGCAAGTCCTGCGGTTTGTCGTGGAGAACGCTTTCGCGGCGTATATCGACGCGCAGCTCACGCTCACCGAGCTTCTTGACAGCGGGATGCTGGCATTCGTTCATCAGGACGGCACGAGCGTGTACCATCACACGCGCAAGGGCCGCGAAGCGCTCGAAGCGCTGCTCGGGAAACTCAACCACTCAACGCGCGTCGCCATCGACGAGCTTGCCCCGGTTTGGTCGAATCTGGTGCGCAGTGAGCGCCAAGTCAGCGCGGAGTACGGACGCGACGAAAACGGCGATTACACGGTCAACCTTCGCGCGCACGAAAAAAAGACAACCCTGCTCTCCATTGACGTGCGCGTACCCACACGCGAGCAGGCGGAGCTTGCGTGCCGCCGCTTTCGCGAGCATCCCGGCGACGTGCTGTCGCGCGTGCTTGACGTCCTGCTCAACCCCTCCGGGGAGTGAGCTCATCTAAGCAAGAGCAAACGCTGCCCACATCCACGTCTCTGTCGCTCCGGGTCCGTCATCTAAACAAAACTAAAGCGTGAGGTTTGGCGCGTATATCGCTAAACTCCACGCCGTATTTGTCGCGAGATTCTGCGGGGCCTTCCCCGCGTCACCCTCTCTCTGGGCCGCACACAACAAACACCATGCGCATCGCATGCGGGAGGTGCTCCGCCTCCCCTTCAGCGGGTGCCCAATCTGGCCGAAGGACACATCATGTGCCGACGACGCAAAGCGCGGGATCATGATGAGCGCTTTATCGACAACAAAGGCCATGATGTCCACAGCATGACCTCCTATTCACTGACGTTCCCGATACCGTCTATGCCGGCGCTCCGCTTAACGCCTCGCGCCGTGGACGCGAAAACGCAAACAAAACCCGGACACCCGCGCGGGGCAGTCCGGGTCTTCATTGTGTGCCTAAACACTGAGCATGACGGAAGCTGGGCCGTCACCATCTCGATGTTCAGGGCAACGATGGTAGCGGCGGTCGGATTTGAACCAACGACACTTCGGGTATGAACCGAATGCTCTGGCCAGCTGAGCTACGCCGCCATAAACAAAAATGGTTGCGGGGGTGGGATTTGAACCACACGACCTCCGGGTTATGAGCCCGACGAGCTACCAGACTGCTCTACCCCGCGACGTAAGACCGCCTTAAGCGGCAAGACGTAGTATACCGCCAATGTCGCGCGTTGTCAAGCTCTTTTCTGAACAACCTGCAAAACAATACGGGGCGACGATATCATCGCCCCGCGGGGAAACCGTTTTGTGCGCGTTACCTACTCGCTCAAGTAGGAGTTGGCCCGCTGCTGAAGCGACTTTGCGGCATCGGCGGCGGATTTCTTGCCTTCGAAGAACGGAAGCGTTTCCTCAATGATGAAATTCAGCAGCGTGGTGTCCGAGATGAAGGGCGTATCCAGCTTGTCACACGCCGCGCGGATGGCATCCCACGCTGCTTTGTCGGGCTGGACCGCCTGAATGGTGTTATCGCCCACGCGCATGGCCATCATGAACTGGCCGCTCTCCCCGCGCTCCACCGCGTCGGCGATGAGTTTGTCCAGAGACACGCCCACCGTGGGAAGGCCTTCCATCTGCTCAAGCTCCTGCACCGCGGGGGAAAAGAGCGTGCGGATGAACTCAGTAGCCATCGCGCGGTTCTTGGTCTTGGCGTTGACGCCCCCGATGAGCGTGGGGTTGTACGCTTTGCCCTCGCCTTGTACGGAAGGGGTGACGACCCAGCCGCTCTCCGTTCCTCCTGAAACCATGTATGTCATGGGTACCTGCATGGTGCCGTTGACGGTCGCCGGATAGAGCATGACCGCGCCGTTGAGAAGCGCTTGCATCTCCTGGCGGTTGTTGCCCCCGCCACGGTTTCCCTGTTGCTGCGATTCAGGCACCTCGCTCTGCGATGTGTACAGCATGTTGAGGTCTGTCAGGAAATCCTGGAACGTCTGGCTTGCGAAATTGAGCGCGCCCTTTTCGTCCCTGAACGCGGCTTCGCTCGCCGGGTAGAACAAACGCAGCCACTGTTCGGGCGTGCGGGCGTACATCAGTGTTTGACCGGCGTTGACGGGCGCGTTCACGAGCTTATCGAGCGAGTCGACACCTCCGATCTCCGCGGCCTTGCCCCAGAGCGTCTCAAAAGAGAATTGCGCAGGCATGGCGTATATCTTTCCATCCTTGGCCTTGCTGCCCTGGTAGATGCCCGGCAAAAAATCAATGCCCGCGAGGTCGGCCGTCAAATCGGCGAGAACGCCCTTGGCGATGTAGTTCTCGATCGGGAGGCCGTCCAGAATGATCACGTCGCTCCCCTTGCCCGCGAGCAGATCGGTGTTGAGCATGCGTACGTAATCCTGCGCGTCCTGATTGCCGCCCTGGTTGTAGTTCCCGGCCATCAGCGCGTTGAGCTTGACGTTGAGCTCAGGGTGAGCGCGCTGGAACTCGCTGACCGCCTTCCTGAGCTTTGAGGAGTTGCGCAGGGCAGTGATGGTGAACTCGGTGCGGTTGGACAAGTCAAGCGCGGGGTTATACGTGTAGGCGAGCAGCTTGCTGGACTCGGCGGACGATCCGCCGCCGCCGATGCGGAACGCCATGCCGCCGCCGCCAAAGCCGCCCTGCCCCTCGGTGATCTGGATGATCAGAACGTCGTTGGCCGTCGCACACGCGCCCTGTATGCTGTTGGTCGGATCGCCGATGAGGTAGCTCGTCACGTCGCTGACTTTGACCATCTCGGTGTCGCTCGGACCGAGCTTTGTGATGCCCGAGGAGGTCCCAAAGTACAGCGTGCCATCCGGCGCCGCCACCACAGTAGCGTTGCCCACGCCGCGCGCGTCCACCGCGCGGGTGACGGCTCCGTCTTTTGTGCTGATGGCCTCAACGCCACCGTTGGAAAGAATGTAGATGCTGCCGGGGTTGGCGGGGTTGAACGCCACGGTCTGCCCCTGACCGCCGCCCCATGTCGCGGACACCTTGCCGTCGGTTCCATATACATCCACACCGGACTGCATGCCCTGAACCGCGACGCGCTTGCCGTCAAGCGCGACGATGCCGCGCGTCATGCCCTTGATCTCGAAGGATTCCTCGGCGGTGCCGTCGGGCTTATACCAAGCGACCGTGCTCGTCATGTTGTTCATGCTCATGCCGCCGGGAAGCGCACCGCCAACGACCGTGCCGCCGCCCGCGGGAGCCGGCCCGCCTCCCCCGGGAGCCGCGTTGCCGCCACCGGGCATGTCTCCGCCCGGAGCGACCTGGATGGTCACGCCCCCGGCGGGCCCTGAGGCCGCGTTTCCGCCCGTCCCGCCGGTCGCCGCGCCGCCGGGTCTTTGTATGGGCTCGCTGACGAGCGCGGCGATGGAACCTTCGGGTGAGACGGCGATGGATGAAATGTCCCCGCCTTCGACCTTGAGCGCGGTAACGCTCGGGTTCATCTTGATGTCCGTCCAGCACAGCAAGTCCCACTGCTCGCCTTTCTTCGCGGCGATGTAGACCTTGCCGTCCGCGGCGTTCGCTGGCGCGGTATAGCTGTCGTAACCGGAGGGCATGGGCAGCTCGCTTTCGACATAGCCGCCCAGCGTCGCGGGCGCGGCGGTGGAAGCGCCTGCCGCCTCCGGGGTGGATCCGCTTTGCTGGTTCGCTGGCGCGGGAGACGCGCAGGCGGTCAGCGCGAGCATCATCGCGCAGACGATGGCCAAAGATCGCAGTTTTTTCATGGTATACTCCTTTCAAATGGCGGGTTGGATCGGTCTTATGGATTCGCGCCGCCGCCCCGCGGGCGGATGGCCTGTGGCGCGGTCATCTCCTTTTTTACGCGCGGCTTTTGTTTTCGCGCGTAACGGAAAGCGCGGATCGGGAGGGTAAGCGCGGGTGGGTACGCGCGAAGCATGACGAAGGAAAGCACAAACATCACGGGCAGGGAGGACATACCCATCACGGTGTCGGGCGTCCAGCCGAGCCAGCGAACCAGCATCACTGCCAGTGGGGGCGCCGCGCACACGGCAAGCACGCACGGGAGGAAGTACGGCGGGAGCTTCCCGCGCGTGACGCTCTGCTTGAGCGCACGCCTCGCGGGCAGGAGCGCGGCGACCGCGAGCACGCCCAGAACAGTCGCCCAAGCGGTCATGGCGTCGCGCGTGATGTCCGGCCTGAAAGCCACAGCGAACTGGCGGAGCGCGTAGTCTTTGCTCGCGGCCGTGACCAGTCCCGGCCAGAACGACAAATCGGACCACTGTGTCGGAATGTAAGAGGGCGGCACATGCAAGTTGACGGGCATGACGCCAAGGACCATGGCGATGAGCGCGCCCGCGGCCGCCACCCCGGCGAGACCCGCGGCGGCGATGGTCCAGCCCACGCGCGCGCTGAGCAGGAGATTTTTAAGCGACTCCCGCGCGAAGCGAAGGCTCGCCCTGCCAAGCCCGAATCCCGCCCGAACAAGCTCAAACGCCGCGAACAGCATGAGCAAAAGCCCGGGGAGCTGAACGAGTAGGCGCAAAAGCTGGCGCTCTTCCGACCGGCGGTACACCGTGGAAGGGGCGCGCATGCCCGCGGACGTCAGCCAGCCGCGCGTGGCCTCTCCCGCCTCGACGGCCCCTCCGGCCGGCACAAAAAACTCGTAGGCGGTGATGCGCAGCGAATCCGCTCCCGAGGCCGCGGGGCAGTAAATGAGCCCGCGCCCGGTGTCGGACCCGAGAGCGCCGATGCCCTCCGGGAGCCTGAACACAGCGCGGATGGCGTATTCCCTGCCGCCCACGGTTACGGGCTTTCCGATGATGTTGGTGGAGCCGTAGAGCTTCAGGGCGGTGCGGTAGTCAACCGCGCAGCCCGTCGTCTCCCCCGCGCCCGGCATCATGCCCGAAACGATGGGCAGATCCCACACTGAGGACGCGCTCCCGTCAAACCAGAGGATGTCGACCGACGCGCTAGAAGCGAGTTCCTTGACCGAGACGCTGGAGGAGAGCGTCTGCGTCCACGCGGTCACAGTCGCGTTGGTGGCCTCCCCGCCAAAGTCGCCCCGCATCACCGCGCGCAGGTGCGATACCGAGCCAAAGGACGTGGTACCGGACGGATCGCGGTAGCTGATCACGTCGGTAGCTTCGGAGAGCTTGAGCGAGGCGAACGCGCCGGCCGACCCGGCCCAGCACAGCGAAGCGAGCATCAGCCAAAGGGTCGCGCATACCGCCCGCCGCGATAGCCACTTCATGTCCGCACCTCTCTCATTGCATAAGTATTGTTGCAGCGGCGCATGCCTAATCCCCTTCGTACCGCACGCGGTCGCCGTCGGCGAGGTCGCGGTCGCTGCGCGAGACGACCTGATCGCGCTGGCTCACGCCGCCCTGAACGGCCGCACGGGTGGAGTCCTGATCAATCACGCTCACATCTGCGCGCGTCACCGTGCGCTTGGCGCCTAGGGAGCCGCTGTCCTGTGTGATGACATAGACGAACGTCCCGTCGTTGTCCTCGTGGAGTGCCGTGAGCGGGATGATGACATCGTAGTTGGACGTGCGCTTGCGGAAACGCATGGAGGCGGTCATGCCCACCGTCCCCGCGCTGCCGTCGAGCAGAAAGGTGACGTCGTAGCGGCCCGTGGCGGTGGCGGAGTACGCGATAGAAGAGATGGGCGCGTTGATCGACGCGCCGTTGCATACGATCGTGGCGCTGTCCCCAACCGTCATGTCGCCCACCTGATCCTCGGTCACCGTCACGCGGAGCTCCAGCCCCTCGTTTTCGTTGCTCAGCGTCACCGCGGGCGATGTGCTCGACGCGTTGCCGCCCACGCTCACCGAGACGGAGATCACGTCGCCGTTGACAGGCGCGTGCACCACGCCCTCGCTGTCAATCGCCTTTTGAATGCGCGCGACGTTGGCCTTGCGCGTATCGATGTCCATTTGCGAGTTCTTCAGGTCAATCTCGCTCTGCGCCTTGGACGCTTCCGAGGATTTGACGGAGGTTTCATAGCTTAGCATGGCCTTGTCCAGCGATATTTGCGCGTCCTCTACGGAGCGGTTGGCGTCGCGCACGGCGTTTTCACGTGAGCGCTCGGCGTTTTCTAGCGCGGTCTGCCGGCTGGTTACGTTGGTCTCAGCGCTTGTGATCGCGTTTTTCTTTTGAAGGACGAGCGCATCCACGGCCTTGACCGCGTCGGGCATGCGGTTTAGCGCGTCCATGATCTCCTGCTGCGCGGTCATGAGCGCGGTGTTCGCCTTCATCAGCTCCTGCTCGGCGGTGTAGAGCGCGTCGGAGAGCTTTCGCTGCGCGGACGCGCTCGACGTGTCGGATCCGCCGCTCCCCCCCGTCCCGCCCGTGCCGCTGCTGGATGGGTTGTAGTACGCGTCGTATGCGTTGTCGTAAGCGCTCTGTTTTGTGCGCAAAGCGGTCTGCGCGCTTTCAACCGCGGTCTGCTTTTGCTTTACGTAATCGGCCCACGCGTCGTCAAGCGCGGTCTGGTAATCGGAATTGGCCGTCACGAGCGCGTCCTGCGCGTCCGCCAAGTCTTTTTGCGCGCGGGCGACCGCGATGTCCTGCGTCTCGATGTTGGTGGACCGGTTCTGTTTCGCTCTGGCAAGGGAGCGCTCCGCGTCCTTGACCGCCGTGTCCGTGGGGTCGTTTGACACCGCAAGCTGGCTTTTTTCAAGGTTGTTGAGCAGCTTGTCCAGCGCGGTCTGTTCGGTCGCGAGCAAATCGTTCAGCGCGGTCATGTCGAGCTTGAACAGCGGGTCGCCCTCGGCAACGCTCGCTCCGGCTTTGACATAGACCTCGCTCACGCGCGCGGACTCCGTGGAGAACACCGGCACGTTCTTGGCGCTGGCCAGCGTGCCGTCCACGTTGATGGAGCGCTCAAGCGCGCCGCGCTGGGGCGTCACAGGCGTGACGACCGCAACGGAAAGCTCCTGAAGCGTATTGTTGGCCAGCGTAAGCGCGATCATCAAAACGATGAACGCGACGAGCGCCTTGCCCGCGGCGGCGCGTCCCCTGATCTCGCCTTGCGCGGCTCTGGCCAGCTTTTCTTTTGCGATCGTCAAGTTACTTTGCATTGTGTATAACCTCCGCGTACCTCATCAAACTGAAAACCGGCAATGGCTTGGCAGGGTTCGTGCTTACTCTTTAATCCCCGTCATCTGGATACCCCGGACAAGGTAGGATTCACCGTAGAAAAACAAGAGCAGCGCGGGCATGAGCGTGATGATGGACGCGCCCATCGCGACATCCACGTCCGTTTCACCGATCTTGGTCAAGTAGAGCGAGAGCGGCCAAAGGTCCTGGTTACGAAGAAAGGTCATGGGCTGCTCGATCAGGTTCCAGTTGTCAAGGAAGCTCAGGATACACAGCGAGGCGATGCCGGGCGCGCCGATGGGGAGCGCGATGGTCAGGAAAATGCGCATCTCGCTCGCGCCGTCGATTTGCGCCGCCTCGACCAGCGCGTCGGGCACGGCCTTGAAGAACTGGCGCAAGAGAAACACCGAGAACGTCCCGAACACACCGGGAATGATGACCGCCCAGACGGTGTCCAAAAGCATCATGCGGTCCAGCATCAGGTAGGAAGGAACGAGCGTGACCTGAAAGGGCATCATCATCAGGGAGATGTAGAACATGAACAGCGGCTCCCGCCCCGGGAACTTGAAGTGCGCGAACGCCCACGCCGCCAGCGTTCCGATCACCGCCTGCCCCGCGACGATGGGCAGCACCAACCGCATGGAGTTCCAGAACATCGTCAGAAAGCGTGGGGTGTCCATCAAAAGTTTGATGTACTGGCGGAGGGTGGGGATGGCCGGCACAAGCGGCATCTCCGCGCGCCCCGTCCCGCCCGAGAGCACGGGCTGTATGTGCTCCAGGAGCTCGGATGAGCTCATCAGCGAAGAACCGAGCGTCATCAAAAGCGGGAGGACGACCACGATGGCGACGGCGATCAGCGCCGCCGATCGGATGATTTTCTGAATCATTGCATCATCCCCCTACTCATATGTCGCGTCTACTTTCCAGGAGCGGTCGAGCAGGTAGACCAGCCCGAAGATGACCAGCGCTGTCACCGTCGCCGCCGCGGAAAGCTTTTCGATATCCAGCGCGGTGAACCAGTTGTTCAGCGTGTGCTGGAGCAGGTAAATGCTCCCCTGCGGGTAGTTGCCCGCTACAAGATACGCCTCGCGGTACGCCTTGAACGAGTTGAGCAGCGCGAGCACGGTGGTCGTAAAGAGCGCGGGTTTCAGGCAAGGCAGCGTGATGGCGAAGAACTGCTTCGCGCCCGTCGCGCCGTCCACCGACGCCGCCTCGTACAGCGAGGGCGATATCCCGCCGATCCCCGCCAAAAAGAGCACCATGTTGTACCCGATGTTTTTCCACAAATAGCTCACGATCAGGCAGAACAACGCCCAGTCGGTCTTCATCCAGTCGATGCGCGCAAACCCGATCGTTTCAAGCAGGTTGTTCATCAGCCCGTTTTCGTTGAAGAGCACCTGCCACAAGAGCGCGACTGAGGCGACAGGAAGCGCCATGGGCAGAAGGAAGGACGCGCGCAGCGCGGAGCGAAAGTACACAGGCCGCGTCAGAAGGAGCGCAAGACCCAGGGAAAGCACAAGGAGCGTGGGCACGCAAAGCCCGATGAAGCGGAACGTATTAAGGCACGCCTGCTGGAAGGCTTTGTTGCCGAAGATCGAGATATAGTGCGCGATCCCGGCGAAGGAGCCGTCCAGCCCATTGAAGAAGGAGCGCCCAAGCGCATCGAAGAACGGAACGACGACGAACACCATGCAGCCGAGCAAACTGGGCAGGACAAACGCGTAGCCGTAGATCGCGTTCCTGCGTGCCATTGCGCTCCACTTGCTTTTTTTGGGGGCGGTTTTCGTGTTAGCCAACAATGCCATTCCCTCCCTGACATCCATAAAATACGGCACGCGTCTTTAATTCAGCTTAAAGACGCGCACCGTTTACAGTTTAGTAACAGACCGGCGCCCCTTCACGTCGGCTTGCCCGTTTCGCTCACTTGATGGCACAGCGCGCGTGCGTTATACTGGAAGAAGATGGAATGCTTTGACAAAGAGGTGTCGGCGATGAATGGACCCAAGATGACCGATCAAGCCTTTTTTGACGCGTTGGACCGGCAAAATGGCGGGCTCGCGCACGTCTTCGCGGCAGCGGACGCCAAGGACTACGCCGAAGCGCGCCGTCTGTTTGCCGCGCACATCCGCTTGAGCCTGAGGCCCGAGCGTTTTTTTACCATCCCCTACGAGTTCGGCGAAAACGCGTTCGTCCACCCCGGCGAAAGCGAGAAAGAGGCCGCCGAGCGCATTTTAAGACACGAGCTGATTTCCTGCGCGACGCCCCATCAATTCGGAGAAGTGGTGGACTGGTTTCACAACCCCACGTTCAACCAATACAGGGAGTGGACATGGCAGCTTTCCCGCCATCACGAGTTCAAGCTTTTAGCGCACCAGTACCGCGAAACGGGCGACGAGCGATACGCCCAGTGTTTTGCGGAGCTGTTCACGAGCTGGGTGCGGCAGGCGGTCGTACCCGGCCCCGTGGGAGGCGGCGAAACGCTTTGCTGGCGCACCATTGAGGCGGGCATCCGCATGGGCGCGGATTGGCCGTACACACTTCACTGTTTTTTTAGGTCGCAGCACTTCACCGACGATGTGCTCATCGACTGGTACAAGTCCGTTTGGGAGCATGGATGGCGGCTATACGGTTTTTCCACCAGCGCCAACTGGCTCATCATGGAGATGAACGGACTCGCGCAAATCGGTATTCTTTACCCCGAATTCGCGGCGTCGAGAACATGGCTTGATTACGCGGTCGGCGTGCTGGAGCGCGAGCTGCCGCTCCAGATTTACCGCGACAGCTTCCATTATGAGCTGTCCACGGGCTACCACGAGGTGCTCATCAACAACTACGTGCGGCTCATGCAGGTCGCGGAGGCCTACAACGTCCCCATGCCGGGGAGCTTCACGCAAGAGATCGAGGACGCGTGCGCGCTCTATCCCAAGCTCATCATGCCGAACGGCTGCCTCCCCGACCTCAACGACGGCACATGGAAAAACGCCTCGATTCCCCTCGCGCCGCGCGTTTCGCGTTTCCCGCACCGCGAGGACTTCCGCTGGATCGTCTCGCACGGGAAGGAGGGCGCGCCGCCCCCGTTTACATCCATCGCGCTGCCCTTCTCCGGCTTCATGGTCATGCGCACAGGATGGGAGCCAAACGCCGTGTGGGGCCTGCTCGACGCCGCGCCCTTCGGACGGGGGCATCAGCACGAGGACAAGCTTTCCCTCCTCGTCTTTGGGCGTGGCAAGCTCCTGGTGAGCGAGGGCGGCAACTACGCGTACGATGCCTCCGAGATGCGCCGTTATGTCACGAGCACACGCGCGCACAACACCGTCCGCGTGGACGGTCTTGACCAAAACCGCCGCTGCCGCTACGCGTGGGCAAAAACTGACATTCTGCTGGATTCCGGCATGGAATACCGCGTCGGCGCTTCATCAGACTTTGCCCGCGGCGTGTACGACGAGGGCTACGGTCCGGACGCCGGAATCAGCGTAAGGCACACGCGCTCGGTGCACTTCCTCAAGGACGCCCTTGAGAACCAGACTTTCTTCGTGGTCATCGACCAGCTCGAACCGCCGGACGGCGCCGAGCATGAGTACGAGTGGCTGTGGCACCTCGGCGAGGATTCAGTGGCGCTCGACGGTGACGCGGCTGTATCCCCCGACGTCACGATCCTCTCCGCCACAAGCGTTCCCGCCTTACAAGCCGATGTCTGCGGCCAAGAAACGCCATGGCAAGGCTGGATGCCAAGGCGCGGCGGCCGGCAGGGCGACTTTAGCCCCATTCACGTCGTCCGGCGCACAGCGCGCGGATCATCCGTGAGCGCCGCGACCGTGCTCTTCCCGTGCGCGGCGGGCAAGTGCCCGGTCAAAAGTGTGGCCCTGACCGGCTCACGCGCCGTGCTCATGCTCAAAAGCGGCGGCTTCTTGGCCGTAGGGGAACCGTAACCATGCTGGCGAACGACGTATGTGCCTCGCTTGAGCGGGACTTCATCAAGCCCGGCATCACCGATAGCTGGCATTCCCGCATGACTGATCTGGATCGCTTTCTGTGCGCCAACTTCAAGTCGCGCAGCATGGGGCTTGTGTGTGATTTTACGGAAACGGTGAACGAAGTGTTTACGGCGGTTTTTCCTTCGGAGGCCGTGCTCACGCACGTCATCGAGCGCGCAAGCGACGCCATGCTGTTTGTGCATCACCCCATGATTTGGGATCTCGCCAAAGCCCCAGGGGGATTCTACCCGATGAACCCAGCGCTGCTTGACATCATGCGCCAGAGACGTATCTCGATCTACAACCTGCACCATCCGCTCGACCATTTCAGCGCTTATTCGACCAGCAAGACGCTCGCGGACGCACTCGGCCTTGAGATTGTCAAGCCGTTCGCACGCCATGAGGCCGCGCTGTGCGGCGTTATCGGCAAGACTTCGTGCGAAACGGTTGGCGAGCTGCGGGACCGCTTCGTTCGCGCGGTCGGCCACGGCGTCAAGCTCTACCCCTATGGCAACGACCGGATTGCAAACGGCTTGGTCGCGGTGTGCGCGGGCGGCGGAAACCAGGCGCATGTGCTCCGTGAGGTTCTTGAAGCCGGCGTCAACGTGCTTGTCACGGGCCTGACCATCCAAAACGAGCGCTCGGAGGGTGTGCACCGGCTGGAAGAGCAAAACCGAATCAGCGTGCTGGGCGGCACACATTATTCAACAGAGAAATTCGCTTGCATGGCCATGTGCGATTATTTCGCCAAACTGGGGCTGCCGTCGGCGTTCGTCGAAGAAGCCCCCGGCTTGGAAGACTTGTGAGCCTTCATTCCCCGTTATGTCCGCTCAACAGGAGGAGGTAAGCTTGTGTTTCGATGCGCAACATGCGGCGGCACGTTTGAGCTGCCGACGTGCGGCCAATGCAGCGGCACGGTCGCGTACACGGACGGCGTCTGGCAGATGACGGACGACCCCGACCTTGTGACCGAGGGCGAGGGCGACAAGTACATCAGCTATGGGCACATCGGCGAGAGCTACTCCGGCAAAAGCAAGTATGCCTCGACGTGCGGAACACAGCCATCGCGGGCGAGCTGTCGCATCTGACAGGCGTGGGAACGCTCCTTGATTTGGGATGCGGAGACGGTTATCTCACGGTTCCGGCAGCAAAAAACGGCACGAGAATTATCGCCGCCGACATTTCCAACAAAATGCTCGTCATTCTCTGCAGGAGCGCCCGGCACAATCATGTGCCGCATGAACGCGTTGAGTCTTTTACTCCCTGACAACAGCGTCGAATGCGCCGTGGCCAACAGCATGCTCCACCTGATTTCAGCGCCCGAGAAGGTGGTGCGCGAAATTCACAGGGTCCTAACGCCTGGCGGCTGCTTCCTCTGCGCGGACGACCGCCCGGGGCTGGAAAAAACACAGGACGCCTCCGCGGACAACACACTCTTCACAGAAGCCGCAAACGGCATCTACGGGGTCTACTGGAAACTGCTCAACGAACAGGGCGTGTACCCGAAGAAATACAGCTGGCGCTTTGACCGTGACGCAGTCTGCTCGCCCCTGTTCCGCTCAAAAGAAGAGATCCTGCTTCCGGTCCGCGAGGAGGTCTGCAATAAGCTCTCCGACGCTTTCCTTCCCCGCTTTTTGGGAAAGGGCTTTTCCGATCAGACCGCCGTACCGGACGATCTGCACCGCGCCGCGGCTTTACAGGCTATCGGCATCGTCCGTCGACAGATCGGCGACGGCTTTGACGACCTCTCCTTTCGCGACACCGTCCCGGACATCGCGCTGACCGTGTACAAAAAATGACCCGCCCGCGCAAACGCACAAGGAGGTTCGCCCATGGAGGAACAACGCATCATCAGCGCGCTTGAGGTCTATGACGTCGACACCGGGGAGCGGCGCACGCTCAAGGAGATCGGGAGCCACATCGAAGCGCCCAACTGGACGCCGGACGGCAAAACGCTCGTCTACAATTCCAAGGGCGGCATCTACACGTTTGACCTCGCCACGGGCCGCTGCGGGAAAATCGACACCGGAAAATGCATCTGGTGCAACAATGATCACGTGCTCTCCCCCAAGGGCGACATGCTCGCCATCAGCGCGGGCACCGCGGAGGACCGCGGCTCGCGCGTGTGGATCCTGCCCATTTCGGGCGGGGAGCCGCGCCTGATCACGCCGCTAAAGCCCAGTTACCTGCACGGGTGGTCACCCGACAGCAAGACGCTCGCGTACTGCGCGGAGCGCGGCGGGGAATACGACATCTACACGATGCCTGCCGAAGGCGGGGACGAAACGCGGCTGACCGACGCGCCGGGCCTAAGCGACGGCCCGGAGTACTCGCCCGACGGCGCGCACATCTGGTTTAACTCCGTGCGGTCCGGGCTGATGCAGGTTTACCGCATGGGTGCCGACGGCACGGATCAAAAGCAGATGACGTTCAGTTCAGCGCAAAACGCGTGGTTTCCGCACATCTCGCCCGACGGCAAGCACGTCGTTTACCTGTGTTACCGACGCGGCGACGTAGAACCCCATGCCCATCCCGCCAACAAGGACGTGGAAATTTGGATGATGCAGGCCGACGGCGCGCGTCCGCGCAAGCTCTTTGAGCTGTTCGGCGGGCAGGGCACCATCAACGTCAACTCGTGGGCGCCCGACGGCAAGCGGTTCGCGTTTGTGAGTTACCGCTTCGTGACAGCGTAGAGGAGGGTTCCGGTGTGAAAACGTTGGATGGAGACGGCTTGTCCAAACGGTTTAAGTCAAGCTTTTGGTGCGGCACTCCTACATTATATAGCGATGATGCACAAAAATACGCTTGGTTAAAAGGCCTCAACATGCCCCATCAGCGTGTTTTCGTGGTTCATGAGTACCAGAAAAAAGCCATGAGTGACAGCGAAACCATACGGTCCGTCTTATGGGCGAGCGCCGAAATGCCGGAGCGCACCCTCGTATTCAACGGCCGCGACTGGCACATCGACGAAGCCATCCTCCTGCCCCCAAACACCACCGTGTTCATCGACGGCTGCGCCATCATCCAAAACGACGGCGTGTTTGACAACGTGTTTCGCGGCGCGAACCTGACCCTCGATCCCGCCAACCCCTACGGCTTCCCGCTGGATGTCAAGCCGCTTGAGAACGTGCGCATTCTGGGCCAAAACGGCGCGAAAATTACGGGCTGCGAGAAGAATCGGCAGGGCTTTCACCCGGTACTGGGCGTCACGCAGGACATGACGGGCGATTTCTGGGGCTGGCGTACGCTTATGATCTCACTTTCGCTCTGCGACGGGTTTGAGGTTGCGGGCCTTGACATCTCGCGCACGCGCTGCTGGGCAATGTCCTTTGACATGTGCTCAAACGGGAGCGCGCACGATCTCGCGATTCGCTCCGACGTCAAAAACGGCGACGGCGTCAACTTCCGCGCGGGGTGCCACCACTGCTCAGCCTACAACATCGAGGGCTTTACCTCCGACGACACCGTGGCGTGCACCGCGCTCCTCGCCCCCGCCGTCGCCTACCCGCACCGCAACTACCTCTACCCGCTGGAGCCCACGCGCACGCTATACGAAAAATACGAGCCACGCGCGCTCGACATCCACCACATTCGCGTCTCGGACATCCGCACGGGCGGACGGTGCCACGGCGTCATCTGCCTTGCCGCGGGAGGCGCGCAGGTCTACGAGATCGACATTGAGGATGTGCGCGAGTCGGAAGAAGGCCACCGCGCGTCTACCGTCAAGCTTTACACCGGTTATTACGGCGGATACAACGAGGGCGATCTCCACGACATCCGCGTGCGCGGCGTGACCGGAACTCAGTCCGACTTCGCCTTGGAATGCAACTGCCGCATGGAGAACGTGGTGTTTGAGGATATCGCGCACAACGGCGGCCCCGAGCGCGTGTACAGCGTGGCCGACTGGCAAGGCATCCGGCGGCTGTAATCCATATAGGGGGCAATTCAATTGGTAAAAATAGTTTTTATAAGGCATGGCCAGCAGGATTATTCCGATGTACTGAAGAGGCAATACAGGGGCCATGGCATTGACTTGGCTCCACTGACCGAAGCCGGCAAAAAAATGATTGAAAGCATTTCGTTTGACAGCAGGCTCGACGGCGCTGAAATGATTGTGTCGTCGCCACTCACGCGCACCATGCAGACAGCGGCGATTATTTCCAAGAACAGAAATCTGGACATAAGGGTTGAGCTGGATTTACAGGAGTGGATTCCTGACTTATCTTTTCAATATACATCCGAGGATGAAATACTAAGAGCGGAAGAATTGTGCACGCAGTACAACGGGGTGTGTCCTGACGATTGTGACGTGAAATTCGAAAGTTTTTACGATGTTTTCAATCGCGCGAAGGCAGTCCTTTTGCGTTACAGCGGTTACAAAAAAATCATTGTTGTTTCTCATAGTGTGCTCATCAGGCGGTTTGTTTCGTGTGCTGATCTGCCCAAGGGCGGAATCGTTGAGCTAGATTTTGATGAATCGTGTACATGTGCAGCGTTTGATTTTTGCTGAAAATCGTATGTCAGCGCCGGCCGTGCCGGCGCATCTTTTTCGGTGTCCACGAAACAGTCCCGCACGCTGCGCGTGCGGGACCCAGCGTGATGACAAACCCATCGCTGACGCTCCGGGTTCGTCAACAGAGCCAATCGGAAGCGTGTGGTTTGGGGCGCCGGTGGGCCAAACACACACCCCCGGTTGTGAAAAAAAACCCCCGGGTAGTGTGGGTGTACGGAGGCAGCACC
>JAVBRD010000025.1:0-25169 GCA_031548365.1 Eubacteriales bacterium
CTTCTACCAAACGCCCCTCGGGGGGGTTTGGGTTCCCACACCCCGCGCCCCCGCCCCCCGCGGGGGGGGGCCCCGCGTCTCTCATAAAAGCATCACACACTCGCCTTGATCAGTGTTTCGTACTGCGCGTCTTCCGCGAGCGAGTACACCCTAAGGCGTACCGATCCATCTTCCGCGCTCCACGCAAAGCGCAACACACGCGGCACAGCGATCTGCCGCAGCCACACGATCAGGTTTCCGTCCTCAACCAGCGACCTCACCGCGAACCGCCCGTCCGCATCGTCCTCCGAGGGCGGCGTTGACACCATGCGCCATCTGTTGTCTGGCGTTACCGGCGCCGTGAATTGACGAATACCCGCATCTCCACGGAACGTAGGGTACTTGATCGTTAACCCCGCTTGCGGGCCTTTCTGATATCGGACAGTGAAGCTGCCCTCATCCCAAATGCGCGCCTCTTTGTCCGAGGCGCCCGCCATGAACGCGGGAATCGCGTCCCTGCGCACCTCAAGATTACCGAGCCGACCGATCTTGTCGAGTAACGCTCCATGCGCTTGGGTGTTTTCGGGCAAAGGCTCGCCAACGCTGGTGAGAATCTCATCGCGAAGCGCGTTCAACGTCCACCCCATGTCCTTCATGCACGCGGTGAACACGCAGATGAGCTCTTTTTCCGGCAGCATGTACACATACTGTCCCAGCATGCCATCCGCGCGGAACCCGCCCATATCCGGCGCGCACTGCCAGAATTGGTAGCCATAGCCCGCCATCCAGTTGGGATCGCCGTCCGGCTTACTCGGCCCAAGGCGGGAAGTCGCGGCGCACAGGTACGCTTCGGAAACCACCCTGCGCCCATCCCACACACCTTTTCCCAGGATGAGCAGCCCCAGTTTCGCCATATCCCGCACGGTGAGGAAAAGGCCGGAAAAACCGAAAGACACGCCCTCGAGGTTGCGCTCCCACATGCTCGGCGTCATGCCTGTGGGCTTAAAGAGCTTCTCCTGCGCGTATTCCCAAAGCGTCGCGCCCGTCGTGCGCTGTATGATGGCGCTGACCATGTATGTCGCGCCGTTGTTGTACACAAATTTCGTGCCCGGCGCATGCTCGACCGGCAGGTCAAGGAACGCCTTGGCCCAGCAAGGCGAGGGGATCATTTGTCCGAGCGTGTCGGTGTCGTGCCCCGTGTTCATGTTGAGCAGGTGGTGTACCGTCATGGCCGACTTGTTCTCTCCAGGGTTCTCCGGCGTGATCTCAGGGAAAAAGGACAACACGCTCGCGTGCAGGTCGAGCTTCCCTTCATCCGCCGCAATGCCCGCGCACAGCGATGTGAAACTCTTTGAACATGAGTACAAAAGGTGCGGCGAGTCCTTGTCGTACGGCTCAAAGTATCCCTCGGCAAACACTTTGCCTTTCCTGATGAGCGCAAAGCCGTGAATGTCCTTGTTCTCTTCTTCAATGCGCTCAATCAGGCCCAACACCGCTTCCGATGGTACGCCCGCGTCCTCGGGCGTGATGTGCTCCCACCGGTCTGTTCGTGTCGACATTCGCTCTCCCCCCTTGCATTATTCGGTTTCATTATAGGTCCTTGCGCCTGATAACGCAAATTCATAAAAAAGGTCGCCCTTGCGGGCAACCTTCCTCGGGCAACCTTTCTTAGTGTCAGCTAGTTTCCGCTCGGAGGCCACACGCGGCGGGGCGCAGGCGTCGTCTGCGCGGGGGCCGCCCCCTCGCCGGACTGCTCGGTCTCCAGCTTGCTGATGTCCGTTAACGTGAGCGTGAGCTTCATATCGGTGTTTTTATCGTCGCGATAGATTGTGAGCGTAACCTGATCTCCGACCTTCTTGGTGTTGAGGTAGTTGATCAGATCCTCGAACACATCGATTTTCTGTGAATCAATCATCGTGATGATGTCATACTGCTTGACGCCCGCCTTCTCCGCGGGGCCGCCACCCGTGACCTCTCTGACCACAATGCCTTTGGGCACATTGTATGTCTCCGCGAGATCCCCCACGTCCTGACCCGTGATGCCGATGCCCGCGCGGGACACATAGCCTTTGTCGATCAGCTCATCCACAACGCTCCTGACCACGTTGGAGGGGATCGCGAATCCAATTCCTTCGATGGTCGTGCCGTCGTAGTCAACGCCGCCTGATTTCATGGTGTTGATGCCGATGACCTCGCCCCGGTCGTTGAGGAGCGCGCCGCCAGAGTTGCCCTTGTTGATGGCGGCATCGGTTTGGAGCATGTAGAATGTGCGTCCTTCATCCTGAATTTCGCGGTTGATGCCCGAGACGTAGCCCACAGTGACGGTGCTGGCCAACTCGTCGCCCAGCGGATTGCCAATGGCGATGGCCATCTCACCCACGCGGATCTTGTCTGAGTCACCGAGCACCGCAACAGGAAGACCGCGTTTCTCGATTTTGATGACCGCGAGGTCGCTGCGCGAATCGGTGCCAATCAGCTTGGCTTCCACGGTGTCGCCGCCGGGAAGCTTGACCTCAAGGCGGGAGGCCTGGTCGACGACGTGGTTGTTGGTGACGATGTAGCCGTCTTCGGTGACAATGACGCCCGAACCGGAGCCAACGAGCTGCTCACGCGGCTGCGCGTTCCTGCCTCCACCGCCCCAAGGATTGCCGTAGTACGATGAAAACGAGCTTGTCTGGTAATTGAGAATGCTGACGACGCTGGGGGTGAGGCGCTCGGCGACGTCGGGAACCGGGTTGTAGTAGCTGCCGATGTTGGGCATCGCGGTTGTGAGCGAAATCGTCCTCTCGCTCGGAACTGGCACGAGCACGGACGCGCTCGCCGCCGGAGCCGCTGAGTCCTGCGCGGAGGGTACCGGTGTTGTCAGGCTTTCGGATGCGCTCTGCGCTTTGGGCATGACCGCCAGTACGATCAGCCCTCCCAGCACCGCGAAAACGACAGCCACCGCAAGGAACGCCACCCAGGTTTTGCGCTGCGGCTTTTGGTTGTAATCAAAGTACTCGCTCATGATGTACCCTCCTCATATGCAAACGCGTTGTTTTTGTTAGCAATGCCATTATATTCGCATCTTATGAAAAGACCGTGAACGACCTGTAAATAACTTATAACATGGGTCGAAGTTTCTTGACCATCTCCGCGCGCACATCCGCGGGCGTGGGAGCGATCGGTGCACGGCATGGCCCAACGCGCACACCCTGTTCGTCCAGAGCCGACTTGATACCCGAAGGGAACGTGCCCTTCATGATGAGCTTGACCGCCTCGTTCCACCGTGTCTGATAGCGCCGCGCGTCGTCAAAATCACCCTTCTCATACGCAGCGAAAAGTTTTTTAAGAAGCGTGATGCCGGCGTTGGATGGCGCGGAGATGCAGCCTTTGCACCCAGCGATCAAACCCTCGGCAATGAGCGGATCGGAACCAACGAGCACGCACTTGCCCTCCCCCGCCTTGAGGTAATCCATCAGCTGCGCAAAATCGCCCGAAGAATTCTTGACACCCGCAAGTCCGCGCTCAAAGAGCGCAGCGATGGTCTCAACCTCGATGTTAAGGCCCGTATTCTGCGGGATGTTGTACGCGAGCACCGGCAGCTTGGCTTCCTCAATCAGCGCTACGTAGTGGTCAAGGATCTCCCGCTGGGACAGCCTGACATAGTAGGGCGTGACCACGGATACGGCGTCGCACCCCGCGCGCTCGGCGGCGCGGCAAAGCGCGAGCGACTCGCGCGTGGATGGCGCGCCTGCGCCCGCGATGACACTCACGCGCCCGCGCACAGCGCTCATTGTCGCTTCGAATAATTGTTCCTTCTCACGCACGTCCATCGCCCAGCACTCTCCCGCTGAACCCGCGACAAACAGGCCGTCAGCTCCGCCCGCGATCAAGTGCTCAATCAAGCCGGGGAGCGCAGCTAAGTCCAGCTCGCCGTCCAAAGTAAACGGGGTCAGCATGGCAACGGTCAGTCCGCCAATCGCTTTAGGCATTCTCATCCTTCTTTCTCCCGCCATGGGGCGCGTTGGGTCCGCGAAGAGCGCTCATCGTACGCTCAAGCGCGTCCCTAGACTCGCCCCACGGTTTGTCCGCGTTTCGGTAATCGAACTTCTGCGTGAACCTCTCCAGATCCTTCTCGATCTTCTCCAATTTTCGCATCTCAACATCCGGCAACCGCTCAAGAAGCGCCATCAGTTGCTCACCCGAGAGCAGCTCCGCAGCCATGTCCAGCACGTCCGCGTAGTGCTCAAGACACAGCCCCTTGGACGCGCACACCGCTTCCTGGAACTCGCGTTCCTTTTCCCACAGGTAGACGTAGGAGGCGGTGTAGCGCTTCATCGTCTCATCCATCCTGCGGCACATGTGGCACGTTTTCCCGCGCGCACGAATGATGCGCGCGGCTTCCCGCGCCGCTCCCGATGCGTCGCCCTTGCGCAGGAGGACAGCGGCCGCACGTCGGCCGATCGTCTTTTTTTGCTCGCGCGCGACGGCCTCTTGGAGATGCCTCTGCGCGTCAAACGCGTCGCCAAGCACATCCTTCAGGTGCGTGTGTGACATCAGCGCGTGCGCGAGACGGCTCTGCTTCTCGTGCAGCATGCGGTGGTGACGTGGGCAAAAGCCTTCGCGGTTCGTCTCTATCCGTCGGTCCGGCTCCATGACAGCACCGCCCAGTACGCTGTCCACAAGCGCTTCCTCTTTATTTCTGTGAATGTCGCATAGCGGGCACTCTCCGTCCGCCTTGACCGCATCCCATACGGGTATCGTGTCGATGTGGTATTTCAAACCTTGCCGCCTCCGCCCGTCTGCTAACGATATACACCCTCGGCCCTCCAGATGTCGTGCATCATCTCATAGCGGTCCAGGGCGAGCCCTGTGTACGCGCAATTGGATGTGGAGAAAATGTAGCCGTAACCCGGCATGCCGTCGCGCAGCGCGCGCCGGACGTCAGCCGCGACAGCTTCCTCCGAGCCCGTTTGCAGCAGCCCGCAGTTGACGTTGCCGATCAAGCAGACCTTCTCGCCCACCAAACGCTTGACTTCCTTTAAGTCGACACCGCCTTGGGGATCAAGCGAATGGAGCGCGTCCGGGCCGCACGCGACCATCTGATCAAGAATGGGCATGATGTTGCCGTCCGTGTGCTTGATGGCGAAAAATCCGAGCTGGTGATAAACCCGGATGACCTCATCCAAGAAAGGCGTGATGAACTCGCCGAACATGCTGGGGGTAAAAAACGGGTTGACATTGAAGCAGTAATCCGAGCACAGCGCGAATCCGTCCAGCAGGCCCGCGCGCTTGGACAACTCCTCCGCGAGAATCGTCTGCCTCTCAATGCGCTTGCGTGAGCCCGCGTGGAGCTTCTCCGGCTCCTCGTACAACTGCGCAGTGAACTCCAGCATGCGGTCGCCGTTGGGAATGCTGTGCGTAACATCGCCATGCATCATGATGTAGTACTCGTCGCCCGAGAGCTCACGAATACGCTCCAACAGCCGCACGACGCTGTCCAGATCGCCCGGGTTGGGGTGGACGAAAATCGCGTCGTGATGGTAGCGTTTGGCCGTGAGAACGTAGCAATCCGCCATGTCGTTGATCTGGAGACGCCTTTCATTCGCCGACATCTGATCCCACTGCCCGTAGTGCCTGTGGGATGGGTGCACTTTGCCGAACGCCTCCATGGTCAGGTAGAACACCAGCTCAAAGTGCGGCACATGTCCGGTGATCGGCTGCCTTTTGAGCGCCGCGATAAACCGTTCCTTGGATGTCATCACAACACCTCCTCAAGCAATATGGCTCAAAACATCATGTTATCCACAAACAGATCCTGAAAGTCCGGGCGGGTGGCCAGTTCAATGTAGCGCATGGACGCCTTGATCCCGGCTGTCGCCGCGAGCGAGCATGAAGACAGGAGCGCCTGCTGCGCACCCGCTCCGGCCGCGTTGCCCACCGATTCGATACGGTCGCGCAGTTCAGGCGGTAATAGCCCAATCTCGCACGCCGCGTCCAGCCCGATGTAGTTACCAAAACCGCCCGCAAGGTACACTTGTTTTACGTCACCCAATTCCACACCCGCTTCGCGCACGAGCGATATGATTCCCGCCGCGATCGCCGCCTTGGCGAGCTGCACCTCGCGCAGATCGCGCTGCGTGATGCAAATGTCCTGCTCCGCGCCTTCGGTGGTCGAAGCAAGCAGGAACGCGGGCTTGCCGTCCACCTGAATCACGCGCGCTCTCAGCGCTTCGGCCGCGCTGTCCGCGTCAATGCGCCCCATCTCGTCGATCACGCGCGCGCGCTTCATCTCCGCGACCGCGTCGACCAGTCCGCTGCCGCAGATGCCGATGGCCGGCTCTCCCCCAATGGTCTTGATGCTCACGCCTTCAGCGAGCATTACGGCTGAAATCGCGCCGGTCACACCGCCCAAACCGTGGCGGATGTGCGCGCCCTCGAACGCTGGACCCGCCGCCGTGGAGCAGCAGAGCATTCCCGATTTTGATCCGAGCGCCATCTCGCCGTTTGTGCCGATGTCGATCATCAGAGAAAGCTCGTCCGATTCGTGCATGCCGCACGCGAGCACCGCCGCGACGGTGTCCGCGCCGACATACCCCGCCACGCAGGGCAGCACGCTCACGCGCGCGAACGGCAAATCCACGCCCAGCTCACGCGCTGAAAAGTCCAGAAGGCTTGCCGTCACCGGGTTAAACGGCGTGGTCATGATGGCTGTTGGCGGAAGACCGAGCAGGAGGTGCATCATCACCGTGTTGCCGACGCATGTCACATGCGCGATATCCTCGGGAAGCACATCGTTTCTCTTGACAAATTCCGCGGCAATATCGGAAATCGCGCCGCAGATCGCCGCACGGAGCTGCGCAAGGCCTTCGGCGCTCCCGGCGTGCTCACCCCGGCTGATGACGTCCGCGCCAAACGCGCGCTGCGGGTTAAGGCGTGACAATACATCGATCTTTTCGCCGGTTTCAAGCGAAAGCAGGTAAGAGGAGATCGTCGTTGTGCCGATGTCCACCGCGACGCCGTACATCGGTGCTCCTGCGGGGCGAGCGGCGATCAGCCGCTCTCCCCCGCTCCCCGTAAACACAAACGCGTCGGGCGCGAATCCTGTGTCTTTCATGACCTTGGGCAAAGCGGCGAGCGCGCCGAGGTCCGCAAGCAGATCCTGGCCGACTCCGCGCGACAGGCGCGTAAGATCGTCGAGCGGGTCGTCAAGCGTTGGGGGCACAAGTTTGACAGGAACACGGCGCACCGAAGGCTTCAGATCAATCGCCCGGGACACGCCCTCCGTCATGATCTCCGCCCGCGACTTATCAGCCACAAAGACCTCGATATCGGCTTCGTCGGCGGGCACCGCGCACGCAAGCCTCATGCCCGCCGCGACATCGGCTGAAGACAACAGATCCCGCTCGGCGGCTGTGCAAGGCCCGGCACCTTCGACTTTGATCAGGCATTTTCCGCAGAAACAGCGGCCCGCACAAGGCGCGGCAATTTCAACGCCCGCGCCGATCAGCGCGTCATACAACGTTTCGCCGGGCTTCGGCGCGATCTGTCTTGTCTTTGACTGGATGTGGAGCGTGATCATGACAATCCCCCAAACCATTTCACGTGTAGATAACACGGAGCGCCGAACTCGCGCGTTTGCGGCGAATCCAGCGCTTCCGTTTGCTTTTTGGCGATCGGGTGTTTTTAAGCTTCGGTGGTCTCGTCGGCGGCGGGCGTTTCGCCCTGAACCTTTTCTTCCACGGCATCCGCCGCTTCCGCAGGGTCGACCGCTACTTCCTCTTCCGCGGGCATGTCGTAAGCGCCCATCTCCTCGTACGCCTGCCGGATGGAGAGGCTGATGCGCTTTTGCTCGGGGTTGACCTCAAGCACTTTGACGTTG
The DNA here is from genome assembly GCA_031548365.1 of Eubacteriales bacterium. Taxonomy (GTDB): domain Bacteria; phylum Bacillota; class Clostridia; order Christensenellales; family UBA1750; genus JAVBRD01. The sequence goes on from JAVBRD010000025.1 coordinate 7,844, forward strand.
ACAATATCGCCGATCTGGAGCGCGTCCTCAACGCGGTTGATGCGCTGCGGAGCGATATGCGAGATGTGCACAAGCCCGTCAAGGCCCGGTTCAAGCTCCACAAACGCGCCAAAGGAAACAATGCGAACCACTTTGCCCGAGAAAATCGCGCCGACGGTGTAGTTCTGCAGCGCGACTTCCCAAGGATGCTGGCGGGTCTGCTTGAGGCCAAGCCCGATGCGCTCTTTTTCCTGATCGAGCGATAAGATCTTGACTTCGACTTCCTCGCCGATGCGCACGACTTCGGAGGGGTGCTTGACGCGGCCCCATGAAAGGTCGGTCACATGAATCAGTCCGTCCACACCGCCGATGTCGACAAACGCGCCGAAATCAGTCAAGCGGCGAACCGTGCCTTTAATGACCTTGCCGGGTTCGAGGTTTTCCCACGCCTTTTTCTTGCCCATTTCAGCCTCGATGGCGAGCACCTGCTTGCGGCTGGCGACGAGACGCTTCTTGGGGCGGTCGACCTCGATGATCTTGAGCTTCATCGGCTGGCCGATGAACTGCTCCATTTTCTCGACATAGCGTTCGGAGAGCTGTGACGCGGGAACGAAGGTGCGGATGCCGCGCACGGTGGCAATCAAGCCGCCTTTAACGACTTCCTTGCCCACGCCCTCAATGAGTTCGCCCGCCTCAAAGGCTTTGACAAGCTCATCCCAGTTGCGGCGGGTGACGATGTTGCGCTGTGACAGCACGACATTGCCCTCGCCATCGTTGACCTTGACAACCTCGACTTCGATCTCGCTGCCAACCGACACTGTAGCGATGTCAGCGACCAGCTCATCACGTTTGATGACGCCGTCGGACTTGTAGCCGATGTTGACGCAGACCTCCTCGTCGGTGACTTGCACAACAGTGCCCGTAATGGTCTGGCCGGTGCGAATGGAAACCAGCGTCTTCTCAAACGCCTCCATAAAGCTCTCCTGACCACCGACCTTGGGCGCAGCTGCGACTTTGGGAGCGGGCTCCGCCTGCTCCACGGGGGCGGCGTTCTGCTCGGTACGGTCCAAATCGCTCATTGCGGTGACAACCTCCTTGATAATCCACTCCGGCGTGCTCGCGCCGGCTGTGATCCCAATCGTTTTACCCTCGTACTCCTCGCGCGGGGGCAGCTCGCTTGCCTTTCGGACAAAGTACGTCCGCCGACAGGTTCCCTTGCAAATCTCAGCAAGATGTCTTGAGTTTGCGCTGCCTGGATCGCCAACGACGATCATCACATCGCATTCCTCCGCGAGCTCACGCGCTTCCTGCTGGCGAACGCCGCTCGCGCCGCAGATGCTGTCGACGACCTCAACGCGCCCAGCCTTACGCTCAATGACGCCGCGGATCTGCTCGAACTTCTCGCTTGTGAACGTGGTCTGCGCCATGAGGCAAGCGCATTCCATCTCCGGCAGCGCTTCGGCTTCAGAAGCATCCGCCACAGCGATCGCCGCGCCGTTTGTGCAGCCAATCACGCCCGCCACCTCGGGATGCCCTTTTTCGCCCGCGATAACGACAATCGCGCCTTCTTGTACCCGCTGCGCGGCTTTTTTTTGGATCGCGGCCACGCACGGGCAAGTGGCGTCGATCACTTCCGCGCCCGATTCGGCCAGCGCTTTGATCACATCGGGCGACGCTCCGTGCGAACGGATGACCACGCGCTTTCCTTCGCCGTCTTCCTGCCGCTCAATCACACCGATGCCTTTTTGGGCGAGAAACGCCACGGCTTCATCGTTGTGAATCAGCGGACCAAACGTGACGACAGGTGGTCCCGAACGCGCGGCAGCCTCTTGAGCGATGAGCATGGCGCGCTTGACACCGAAGCAGAAACCAGCGTTTCGCGCCAACCTAATGTCTGTCATGCATGCCGTCCAGCCGCGCGATTTACGCGCAAATTAGATACTCTTAGTTTATTCTATATCACTCACGGTTTTCCTTCATCAATCACACGTCACCTGCGAAAAAACAGAAATTTATTCAATTTACGCGATTTGCTTGCGCTCTTCAAACAACTTCGAGAGCGCTTCAGCAATTTTCATCGTCGCTTCCGCGATCAAATCGGAGTCAGAGCGCTCTTTCCCGACCAAAAACTGGAGCGGTTCACCTACAATCACGCGCTCTCGCCCGAAAACTTTGTAGCGGGCGTCCATGTAGACCGGGATCACGGGCGCGCCGCTCTTGACGGCTAGAAAACCCACACCCTCTTCGAGCGAACCCATCACATCATCCTTTACGCGCGTCCCCTGCGGGAATATGCCGAGTATTCCGGCTTTTTTGAGTACAGCCAACGCTTTTTTGATCGCTGTGATGTCGGCGGTGTGCCGGTTGACGTAAAACGAGCCGTACATGAGGATGCCCTTTCCAACCACAGGCACACGCTTGAGCTCGGACTTGGCCATGAATGTCACGGGTCTTTTGAGAAAGGTCGACAAGAAAATGGGGTCGACAATGCTCCTGTGATTGCACACCAGGATGAACGGCCCATCCTGCGCCAGCCGCTCGCGGTGGACAAACGCCGGTCTGTACAGCGGCCAGAATACAATCTTGCACAAAAAACGCAGCAGACGGTACAGCCACGTCATGAGCGTCCCTCCACGCGAGCGAGCACCGCGTCCGCAACCTCGTTTTCCGTCATGTGCGACGTGTCCAAGGTCACGGCGTCCACCGCCTTTGTCAGCGGTGAATGCGCGCGCGACATATCCTGATGGTCTCGTTCGCGGATTTGGGCGGTGACCGCCCCGATGTCCGCAGCGACGCCCTTTTTCGCGAGCTCCGCCTGCCGTCTTTTCGCGCGCACCTCGACCGTGGCCGTGATAAAGAACTTGTGCTTCGCGCCAGGCATGACGTGCGTGCCGATGTCGCGTCCGTCCATGACCACGTCTCGCTCAGCCGCGACCGCCTTTTGCAGCGCGACCATTTTTTCACGCACGGGGGCGAGCGTAGATATGTCGGAAGCCGCTTGCCCGACCTCCTGCGTGCGGATCGCGTCCGACACATCCTCGCCCCCCAGCAGCGTAACCTGACGACCGCATTCATATTTGACCGCAACATCCACGCGGTCAAGCAGCGAGCGCACCGTTTCCTCGTCATGCGGATCAACGCACGCCCTGAGCGCGGCCAGCCCGAGCGCGCGGTACATCGCGCCGGTGTCCAGATACAGGATACCCAGCTGCTCCGCGACCGCTTTTGCCAGCGTCGATTTTCCCGCCCCAGACGGGCCGTCTATCGCAATGTGAATCATGTTCCTCCCTCAGATCGTGCGGTGGCCCAGACCGACGGCCACCTCGTTTAGGTGTAAAAGCCCGATGCCGAAGAAGATCGCGACCGCGACGTGATCGTCGAAACGCGCGATACCGATCTTACCGCCCACGTTAAGTCCGAGCGCTTTGTTGGTGATCTGGCTGACCGCCTCGTGCGCCGCGCCCGCCACCGCGCCTTCCTCGTGATGCGTTTCGTCGATAACTCCTTCGCGTTTAGCCGCGACCACCGCACGCTCCATGATGCGCGCGAGCGAGGGCACGAACTCCCCGCCATAGTCAACCGCCGCTGTTTTGACCCCGCTTTGCGCGGCGTCTGAGCGCAGTGCCCTTTCCTCGTCCCTGTCCTTGGATATACACATCAAAATCGCGATCCGCGCGACATCCCTGCTTCCGTGCGCCTGTACTTCCATGTTGCACCCCTCCGCCATAGCGATTACCCAGATGGTATCCCTCGTCCGCGCAGACACGCAGGACGGATGAAGTCAGCGGTCCGCTCTGTCTCGCTTGGGCGAACGCGGCAGACAACCAAAGCCTTTGCTAACCCCTCGGAACGGCGTTACAGAGTGCCGCCCCGTTCCAAACATGCACCCGATTCCTAAAAAACAGACGCCGCGCCTACCGCTCCGCGCGCGCCGCAGATCTCCCCGCGAGCATGCCTGTGGAAAAAGCGATTTGCAGGTTAAACCCGCCGGTAAGCGCGTCGACATCGAGCAGCTCACCCGCGAAATACAGGCCCGGTACAGTCTTGGCTTCAAGCGTGGACGGGTTGATCTCCTTGACCGAGACGCCGCCCCGTGTGATGACCGCTTCATTGATCGGCCTGAGCACAGACAGACCAAGCGGCATGCGCTTCATGCGGCCCGCGAGCTCCTTTCGCTGCGCGCGGGTGATCTGGTGAACAGGGGACTGCGCAGGCACGGCCGCCGCCTTGGTGAACTCTTCCGCTAGACGCTCGGGCAGCCATCCCGCCAGAAGCGTGACCACTTGCTTATTCGGCGCGGCGGCAAACTCGCGGACAAGACGCGCGTCGACCTCCTCCGGCGTCATGCCGGGCTTGAAGTCGATGCAGGCGTCCACATTCGCTGGGATTACGTCCGCGATCAGGGATGAGAGCGTAAGAACGAGCGGCCCTGAAACGCCAAAATGAGTGAGCAAGAGCTCGCCAAGCTCGTCAAAGACGGTCTTGCTGCCGACCCTCGCGCAAAGCCGCACGTTCTTAAGCGTTAGGCCGCTGAGGGATTTGGGCCATGCGTCACGCGTTTCGATGCCCACGAGCGACGCGCGCGGCGGTTCCGTCGCGAGGCCCACGCTCTGCGCCAAGCGCCAGCCGTCGCCGGTCGAGCCGGTCGAAGGGTAAGATACGCCGCCCGTGGCGACGATAACAGCATCCGCCATGAGCATTTCTCGCGTGTCAAGCGCGACCCCGCTCACCCCGCACTCTCCTGTCAGGAGGCGAGACACGCGCGCGCCCAGCCGAACGCGCACCCCCAGCCGGCCAAGCTCCCTCTCGAGCGCGCGGGTGACGTCGCTCGCTTTCTCCGACGCGGGGAACACGCGTCCGCCGCGCTCCACCATCGTTTCTAGCCCGAGGCGGGCAAAAAACGCCATCAGACCCTGTGCGTCCAGCGCGGCGTGCGCGCTGCGCAAAAAACGGGCGTTGCGCGGGACGTTTGCGAAGAAATCCTCGCCTGAAGCCGTGTTGGTGACGTTGCAGCGTCCCTTGCCCGTGATGTACAGCTTTTTCCCGAGCTTCTCGTTTTGTTCAAGCAGCACGACCTCGCCCGATCCCGCAAGCGTTTCCGCGCTTGATATCGCTGCCATCATGCCCGCAGGGCCACCGCCGATCACGACGATCCTCATGGCGTATTCTTGCGCGCGGCTGCATAAACGTGCGCGTTCTCCCAAATTTTTTCTAGCTTGTCGAAATGGTCGGACACTTCCTTGCGGCGCGTCACGCCCAGCGCAACGATGAGCGCGTTGACAAGCGAGAGCGGCGCGACCAGCGAATCGACGAACGAGGACATCTCCGAGCGCGCATAGAGCACATGGTCCGCGCACCGCGCCAAAGGCGATGCCTCCCCGTCCGTGATGGCGATGCACGCCGCGCCGCACGTGCGCGCGTATATCATGGCATCGATCGTGCGGTTGGAGTACCTCGGAAAGCTGATGCCTACGAGCACGTCGCCCGCGCCCATGCGCGCGATCTGCTCCGGAACATCGGAAAGCCCTGGCTGCACCAGCACGACATCTCCGAAAATAAAGCCCAGGTAGTACGCCATAAACTGCGCGATTGGCGCGCTGGATCGAAGGCCAATGACGTAAATCCGCCGTGCGCCCGAAATCGCGCTCACCGCGTTTTCAAACGCGGGCACGTCGATCTGCTCGATCGTGCCGCGAATGTTAGCCATGTCGGTCTTGAGCACGCTGGTCAGTACCTCGCGCGGGCCGATCTCGCCCATGATCTCCATGCGCTGCACATTCGTCAGCCGCGCGCGGATCATCTCCTTGACCGCTTTTTGCAGCTCAGGGTAACCTTCGTACCCGAGCGCCATAGCGAAGCGAACCACGGTGGATTCGCTCACGCCCACAGTCTGGCCGATGTGGGAGGCGGTCATGAACGCCGCCTTGTCGTAGCTGGCCAAAATGAATTCCGCGATACGCCTGTGGCTCTTGCTCATTCGCTTGCCCAAGCCCGCGAGGCGCTCGGACAAATCCCTTGTTTCCACCTAATCGCCCTCCCCGAACGCCGCTGAGCGCAGCAATTCTTCGCAGCCCGCAATGCCCGTGCCGACGGCCGCCCACGAAAGGTACGTGGCCGTTACAAACCCCTCATTCAGCGCGCCAACGTCGGTATCCGCCGCGGGCGCTCCCGCGCGGCTCTCGCCCCATCCGACAAACCAGTGTTTGCGCCCCGAACCGTCGGTGTACTCGTCGAACGTCGTCTCCCACGGTTCCTCGGCCAACCGCACAAGCTTAAGTCCTTTGATGTCCTCAGCGAGCAGGTTGGGCACGTTGATGTTGAGCATCGTGCCTTTGGGCGGGGGCGAGAGAACCAGACTTTCCGCGATACCCACGGCCATGCGCGCCGCGACGCCGTAATCGAGCGGATTCCTCGAACCGATTGAGACGGCGATCGCCGGAAAACCGCGCATGGACGCCTCCCGCGCTGCCGCGACCGTCCCCGAGGGATACACATCCACGCCCTGATTCCTGCCGTTGTTGATGCCCGACACCACAATATCCGGCGGGTCCTCCCGCGTCAAGTGAAGGCCGAACCGCACGCAGTCCACCGGCGTTCCATCCGTTGAGTAGACCTTCATGCCTTCGACGTCGTGCTCCCCGACATGCAACGGGTTGATGATGCTCATGGAATGCCCTGCCGCGCTTCGCTCGGCGCTGGGCGCGCAAACCGTGACGCGGTGATTCTGCGCGAACGCGCGCATGAGCGCCGCGAGGCCTGGCGCGCGGAATCCGTCGTCGTTGACCAGCAATACGTGCACGCGCATATCCTCCGAATTTTCACCAAATCATTTTAGGGCTTGATTATAGCATACCCAGGGGATAACATGGAACCACATCGTTGGCCGATCGGCAAAAGGAGCGCGTCACATGGATATCAGATCAATTCGAGCGAAATTTGAGGCCCGGGGTTACGTCACACACACGGCAGACACCGTAGCGGATGCGCGGAGCGTGGTGCTCTCCCTCATTCCTGATGGCGCAAGCGTCGGCATCGGCGGATCCGCCAGCATTCAGACGCTTGACATCCTCGACGGCATCACTGCCAAGGGTGGGAAATACGAGTGGCACTGGCTTGTGCCGCCTGAGGACCGGCCTGCGCTGTTCCCGAGAGCCGCCGCGTGTGATGTCTACCTGCTCTCCGCCAACGCGGTCACTTCCGACGCGCGGATCGTGAACATCGATGGCAACGGCAACCGTCTATCCGGGTCGTTTTTCGGCCCGAAGACGGTCGTGTTCGTCATCGGGAAAAACAAGCTGACGGACGGCGGCCTTGACGACGCCATCGCGCGCATCAAGAACACGGCGTGCCCGCTCAACGCGCGCAGGCTGGGCCTGAAGACGCCGTGCGCAGCGACGGGCCGCTGCTCGGACTGCAACAGCCCGCAGCGCATGTGCAAGGCGGTACTCACGCTCGAGAGGCCAACGTCCGGAAAGAACGTGCACGTTGTGCTCGTGGACGAGGATCTTGGCTTCTAGATAACCGCTGATGAGCTTACGGGATCACCTTCTTCAGGCGGATCCGTATCTCCGGGTTGTCAGAACGGGTGCCAAACCCGACGCGGAGTGTGCGATAATCCTGGCGTGACCCTTTGATTACCCGGTGCAGGTTGCGGTCATGTTCTGCCCCCTGCTTAACGTTAGCGTCCTCGAAACTCTGCCGAAACCTCACACCGCGGGGACGGTATAGCCCCGCCGCGCACTCACGCTTCCTCCGCGATATCCACGCCACACGCAACCGGGCGCGTGCACAGAACGCGCGTCCATGTTTCTTTTGCGCGCTCAGCGGCACACAGCGCGGCGTCAAAACTCTCAAAAACACCAAATACAGCCGGGCCGCTCCCGCTGATCTGCGCGCTCAAAGCGCCCAGATGAGTAAGCGTTTCGCGCGCGCGGCCGATATCCGGTACCATCACCTGGGCGACTGGCGCGAGGCTGTTGCCCAGGCTCTTTGCAAACGCAGAGAGTTCACCATGCTCCATGGCCGCAATCGCCCGCGGCGTAGCTTCGGAGGGCGCGCCGCAGCGCGCGTCAAACGCTTTGAACACCGCGCGTGTCGAAAGCCCGGTTTCGGGCATGACGATGACGATGCCGCAATCAATCGATGGGCGCAAGCGCGCCAGCCGCTCTCCCCGCCCGCGCGCCCGCGCGATGCCGCCGCGAACGCAAAACGGCACGTCGGAGCCGAGATGCGCGCCCAGCTCCTCCAGGTCCCCGGGGCCAAGTCCAATCCCCCAGAGCCGGTTGAGCGCGACAAGCGCCGCAGCCGCGTCCGCGCTCCCGCCGCCAAGGCCCGCCTGGACAGGTATGCGCTTGACAAGCCGCATGTCCGCCCCGTCCTTGACACCAAATCGCTCGCGCAAAAGAGTCGCTGCGCGCAAAACGAGGTTGTCCGGACCCACGAGCGAAGCGTCGTCGCAGGAAAACAGCACGTCGTCGCAATGCTCACAGCACAGCGTGTCAAAGCACGAGACGGATTGCATAAGCATGTCCATCTCGTGGTAACCATCCTCACGTCCGCCCAGTATGTCAAGCGTCCAGTTGATCTTCGCGAATGCACGGGCTGTAATCATGTGCATCACTCCCGCGCAAGTTTACCACAAAGCCGCGGCCGGTGCACCGTGCCAAAGTGAAGTTGGTGTTGTTGCGCGCAACCAAACATGCTAGAATAACTGAAAGCGCGCATGGAGGATACACAATGGATAATTTTCACGAGGAAGTCGTCAAAAGCAACTCGGGACAGGTTTTGCGCAAGATTCTCTACTACCTTTCATGGGTGTTTATCGCCGTATCCGCTCTGATCGCGGCGGGGAACCTGATGAGCATGGTCAACACCATGAGTTTTAGTCTCATCGCGGTGATCTCCACGGTGGTCTTCGGCGGTATCGCGTTCCTTTTGTACCGCAACAAGGACCGCCTGCACACCGAGTACGAGTACACGCTCACCGGGAGCGACATGGACTTCGCCGCGGTGTACGGCAACGTCCGCAGAAAACACTTGATGGCGCTCTCGCTCAAGCTGGTCGAAGCGTCCGGGCGCGCGGAAGGTCCGGATTTTGAGCGATACAACTCCATGCAGGACATCAAGAAGATCGACTACACGCTCAACAACGAATCGCAAAAGGTTTATCTCTTCTATATAAAGGAAGGCGCGAAAAATCTGCTGTTGCTTGAGCCAAGCGAAAAACTCACCGCGCTTCTAAGGAAGTACAACCCGCGCGTGTTCAACCTGTGAAATGATTTATCTTGACAACAGCGCCACCACGCGCCCGTTTGACGAGGTTACGGCGACCGTCGCGAGCGCGCTGAGCGAGCACTACTTCAATCCAAGCTCGCTCTACCGCCCCGCGCTCGATGTGGAGCTCAAGCTCAGAAAAGCGCGGCAATGCCTCAGGCAAGCCGCCGCCGCGCAGGAGTACCGCGTCGTGTTCACATCGGGCGGCACGGAGGGGGCTAACCTCGCGGTCACGGGCGCGTACCGCAGCTTTGGCGGCAGGCGAACGGGCATCGTGGTGTCCGCGATTGAGCATCCGGCTGTGATCGCTACGGCACGCGCGCTTGAAAAACAGGGCGCGTGCGTGAAAATTGCCCCAGTCGATTCGGAGGGTGTTCTGGATCTGCAAGCGCTGGAAGCACTTTTGGACGCCAACACAGCGCTCGTATCCGTGATGCACGTCTCAAACGAAACCGGGACGGTTCAGCCCGTGGCCAACATCGCTCGCATGGCGCACGGCGTGGGCGCGCTTTACCATGCCGACGGCGTGCAGGCGTTTTTGCGCGTGCCTTTCAGCCCGTTCATCGCGGATGTCGACCTGTACTCCATCTCAGCGCACAAAGTCCACGGGCCAAAGGGTGTGGGCGCGCTCTACATCAAGCCGGGCGTCCGGCTGATTCCGCAGATGGAAGGCGGCGGTCAGGAGGACGGCATCCGCTCCGGCACGGAAAACGTACCCGGTATTCTCGGTTTTGCCGAGGCTGTCTCGCGGTTCGCAGCGCTTTCGGACGCGCCGGGCCATCTCTCAGCCATGAAGCGACGCCTCGCCTCGCTCTTACTTGACGCGGGCGCGAGCGTCAACGGCCCGCTTCCGGACCGCGCGTACGCTTCTCCCCACATCCTCAACGTCAGTTTTCAAGGCGTTCGCGGCGAGGTGCTTCTGCACGCGCTGGAGGCCGATGGCATTTACGTCTCCACAGGCGCTGCGTGCTCCTCCCGCAAAAGCGCGCCCAGCCCCGCGCTGACCGCAATGGGCAAGTCCGCTGACGAAATCGCGGGTGCGCTGCGCTTTTCGCTCTCCCCGCTCAACACCGCGGATGAAATTGAGACCGCCGCCGCAGCGTGCGCGCGGTGCACGGCATCACTGAAAAGGTTTACTCGCAAGTAAGAGGAGAATCACGATGGCCGAACAAATCCTGCTTGTCCGCGTGGGCGAGCTGCACCTCAAGGGGCTGAACAGGCCTTTCTTCCTCAAAGCGCTCTTAAGGCAGATCAATGCCGCCGTCAGCCCGCTCGGAGGCCGCGCGGTCCACGATCAAAGCCGCATCTATGTCGCCGGCCTGTCTGACATGGATGAAGCTGTGCGCCGCGTCAGCCGCGTGTTCGGTGTGCACTCCGTCTCCCCCGCGCTCGTTTGTGAAAAGGATCTGATCGTGATCACGGAGCACGCCATTGGGCTGATGCGCGGACTCAAGGGCAGTTTCAAAGTAGACGCGCGCCGCTCGGACAAAACGTTCCCGCTCGACAGTCCGGCCATCGCTTCCGAGCTTGGCTACCGCGTGCTGAGCGCGCTCCCCGAGCTGAGCGTTGACGTCCACAACCCCGATCACAAGCTGCAGGTGGAGATTCGTGAAAAGGCGTACGTGCTCCAGCGCGTGGTTCCCGCGGTGGGCGGCATGCCCGTCGGCACAAACGGTCGTGTGGCGTGCCTTTTGTCCGGCGGCATTGACTCCCCCGTGGCCGCGTACCAAGTGATGAAGCGCGGCGTGGCGATTGAAGCCGTTCATTTCCACTCCTTCCCATACACGAGCGAGTTCGCGCTGCAGAAAGTGCGCGACCTGGCCTCCGTACTCGCAGACTACCACGGCCCCATGCGCCTGCACATCGTGCCATTTACGGACATTCAGCAGCAGATCCACGAAAAGTGCCCGGACAGCCAAATCACCGTGATCATGCGCCGCTTCATGATGGCCATCTCCGAGCGCATCGCCCTTGGGAACGACTGCCTCGCTCTCGTGACGGGCGAGTCCATCGGGCAGGTCGCGAGCCAAACTCTCCATTCCATTCAGTGCACGGACGCGTCGGTGAATCTGCCTGTATTCCGCCCGCTGATCGGTCAGGACAAAATCGAGATCATCGCGGCGTCACAAAAAATCGGCACTTACGATATCAGCATCCGCCCGTACGAGGATTGCTGCACAATCTTCACACCCAAACACCCGGTCACCCATCCCGCGCTTGACCGCATCCTCGAAAGCGAAAAGCGATTGGACGTCGAGTCCCTCATCGCAGACGCGCTCTCACGCACAGTCGTCGAAACCATTCAATCAACCGAAACATGAACCGAAACCCATATCATCGACCCACCTTTCCGAAAAATGGGAGCTAGAGGCCATACCTTTCATTCACACGTTCTTCCCGCCGCCCTGCCGGCATATCAATCGGCGGGGTGGTTTGTATGCGGAGAAAGGGTGTGCGGCTGGTCGCGCTGATGATCGCGCTCGCGGCCATGTTCGCGGTGCTTCCGCATGTCGCGGGGGCCGCCGCCCCAAAGGCTGAGGACTTCCTGATCATTATTGAAGCGGACTATTCGCGGCTGACTCTTTATCAATATGGCAAGAAGGTGGCCGTATGGCCGGTCGCTGTAGGCAAGCCGGAGACGCCCTCCCCTCTCGGCGTGTTCCGCATCGTCACAAAGGAACGCGGCTGGGGCACAGGCTTTGGCACGCGATGGATGGGGCTGAGCTGCACATGGGGGAAGTTCGGCATACACGGTACAAACAAGCCGTCTTCTATCGGCACGTCGGCGTCCCACGGCTGTTTCCGAATGCACAACCGCGACGTGGAGAAGCTATACGGCATGGTTCCCTCGGGAACGCGGGTGATCGTTGAAAGCGGACCATACGGCCCGCTTGCATACGCTCTGCGCACGCTTGCGCCCGGAGACAGGGGGAGCGACGTACGCCAAGTGCAGATGAGGCTGGCCATTCACGGCTATTCGCCCGGCGCGATCGACGGAATCTATGGCGAGGGGATGAAGGCCGCGCTCATCCGCTTCAAAACGGATAAAGGCCTGGCCCGTGAGCACAGCGTCGACGCGCGCACATACCGCGCGCTCGGCATGACGCTCTTTGAATAAAAATGCGCATCCACGCCGCGTCAACACGCATGGGCCGTTGATTTTCACATAAACCGATGCTATAATGTGGGTGGTAGTTCATCACTGATGGAGGTTATTTCCCTTGTCGGACGACGGCCCTATATTATGGCACATTCTTTTCCAGCTCGCGCTCATCGCGGTCAACGCCATTTTCGCCTGCGCTGAAATCGCTGTTATTTCGATCAACGACGCCAAGCTCCAGCGGATGGCCGCAACCGGAGACAAGCGCGCGATCAGGCTTCGCAAGCTCACCGATCAGCCAGCGCGTTTCCTCGCGACTATTCAAGTCGCCATCACGCTCGCGGGATTTCTGGCCAGCGCATTTGCGGCAGAGAATTTTTCAGGCCGTATTGTGGGATGGCTCGTTGGCCTTGGCGTGACCGTCTCCGTGCAAACGCTGGACACAATCGCGATCGTAGCCATCACCATCGTGCTTTCGTTCTTTACGCTTATCCTCGGCGAACTCGTTCCAAAACGCGCCGCTATGCGCAACGCCGAACGGCTCGCGCTTATGATGTCCGGCTTGGTCTACCTCATCTCCGTTATCTTCGCACCCCTCGTCTCCCTTTTGACAGCCTCGACAAACGCCGTGCTTCGAATGTTCGGCATTGACCCGAACGCCGAGGATGAGGAAGTAACCGAAGAAGAGATCCGGATGATGGTCGATGTCGGCAATGAAAAGGGCACAATCGACTCCGAAGAAAAAGAAATGATCCACAACATCTTCGAATTTGACTCAAAGACCGCGGGCGAAGTAATGACACATCGCACCAAGGTTGATATGCTCTGGCTTGATGAAAACGACGATGCCTGGGAAAAAACGATCATGGAAGGCATGCACCTGCGTTACCCCGTGTGCAACGAGAGCGCGGACAACATCGTGGGCATCCTGAACATCAAGGACTACTTCCGTTTGCCGGTCAAAACGCGCGATCAGGTCATGCAGCACGCTGTCAAACCCGCGATGTTCGTACCCGAATCCGTGCGCGCGGACATCCTGTTCGGGAACATGAAGCGCAACCAGAATCACATCGTCGTGGTCATTGACGAGTACGGCGGGATGAGCGGCATCGTGACCATGAGCGACCTGCTTGAGCAAATCGTGGGCGAGTTTGATGACGGCTATGAGGTCAGTTTCCCCGACATCGAGAAGCTCGACGCGCAAACGTGGCGCATTCGAGGTCAGGCCGCGCTCGAAGACGTGAGCACGGAACTCGGCTGCAAACTGCCGCTTGACGACTACGAAACCTTTGGTGGGCTGGTTTTCGGCTTACTGGGTACGATCCCCGAAGACGGGAGCAAGCCCGAACTTGAGTCATTCGGCCTGGCGATCAAAGTGCAAGAGATCAAGGAACACCGCATGGAATTGGCGCTCGTCTGTGTCGCCGAACCTGCTTTGGACAGCGAATCGGTTGCGTTTGAAAAGATGGCATAAAGTAAATCTTGACGTATCGGCAAATTCAGCATAAACTCTATCAGACACTCGGGGGCGTATATGGCTTTCGACGGGGTCATCGGGGATCTGGGAAGCGAGCAGCGGCCCTGAACCGCTATAAAAACGGGGCAAACAGCAACTGCGAATAACGATTTCGCTCTCGCGGCCTAACTAACCGCGACGTCGGCACCAGGGGGCCTGCGACCTGGCTTCCGGCGTCATTACCGCAGGGAACCAATCCGCATAAGCTTTGCCGCGGACGGGATTTATGAAGCTACCGTAGTCAAGAGCCTGCCATTCGGCGCTTGACGAGGGGAATCTTAAAAGAACGGCTGCGCTCGGAGACGCCCAGGTTTTCGGGATTTCGGACAGGGGTTCGACTCCCCTCGCCTCCACCATCAATGCACACACATTTTCGTGTGTGCATTTTTCATCCGCCTCCTTCTTCGCGCTCTCATTTTCCCGGGTGTTCTTCTGCGACTTCATGCGAAAGCCGTCCGTAGGATTAAGGGGACGGGGTGCCCCATACACGTTGAGTACGACTTCAATATGATCGTGATACACGAAGATCGTATCGACGTAAAGATCAACGAGTTCCTTTGTTGTTGTCAGTTTGCCGGACAGAAACAGTTCGCGGGCATAGATAAACGCCTTCAGAACCGTGGCTTCATCGATAGCGTCAACGTCCTGGGATTCTATCTCCTTTAGCCTCGAACGGATCAGCATTTCATCGCGTTCCAGTTTTTGCAAGAACTCGTCAAGCGCGTCAGAGCCCGTCCTTGCGATACTCTCAACCGTATTGGCGATCTTCTTTTTGGCGTCCTTCAGCATTTCGTTGAGTTGACGCTTTTCGCTCACTAATCCGGTATTTTGTTCCGCCAGGAACGCATTGTACTCATGGGCGAGATGGCGTAGTTTGTCATCGCTAAAGATGACGCTTGAGAGCTTTTCGAGGATGAAAGTCTCGATGTACTCGCGCCGAAGCTCCTTGTTGGTACATACCGCTGAAGTCTGGCGATCTCTGCGGTTATCACGATACGTAATATGCGGTGTTTTGCTCCGACCGGCGTTTTTTCGGTCGCCAACATAGGCGGCACCGCATTCGCCACAGACCATTTTTCCTGAGAGTAAGTACACTTCTTTTGCCGAATTTTGTGCGCGCGACCGTTGCCGTCCGGTCATCTTTTCCTTGACATTTTGGAAATCTTCTTTACTGATAATAGCTGGTACTGCGTCCTCAATGCGGATGATATCACCATCATCTTTATGCGTATGGTTGTTCCGCCTACCATTTTCATCTTTTGCCGTCCGCAGGTTAA
The DNA here is from genome assembly GCA_031548365.1 of Eubacteriales bacterium. Taxonomy (GTDB): domain Bacteria; phylum Bacillota; class Clostridia; order Christensenellales; family UBA1750; genus JAVBRD01. Next base: position 22,989 of record JAVBRD010000025.1, read on the forward strand.
ACACATAGGTGCCGCAGTATTTTTCATTGCGAAGGATCGCCTGTATTGAGTTCTTCCCAAAGGGCTCGCCATTTTTTGTTCTATATCCGTTGCTATTAAGGCTATGAATGATCCGATCATAGCCAAAGCCAGCCAGGAACATGTCAAAGATCATCCTGACGATTGGTACTTCTTCAGGCTGCAACTCATATTGCCTTTCGCTGTTCACTTTGTACCCAAGTGGCGGAATACCACCGTTATGCCGGGCTTTCAATGCATTTTCGCGCATTCCCTTATTGACTTCCCGTGCAAGATTAAGGGAATAATACTCGGCGAATCCATCCAGTATTGATTCCAGAATAACGGCTTCAGGTGACCCGTCCATAGGCTGAGTAACATAAATTATTTGGATACCCATGGCTTTGAGCCTATGCCGATAATGAGCGGCATCATAACGGTTGCGCGCAAACCGGTCAATTTTATGCACAAGCAACACATCAAACAGACCGTTTTCCGCATCATCAATCATTTTCAGAAAATCGGGCCTCCTATCCGTCGTCGCCGATTTTGCTCGATCGACGTATTCCGCAACGATTGTTAGGCCATGTTTTTTTGCATGATCCCTGTTGTCTCGGAGCTGGGCATCAATTGATTCCTCGCGTTGGTTGTCTGAAGAGTATCGGGCATACACTGCTGCTCTGGTACCCATTTAAATTGCCTCCTGTCTTTTGGTTTGTGCAAGTAGCGCCACTCATACATCTAAACGGGAGCACCTTGCCCCGTTCATCAGCATGAGAACCGAAGGGTATAGTCATTTGCGCATAGCTAAACTGCCCAGCGGCAGAGATCAACTCAACGCCATATGCTCGCATCATGCGTTGATATCTTGCTATGTCGTAATGCTTGCGGGAAAAGCGCGCAAGGTCGGCAACGATAAGGACATCAAATAGGTCATTTGCCGAGTCGCTTATCATTTGTTGAAATGCTGGGCGTTCATCGGTCACCCCGGAGTAAGTTTTATCAACATACTCCGCTACTATGGGCATCCCGTTGTTGTCGGCATACCCGCGTGCAGCCTGAAGCTGCACGCGGAGTTGTTCATCAGAAGAAGAGTTCGAGCGAGCATAAATAGCCGCCCGATATGCTTTGGGAGTGAATTTGCTCATTTTCATCACCATTCCTGAAATGTTTGGTCTCTGCCCTCAGAGTCGAGGGTTTTGCTCACGTTTATTTGGCTTTTCGGTTTCACGGCTAAACGCAAACGTTCCTGGGCTGTCCCAAAGGTCGCCTTGTCAATGATTGCGGGGAATGCATCGACGATGCGGATAACTTCCGGATTGACCTGTGACACGGCATCTTTCTGGGCGTATCGATCTGCGCCTGCAGAATGAAAAACATAAGTGCCTATGTATTTTTCATTCCTGAGCATTCGCCTTATGAAGCCTGGCGTAAAGGCGTTGCCCTTTCTGGTCACAAGGCCTTTTGCTGTCAGCTCAACCGCAATTTCTCTACGACTCCTGCCATCAATGAATCTGAAAAAGACCAGCTTCACGATCTGCGCTTCATCAGGGTTAATGGCAAGACTCTTCTTGCTGGAAACATCATAGCCAAACGGAGGCGTGCCACCGTTATGCAGGCCGCACATGGCATTTCCCCGCATTCCTTTGCTTACCTCTCGACCGAGCATCCCGCTGTATACTTCGAGAGAATATTCAAGCATGCTGTTGATCGCTGCTTGAGATTGGTCGCCGTCAAGGGGTGATGCGGCAGCTCCAAGGAGCATACCAGAAAAAACGTGTCGAACATTAGTTGGTTCGTGTGTCATTGATTTCACCTCCGTCATTCATGTTGTCTGGGCTCTCGGAATCGACATTTTGAAAATTATTCAGCGCAGCAGCAATGCTCTCCATAAAGAGTTGCACTGCTGGCCGATTGTCTGCGCATTCTGGGTTGAACCGTACCACAACGTTTGTTAGCCGGGCGTCAAGCCTGGGCAAGCGTATCCCAACTGGGGATATATCTTTGATAGCGAGGGAAAAGGGCGGCGAAGGAAGCGCGAGCATGCCCTGCCCCCCGAAAATTGGACCAATATGAAAGTTAGTCCTGCTCTGGTAAAGTAGAGAAGAAGGGGCTGGAAAAATGTCGAGGAAGACGTACACAACGGAGCAGATCATCTTGAAACTGCGCGAGGTAGAGTTGGCG
>JAVBRD010000004.1:0-37107 GCA_031548365.1 Eubacteriales bacterium
TGGGCCACAAGATCGCGAACCTCGACACGTCGGCGGAGAACCTGCAGGCTGCCGAGAGCCGCATCCGCGACACGGACATGGCGAAGGAAATGACGAAGTTCACCAAGCAGAACATCCTCATCCAGGCCGCCACCGCCATGCTCGCACAGGCCAACCAGGCCCCGCAGAACGTCCTCTCCCTGCTCCGCTAATCCCGCTTTGGCATCAAAGGCCGCCGGCTCGCGCCGGCGGCCTTTTCGCGCGCGCGAAAAGCCCGGGCGCGCCGCGCCCCGGCCCACCCCTGCTTGCGTCAGCTCGCGGGGGCGAGCGCCTCCTGCATCCTGACCAAAAACTCGCGCATGGCGTCCATGAACGCCGCGTGCTCCCGCGCGTCCATGCTGGGCGCGAGCAAGAGGCCCCGGCAGCGGTCGAGCGCGGCCTGAGGCATCCACAAAAGCACGCCCTGCCGCATGAGCGCGTGGGCGAGGGAGAGGCAGCCCTCCACAAGATCGGACAGGAGCACGCGCTCCGCCTTGGGGAGCGCGACGCCCGCGTCGTCCAGATAGTTGTACGCGTCGATCATCGTCGCGGCGAGGCGGTATACGCCCGCGTCATACACGGCCATGCGTCTCACTCACTTTAAGCCAAACATTTTTTCCTTGAGGTCGAGATAGTACAGGTAGTTCTCCACGGAGACGTCGGGCGGGCAGCGGTGGTCGCAGAAGGGGATGTACCCGCCGCGCGCGACGTAGGGCTCAAGCGTCTTCATGTACGCGAGAATGGCGTCCTTGCCCTTGATCATCTGGGTCTTGTCAAAGCCGCCCATGATGCGCAGCGCGCCGGGGTGGGCGTCGAGGAGCTCGCCGGGGTGCGCGCAGCCCATGACCTCGTAGGGGAAGAGGCAGTTGACGCCGCCTTCGAGGAAGTAGGGCATGATGGGGCGCACGTCGCCGTCGCAGTCGATGTACCACAGGTCGATGCCGTGCGCGTGGAGCCGCTTGGAGATGCGCTTGTAGCGCGGCATGACCACATCGCGGAAAAACGGCACGGAGACGATGGGGCCGTTCTTAAAGCAGATGTCCTCCCAGCCGGAGGCGAAGTCGAACTTGACTTTGCCGAGAATCTGGTCCAGCGAGTGCTCGACGAGCACGCAGGCGGTTTCCACGATGTCCTCGACCATGTCGGGGTAGTCGAACATGGCGTAGCACAGGCCCTCGAAGGTCAGCATGTCGCGCACTTTGCCGATCATGGAGCCGCAGTTGATGCCCAGCGGGTAGTCGCGGTCGTCGGGGTGGCGCTCGAGGATCTTCGCGACGTCCACGACGCGGCTGGGGTCTTTGACATTGAAGCGCTCTTCCTTGACGCGCTTCCAGTCCTCGGGGGTGACGATGGACGCCTTGGTGTAGTGCGGGATGGTGGAGTGGCCGTCTTTGGGCATTTCGGCGAGCAATCCGTCGCCATTGATGATGGTCTTGGTGGTCGCCGTCTCGGAAACGACCTTGCCCTCAAACGCGGGCGACATCCAGAGCCGCCCGCCCGCCGTGTGGATCGGGTCGAAGTTGAAAAACACGTCGGCCTGAGCGTTGTTTGTGATACCGTTATCCACGAAAATGGACCACTCGGTGAAATTCTCATCCCAGTAGCCAAACTCCATATTGAATGAGCGGTCAACGCTCTGCCAGTGCATTTGGCGATTAAAGCGCTCGCGCGCCGTCATGGTTCCCTTCCAGGCCGGGCGTATCGGTTTGATTGTGGCTTGATCCATCTCAGGTCACCCCCCGTTTTTTGGACATTATACCATAGATTCTTCCGATGACAAACCCCTGTACACGCCACGCGCGGAAAGGTATAATAATCGAAGACCCAGCGCGCCTTCCGCGCTCGCGAGAGGAGAAACCGCAATGCCAGTCAGAATCCCCAACCATTTGCCCGCCGCAAAAACGCTCATGGATGAGAACATTTTTGTGATGACCCAGGCGCGGGCCGAACATCAGGATATACGCCCGCTCAAAATAGCGCTGCTCAACCTCATGCCCACCAAGGTGGTCACCGAAACGCAGATTCTCCGCCTGATCGGCAACACGCCGCTTCAGGTGGACATGGTTTTCCTAAAAACAGCGACGCACCAGTCCAAAAACACCGCACAGGAGCATATGGAGGCGTTCTATAAGACTTTTGACGACATCAAGGATGAAAAATTCGACGGGCTCATCATCACGGGAGCGCCCGTCGAGCAGATGGTGTTCGAGGAAGTCAATTATTGGCGCGAGCTCACGCGCATCATGGATTGGGCGCAGAAGCACGTCTTTTCCACGTTGTACATCTGCTGGGCCGCGCAGGCCGGGCTCTATTACCGCTACGGCGTGAACAAGCACCCGCTCACCGCCAAGATGTCGGGGGTGTTCGAACACAAGACGCTCCTGCCCTCCTGCAAGCTGACGCGCGGCTTTGACGACATGTTCTTCGCGCCGCACTCGCGCCACACCGAGGTGCGGCTGGAGGAAATCGCGGCGGTGCCGGAACTGAACGTTGTCGCGGTGTCGGATGAGGCGGGCGTGTACCTCGTGGCGAGCAAGGACGGAAAACACATTTTCGCGACGGGTCATTCGGAGTACGACGCAGACACGCTTCGGCTGGAATACGAGCGCGACACCGGCAAGGGGCTGTCGATCCCCGTGCCGGCGCACTACTTTCCCGACGACGACCCGAGCAAGACGCCGCGCGTCCGTTGGCGCTCGCACGCGTCCCTGCTGTTCACCAACTGGCTGAATTACTATGTCTATCAGGAGACGCCGTTCGACATCACGCAGATCGGCTAAGCGGCGCTATCACACGCGCATCGCCTCTTCTAAGCGCGCGTCACTGCGCGCTTTTCCTTAGTGTACGCGCGCATAAACCGAGCGCCGTTTCCGCTTGCGGTCTGCGCGCGAGCCTCGTGCCGTTCTTTGGGTTGCTCGCCCACGATGCGGGTGACGAGCACGGTACGATCGTCGCGCAGAGGGGTCCCGGACTGCTCACCCTCATCGCGCGCGGCGCTCAGAATGCGTTCGGCCAGTGCTTGCGGGTTGCGCAGATCCGCGCCTTTAAGCGCGCGCCTGAGCCACGCCGCGCTGTCCACGCCTCCTATGCCATCGCTGACCTGCACGAACACATCGCCGGGCGATAGGTCAACCGTCTCCACCAGGGGCGTGACGTCGCCTATGATCCCCACGGGCAAGGACGCCCCGCCTAACTCCGTGACGCTCGTTCCGCTGATGATGACGCCCTTGGCCGCGCCCATGCGCAGCACGCTCGCCTTTTTTCGGTGGAGATCGAACACGCACGCGTCCACTGTAGCGTACATCTCCTCCCCGCCGCGCGACAAAAGCAACTCGTTTAAGTCCCTGAGCATGTGCTCGTGATCGGACGCGACGCGCGCCATATCTGTGAGCAGGTTGACCGTGAGCTGGCTCTCGCGCCGCGCAAACGCACCGCTGCCCATGCCGTCGCTCAGCACGGCGAGCATCACACCGTCGCGCAGGGAGGTGATGCCGTAGCAATCGCCCGACGCGCCGTCGTCCGCGCTCAAAGACGCCGCGCCGATCACGCACGAGATAGCAGGCCGCTCAAGATAGGTTTTGCGGCACGAGCAGCCGGACGACATCGCGCACCGCGCATCCGCGGGTGCGATGCGAAGCCCCGTGACCTGCTCAATCGCGCGCGCCACGCGCATGGAACACTCACCTCGTCCCCCGCAAGAAAGACGCTCCACGGTGACGCTCAATCTCCCGTCCGCTCTTGACGCAGCGACGCTCTGCACACGGACTCCCGCAGTGGTCAGCCCGTCGCGGATTTCCGCCGACAAGTCAATGTCGGGCACGGCGACTCCCTTTCCGGACGTTCTGAGCGCTTCAATCTCGCCCGACACCGCGCAGAGCCGCCGCGCGAGGCACGCAGCTCCCTGGCGCGCAACGGCTGTACGCCGTTTTTTTTCGTCCTCGATCCGCATAGCCGCGCGCATGACCTGGGCGAGCTCACCCGGACGCAGGCACTCCTTGCGTATCCAAGCTGGAACCGCGATGAGCGTATCCGTCGAAGATTCCGCTTCCTGAAAAATAGCATCGTGGATCCTGAGTGTGCCGGCCAGACGCTCCTCGGAAAAACACTCTCCCCGCCATGAACAGCTCGCGCACGCGCGGCGCGCTTCCTCAAACGCCCGCAAGCGAACGTGCGTTTCGCCCTTTTCTACGTCCCACACGCCTTCGGCAAGGCTTTTTCCCATGCGTGCGTACGCCTCCGACATCGCGCGCATCATGTCGCCTACTTTTTCGCCCACGTACGCGGCGGCCTCTCCATCGCGAGAGATACGCTGGTGCCGCCCGTCGAAAAACTCGCGCAGGAGGACGAGCACGTCCCTGGGCAGCATGAGGTACATCACCATCGCGATCGCCATGTCGATCACGGGCAGCGCAGACGTAAGCCCTGGCGTGAGCGCCGCACACAGCCCGACACCGAGCGCGCTGCCAATCACAACGCCGATTCGCCAGCGCTTCATACAGCCGCCCACGACGCCACCGAGCGCCAGCGCGCCCGTCATGGACGCCGCGTGCACGGGCGAGGATAGGAACGCCGAGCCGTCAAACCCGCCAAGCACCATGAGCGCACCCAGCATCGCACCGGTCGCCGCTCCGCCCGGAGCGCCGGCCAGCGTAGCCGCGATGAGCGCGGCGTAGTAGATAAGCGTGCGCACCGGTGAAAACAGCCCAAACCGCACATCGCTGAGACCTGTGAGCAGGAACGCGGTGATCAGGACAACACACACCATTTCCTCCGTGGTCGCGGTTGTCGTCCGCCCGCGGGCGAGAGCGCCGATCGCGCGGTCGGCGGCAAACGCGAGCGCGCCGGCGAGCGCGGCTCCCGTCGTGGCGATAAACAGGTCATACGGCAGACGCGCGGAGAGCGCGAGCGCGGCGATGAGCCACACAACGGCGGCGATCAGCGCATCCCGAACCACGCTCTGATCCACATGGAAGCGGTTGAGCGCGGTCTGCACGCCCAGCGCGAGCGCGCCGGAGAGCGCGGGGGCGAACGCCGAAGGGCCTTCCCCCACGCGGGTCAGCCCGCCAACCGCGGCGCCCGCGACCACGGCCAACGGCGAGATCTCGTGCCGAACACCCACCGCCGTGGCTGCCGCCACTGCGGGCGACGCGCCCGAAACCCAAACCGAGCGACCCAGGAGCAGTCCTGCGGCGAACCCCACGCCGTACCGCGCGATCATCGCCTTGACCGGCTCTGCGGCGAACGCGCCGAACACTTTGACCGCCGAGGTGCAGGCGACGGTTTTTTCCTGCAACATATTTGGCTCGCGCGGCGTTTTTATGGCAACGCCATTGCGGCGTATCGGCGCCGCGGATCGCGTATGAACAAACCTGACCGTGAGTTTTCTCTTGCGCCTGAACAGTTTTGACATCAGCATGGCCCGCGCCCCCTCGCTCTAGCTGCATTGTACATTTGTGCAGCCATAGCGCCTGTCGCCCTGACGCGCGAGAAATGGCAACCGAACGCCATCATTCACAAAACCGTTGTTCGCGCGCGTTCCGTTTCGAACGGTTCGGAATTTTCGCGGGTGTACACATCCGCTGCTTGGTGGTATAATAGTTTTGGCTATGTATAGTTTGGAGGGAACAGCGGCTTGAACAAACGATTTATGTGGGCGAAAGCGGTCATCGCGGCAATCGTCGTGTGCATGATGATTCAGCCCGCGTTAGCCTCATCATCCACGCCAGCATCGAGCGCGACGCCAAGGCCATCCGCCTCACCCCGGCCAACAGCCACGCCCAGACCAACCACCGCGCCAAAGCCGACCAAGGCTAAGCCGGCAGACTCGGTGGATACATACAGCGGCGGCACGCTCAAAGCGGGCCATCTTTACGCGCAATGCGCGGTGCTCATGGACGCGAAAAGCGGTAAAATATTGTTCGAGAAGAACCCGGATAAGCTGATGTACCCCGCGAGCATCACAAAACTGCTCACGGCGCTTGTTGTGCTTGAGAACTGCTCTCTTGACGACGTTGTTACCGTGACAAAGGCCGCCACGAATGTCGAACCCACCATCATCGGTCTCTCCGAGGGCGAGCAGCTCTCACTCAAGGATCTGATGTACGGTATGCTCATGAAGAGCGGCAACGACGCGGCCATCGCGCTCGCGGTACATACGGCGGGCTCCGTCGAAGAGTTTTCTAAGCTCATGAATGAAAAGGCCGAGTCTCTCGGCGCGCACAATTCCAACTTCGCAAACCCCAACGGCCTTAACAACACAAAGCACTACACCACCGCCTCCGATTACGCCCTCATCGCGCGCGAGGCCGCGAAAAACGAAGTCATCCGCGACGCTTGTAAAACGCTGGTTTACACCATCGACCCGACCAACAAGGCAGGCAGGCGCACCGTGGAGAACACCAACGAGTTTTTGCATGATTCCGGAAAGGCGGCCCATTACGAATACGGTCTCGGCATGAAGACGGGCTACACGAGCGACGCCGCGTACACTTATGCCGGATTGGCTGAAAAGGACGGCATCACACTCGTCTCGGTCGTGCTTGGATCCTCAAAGGCGGGCAAGTGGGCGGACACGGCGCTGATGATGGATTACGGCTTTGACATGTTCACCACCGTCAATCTCGTCACGCTGTACAACGAAAAAAAACCAACCGTGACCATTGAGGACGCAGCGGACGACGACCCCTCGCAGGGTGTTCTGGAGCTATCGCTTCACAACCCGGATGCGGCGGATTTGACCGGTTTTCAGATCAACAAGGACGACAAAGCCGGCATCCAGGACGGTTTTTCGCGCCAGATGGTACTCAATATCGACCAGGGCAGTCTCAGGGCTCCCATTCTAGAGGGCGCGCCACTCGGCACGATGTCCTACACTTTTCAGGGGCAAACCGTGGAGGCGCAACTCGTCGCATCGCGCAACGTCAAACAGAAAGTGGTCTTCGCCGCGCCCGGTATCCTCCAGCGCATTGAGGGAAACGCGGCCATCAAGAGCGACGATACCATTTCCAAAATGTGGTGGATTGTGCTGCTCCCACTGGCTGGCATCGCTTTGCTCGCGGCGAGTTTTGTGGCGGAGCGCGCCAAGCGCAGCCGCCGCACCAGCTCTTATTCCCGCTATTTCTCCACGCGCAAGACGCGTTACTGATCAGCAAAGACCCCTGAGAGCACATAGAGGTTGCCCGATCAGCGGGCGACCTTTTTCATGCCCGATTGGAGAGTGATCGTGTGCACGAATCGTATGAGCGTATATACCCGGGTTCTGACACGATGGTCGTGTTTGTGCACGGGCTGATCGGCAGCCCGGATCAATTCAAGGATTTCGCGGACGCCGCACACGAGCGTGGATGCTCGGTTTCGGCGCTTCTCCTGCCGGGGCACGGCGGCACCGCGAGGGACTTCACGGCGCACGGTTTGCCCGATTGGGAGGCGCACCTTGACGCCGAGCTTCTGCGGATTGCTTCCGGACACGAAAATGTAATCGTTATCGGCCACTCAATCGGCGGGTTGCTTGCTCTGAACGCGAGCCTTTGCGGCAGGAACCGCATCAAAGGCGTGATGCTGATCGCGTCACCGCTTCGGCTCCGCTGCTCTCCACGCCCGGTGTGGACGGGCCTGAGGCTGAGCCTTTACTCGCGCGGCGGGGGCGAAATACTCGAGGCGTACAGGAGATCGGGAAGTGTGTCTTCCGCAAGCATCCTCAGCTATCTGCTGTGGACGCGGCAGTACATGGACGTTTTCAAGCTGATCGCGAAGACCAGAAAGAATCTCGCGCGAATCACCGTTCCGGTCGTTGCCATCAACTCGAAGAAGGATGAAACAAGCTCTTTTTCAAGCCTTGCCATACTTGAAAAAGAGCTTGTTAACGCCAAATTCAAGGCAATCTCCTTGTGCGATTCGTGGCACGCCTACTTCTCGCCGGGGGAAAGAGACATCATACGCCTGGAAATGCTGGGGTTGATCGATTTCTGTTCATAGAGAACAGGTTATGCGAAGAAACGCGCGCGGATGCGGTCGAGCGCCGTCGCGAGCTGTGGCATGGGGCATCCGATGTTCAGGCGGATGAAGCCCTTTCCGGCTTCGCCAAACCATCCGCCGGGCTGAACCCCCACGCCCGCGCTGACGAACTCGCGCACCACGTTTTCGTCGGGGATTCCGAGCGCGCGGATGTCCAGCCACATCAGGTATGTGCCTTCCAGGCGCGCGCACGTGACTCCGGGCAGCTCGCGCGCGATGAACTCTTCGGCATACGCGCGGTTCTGATCGATCGCCTCCACGAGCGCGGCCAGCCAGTCGTCGCCATGCGTATACGCGGCGGTGGTCGCGACCGGGCCGAACACATTGAGGTGGTTCATGCCGCAGCTCGCGAACACGCGGTCGATCTTCTGGGCGATATCGGGATTGTAAATGATGCTGTAAGCGTGGGACAGCCCCGCGAGGTTGAAACTCTTGCTCGCAGAGGTCACCATGACGGTCCGCTCGCGCGCGCCGACAATCGTGAGCGCGCAGGTGAGCGGGTGGCCGGGCAGGGTGATGTCGGCATGAATCTCGTCGGCCACCACGATCACATCATATCGTGCCGCGAGCGCGTACAGCCGTTCAAGCTCCTCTTTCATCCACACGCGTCCCACGGGGTTGTGCGGGTTGCACAAAAGAAACAGGCGACTGCCCTGCTTGAAGGCGTCCTCGATTGCGGCATAGTCCATGGTATAGCGATCACCATGGCGCGCCAGGCGCGCGTCGACAACCTTTCGGCCGCTGTCGCGCACGCAGCTGAAAAACGGGCCGTATATCGGTGACTGGATAACCACGCCGTCTCCGGGCTGCGTGAACGCGTGAACGGCTGCGTACAGCACGGCGATCACACCGCCGGTGAAGCGCAGTTGCTGGTCCTCCGCATCAACGCCGCGGTGGCGCTTAAGCCAGCCGAAGACTGCGGCTTTGTGCTCATCGGTGATGAGCGAGTAGCTGTACGCCGGGTGCGCAGCGCGCGCGGCCACGGCGGACAAAACAAAGTCCGGAGCCGCAAAGTCCAGATCGGCAACGCCCATGGGCACAAAGCCAAATTGGCCCTCAATCGGTGCGTCCCACTTGTGGCAATCGCTCCCGCGTCTGTCGAGCGGACGAAGGTAGTGCATAAAAACTTCCTCCCGCTATACCATCTTTGCGTGGATGCACGCGAGTTTCTCGATGATCTTGATGCCTTGCGGGCACACACGCTCGCACGCGCCGCAGGAGACGCACTGCCCCGCGTCCTTCTTTTCATCGACGCGCCGCGCGTAACGCTTGGCGTAGCCTTCCAGCGTGCCGAACATGAGCGCGAGGTCATAGCCGGTAAACGTGCCGGGGATGTCCACGTTTTGCGGGCAGGGCATGCAGTAGCGGCATCCCGTGCAGCCGACTTCGATGCGCGATGTGTACGCCGCGCGGACCTTCTCAATGAGCGCGTGTTCCTCCGCCGTCATGCGCGCGTCGCCCGCGTCCCCGAAAATGCGCAGGTTGTCCGCAAGCTGTGCTTCGTTGGACATGCCGGAGAGTATGACGGCGATTTCGGGGCGGTCGATCAGGAAACGGAACGCCCAGTCGATGTGCGTGCGCTTGGTAGCGAAAGCGTCATAGACAGCCTGAACGTTGTCCGGGGGAGCAACCGCGAGCGATCCCCCACGCAGAGGCTCCATCGCAACCACACCCACGCCTTTTTGCGCGGCGTACTCAACGCCCCTCATGGTCGCCTGCTTGTCGACGTCGATCAGGTTGATCTGAACCTGCGCCATCGCCCAAGGATAGCTGTCGATGATCTTGACAAACGTGTCCGCGTCATCGTGGAACGAAAACGAGGGAAACCGGATCAAGCCCTTTGCCTTCTGCTTTTCCAGCCAGTCGAGAATGCCCGCTTCTTTGGCTTTCGCGAAACGGTTCCTCTCAAGCGCGTGCAGCAGATAAAAGTCGATGCGGTCGGTTTGGAGCCGCGCCAGCTGCTCTCCGAGGATGCGATCCCAGTTTTCGTACGTCATCTCCTGCCACATCGGCATTTTTGTCGCGATCAGCACTTTTTCGCGCCAGCCGCCCGCGAGCGCGCGCCCGAGCGCGACCTCGCTGACGCCTTCGTGATAAACGTACGCCGTGTCGAAATAATTGATGCCCTTGTCAATCGCGTCATGCAGCATCGCGGACACGCGGTCAAACTCAATGTTGGCACCTTTGCCGTCCGTTGTGGGCAGACGCATACACCCGAAACCGAGCGCTGATGCCTGAACACCGGTTTTGCCGATGGCTCTTTTAGTCATGTTGTTGCCTCCACAATGTATGTGCACATATTATAGCAAAAACCATAGGTCGTGTATACCCCGTCCGAAATCGTGCAGGCCCCTTGCGGCCAAGGAAACTAATTGATAAACTCATGGCATGGAACCACTCAGAATTCGAATCATGAGCGCAACCGACTCAACCAACCTTGAGGCCAAGCGGCGGATCGCGGCGGGCGCGCGTCATGGCGAGCTGATCGTCGCGCGCAAACAGACCGAAGGACGGGGCCGGCTCGGGCGAAGCTGGGCGTCACTCGAGGGCGGGCTGTACATGTCGCTCATCCTCTTCCCGGCGCTCGATGAGGCCAAGCTGCCCCGGTTGGGCGCGGCCGTAGCCTTCGCGCTCACGCGTGCGCTCGGGTCGCTTGCGCCGGAGGTGCCCGCGCTCATCAAATGGCCCAATGACATCGTGGCGCACGGCAAGAAGCTCGCGGGCATACTGCTCGAGGCGGGACGCGAACGTGACGCGTCGTACGTCGTGGCGGGCGTGGGCGTCAATGTCGCGCAGGAAGCGTTTCCCGATGATTTGTCACACAAGGCCGCGTCACTGCTCATGCTGGGAGCGAACGTCGACCCGCTCGCGCTCGCGGCGGCGTTCGGGCATCACGCGATCGCGCTGTGCGAAAGCGTAGGCGACGCCGGGGCGTATGCGGAACTTATGTCCGCGTACGCGGAACGCTCGGCGACACTCGGCAGGGCGATCGTCGCGCACACACCCGAGGGAGAAATCCGGGGAACCGCGCGCACGTTGACCGAAGATGGCTCACTCACGATGATGAGCGAAGATGGCCGAACGCTAACGCTCGCTTCGGGCGAAGTGTCGGTGCGCGGATTGCTTGGCTACGCCGACTGATTGGAGGCTTACACATGCGGTATTCGGGATTGATCACAGACATCCCCGGCATTCGTGTCGGTCAGGTGGAGGACAAAGACGCCCGCACGGGCGTGAGCGTCGTCATTTGCGAAGAGGGCGCGTTGTGCGCAGCCGACGTGCGCGGCGCAGCGCCCGGCACGCGCGAGACCGACCTGCTCACCCCTGGCAACCTCGTGGAACGCGTGCACGCCATCCTCCTCGCGGGAGGGAGCGCGTTCGGGCTGAACGCGGCGGGCGGCGTGATGCGCGCGCTTGAGGAAAAGGGCGTGGGGTTACCCACCATGGGCGGGCGGGTGCCCATCGTTCCGGGCGCGGTGTTGTTCGATCTGACGGAGGGCCGCGCCGATGTGCGCCCCGATGCGCGCATGGGGCACGAGGCTGTGCGGCGCGCGGCAGGCGGGCTTTCGCAGGGCAGTTGTGGCGCGGGATGCGGCGCGACAGTCGCCAAAGCCATCCCTGGGATCGCGGCGACGCGCGGCGGAATCGGCTCTGCTTCAGTTAAGGCGGGCGGCTACACTGTAGCCGCGCTCGTCGCTGTCAACGCGCTGGGCGACGTGATCGACCCGTTCACCGGCGACGTGATCGCGATGGCCGAGTCGGGCGGGGTTCGCGTGAGCGCCATGGACGCGCTCCTCGGCATGACCGCTCAGGGGCGCGCGGGCGAAAACACGTCCATCGGCGTCATCGCCACAGACGCTCCCATCGGCGCGGGCACGCTCAAACGGCTGTGCGTCGCGGGGCACGACGGCCTCGCGCTCGCGATACGCCCGTGCCACACCATCTTCGACGGCGACACACTCTTTGCTCTCTCAGCCGCGCAGACGGCCGAAGCGCTTAACCCGGCCACAGTCGCTTCTCTGTGCGCCGCGGCAACGGTGGCCGTGGCGCGCGCGGTGGTCAACGCCGTGCTTGAGGCGCGCACGTGATTCGCGGTATCGGCGTTGATACCATAGAGCTAACGCGCGTGAGCCAGGCCCTCACTAGGCCGCGCTTCCTTGAGCGTGTGTTCACGGACGGCGAGCGGACTCACATCACGCAGAAAGGCACGCAATCGGCCGCCGGCATTTTCGCGGCCAAAGAGGCCATTGTCAAAGCGCTTGGCACAGGCTTTACGGGCGCGATCGGCTTTCACTCGGTTGAGATATCTCACGACGAAAAGGGCGCGCCCGTCTGTGCCCTACACGGCGCGGCGCGCGAAAGCGCGGGGGGGGCGCGCGTGTTTGTCAGCATATCCCACGACCGCGCGCATGCGGTCGCGTTCGCAGTCATCGAGGAAGAGGACAAGCCATGAGTTACGTGGTCACATCGCGCGCGATGCGTGCCGCCGAGGCAGAGATCATCAGGGGGATCGGCTGGCCCGGGGCCGTGCTGATGGAGCGCGCCGCGCTCGCTGTGGACGCCGTTGTCGCAGACACGAGAGGCCTCGCGCTCTATCTGTGCGGAACAGGCAACAACGGTGGGGACGGCTTGGCCGCCGCGCGCCTTGCCGCCGCGCGCGGGCGAAAGGTTGCGGTCGTTCTTGTAAACGATGGCGCGAAAGAGAGCGAGGGCATCGCGCTTCAAACGGCGCTTCTCGCGCGCGCCGGTGTAACACCCATCACGGCGGGCAACCCGAGCGTGTTTGACGCGGCGGTCGCGCGCCTTTGTCCATCCGTGATCGTGGACGCGCTGTACGGCATCGGGTATCACCCACCCATGCCCGCGCTAGCCGCGCACGTCTTGTCATGGGCCAACGCGCAGGACGCGTACAGGATCGCGGTCGACCTTCCGAGCGGTTTGGTGGCCGACGGCTGCGCCGTGAGCGGCCCGGTCTTCTGCGCCGCGCAAACCGTGACATTCGGCTGGATGAAGCCCGCTCACGTTCTCCACCCCGCGCGAGGGATGTGCGGTGATGTCACGGTTGCCGACATCGGCCTCATGTGCACTCCTGAAGGCGCCATGACCGTGCTGTCCGATGCCGACTGCCGATCTCTTTTGCCTGTCCGCGCGCGCGACGCGCACAAGAAGAACGTGGGCCATGCCGCGCTTGTCGCGGGCAGCAAAACGTTCGCCGGGGCGGCAGCGCTCAGTACTCTGGGCGCTCTGCGGGGAGGCGCGGGACTCGTCACGCTGATGAGCGTCCCTGACGCGCTGCCCGCGTGCCGCGTCTTCGCGCCCGAAGCGCTCCTGATCGCGCTCGATGCGGACGAATGCGGCTTTATCTCCGAAAACGCCGCTTCACGTATCCCTGGAGCGCTCGCAGGTGCAAGCGCGCTTGCGATCGGTCCTGGCTTCGGGCTGAGCGGCGGATCCGCCTTTGCACTGATCCACGCGCTTGAGGCGGGTCTTCCGCTCATCATTGACGCGGACGCGCTCACGCTGTGCGCGCGCGAGCCCGCGTTGTGGAAACGCTTACGCGCGCCCGCAGTCATCACACCCCACGCGGGCGAAGCGTCACGCATCCTCGGGAAACCCGCTGCCGACGTCATGGCCGACCCCGTCCTATCCGCTCGCGAGCTTGCCTCGCTCACAGGCGCTACCGCGCTGCTCAAGGGCGCGACAACCGTCATCGCTCAACCGGAGGGCGGGGTCACGCTCAATCTGACGGGCACGCAAGGCATGGCCACCGGCGGAAGCGGCGATGTACTCACCGGCCTGATCGCGGCGCTGCTCGCACAGGGCCTTTGCGCGTACGATGCCGCGCGCGCAGGCGCGTATATCCACGGGCGCGCAGGCGAGATCGCCGAGAAAGCCGAGGGTGTGCTCGCCATGTGCGCGACCGATATCGCGCGCGCCATCGGCGCGGCATATCTCTCACTTAAGGGGGCTTAAGCGTGCGCGTTTTGTTTGTCGAGGACGACCGGAGCCTTCGGATGGCCGTGGAGTATCGGCTAAAGAAAGAAGGCATGGAGGTCGTCTGCTGCGAGGATGGCGCGTCCGGGCTTGAGGCCGCGCTCACCGGCTCCTTCGAGCTCATCCTGCTCGACCGCATGCTCCCGCGCATGGATGGCGTGGACGTGCTCCTCCGCCTGCGCGAGCGCGGGCTTCAAGCGCCGGTGCTCATGCTGACCGCCATGGACGGCGTCTCCGATCGTGTGACCGGGCTTGACGCGGGCGCAGACGATTACCTGCTCAAACCCTTTGCGACCGAAGAGCTGCTCGCCCGCATACGCGCGCTTTTGCGCCGTCAACCGCAGTGGTCGCCGCGCGACATCGTCACTTTCGGGGACGCACGCCTGGACGCCGAACGCTGCCTCCTGACCTGTGGAAATCAAAGCGCCGAGCTCTCCCGCAAGGAGGCCCGGCTCTTGGAAGTGCTCATGCGCAACGCCAAACAGGTGCTCCCGCGCGACGTTCTCCTTGAGCGCGTTTGGGGGAACAACACCGTGGTGGACGGCAACCTCGACATCTACATTCATTTTCTTCGCAAACGCCTCGCCGATATGGGCGCGCGCATCAAAATCAGGACCGCGCGCGGCATCGGGTACCAGCTGACAGCCGAGGAGGCATAGCGAACGCGATGGAACCATCCCGGCGGGGAGCACCCGCATAACAAGCGGTTGGGAAGCATCATGGAAATCACACCATTCGTGACGCGAAGATACCGAGCTGGAGCATCAGAAGGCCCGCTACAATGTTGCCAAGCAAAATGGCGATTATTGAGCGGGTTTTGTCAAGCCCGAAAAGCGCGGCGATGACCGAACCGGTCCACACCCCTGTCGTGGGCAGCGGTATGGCGACGAACACAAACAGCGCAAGATAGGTAAAGCGGCTGTTCATGATCTTGCTGCTTTTGGACACCGCGCGGTGCGCCACCCAGTCCGCAAACCGCTTGAGAAAGCCAATTTTTCCGACCAGCTCAACGCCCCAATGCCATAAGTAGATGATAAAGGGTACCGGGATCGCGCAGCCAATCTCCGCGATGGTAAACGCCTGCCAAAATGGCACATTGAGCACCGCGACGCCAAAGGGTATTGCTCCTTTGAGTTCCACGATCGGCACCATGGACATGATGAACACCATGAGCGCTGACTTCAAGTCAAACAACCGGCATACTCCTCTCCGCGCACGCGCGCGAGAACGCTTGAAACAACGGCGACATCTCCGCGCCCATGCGCTCGGGATGCCACTGGACACACCAAATCAGGCCGCGCTCAATGCCTTCGATCACGCCGTCAGACGCGCGGGCGGTCACCGTGAAGCCGGGCGCGACACGGTCAACCGATTGATGGTGCGTGGAATTGACCTGAAGCTTTTGCGCATGGAGCGCTCGCCCTGCGAAGCTGCCCGGTGTGACTTCCGCGTCATGGCGCATCTCCGGATCAAAGTGCTGCGATCCAGGAATCGCATCGGGGATGTGCTGGATGAGCGTCCCGCCGAACGCCACGTTGACCACCTGCTCACCCCGGCAAATGCCGAGTACCGGTTTTTTTATCTCATCCGCAAGCCGCGCGAGCGCGATCTCAAACTCATCCCGTTCGCGCGCGACGATGTCGGTCTTTTCGTGCGGCTCCTGCCCGTAGAGCGCAGGGTCGACGTCGTCTCCGCCCGAGAGCAGGAGGCCGTCGAGGAGAGCTAGCGTGTCTGTCACGTGGACGGTCGGCCAGAGCACGACCGGGAAACCGCCGCTTTTCTCAACCGCGCGCATGTACGCCATCGGAACGGCGAGTTTTCCTTCCAGCATGGACGCGGTCACCCCGATGATGGATTTTTTCACGACAACCTCTCCATCATGTCATTCTAATGCCCTTGGGCAGCGTGTTTTGCAGTCGTCCATCAGCCAGTCTGCCCCAACCGAGCGCAAATCCTTTGTGCGCCGCGATCGCCCACCCGCGCGCGTCCTCCCCGCGCGGAAGCGCCTCACCGCGCAGATAGGCGTACGCCTCGGCTTCGGACAGATCAAGGGCGCGCTTCGCCTGGCCGTGCGCGATCGCCATCGCTAACGCGTGCGCGGGTTCCAGCCGATCACGGGACACGCGAGCGAGCTGAAGGCCGTCCCGCAAAACGCGTAAACCGCGGACATTAAGCCCCGTCGGGCTGTACAGCCAGTTATCCCGCAAAATGGGCGCAAAGCCGTCTTCGGTCGACAATAGTTCGCACTCGAAAGCACCCCACATCTGAGCGGCGGCCGCGTTCGGCGCTTTCACAGGCGCTGCCGCCGTTCCGGCTCCACCTTTTTTAAGCCGCGCGATGAAATGCCCCGCGCCTTCGCCCTTTTGCGGCCATAATCGCCGGACAGACTCAGCCTCAAAATCGCGGTGGCGATTCACGAACGCCTCAATGGTTTCCTCGTTTTCCTCGCGGTTGAACGTGCAGGTGGAGTACACGAGCACGCCGCCATCACGGACGAGTGCGGCCGCCGCATTCAGTATGTCCGCTTGCCTCCCCGCGCATCTGCGCGGCGAATCCGGCGTCCACTCGAGCCGCGACTCCGGCTCCTTGGCGAACATACCCTCGCCTGAGCAAGGCGCATCGACCAGCACGCGGTCAAACGCGCACGGAAGCGACGCCGCGATTTTGGAAGGCTCTTCCTGCGTCACCACAGCGTTGGTTGCACCAAAGCGCTCCAGGTTGTGAAGGAGCACGCGCGCGCGCGCCGGGTGCGGATCGTTGGACAAAAGCACACCTTTCCCGCGCATGCGCGCGGCGATTCCTGTGGACTTGCCTCCGGGCGCGGCGCACAGATCCAGGACAATTTCGCCGGGCTGAGGGTCGAGGGCGGAGATGGCCGCCATCGCGCTCGTGTCCTGTAAATAGAATACGCCCGCCGCGTGCAGCGCATGCCTGCCTAGTTTGGTTCCCTCAGGCAGCACAAATGCCTCGGGGCACGACGAGGCGCGCTCCAAGACCATACCAAGCAACTCGGGCAGTCTCTCTGGTTCAATTTTGAGTGTGTTCGCGCGCACGCCGCCCAACGGCGTTTCTCCGAGCGCGGCAATGAGCGCGGCGGCTTCCTCCGGCCAGTCCCCGCGCATGCGTTCCTCAAATCCATCCGGTAAGGGGTGCCGTTCTGACATCGCGCGTGTTGCGGCTTTCTTTTTCACGCGCCCTCCAGCGATTCCGCCATGTCGCGCGAAACAGCAGGGTCGGCTTCGTGTGGAATGGCTTCCGCAACCGACCCACGGTCGCCCAACCGCACAAGCGACCACGCAGCGTGCGCGCGCGTCGCGTCCACGTCCGACTTGAGGAGCGGCCTGAGCAGGGGTATGAACTTCTCATCCCCCGTGTTGCCCGCGCACAATGCCGCCTGCGTCCGCCAGCGCGCCGCACGGGCCGTGTTGCGACCGAGCAAGAGCGCGATACTCTCCATGCGCCCTGACATCGCCGCGCCGCTATCTCCAAGCAGAGAACGCAGCGAAAAGAGCCGCTGCAAATCCTCGGGGACGGGCGCACGCTTTTCGTTGTTATGCGGGCAGCAGACGCGGCAGTCGTCGCATCCGAGCAGCCGCAGGTCCATGGGCGCGCGCAGCTCGCGTGACACGCGCTGCCCCGTGAACATCGCCGCGCGCAAACAACGCGCCATATTGAGCACGCCGTCGCCCTTGATCGCACCGACCGGGCACGCCTCCACGCACAACGTACATCCACCGCACGCCGCCGCGTGATCACGAACCTGTAAAAAGTGGGAAGCGTCAAGCGGCGCGCTCGTCAGGATGACCTGAAGCGCGACTGCTGAACCGAACTTGTCGTGCATGAGCAGCGTGTTCCGGCCGTCAACGCCAAGGCCCGCGCGCCGTGCGATCGCCTTGTACGGCAAGCCGGGCGCGGCCAGCGTTTCATATCCGCTCAGCGCAGCCTCCGCGACGCGCGACGCGGCCGTGTATGCGCGCTGCGACGCCGGGTAATACGCGCTCACACGCCCCACATCCGGGGACAACGCGCCCGTATCAAAGGGAACGAAGGGCAGCACCAGCACAACGAGCGCGCGCGCTGTGGACATGAGCGCGCGCGGATCGTGCGTAAGACCGAGCGTGATGCCCGCGCTCCGGCTCACATCGCGCCATTCATCGAAAGGCTCAACGGACGTCACCGCGACGTCCGAAAAGCCGTACTCACGCGCGGCGGCATAGAGCGTTTCCGACAGCGAACCCATCAGACCAACCAGCTCTTGAGCGCGGCAGCGTCGCTGATAAACTGCTCTTCCTTCTCATCCTTTACAAACTCAATGAGCGCCCACTTTGCCTCTGTCGCCAGAGGAAGCAGCGGCTTCCACTTGGCATCACCTTCCGCAAGGGGGAGCCGCTCGCGGTCTTTCCAGTAGAACACGTGAAGCATGACCGCCTTTTTTGCCACGCCGCGGAGCGCGTTCGCTAGCGTTTCGCCCTCCATGCCCACAGGCGGCTGCCAATAGGTGTATGCGTTCGCTGCTTCCGCCAGCAGTTTTTCCGCCGATGCGGGCGTGTCCGTGAGTGTGCCTCCATGGTACTCGAAAGCCAACTTGACGCCCGCTTTTGCGCACAAGTCCGCACAGCGGATGGCGTCCTCCACCACAAGCGCGCGCTCAGCGTCGGTCGCCTCGCCCGATCCCTTTTTTCCCGCCCACACGCGGACAACACCCGCACCCAGCGTGAGCGCACTGTCCAGCACAGGTGCGAAATCGCCGCCATCCAGCCTATAGTACGAGCCGTACGAAGGCATTTCAAGCCCTGCGTCGCGCGTCATGGCCGCGACTTCCTTCGCTCTCGCCGCGTCCCCATGCGGTACGTGGATGTCCCCTCCCCACTCAATGCCCGAGAGCCCCGCGATCTTCACGAGCTCCACAATGCGTCTGGGCTCAAGCGGTCGAAACGTAACAGAAACCAATCCGCCTTTCATCCGTTTGCCTCCTCCTCGCGTTCGCCGCTTGTTTCGCCGCGTGCGACGCGCTGAAATTCGCCGATTTCGTCATCCAAAAAGTGTACCAGCCGCCCGATGTAATATAGGATTTCCTCGGGAACAAACTGCGCAAACGGCGATTCGTACAGGAAGAAGTGCGTCATCTGCACATCGCCGTCGCCGTCCAAGAAAAACTTAAAGCAGGTGCACCGCGCGTTCAAGGCGTTGATGTGGGTGAGCATCGCGCGCCGCAGGTGTCTTGGCACGCCAACTATGAACTTGTAGCACACAACGCGCACCATGGCCTCGCTCTTGTCAACCACCACGACAAACGCGATTTTTTCGTCCGATCTTGGCAGCGTCCAGCCGATGTGAAACGCGGCGTCGCCTTCACTGCTGGTCTTGCGGGCGAACCGAACGCGTTCACTTGATAAATGCCGCTCCAGCGCGCCGGCGTAATCCGTCAGGTAAACCTGCGCCTTGAGCGCTTTCATCAGCCGCTTGATGGCCATCCTTCGTACTCGACTTTCATCAGACACAGGCCGTGCGCGGGCGCCGTCGCTCCCGCGAGCCTGCGGTTTTTGTTTTCGATCGCCCGTTTGAGCGCGTCCGGCGCGAGTTTTCCACGTCCGACGTCGATCAGCGTACCCGCGATGATGCGCACCATGTTGTAAAGGAAGCCGTCGCCTGATATCGTGAGCGTCAGTCCGTCGCCATCGCGTTCAAGGCTTGCAACGCTCACCGTTCTGACCTTGTCTTTGATCACCGATCCCGACGCGCACAAACCCGTGAAATCGTGCATACCGAGCACAGGCAGAAGCGCCTCGCGCATCCGCGCGTCATCAAGCCTGTGCGGCACGTGCGCGCGCGCGTGCCGCACAAGCACACATGCGACCGGCGCGTTGTCAATGCAGTAGCGGTACGTCTTCCCAAGCGCATGATACCGCGCGTGAAACGTGGGTGACGCCTGACCGCTGGTCAACACGCGGATATCGGCAGGCAGCATTGCGTTGAGCGCGAACGAAAAACGTTCCGGCGGCACCCGTGATGCCGTGTCGAAGTGCGCAGCCTGCCCAAGCGCATGAACGCCTGCGTCCGTACGGCTGGCCCCTGTGATCGAAACGCGCTCACCCGTGAGCTTTGCGAGCGCTTCTTCCACGGTCTGCTGCACGGAACGCGCGTTTTCCTGTCGCTGCCACCCCGCGTACGATCCGCCGTCGTACGAAAGCCGCATCCTCACCCGAGCCATGGTATCGCCACCAGAATCAGCAAAAGCGTTGTGACCGCGAGCGCATAGACGTCAAGCCGCGTCATGTGCAGAATTTTCATGCGCGTGCGCCCTTCACCGCCGTGGTAGCAGCGCGATTCCATCGCGAGCGCGAGGTCATCCGCGCGGCGAATGGCTGAGATGAACAGCGGCACAAGGAGTGGAATCATGGCCTTAGCGCGCCTGAGGATGTTGCCGGATTCGAAGTCCGCGCCGCGCGCCATCTGTGCCTTCATGATGCGGTCGGTTTCGTCCAGAAGCGTCGGAATGAAACGCAGCGCGATGGTCATCATCATCGCCAGCTCGTGCACCGGCACACGGATTTTTATCAGTGGGGCGAACAACCGCTCAATGGCGTCCGTGAGCGCTATGGGCGAAGTCGTGAGCGTCAAGAATGACATCCCGAACACCAGAAAAACAAGCCTGAGCATGAGATTGATCGCGGCCACCACGCCTTCCAGCGTGAGCGAAATCACCCACCAATGCCAGAGCACCGTCTCGCCGGGACTGAAAAAGACATTGAGCACAAACGTGAACGCGACCAGGATCATGATCGGTTTGAGGCCTCGCAGCAGATATTTGGGCGAAATGCGCGACATCGCCGCCGCCATGGCCAAATAAGCAAGGATCAATATGTTGAGGGGGAGCGCGCTCACCGAAAAAACGGCCGATATGTATATCGCCGTCAAAATGATTTTCGCGCGCGGATCCAGCCGGTGAAGCACCGAATGGCCGGGGAAGAATTGCCCGATTGTGATGTTTTGAAGCAAGGTCGCCCTCCGTTACGCACGCGACACACCGCGCTTTGTATCCAGTGATTATACTACGGATCGCCCGCAGCGTCCACCGTATGTTTGCGGCGCGGGGGAACCAACGATACCCGCTGACAGCAAACCGCCGAACCTCAAGTCCGGCGGTTTGCATGGGTCTGATGGCCGTTTTCGAAGTCACCGGGTAGACGACACTCTGGGCTATGATGACATCCGGCGGCTTCGCAGCCGGTCTTTACTTGCGCAACGCTACATACGCCTCTATTGCGCTGACCGCTGTGTCAAGATCAATCACCGATGTGTTGATGCACAGGTCGTACTGATCGATGCTTCCCCACAGGTAATCCGTGTGGTAGTTGTAGTAAGCGGCACGCTCTTTATCCATCTTTTTGAGGACGCTTTCGACCTCTTTGGGATCAATTCCATGCCATTTGACCAGGTGGTTTTTCCGCGTCTCCAGATCCGCGTAAATGAAGACCTTGATGACATCGGCGCGATCCCTCAGGATATAATCGGCGCATCGGCCAACGATGACGCAGGAGGTCTTGGCCACTTTCCTGATGGTTTCCTCCTGTATTGAGAAGAGGTTGTCCATGGACTCGATGTTCTTCGCGCCTGGCAGCTGGATCGCTCTACGGTCGAGCAGTTCGTCCGAGCGCTCCAAGACACTGGGATGCACGCCGCTGTGCTCCGCGCTCATCGTGATGAGGTTGCGGTCATAGAAACCAATGCCCAGTTTCTCCGACAAACGTTTTCCGATTTCACGGCCGCCGCTGCCGCTCTTTCTGGAGATGGTGATTACTACTGAAGACATACGCAAGCCCCCCCCGTCCAGTCCGTGCGCCCAAGGCGCGTACAGATAGCCCATTGAGGTCGTCGTCTGGTTTCATTATATATGGATTGGGTGCGGTGTACAAGGTTTTTTTTGGCAACGCAAACAAGCGGCACGAGGGTGACCCTTGTGCCGCTCCGTGTTCAACAAAACCTAAATTGCTTCTGCCTGCGCCTTGACCATCATGTCCTTGACTTTCATCAAGCGTGTGAGAGAGCCGCGCTCATTTTCATCGAGCTTCATGGCGATATATCGGATGGTTTCATGCATCTCCGGGATCATAACGTACTCGAGCGCATTGACGCGGCGGCGCGTCTTCTCAATCTCATCCGCGAGACGGTCGCAGGTTTTTTCGATCTGCGCGAGTTCGAGCATAAGCGGGAGAACGCCCGAGATGGTCTCGATCGCCCCGTCGAGCTGCGCGGAGGTCGTGGCGAACGCGTAGGGCAGTTCGGAGGAATCCCCTGTCGAGTCTTCGGCGATCTTGATGGTGGGCACCACGACCGACATGACGTTCTGCGTGCCAACCTCGATGGCGATTTTGCGCGACGGGTAGAAAATGGCCTCCTCAAGTTCGTTCGCGGGCATGATCGCGCGCGCCACAGCGAACTCCTTGAGCGCGGCGTTGAGCTCAAGCTCCAGCCGCTCGCGGATTTCCTTGTTGCGCCGGATCAAAAGGATGAACTGCCGCACCATTTCGTCGCGCTTGTCTTTTAAAAGCTTGTGGCCGCGAACCGCCACAGCCAGACGGCGCTTGAGGTTGGTCAGCTCCATCCTGGTGGGGTTGACCTGTGCAGCGGGCATTACGCGTCACCCTCCTTGGGGAGGTACTGGTCGAGCATGTCGTCGCGGATGCGCTTGAGCTCACTGCGCGGCAGCATGGCCATGAGCTTCCAGCCGAGGTCGAGCGTCTCCTCGATGGTGCGGTCGGTGTCATACCCCTGCGATACGTACTCGCGCTCAAACGCTTCGGCAAACTTGGCGAAGAGGCGGTCGTTCTCCGAGAGCGCGGCTTCGCCCAAGATGGCGGAGAGCTCCTTGGCTTCTTTGCCGCGAGAATACGCGGCGATCAGCTGGTTCATCGTGGGTGCGTGATCCTCACGGGTTTTACCCTTGCCGATGCCCTTGTCGCGCAGACGGGAGAGCGAGGGTAAAACGTCGACCGGAGGGGTGACGCCCATGCGGTGCAGTTGGCGGGAAAGGATGATCTGCCCCTCGGTGATGTAACCGGTCAAGTCGGGGATGGGATGGGTCTTGTCATCTTCAGGCATGGACAGAATCGGAATCTGGGTGACCGAACCCTTCTTACCCCTGATACGGCCGGCGCGCTCATACAGCGTCGCAAGGTCGGTGTAGAGGTAGCCGGGGTATCCGCGGCGGCCGGGGACTTCCTTGCGCGCGGCGGAAACTTCGCGCAGCGCTTCTGCGTAGTTGGTGATGTCGGTCAGGATGACCAGGACGTGCATGCCCTTTTCGTACGCAAGATACTCGGCCGCCGTCAGCGCGATGCGCGGTGTGGCGATGCGCTCAATGGCGGGGTCATTGGCGAGGTTCATGAACAGCACGGCGCGGTCGATAGCGCCTGTGCGGCGGAAATCACTGATAAAGAAATCCGCTTCTTCGTATGTGATGCCGATCGCGCCGAACACGACGGCGAAACTCTCGTCTTTGCCGCGCACCTTGGCCTGACGCGCGATTTGCGCGGCGAGCTGCGCGTGCGGAAGACCGGAGCCCGAAAACACGGGCAGTTTCTGGCCGCGAACCAGCGTGTTCAGCCCGTCAATCGCGGAAATGCCCGTCTGGATGAACTCGGCGGGAAAATCGCGCGCGGCCGGGTTGATGGGCGTGCCATTGATGTCCATGCTCATCTCGGGGATGACAGCCGGCCCGCCGTCGCGCGGACGGCCCATGCCGTCGAAAACGCGTCCCTGCATGTCAGGCGACACCTTGAGCTCAATGGAGCGGCCCAGGAAACGCGCCTTGGAATCGGAGATTTTCAGCCCCTGCGTTCCTTCAAACAGCTGAACAAGCGCACGGTCATGGTCGACCTCGAGCACGCGGCCATTGCGGATTTCCCCGTTGGCCTGCTCGATCTCCACCAGCTCATAATACGCGACACCGGAAACGCCCTCGACGAGCATCAGCGGCCCCACGACCTCTTTGATGGTCTTATACTCCTTGAGCATTTAGTTGCCTCCCTCCGACGCGAGCGTCGCCATCTGGTTGATGATCTCCTGATCAATGGCGTCGAACTCACTTTGCTGATCCTCGGGAATGTACTTCGCGCGGCCGATGCGCTCGCGAACCGGGAGCTTGAGGATCTGGCTTAAGTCCGCTCCGGCTTCCAGCGCCGCCATGCCCTTGTCATAGAAAGCCATGATGTAGCCCATCATGCGCAGCTGTTTTTTCAGCGATGAGTACGTGTCCACCGGATCAAAGGAGTTCTGGTGGAGATAGTCTTCCCGGATGGAACGCGCGACCTCAAGCGTCAGCCGGTCGCGGGGGCCGAGCGCGTCGATGCCAACCAGACGGACGATTTCGTCCAGCTCCGACTCAGTCTGCAGAATCTGCATGGCGCGTTTGCGGTACTGCGGGAACGTCTGCTCCACGTTGTCGCCGAACCACGGATCAAGCCTGTCGGTATAGAGCGAGTAACTCATCAGCCAGTCGATCGCGGGATAGTGGCGGGCGTACGCGAGCTTGGCGGACAGCCCCCAGAACACCTTGACGATGCGCAGCGTGGCCTGGGACACAGGTTCGGAGATGTCGCCGCCCGCCGGGGAAACCGCGCCGATGGCGCTGACCGAGCCGACGCGCCCGTCCTTGCCGTTGCAAACCACGATGCCCGCGCGCTCGTAAAATTCCGCGACGCGGCTGGACAGATACGCGGGGTAGCCTTCCTCGCCAGGCATCTCTTCAAGGCGTCCCGACATCTCGCGCAGCGCTTCCGCCCAGCGGGAGGTGGAGTCGGCCATAATCGCGACTTTGTAGCCCATGTCGCGGAAATACTCGGCGATGGTGATGCCGGTGTAAATCGACGCTTCGCGCGCCGCGACCGGCATGTCGGACGTGTTCGCGATGAGCACCGTGCGCCGCATGAGCGCCTCACCCGTGCGCGGGTCGGTCAGGTGCGGAAACTCCATGAGCACGTCGGTCATCTCGTTGCCGCGCTCACCGCAGCCCACGTAGACGATGATGTCCGCGTCCGACCACTTGGCCAGCTGGTGCTGCGTGACCGTTTTCCCGCTCCCGAACGGGCCGGGGATGCACGCGACGCCGCCTGACGCGATCGGGAAGAACGTGTCGATGACGCGCTGACCTGTGACCATGGGCTGGGCAGGCGCCATCTTTTCCCTGTATGGGCGGCCTTTGCGAACCGGCCATTTCTGGACCATGGTCAGGTTGAGCGTCGTGCCGTCGGCCTGTTTCAGCTTCGCGACGGTGTCCATGATTGTTGCCTCGCCGTCAAAGAGCCACTCAACGGTTCCGGAAACGCCCGGGGGCACCATGATCTTGTGATCAACGACGACCGACTCCTGAACATGGCCGAGGAAATCGCCCGCGGACACGGAGTCTCCAACTTTGGCGAGCGGCAGGAAGCGCCATTTTTTCTCGCGGTTAAGCGAAGGGACTTCCACCCCGCGCGTTATGCGGTCGCCAACTTTTTCGTAAATGGCTGTGAGCGGGCGCTGGATGCCGTCGAAAATCGCTTCGATGAGGCCCGGCCCGAGCTCTACGGAGAGCGGCGCGCCCGTCGATTCGACCGGTTCGCCCACGCCCAAGCCCGCCGTTTCCTCATAGACCTGAATGGACGCGCGGTCACCGCGAAGTTCGATGACCTCACCGATCAGGCGGCTTTGCGCGACGCGCACGACGTCGTACATTTTGACGTCAGCCATATTCTCAGCCACGACCAGCGGCCCGGAAACCTTGATGATCGTCCCCTGCATGGGCTTTACTCCCTCTTCCCAAATATGATATCCGTGCCGATGGCCTTTTCCACGTTTTTCTTTAGGCCTTCAATGCCCAGCCCTTCGCTCCCGCGCGTCCCCGGTATCGGGATGATCGCGGGCATAGCCTGCGATTTGTAGCGCGCGATGGCCTCCGGAATGAGCCTGGCCGTTTGCTCGACGATGAACACGACCGCGTAATTGTCCCGCGCGAGCCTGTGCAGCGTGTGCTGCGCGCTCTCCGCCGTTGATACGGGGAAAACGTCCAGTCCGGCGGCGGCGAAGCCAAGTACCGAGTCGCGGTCGCCCATGACGCCCATTTTATACATACAGCTCACCCAGCCTCTCGCGCACCGTTTCGGCCGCAAAGCCGTTGATGTGGCCCACCATGATCAGGCGGATACACGCGATCTCGCGCTCCACGCCCAGCATGTAGCCGATGAGCGGCTCGACGGACGCGCCGTGCCATTTGCCTTTTTTGATGAGGCGCAAAAGGTGCGTGTCCACATCGCGTTCGAGCTTTGCGAGCCCCGCGCCCGACTGATACGCGGCCAGAGCGTCCGCGAGAAGCGGCTTGAGTCCGCTCTTTGAAAACGCGTTGAGCGCGCGTTCCGGCTCGTCAACAGCGGTAAGCGCGCTCCCGATCGGCACGCTCCCACCGGCGACCATCTGCGCCTTGACGCGGTCGCGCGGCAGCTTGATGGCGCGCGCGCGCAGAGCGCTCTTGAAGTTCGTCAAGTCGGCAAGGTCGGTCAGATACCGCTGGATGAGCGGCGACTTGATGCTGACCCTGAGCCGCGCGATGTGCTCAAAGAGCGCCCTATCAAGCGCCGCGTCAATCGTCTGAGGCGTTAGGCTTTCATCCGTGAGCTGGTCGAGCGCGGCGATCGCCGCGCCCATCTCCGGAGGCAGCGCGCGGTACGACTGATCGCGGATGGCGAGCGTGAGCACGTCAAGCGGAATCGTCCCACCCGCACTCATAATGCCTGAGGCGTCCTTGGAGAGGCAACGCGCCTTGTACAACGCTTGCGCGTTGATGTAGTCGTGGCGGATCAGAAAAGCGTCGGTCGCTGCGGTTTCAGGCGAAACTCCGCGCACGAACGCGTACATCTCGCTCCCGCGCGCCGTCAGCCAATCCTCGTACTTCTGCTCGCCCGAAAGTTCGTCGCCGCGCCCATACCCCGCCTCCTGGAGCGCTTTGAGCGCGTCCATGGCCGAAGTTGCCTGGAGCATGCGCTCCACGCGGTCCTGCGATAGCAAGCGGCCTTCGAGCACGCGGACTGAACCCGAGGCGTACCCGTAACTCCTTTGCGGCATGCTACGCCTCCTCGGACGGGTACAGTGCGCGCGCCACCTCCGGCTCAAGCGCCTCCCTGTGCTGGGTGAGCAATGCTTCAATGGAGCAGTTGCACTCCATGCCTCCCCTGACGAGAACAAAGCCGCTGACGCCTTCGCGCAGCCCACTCCCGAGTGTGACCGGCTCCTTGCCGATCGCTTTGAGCACGCTGTTGGCTTCGCTTAAAAACTCGGGGGTGAACACGGCTTCGTCCGCCGCGGATGGAATGAGCTCCTCCCCGCCCGACGCCGCCGAGAGCAGCATTTTCTGGTAAAGCGTGGTCTTGGTCCCGACGTCCTGCGAAAGCAGCGACTTGAGTGCCCGATCGAACGCCTCCCCGATCAGCTCGCGCTTAACGGAGAGCTCGTCCTTCCGCGCGTCGAGCGCGGCCATGCGCAGACGACGATCCCGTTTTTGCGCGGCGTCGCCTTGAGCGGCGGCCATCGCGGTTTTGCGCGCGGCGTCTGAGGCCGCTTTGGAGCGGTCTTTGATGGCATGCGCCTTCTCGCCCGCCTCTTTGAGCGTCCTCGACGCGTCGGCACGGGCGTCGTCCATGATTTTTTTGAGTATCTGATCGGCTCCCGCCATGGTTCCCCCTCCTGTCTTCGGCTATTTTTTTACTTAATGCCGAACACCATCAGGATGGAAGCGAGAAGAGCGAACACGGCGAACGTCTCGACCATGACGGTGAGCACGATGCCTTTGCCGGACTGATCGGGGCGGCGACCGGTGAGCGCGATGCCCGCCGCGGCGGCTTTGCCCTGGAAGATAGCGGAAATCAGGCCCACGATGCCGATCGGGAGGCAGGCCGCGAGGTAGGTAAACCCGGTCGCGATATCGGGCATTGTGCCGCCCATGATTCCGATGCGAGTCATAACAATGAACGCGACGAGAAGGCCATAAATGCCCTGCGTCCCCGGAAGCGCCTGAAGGACAAGCAGTTTACCGAAGGAATCGGGATCTTCAGCGGTAACGCCCGCGGCGGCCTCGCCAGCGATGGCCACGCCCATGGCCGAACCGATACCGCCCAAGAGGGAGGCGAGAGCAGCTCCGAGCAGTGCGATGAATTGACCGTTGATTTCCATTTGGTGGGTCCTCCTTAATAATTGTGGGTTAATACTTCAGGTCGACATACTTGGTCGCGCGTGCAAGGGGTTTGAAGGGCCGCCCGCCCCCGTCGAAAAACTTGCCGAAGTACTCGATATATTGCAGGCGGCAGGAGTGCACATACGCGCCAAGCGCGTTGATGCCAAGGTTGAATGTGTGCCCGATGAGCAAAACGACGATGCCGAAGATGAACGTAACCGGACTGCCGAAGAGCATGCCTGCGATGGTGTTGAACACCATGCAGATAACACCCGTGGCCAGACCCATCGCGAACAGGCGCGCGTAGGAGAGAATGTCGCCCAAGTAGGAAGATATGCCGTACAGCGAGCCGAAGCCGGACACGATGCGCCCCACACCCCACTTCTGATCGCGCCCCGCGAACAGAAGGATGGCCGCGCCGCACGCGATGGCAAGCCACTTGCCGATTTCGCTCACCACGGGCATGCCCAGCATGCCGCCGCCGCCGAACGCGATCAATCCGGTGATCAGAAACATCCACGCGAACTTGTCAAAAACCGCCGTCTGCCAGTCGCCGTTCTTGAATGCCTTGATCGCGCTGATGATGATCCCCGTGAACAAGTGAACGATGCCAAGGCCGCAGCAAAGGCCCAGCATAGGCATGGGCGCGGTCAGCGGGCTGAACAGCGGCACGGGGATGAGCGGGCTTTCGATGCCGAACCACGAGCCGAACAAGAAGCCCCAGAACACCGTGGCTCCACCGCAAATGATCATCATTTTCATGATGTCGCCCATCATGCCGCGCATCTTGAGCTTGACGGTCGCAAAAATTCCCAGACCCATGATGATCAGCCCGTACGCGGCGTCTGAGACCATCATGCCGAAAAAGCACGCGAAGAAAGGCATCAGCGCGGGCGTCGGATCGACATCGGTTTGATTGGGCGTTGAGAACATGTTGGTCACGGCTTCGTAGGGGGTGACCGCCGCCGCGTTCTCGGTGTAGGTAGGCGGTTCGTCGCCCTCAACGGGATCGGAGAACTCAACGAACGCGCTCGGCGCGGTCTCGCGCACCGTCTTTGCAAGATCGTCCTCCCTGCCCTTGGGGATCCAGCCGGTCATGTGAACAGTCCGCTCGGTCGCGATCAACCGGCCCGAGGCTTCGATGCGCGTCATTTCGTTGCGCGTCAAATCGCTGAGCAGCTCTAGATCGCCGCGAATGTTTGCGTACCCGGCGATCTCCGCAGCCACGCGCTCGCGCTCGGTTTCAAGCGTCTCGGTTTCGCGGCGCAGGGCAGTGATGATCGCGCCGGCGGTACCTTCGCCTTTGACGCTGACGCGTGAAAACCCGTTTTGCGACAACATCGCATGGAACCCGTCCGCCAAGGAGCGGTGCGCGCAGGCGAGCACATAGATGGTCGCGCCGCTTTTCCCGATTTCGGCGATGCTGACAAGCTTCAGCTCCTCCGCGGCTTGAGTGAGCGCGGCAAGCTGCGTCGCGGCCACGGTGCCGATGGCGACCACGGTTGACGGCGTGTCCTGCACCTGCTCAAGGGGCGTTTTGAAGTCCGCGAGAGGGACAAGCTGCTCAATCTGCGCGGCGATGCGCAACGCGCGCTGCCGTGAGTCGGCGATCTGCGCTTCGCGGACGGCGATCTCTCTGCACGCGCCGATGAGATCATCCCGGCGGGCGAGCGTCTCTTTGACATGCAGCGCATCGATCTCGGGCCTCATCGCGAACATGCCCTTTTTTTCAGGCGCGCGCTGGGCCAGTGACGCAAGCGCGGACGAAAGCAACGTGAGCCGCTCCTGGGACGCGACGGACTCCCCCGCGACATCCAGGTTCGCAAGACCATCGCCCGTATCCTTTTGTTCCGCCGTTTCCACGATCTGAACGAAGCCCGCGTTTTGCAGCGCTTGCATGATGGCCGCGCGGTCATCCTTCATGGCGGCCATGGCGACCTTTTTCATTTTAATGATCGCCATGGGTCAGTATCCTTTCGACGATCAGCCTGGCCGCGTCATCAACGCGTTTAAGCGCTTCGGCTCTGGCCGCGGTCCGCGCCGCTTGGTGCGCGCTGAGCACCGCCTCGATCTCCCGATCAACGCCCGCGTCTTTTTCGCGGTGAAACGCGGCGAGCGCCGCGCGCAAATCCTGCGCCGCCTGCCGCTCGTCCATCAGCGCCGCACCCTCAGCGCCCTTGATCAGATCGCGCGCCTGGGCCGCCGCCCCGCGCCTGACCTGATCGGCCTCATGCTCAGCGGCGAGCACCTGATGCATGATCTCCTGTGTGGACACGATATCCCCCACTTTCATCTATACCCGCACCGGTGTTCCGGTGCCTGAACGCTATCGCGTGGAGCCGTACAACCGGTCGCCGGGGTTGCCGATGCCAGGGATAATGTGGCCGGTCGCGTCAAGTTTATCGTCGATCGCGGCGAGGTAGACATCGACGTCGGGGTGCTCACTCGTCAGCCGCTTGACGCCCTCGGGGGCCGCCACGATGCCGACAAAGCTCAGGCGCGTGCAGCCGCTCTGCTTGAGCGCAGCGATAGCCGCGCACGAGGAGCCGCCCGTCGCGAGCAGCGGGTCGAGCACAAACACATCGCGCTCGGCGATGTCCGCGGGCAATTTCCTGTAGTACTCAACGGGAGCCAGCGTCGCGGGGTCGCGGTACATACCCAGATGCCCCACGCGCGCCGTGGGGATGAGCTCGACAAAGCCGTCGACCATGCCCAGACCCGCGCGCAGGATGGGCACGACACCGATTTTCCGGTCGGCAATCGTGCACGCTTTGGCCAGCCCGTCCGGGGTTTGAACAAAGATCTCGGACAGCGGCAGATCACGTGTGACTTCATAACAAAGCAGCATGGAGATCTCCGAGAGCAGCTCTCCGAACTCTTTTGAACCGATCTCTCTGTTTCGAACAAGGGACAGCTTATACTGGACAAGCGGATGCTTGATGACGTGAAGCCGTTCGGACATAAGTAATCCTCCCCTTCGATCCTGAGCGGATAATCGTTCTTTTTGCATGGGAAATTGTAGATGAGTTACCAATGTGCAGAATAACAAAAATTAGCGATAAATGCAAGTGATGTTTGCGCAAGCCTGAAAAGACATTGGATTTCACCTTGTTCACGCCAGTAGCGCGAGGCATTTGTTCTCTGATCATCAGCCACAACGCTGCTCAAGGCCGTTTGCCACCTTGAGGTGGCATATGGGCGTTGCGCAGTCGTCGCTTCAGGCGTGGCTAATGCCGATTTTCCGTGTAAATTCGCACGTGAGCGTGCCTAAGCGCAGCGCGACAGATCCGCAAGGACCAAGCGCGCAGGTCAACAGCGGTGGCCGTTGTTCCAGCGCGTGAACAAATCGGCCATCATTTGTTCAAGCGGGGGGCGCGTGAGTTCAACGTCCAGCACGCCCTTGACGCCCGCAACCTCCGCGAGCACGCGCGAAACCGCTTCGGAACCACCCCCGAACGCGTAAACGTGCGAACCCTCGCGCGACTCCAGCCACTCCGCCGAGCGCATGGCGGGCGCGTCCACCGCGGCTGTGGTCAACTTGAGCAGCCGCCTCTCCCCGATGCTTTCTCTCAGACGCGCAAAGTCACCGTCGAACGCAATCTTGCCCTCGGAGATGAGCACGATGCGGCGCGCCATCTCCTCCAAATCATCCATGTCGTGGCTGGTCACAACCACGGTCACGCCGTTTTCCCGGTTGAGCGCCTTGAGAAAGCCGATCAGGCTGCGCTTGGCGACAACGTCAAGACCAAGTGTCGGCTCGTCCAGCAGCACCAGTTCAGGGCCATGCAGGAGCATGAGCGCGAGATCTGCGCGCATTCGCTGCCCCAGGCTGAGCTCGCGAGCGAATGTCTTAAGAAGGGGCGCAAGCTCGAGCGCATCGATGAGCTTATCGCGCGTTTCCGCGTATTTTCGTGGTTCGATGTTCCATACATCGCGCTTCCAATCAAAGCTCGCCTGCACCGGGTGATCCCACCAAAGCTCGGATCGGTTGCCCATAAGAACGCCAAGCCTGCGCATGAGCGGTATGCGTTGGCGCGTGGGCGAGAGCCCGAGCACGCGCACATCCCCGGCGTTCTGCGTGAGCATGCCGGACAATAGCTTGATGGTGGTGCTCTTCCCCGCGCCGTTCGGCCCCGCGTACGCGACAAACTCGCCGGGCGCGATCTCAAGGGTGACGTCCGTCAGCGCGTCGATGCGCCTTTTCTGCGGATGGAGCCAGTTGCGCACCGTGTCCTTGACGCCGCCCGTGCGGAGCTGCTGTGTGTAGTGCTTGGATACGTTCGAAAGCGTCACAGCGCTTGTGTACATGTCGTCCACCTCATCCCTTAACTGCGAAAACCCATGCGGCGGTAACGGTTACAGCCGCGCAAAATGTAGTGCGCGAGGCCACGCTTGAACGCAAGCGCCGCCACCGCCGACACCGCGATCGCGACGATCACGGGCAAAAGCGCACCCAGCGGGTGAGGCGGACGTCCAAGAATGACACACGCGGGGTACCACGAAAACAACCCGACAGGCACGATAGAGGAGAGTACGACGCGCGCGGCGGGGCCAACCGCGCCCAGCGGGTAGCGGCCCAGCGTGGTGATCGCGTCGATGGCGATTGTGGAGGATTCCTCACCCTGCACGGGCGAATAAAACGCGATGCAGCTGACAAGGTACGTCAGTCCCATCATGATGGCGACAGAGCATACCGGCATGCCGATCAGGAGCGCCAGCACGCGTGCGTCCACAGCGAGTGCGAGATGGGCGACCGCGTACGCGGTGACCGCAACCCCGCAGGCCATCACGCCTCCGCCCGATATCGGCATGATGCCCTCGGCGAGCAGCTGCATGGGGATGGGTACAGGCTGAATCAGCATGTGGTCAACCTGTCCGCGCCCGATGCGCCGCGAAACGTTGCTCACGTTGTTGCCCCCGAAAAACAGCTCGGAAAGCCCGCTGACACACATGCCCATGCCCAGCATCAGCAGCATCTCGTCGCGGCTCAACCCCCCCGCGCCATTGTAGCGCGCAGAGAGAATGAACACGCCCATGAGTCCGGTCAGCTGGCTGAGGAAGTCTCCGAATACGCCGATGACGCAAAAAAGTGCGTCACGCATGTACCATTGAAAATCGATGCGCGCATAAAGCGCATAGAGCTTGAGCAAACGTTTGAGTGATAACCGCTCAGCCTCCATGCGACACCATCCTCTCCCTGCTCTTGTTAAAGCAATACACCGCGAGCGGCCACAGAACGATGTTCCACACAACCTGCGCGGTCAGCAGCCTCCACGCATTCCCAACACCAGCGAAGATCGCGAGCGGCGCGCCCGCGAGCGCCCCCAGCGGCGTAAGCTCAAGCACGTTGCCAAGCCCCGCGGGGAACGCGGCGAACGGGATGAGCGACCCCGAGAGCACGCCCACCAGCGCGTTTCGAATGACCGTCACCACCCACGTCGCCTGATGAAGGCGGATAACGAGGCACGCAAACAAAAAGTCGACCGCGAAACCCGCGGATACCGCGAGCGCGAGGCTTGCGAAAAACCATCCGGACACGGGAACAACCGACACGCCCAGCGCCGCGCCGACGAGCGCGATGGGTACGGAGTACACAGCGAGCGGGACAAGCCACTCGCCCACCGTCTGCGCGATGTTCTGAAGGTAGATGCCCATGGGGCGCGAGAGCTGCCCTGATATCTGCCCGTCGAATATCCACGAGGACGCGCTGGTTCGCACATTGAGCATGTCCCCAAGCACGGACGCCATGAGCGTATACGACATCGCCTGCGCGAGCGTCAGCCCTCCGGCATCCGCGCCAACCCCAATCAGGGAACGCCATAAAAGCAACATCGCCGCGAGCGTGACCGCGCGCAGCGCGTACTCGCCAATGAGGTAAGCCACACCAAAGTACGCGTGCTTGCTCGCGCTCATGCGCACCGTCGCAGCGTACGGCCTCAATCCCTGCATCAACAACCACCCCAAATAAAAAGTCCGGCGGCGCTCATGGCCGTCGGACGCGCTATGCACATCACCGCATGGCTACATGCGGAGCGAGCGCGTTTCCGGCCAAATGGGCATGGCTATCCCGCTAACGGCCGACTTAAACGCTATGCGCCGCACAAGACCATATAGAAACTCCACGCGCCCACCTCCCGAAAATGAGTTAAATCAATTTTACATGATCTTTGCCCGCGTGTCAATCGTATGGTAGAATGGTCTGGTGAGGTGGTCAGCATGAAATGCATTGACATCGACAAGCGCTTTCGCCAATACCTTGAGCGCTGGATCGAAGATAACCGCGACCATTATGCGTCGCCCGAGGACATGGAAGACGACGTTCAGACCGTATACGAGACTTGGCTCACCCGACCGCAAACGTGGCTGAACGGGCTATCCCCCCGCGGTTATTTTGAGCAGGTGAACGATCCCGCTAAGCTGATTGAGCTGATGCTTGAGTACGAGCGGCAGGGCGTGGTTTGTCCCGAGCCGCTTCTCGACCGCATCATTGACCTGGGCGATGCCTCCGAATCCGAGCTCATGAAGCTCGTCAGCGGCACGCCGAGCGAGGCGGTGGCGATTACCGCGGTTTCCCTTTTAAGGGAATTTGATTCCGCTGCACCCCTTGGGCTGTACGTCAAACGCATATCCGCTTACGAAAATACCCAAGACGAAGGCGACCCGCTCGCCGATGCCATGGCCGACGCTCTCAAAGGCATGGGGACTGCCGTTATCGAACCCTGTCTCGAAGCGCTCAAGACCGCCTCCCGACAAGCTGCGGCCGCGTTTCTGGATGTCCTGTGCACCTTTCCATCGGAACCGCGGGTATACGATCCCCTTGTCGAGTTTTTCAAAACCGCTACAGGGCAACGCGATCTCGGTGCCATGTTCCTTGGTGAGTACGGCGATGACCGCGCGATCCCCGTGCTCGCGTCCCTGCTGGAGAGCGAAGACATCAGTTATGTCGAATATATTGAAATCAAAGCCGCCATCGAAGCCTTGGGCGGTGAAGTGACCACTACAAGAGAATTCCCCGGGGACCCGCACTACGAGGCCATGCTCAAAATGGATCAGGAGGACGCATGAACGCTGTCGCGCTCGATACCATCAAAAAGGATGCAAGCATTTCCAAGCTCATCAGCGCCGCGAACCACGCGCTCGAGGTCATCGGCTACACCGAGCACGGCGTGCGGCACGTGGGCTATGTCTCGCATACCGCGTCCGAGATCTTACGCCAGCTTGAGTACCCGCACCGGCTGGTCGAGCTCTCCGCCATCGCGGGGTGGGTACACGATGTGGGTAACTGCGTCAACCGCCACAACCACGGCATCAGCGGCGCGACCCTTCTTTACCCGCTGCTATCCGCCATGGACATGCCGCTCGACGAGGTACTCATCATCGTGGGCGCTGTCGGCAACCACGAGGAGCAAACGGGAAGCGTGGTGTCCGCGGTCTCGGCCGCGCTCATCATCGCTGATAAATCGGACGCTCACCGCACGCGCGTGCGCCGCGGTCACTACGACCCCAAGGACATCCACGACCGCGTCAATTACGCGATTCAAAAAAACACGCTCACCGTCAGCAAGGAGGAGCGCATCATCACCTTCGCGCTAGAGATGGAGCGCACATCATCGGTGATGGATTTTCTGGAGATCTATCTCTCGCGCATGGTGATGTGCGAAAAAGCTGCGAATTTTCTCGGCTGCCGCTTTAATATGGTCATCAACGGACTATCCATCAACAACAACGGGAACGGAAAATCAGAATAGACCGGAGGGTGCGCATGACAACACTTGAGCGACGAAAAGCCATTCTCAGCGCCATTAAGGATGGTTCGGTGCCCATTAGCGGGAGCGCGCTCGCGCACACCATGGGCGTGAGCCGACAGATCATTGTTCAGGATATCGCCGTACTTCGCGCATCAAATCACGCCATTTTAGCCACGCCTTCGGGGTACATGATGACACCCACATCCCCTGACCCCTTCGTTCGCGTACTCTCATGCAAACATCGTGATCTGGACGGCATGCGGTGCGAATTACTCACGGTCGTCCAAAACAAAGGGGTGGTGCAGGACGTGATCATTGAGCACCCCATTTACGGCGAATTCAGAGCCATGCTCATGCTTTCAACCGAAGACGCCGTTGAGGCGTTTGTGTCCAAGATCACCGAAGGCTCAGCCATGCCGCTGTCCACGCTCACGGGCGGCGCGCATCTCCACACCATCGCCGCGCAAACTGAAGCACAGCTCGATGCGATCGAAGCCGCGCTCGAGCTGCTGGGTGTGCTTATACGTTGATCCGCGGGCGTCTTTACGTGTTGTCCGCAAATGTGATTCTATTTCGTTTGGCAAACGCGGAGAGTTCCACCTTGTACTGATCCCAGTATTGCTTTTCCTTGGATTTGAGAAACACGAGCGGCTCGCTGGACGCGCTGCACTCTATGGTGATCTTTTCGGATGGCGAAGGAACCACGAGCCATCTCATTGCCTTGCATGTGTCAAATTGGATGCGCCTGATCTTGTCGTATGTTACGTTCAGATGGGCCCATTTGCTCCCCCGAAGAACCATCATCATGATCTCCGTTTGATCGCAGCTGATATGCACTGACATGAGCACTCCCCCCAGTCTAAAGTATATACAATTCATGAAGAGATCACAAGCCCAAGCGTTATGCAGTAGCAATGTGCCCAGCTTAAAAAACGGCTGATACAGGTTAGTTACCGGGTTCAGTTCTTTTCAAAAACAATGTGATGTATAAGCAGAGCGCCTTGCAAGTGCAAGGCGCTCTGCTGTTGGAAATCCGGCGGCGACCTACTCTCCCGGGCCGTTACCAGCCAAGTACCATCGGCGCTGAAGGGCTTAACTTCTGTGTTCGGAATGGGAACAGGTGGGACCCCT
>JAVBRD010000010.1:0-155665 GCA_031548365.1 Eubacteriales bacterium
CACATCTGCCGGATAAAGCTAAAGTCCACTGCGCGGTCGATCTTCCTGAGCAGATGCCCCTCTGGGATCATCTGCTCTAGTATGACGATCTCCGCTTGCTGTTGTTTGCTTCGATTTCGCAACATCTCTCTCACCCGTTATCTATTTCGACACCGCTCTCCACCTTTCCTTTTGGTTGGCCGATATAGTTTCAGCCCGCCAACTTCTTTGTCGACGGCGCGCCGCGTAGCGGCGCTTTTTGTTTGCGCATGAATGGGCGTGTATGGGGAATACTGGAAGCATCACCGCGTGGATGGGGGGGAGTGAATGGCAGCCATCATCACAGTGTTGGGCGTGCTGGTTTTGATTTCGGTAGTATTGCTCGCACCCCTGCGCGCACGGATAACACTGGATGTGATCGGACTGACTGTGAGCGCCGAGATCAGCATGACGTACGCGGGCGTTTCCTTGCCAAAGGCAAACGCGGATGCGCGTTTAGACCGAGGCGATGTGCTGCGCGCGGGCTTCGGTAAAAAAAAATGGGCACTGAGCAGATCGGACATCTTGGCCGCACAAGCCCCGTGGGGGGACGAACCGCCAATAGCACACGTACAGGACTTGCTCAGGGCCGCGCGGATAGAGTCAATCAGGTTCTTTGGCATTCTGGGCACAGGGAACGCGGCGCTGACGGCCCATGCGGCCTCGTTGGCGATTGCCGTGATTGCGCCGCTTTTTGCGGCGGTGTCTTCGCGCGTGCGGAGCGCGAGCTGGTCGGTCATTCCGGATTTTTCCCAAACCGTCTTCAGGTGCAA
This sequence comes from Eubacteriales bacterium, assembly GCA_031548365.1. Lineage (GTDB taxonomy): Bacteria > Bacillota > Clostridia > Christensenellales > UBA1750 > JAVBRD01. The sequence goes on from JAVBRD010000010.1 coordinate 792, forward strand.
CGCATCCTGTATATTTTCCATTCGCCCGGCGCAAGTTATCCACATATGGATCAGGAACCGACGCAAAGGAGACTAAAAGCATGGATCATCCCATTGAGAACATGATGCGCACAACGATGGAGAGCATCAAGGACATGGTCGATGTCAACACCGTGATCGGCGATCCCGTCGAGACGGGAAACGGTGATCTCATCATACCCATTTCGCGCGTGTCATTCGGATTTGTTGCCGGAGGCGGTGAGTACGAAAAGAACGCAAATCAAACGCTAACGCCCCCACCAACGCAAAATCATCCGTTTGCTGGAGGCGCGGGCGCGGGGGTCACCGTATGCCCGATGGGTTTCCTCGTCGTCTCTAGCGAAGGCGTGCGCATGCTCCCCGCACACTACAACACCGCCGTGGAACGTCTCATTGAGCTTGCGCCCCAGGTGCTTACCGAGGTCCGCAAGTGGTGTGGCTGCAAAACGGGAAAGGAAGACCCAAGGTGTGAGAAGGACGACCTCGTCATGACCGATTCGCAGACACAACCTGATCAGATGCGTGTCAAAGACGAGCTGTAAACAACTCCCACAGGGCCAAAACGAATGCCCCCATACCTTTCTTGGAAACCTACGGTTACAAGACAGCAAGGGGGCTTTATTGTGTCCATAGGCATGATTTTGCTGGTGATCGTAGCGATTCTCGCGATCTTCGGCGTTTTACAACGCGTGCTTGACCGCATGCGCCTTAACGATCGGCAGGCGCTGATCATGGTGGCAGCCATATTCATCGGCGGGCTGCTACCGGACATCCCGGTGACGCCTATGTTTTCTATAAACATCGGCGGCGCGCTGATACCTGTGATCATCTGCGTCGTTCTGTTTATCAAGGCCGGAACGGCCAAGGAACGCTTTCGCTCCATCGCGGCGAGCATTCTGGCGGCTGCGGCGGTGTACGGGTTATCGTACATCATGCCGACGGAGCCTGAGAGTGAGTGGTTTGATGTCAGCTACATTTACGGACCTGTCGCCGGGCTGATCGCCTACCTGTTTGGGCGCTCGCGCCGTTGCGCCTTTATCGCCGGTGTGATGGGCATATTGCTCGCCGATACCGCTGTCGCCGTCATGATGAACATGCGTGGAACGCCCATCCCGCTCCGTCTCGGCAGCGCAGGGGCGTTTGACGCGGTGGTCATCTCCGGGCTTCTGGCCGTGCTGCTTGCAGAGGGGATAGGCGAGCTGTTGGAGCGCGCGCAAGGCGGCAGCAAGCACACTGATAAAAAGTTTGAGAACGGCGAGTTCGTTGTAGTCGATTCAAAAAAGGAGGGAGATCGTTCATGAGAAGAGCGCTTGTGATTTTGCTCTGCTTGATGCTTCTGCCCGTCAGCGCGGCCCGCGCGGACGAGTGGTACGAGACATCCAGCGGCTACTACACGGTGCATGGCCCGAGCGGGGATGTGCTGTTCACGTACGCGGGACAAGTTTCCGTAGGGGACGAGTACATCGCCGAGGATAACAAGTATTACCGCATCTCATCCGTCAACGGCAGCACGCGCACTGCGACCGCCGAGTTCGTACGCGATGAGAGCATGCCGGAAGCCATGCTGTCCATGCTCTCGAGCCAGAACGGGAAGGACAAACGGCTCATCGCCATGTACTCGACGCACTCTGACGAGTCCTACGTCCCGACAGACGGCACGGAGTCCAAGGAAAACGGCAAAGGAGGCATATACGACGTTGGCGCAGAGCTGAAAAAAGAGCTCGAGGCGCGAGGCATTGAAGTCATCTACGACGAGACGAACCACCTGCCTCACGATGCGGGCGCGTACAGAAGAAGCCGTCAAACGGCGGTAAACCTCATCAAGAAGATGCCGGCGGCTGTGATTGATATTCACCGCGACGGTATCCCTGACGCAGGTGAGTATGACAAAAAAATTGAGGGGGAGGACGCGTCCCGCGTGCGTCTGCTGGTTGGAAGATCAAACCCCAACCGTTCGGCCAACCAGGAGTTTGCAAAGCAACTCAAGTCAAACGCGGATAAGAAATATCCAGGCCTCATTAAGGACATTTTCATCGGAAAAGGGAATTACAACCAGGAACTGATGCCGCACTCCATTTTAGTTGAATTTGGCACGCACACGACCGAAAAAGAGCGCGCGGTTCGATCCACGGCCTTCATGGCCGAGGTTATCGACAGCGTAGTATTCGGCACTAAGTCAGGCGCATCTGGCGACAACGCGACCAGCGCGCCGAAAACGAGCGTACCCGATAAACCTGCGCCGGATAAAAACAATCCGTCAGCATCGGGCACGCTTCAAACGGGGGAGAGTAACGCGCTGCCCCCCGTCGAGCAGCAGTCAGTTGAGACGCCGATTTCGCAATCCAATAAGGGGGCGGGGTCGGGCATTTTGTGGATCGTGGGCGTGTTGGTGATCGGCGGACTTGCGTTCCTCGGCATTGTCTCATCAAGCAAAGGCCGGTTCGGTTCACGCGTCAAAGCCTTTGGTTCCGAGATCACCGGCGGTCTCATTGGCAACAGGCGAAAAGACGGAGACGAGGGGCATCGGGACGATCAATAATCCATGCGCTGAGAAGGGATCCCCGTTTGGGAATCCCTTTTTAGTAAATTTGACGAATTGCTTGAAGGATATCCAGGGTTTTCGAACATGGAGGGAGACCGCTCACTAAGTTTCATATGTCGGCACGCCGACAGTCTGATTGGTAGCGGCGCTTCCCTAAAATACGCTGAAATATTCCTTGAAAAAGGCGTCCGCATCGACGTCGATGGCGAGCGTGTGCGGGCCATCCTCGGCAAACCGCGTCCATGTAACCCCTTCGCCGAAGTTTTCCGAAACGCTGACGTCGACCGTCCCGCGCTTGTACTTGCAGATGGCGGGGTTGAATATGCACGCGCCCGCGAGTGGGTCATGAAACGTGATTTTCGGCACGTGCTCAAACCACACATCCGCGAAATCGAGCACAGGTGCGAGGAGCGGTATGTTGCGAAAGCGCTTCTTGACCTCCTGTGCGTCGAGCACGACACGGTTGGTGACATTGAGGCCAAAGGAAACGAGCTCTGCGGGGCGGGCGTCGAAGACGAGTTTGCAAGCGTGCGGGTCGTTGCGTGCGTTCCATTCGCCGCGCCCGTCGATGTGGGCGGAATCAAAGCGGCCGCACATCAGCACAACCCGTTTGAGCATGGGAATGACGTCGGGATCGGTCGCAAACAGAAGACCTACATTCGTCATGGGGCCAACCGCGAGCAGCGTGATTTCACCCGGATGCTTTCGGATCGTTTTTCGAAGGAATTCCACTGCAGACTCATCGGGATAAACTGTTTCATGAGGCCATTTGTCCAGCTTCTGCGCTTGAGGCGCTCTGGGTTGGATGGACGGGACAAACATTGGCTGTTTCGTCCCGATGATCACGGGACAAGTTCTTTTTGCGACGTTGAGCATGGCGCTGACCATGCGCGCGCGAAGCTCTGGTTCCCCGGAGACCGTGGTTACGCCCAACAATTCGCACTTTGGCTGGGCCAGAAGATATGCAAGGCAGACGGCGTCGTCGATGTCGGAGCCGATGTCGGTGTCAAAAAGGATTTTTTCCATGGTTTGGCCTCACCTCCGTTTTTAGCAGTTTCTCGTAAACGATGTCCCAACCGCGCGCTTCGCTCTCCATTTTATCTTTAGACTCTGTCTCGGTCATCAAGGGGCGAAATCCCGCGCGCAGGTACACGCCGATGGCAACCCAGCTCCACGTTTGCGTGTGCAGAAAAGCACTCGTTTCGCCCAAAGCCGCCATTCTGTGCATCGCTGCAGACACGAGCGCTTTGCTCAGGCCCTTTCGCTGGTGCTCTTCGCTCACGCCAACCCAGTGCAACTGGCCAATTTGAGTGCTGGAGTTCGGCGGCTTTCCGCTCCACGCGGTCGCCGTTCCGCAGTACGTGCCGTCGGAGGCGATGGAAAAGAAACACCGCCCTGGCATTTTGCTTTCGTCTGGAAAAGACCGGTTGAACTTCGCGAGGGCGTCCTCTGCGCGCGCGAACTCACCGCACGACGTTTCGATCTCAGCCCAGCGCACGGCGTCGCCCGCTTGGTAATTCTTGAGTGAATAACTCTCGGGCAAAGGCCATGAGGGAAGGTTGTCCATGTCTTCTCTCAACATGCAAAGGTCGATGTAGGGGAGAGATTTGTCAAGCACGTGTTTCGCCGCCCTTCCGTTTAAGCGCAAGCTTGTCAATCTCCACGAGCAGCAAAGGCACGGCTTGCTCAATGGGGATGCTGCGCGGGGGTGCTCCCGAAACGAACAAAGCGCATTTGCCCGACGCTCCGCCCGCGACGCCGAGATCGGCTTCTCGCGCCTCGCCTGGGCCGTTGACCACACAGCCCATCACCGCCACCGCGATGGGCACGCGAATATGCCGAGTTTTCTCCTTGATCTCCCGCGCGATGGCGCTCATGTCGTTCTCGCACCGTCCGCATGTCGGGCAAGCGATCATGCGCACGCCGTCGGTCAATAGACCGCAGGCGCGCAGAATGTCATTCGCGGCCGCTATCTCAGGGATAGGGTCACCCGCGAGGGAGACGCGGATGGTGTCTCCGATGTCGTCAAGGAGGAGTGCGCCCAACCCGACGGCGGATAGGGTGCGCCCATCCTCCGGGAGACCCGCCTCCGTAATGCCGATATGCAGAGGATAGTCGCATACGCGCGCGAGAGCACGGTACGCGGCCACGGTGCGTTTCGCGTCGCTGGCTTTGACCGAGATCACCGTGTCGGTGAAACCGCGCTTTTCCAGCATGCGGACGTGATCGAGCGCGGATTCTGCGAGCGCTTCGGCGGTTGGCCCTCCGTGCTTTACAAGCAAGCGTTTTTCTAGCGAACCGCCATTGACGCCAACGCGGATGGGTATACGGTGCGCTTTGACGCAATCGACAAGCGCGTCGACCGCGGATTCACCCCCAATGTTGCCCGGGTTGATGCGCAGCTTGGCGACGCCGCTCTCGACAGCTCGTATCGCCAGTTTGACGCTGTAATGAATGTCGGCGACGAGGGGGACCGGAGATGCGGCCACAAGCGCAGAGACAGCAGCGGCAGCGGCATCGGTGTTGACGGTCATGCGCACAAAATCCGCGCCGGCATCGGCGAGTGCGTGAATCTGCGCAAGCGTCGCGGTCACATCATGCGTTTGTGTGTTGGTCATGGACTGTACGAGCACACGTGAGCCGCCCCCAAGCGAAAGCGCTCCAACGGAGACCCTGCGTGTGTTTTTATTTGTGGTCATGCGTTTTCTCCCTTGATTTTCCGCGCGGCTTTGAGCATTTCGCCCGCATGCTCGCGCGCGCTCGCGGTGACATCGTCCGAGCCCCCAACCAGCCGCGCAATCTCAAGCACGCGCCCCTCGTCATCAAGAGTTCGGACATGGGTGCCTGTTCGCTCGCCGATTGTTTTTTTTTCCACGAGCAAATGATGGTCGCCCAGCGCAGCGATCTGCGGGGAGTGCGTGACACATAGCACCTGCCTGTCGAGCCCGATCTGCGCCATCTTCTCGCCGACCACGTGTGCCATGCGGCCCGATATGCCCGTGTCGATCTCGTCAAATATGAGCGTGGAGACGTCGCTGTTCTGCGCGCCAATGCTCTTGAGTGCGAGCATGATCCGCGACATCTCGCCACCGGACGCCGTGCGTGAAAGCGCCTTAAGCGGCTCCCCTGCGTTGACGGCAATCAGGAAACGAACTTTGTCCCAGCCGTCGGCGGAGACGGATGCATCACCATCCTTCGCGTTCTCAGTGGAGATGATCTCCACCTCGAATCGCGCGCGGGGCATGCCCAGATCCTGAAGCTGCCCCAACACTTTTTTTTCAAACGAGCGGGCGTACGCCACGCGCGCCGTTGTTAAGCGCGCGCAAGCGGCGCACAGGCGTTCAAAACGCTTGGCACGCTCAAGCGCAAGCTTGCGCTGGCGTTCTTCCCCGCCCTCGAGCGCGTCCAGTTTCTCCTTGGCATTTTCGCAGAATTGAATCACCGACGAGATGTCCGCGCCGTACTTGCGCTTGATGCGGTTGATCTCGTCGATGCGGTTCTCAACCCGCTCCGCTTCGCCGGGGTCAACTCCTTCGCGGTCCGAGCGAATGGAGCGCAAACGTTCGCTCGCGTCTTCGGCGAGGTAGTATGCCTCGCGAACGCGAGCGGCGCAGGTCTTAAAGTCCTCTTCCAGGTCGGCGATACCGTCAAGCGCCGTCATCGCTTGCGAGAGCGCTTCAATCGCGGACAACTGACGGTTTTTGCCTGCGTACATCAGCCCGTAAGCGTCGTCAAGCGCGGAAGTGATTTTACTGGCATTTCGTAAAACGACCCTGCGCGAGGCAAGCTTTTCGTCCTCGCCGGGCTTCAGTTTGGCTGCGGTTATCTCATCGATTTGATAGCGGAGCATGTCAATCTGGCGTTCGCGCTCCTCGGGCGTTCCGGCCTCGGCCTCCATTTGCCGCACGATCTCCCGGTGCGCGGAGTATGCGGCTGCGACTTCATGTTTGATGATAACAAGATCATTCCCAGCGAATCCGTCGAGGAAACGAAGGTGACGCGCGTCCTCAAGCAGGAACTGGTGCTCATGCTGGCCGTGCATGTCAACCAGATGGGCAGTGATTTCCTTGAGCTGGCTGAGGGTCGCGAGCGACCCGGCGATTCTGCACATACCGCGCCCCGACGCTGCGAACTCGCGCGATACGGGGAGGAGGCCATCCTCGGGCGCGTAACCGAGCTCACCGAGCAAGGCGAGCAAGTGCTCTGGTACATCAAAAATTGCGTCGACCTGCGCGCGGTCGGCGCTCGAACGGATCATCTCGCGATCGGCGCGCCCCCCGAGCACAAAGCCGATGGCGTCAATAAGTATGGACTTGCCCGCGCCCGTTTCGCCGGTCAACACCGTCAGTCCGGGCGAAAGCGAGAGCCGTAGCGACTCAATGAGTGCCACGTTCTTGATGCTCAGCTCCAGCAGCATTGGCCCTCCCGCGTTTTCGTCAGCTAAGGCGCGCGAGTTCTCTGAATCGCGCCTCCACCGCGGCGATGCTAGCTTGCTCGTTGATGGCAATGAACATGGTGTTGTCACCTGCGATTGTGCCGATGACCTCTTTCCACTGCAGCATATCGACCGCTTCAGCAGCCGCGTTCGCGCTGCCCGAGAGTGTTTTGATGACGACGATGTTGCCCGTGTGTGTGATGGAGACGACGGAATCGGCGAAAATCCGGCTCAAGCGATCGGTCATTTTTTTCTCGCCAGCGTCAGGCGTCGCGTACTTGTACGCCGCGTTTTGTCCCAGGATCTTAACGAGCCTTAATTCTTTGATGTCACGTGAAACCGTCGCCTGCGTAGCCTGAAAGCCCCTCGCGACAAGCGCGAGCGCAAGCTGCTCCTGCGTCTGGATATCCTCCTGCTCAACGAGGCGAACGATGACAGCTTGTCGTTCTGCTTTGCTTTCGTTCATGTTAACTGCTCCATTCCACCAGCTTTGCGCGGAGGCGGCTGTAAAACTCATGTGGCCGAAGCCGAATAAACTTAGCTTGAATGCTCGCTTGCGAAACAACGACGGAATCGCCCACGCGAAGCGGCGCGTTCATCTGTCCGTCCGCCGAGACAAGCGCGCCTTCAGGGGCGGATGTGATCATGATCCTCACAGTCGCATCGGCGGGGATCATGACCGGCCTTGCCCTGAGCGTGTGCGGAGATATCGCGACCGCGAGCATGCACGCCATGTCGGGATAGACGACCGGCCCCCCCGCGGACAAAGCGTAAGCCGTGGACCCAGTAGGGCTTGCAAGCGCGATGCCGTCAGCAGCCAGAGAATCCATCAGCTCATCTCCAACATACACGTCAAACCGGATCAGCCGCTGGGACGCGCCCCGGTGGATGACGATGTCGTTGAGCGCAATCTCGTCCATGTTGTTTGCTGCGCATGAAAGCATCATGCGTGACGTGATCGTGTAATCACCAGAAATCAAGCGGGCGACGGCACTGTCCAACTCTTCGGCCTCGATTTCGGATAAAAAACCAAGGCGTCCAAGGTTGACGCACAGGACCGGAATGCCGAGTGGCGCGGAGAAGCGCTGTGCGCGCAAAAAAGTGCCGTCTCCGCCAAGGGCGATCACGGCGTCAAAATGCGCGTCTGCTCGTGGAGGCGAGGCGGTGATTCCCGTGTTTTTGAGCAGAATACTCACGCGGCTGGCCGCAAGCTCGGCTTCGGCCTTGTTCGGATTGGGGTAGACACAAATGCTTCGCACGCGTTACGTCCTTTAAGCATCGTTGGCGATAAAAGCCTGTGACTGAATTATACCATATCAGCGAATAACGATGCAATGAGCATTCACGGGAGAGTGCACAAGCGCGCGAGCTAAAAAAAACGTGATTCAAGCATCGCGCACAGCGTGTGGTAGATGGGCAGATGGCGTTCCTGAACCTCGGCCGTGTTCGATCCCGGAGCGGCGATGAGCACGTCGGCAATTTCTGCGAGGCGTCCGCCGCCCGGTCCGGTCAGCGCGATGCAGCGCATGTCAAGCGCTCGTGCAGTCAGTGCGGCGTTGACCACATTGTTTGAGTTGCCCGAAGTGGAGATCGCGATGAGCACGTCCCCCCGCGCACCGTACCCAATCACCTGCTGCGCGAAGACCATGGAGGGGTCGACGTCGTTTGAGAACGCGGTGGACAGTGCGCTGTGCTGCGTAAGCGCGATGGCGGGCAGCGCTCGCTGGAGCGAGGCGCTCGCGTTCGCTTTCACACCCTTAAATGATTCGTCGATCGCATCCGCAAGCGCGGCAGGGAGAGAACGTGGTTTCATGAAACCCTTCATTAATTCGCCCACGATGTGTTCACAGTCCGCCGCGCTCCCGCCGTTGCCGCAGAGCAGCACTTTTCCGTTGCGGTCAAAGCATGCCGCGAGCATTTCGTATGCCGCCTTTACGCTCTGTTTGAGTGGAGCGAGGTCGGGATAACGCGACAGAAGAGACGCCATGTGTGCGAAAGCCTCGTCGTCTTTGCCAGCGGGGGCAAGGGGGTCAATACCGATACCCTGGCAGGCGACGACGCAGCTCGCTAAATCGCCGATGGCGTCACCTGTTTCAGCCTCTACAACCCTGCATGCCGCGCGGGATGAAGGCAAACACTCTCGCGAGATGACAGCCTCCATCTCCTCGCGTAGCAGTTCACCCGATCGTGTGAAGATGCTCCCGATGACGATCAGCTCGGGATTGAGCGCGTCGATGAGCGCGGCTATGCCCTGTCCGAGGCGCTTTGCGACATTTGACAGCACCGTGAGCGCTTGAGCGTCGCCCTTGCGCGCGTAATCAGCCAGAAGGCGTGCGGAGGGTGTTTCATTTGCGATGACCCAAGCGGGCGTGATGCCGGCGTTTAGCCAGTCCGCGGTCATGGATTCGGCAAAGCGCTCAATACCTCCACCGCTGCAAAAACCCTCAAACGAACCACTCTTGCCGTAGCCGACAGGCCCGTCATTCGCCAGCCGGATATGCCCGACCTCTCCCGCGTTCCCGCATGCTCCGTTGATGAGCTGTCCTTCCGCGATGATGCCCGCGCCCATGCCTGTGCCCATCGTCAGAAAAACCATGTTGCGCGTTCCCCGCCCCGCGCCCATCGTCCACTCGACGAGAGCGCACGCGTTCGCGTCATTTTGAAGGAACGCGGGTGCGTGATACCTCTCCGTCAGCATCTGTGTGATGTGAATATCGTCCCAGCCGGGCAAGTTAGGGGGAGACTGAATGATGCCGCGGCCGGAATCGAGCGGGCTTCCGCAGCTCACGCCGATCGCCGCTATCTCCTCCGGAGCGACGGCGTTTGATTTCAGCAAATCGTCGATGGCCGCGATCATGCGTTCCCACGCGCGGTCAAAGCCGAATGCGGTTTCCGTTGGGAAGCGTCTGCGATCCGCGACGCGTATCCCGCCGTCAACGCTGGCCAGAAGCGCAGCACACTTGGTACCTCCGATATCCACCCCGATGATCATTCTGGCCATGTCGTTCCTCCACGTAAATTGATAGCCTGATGATACGCCTGTGCGCGTTTTTTTTCAACATGTGTGGGAGATTCGAGCAAAGTATGCTATAATGCCGCGTGATAAAGGAGTGGTGATATGGGCGGCTACAAGTCAGTCAACATACCTGCGATCCATGAGCAGGCAAGGGAAAAAGCGTCCGCGCGCGCGGACAGTTTGGCGAAACCGATCGGCAGCCTGGGTCAGCTCGAACAGATCGCCATCAAGCTCGCCGCAATCACTGGAAAAGAGTTTCCGCGCGTGGCCAAGCGTGAAATTTTGGTTTTTGCTTCCGACAACGGCGTGCACGACGAAGGCATCACTTCCGTACCGCAGTTCATCACGCGTGTGCAGGCGGAGCAAATTGCCACAGGGCGCTCGGGCGTGGGCGTTCTTGCGGCGCATGCGAATGCTCATGTCACGGTGGTTGACATTGGCGTAAAAGATGCCTGCCGCCCGCCCGTCATCAACAACAACATTCAGCGCGGAACAGGAAACATCGCAAAAGGTCCCGCGATGACAAGGGAGCAATGCGAGTCCGCCATCCACTGCGGTTTTACGCGCGCGCGTTCACTTGCAGGCATTGACGCGCTGGGGATTGGGGAGATGGGCATTTGCAACACCACAACATCCTCGGCGGTTCTCGCCGCACTCACGGGCGAAACGCTGGATCGCGTTGTCGGCATGGGTGCAGGAGTCACCCCTGAACAACTGGTCAAAAAACGTGCTTGCGTGGATGCGGCGCTGAGCGTCAACCGCCCTGACGCGTCGGATGTTGTCGACGTACTCGCCAAAGTTGGCGGGTTGGACATCGCCGCGATGACCGGCGCGTTTATAGGGGGCGCGTCTGCTCGCATTCCGCTCGTGGTCGACGGCTTTATCTCCATGGTCGCCGCGCTGTGCGCCGTGAGGATCGCCCCAAGCGTCAAGGAGTATCTGTTCGCGTCGCACCTCAGCGTCGAAGCGGGGTACGCGGTCGCTGTCGAGGCGATCGGGTTAACGCCCGTACTTGCGCTCGGGATGCGGCTTGGCGAAGGCTCGGGCTGCCCGATTATGATGCACATCATGGATGCTGCATGCGCCGTGCTCCAAGACATGGCACTGCTCTCGGATATCGACTTGAGCCAGAGCACGCTTGTCGACATACGCGAGCAAGAAACGCATCCATGAGATTTGCGCACGGGTTGGCTATGTGTGCAATTGCGGCACTGATGTGCGCCTGCGGCGCCATTGTTCAGCCGCCGAACACACCCGCTGCAACGCCTGTGGTGACCGCAGCTCCGACGGTCACGCCAGAGCCTATGGCCACCGCAGTTCCTACGCCATCTCCGAGTCCGTTACCAACACCAACGCCATCTCCCATATCGTCTCCAACACCCACGTCTTCTCTTGCCCCAACGCCTTCACCCCAACCTGGGCTAACCGCAAAACAGACCCCTGTGGTTGCGCCATCAATATCGTCAAGCGCGAGGGAGGATATGGCAAAGGCCGGATTGGTCGAGCTGGAGGCATTGGGGTTTGTCGTCGACATGCGGTATGCCACGGAGCGCAATTTCATCGGTCATGTGCTGTATTCAGGCTACGGCGCTTATCTCCGGTCGGAAAGCGCGGAAAAGCTGTTGGCCGCTGAGGGGTTGCTTCTGGAACAGGGGTTTCGACTGGTCGTCCTTGACGCGTACCGTCCAAGGCGCTATCAGCAGGTGTTGTGGGACGCGGTGGAAGACAAGCAATATGTCGCCAACCCAAAGAACGCGTCGCGCCACAACAGGGGCGGCGCGGTGGATGTGACGCTCGCCCTTGTCACCGGCGAGCTTTGTGACATGCCCTCGAATTATGATGAGTTCACCGAACGCGCGCACAGGGACTACAAATCCGCGTCGGATACGCAAAAAAGGCACTCCGTTATGCTCACGCGTGCTATGACGGAAGCCGGTTTTACCACCATCAGCAACGAGTGGTGGCACTTTGACGACTTGGACTGGCGCGATTTCGATGTCTTGGATGTGGATTTTCAATGACGTCTGCGGTCAAACTCAAACGCATTGTATTCGGCCTTGGGTGTGTGGTGCTGACCTTTCGTATGTGCGCGCCTTTGAAAGGCGTTCGCGCGGCTGCGCTCGAAGCAGCCATCGTCGTCTTGTTTGGCACCATGATTTGCTCCCAGCAACAGCCGATTCTGCTCCTCAGGTGGCGTAGCTGGTCGTTTTTGCCTGTCATTGCGGCGTTGCTCACATTGACGGCATTTGCAGGCGTTCATTTTTTTGCCGGGATCAGTTCTGTGTTTCTCGCGCTGGAACAAGTCTGGATCGCGGCGCTCATTGGCGGCGTGCGGCTCATCTTTCTGCCTGCTTTGTCGTGGGATGAGAGGCTCTTTCGCTGGTTCCTGCTGGTTGAGGCAGGCATCGCGCTTACGCTTATTACGCTGTATGCGCCGCCCGCTCTTGCCCCGCTGACCATGGGCGCGGTCGCGCTGATCCAAGGCTCGGTTGTGTCTTACGCTTGCCGCTGGGCACTCATGCCGCGTATGCGCGCCGTTGCGAGCTTCGCTCTTGCCGCGTTTGCCTTGGGCATCGCGCTCCAAGCCGCAGGCGTGTTGCTCTCAAAGGACCATTTATTTGCGTCAATCGGGTGGGCGGCGGCATGGCTTGCGTTCTCCTGCGAGGCGTTCGTCCGGAACAAAAAACCGCTTTGGTTCGGCCCAGGGCTTGACAATGCGCAGCCCGTCATGCTCAGGAAGAAGCCTTCGTAAAGTGCCACAGCCCGATTGCCGCGGCAACGGACAGGTTGAGCGAGTCAATATCTCGCGAGTGATCAATTCTCACAGGGGTGCCGAGTGCAGCAAATTCGTCGGGCAAGCCGCTCGCTTCGTTTCCGAAGATGAGCGCAAATTGCTTTGGCGCACTCACGCTCTGAAGCGCGGTCGATCCTGTGAGCATAAATGGGTAGACCTCGTGATTGGGAAATGCCTCGCGCCAGTCGTCATAGCAGGCGAAAACACGCGTGCGGGCCGCGGAAATCGCGCCCATGGACGCGCGCACGGTTTTGGGGTGGTGGATATCGACGGCGGGTGAGATGACCGCAACGTCGCGCACGCCAAACCCGAGCGCGGTTCTGAGGATGGTGCCCACATTGCCGGAATCTGATGGGGATACGAGAACCACATGCGACGCGTCTTTTGACAGGTCGTCTTGCCACTTTACATACGAGGTGAGCGCCCAGCAATTCTCCTTGGGCGAGAGCTTGGCAATCGTCCTATCCGATACACCGCACGGAATGCCGAGTTGGGCTGCGCGTTTGATCAGATCAAGCGCGCAGCCGCTTTCTTCTGCCTTGGAGTGCAGATATATGGCCTTTACGAGCTCCGGCCGGTGCGTTAGGAACTCGAACGAGACGAAAGGTCCGAGCGCGTACGAACACGCGTCCTCCCGTTGGTAGGGTTTCATGTGAGGCAGTTCCATTGTGTCCCCCTATAGTCTTGTGACGATCAGGTTGCCGGATTCATACCGCTTCATGCCCTTGTGGAAAAACCACCACGCGAAGGCGCAGTACAGCGCTGTGCACGCGATCAAGAGTGCGAGCAGGCGTATATCCGGGGAACGCGCGATGGCGAGCGGTACATGCGTGATGAACGCCGCTGGGATCAACGAGTACATGAGCGCTCGCACACCGGCTGGGTATATCCCGATCGGGTAGATCGAAAAGTTCACGACAAACTCCAGCGCCATGGAGCCAGCGATGGATGTGTCGCCAAAGTAGAACGAGAGCGTGTGCGCCGTGATGAGGATGGCGGTGCAAATCAGCGTTCCTGTGATGAGGCCGAGGAGGAACACGGGCAACGCGCTCCACCCCTGCGCTGTGACCGCGAAGAGGATAAAGCCGTACGCGAAGTCGCCCCACGCGGTAAAATCGGTGCGCGAGCAAATCATACCGATGAGCGGGTCTTTGGGCTGTGTCATGTAGGTGTCCATCTCGCTTGAGATGATCAGCTGTGTCAGCCGGTTGACGTTGCCGAACACGATGTGCGTTAATCCGAACGAAGATGAGCACAGCGCCCAGATGAACATCACATCGCGGAAGTCGTACCCCCCGATGCTGCTCCCGATTTGCCCGAACGCAACCCACCAGAAGAACACAAATGAGCTGTTGTTGATGGCCATGCCGATGGCCTGCGACAGAAAGGACACGCGATATTCCATAGCAGAGGCGAGATTAAGCTTAAAATAGAGCCAGATCAGTTTGACGGTTTTCATTGCGCGCCTCCTAACCCCCGTGGGATTGGATCGATCGAATGCCGTTCCTGTACAAAAGGGTCGCGGCGCCTGTAGCGACAGCAATCCAGAAAAGCTGCATCGGTACTGCGTATACGAAAAAGTCCCACGAAAAGGCGACTGTCAGGCGGCACGGTGCCCAGGCGACAAAAGAAAATGGGAGGCATTTGACGATACCCTGCAGCCATTCGGGCAAAAACTCCACGGGAATGAAGGCTCCCAGCATGAACACAAGCTTCCCGTAGAGGAAGTTGAAAGCGCGGTTTTCCTCAAACTTAAACGCCGTTAAACCAAGCGCCATGGAAATCATAAGGTTGAGCGCGATGCCGAGAGCGATGCTGATGAGCGCAAACGGAAGTGTTTCAATGCGGAATCCCTCGATGGGGCCGACGTAGGCAAATCCGAGAATGATGCCCGTGCACGCCGTGACCACCATTGAAAACATGGAAGAGCCGAGCGCGGAGGACGCCTGCATCAGTATGTAGCTGCACGGGCGTGTGAGTGGGTAGGCGATTTCCCCGGTTTTGATGTCGTTGCTCATTTGGCCAAAAATCTGTGTGCGGCTTGCATAGATGATCAGCTCGGATACGCAAACATACCACACCATCTGTGTTCGTGTATAGCCGTTGACAGCGCCGCTTCGATAGATCGCCGTCCATAGACAGAAAAACACGCTGATGAACATGCAGTAGAAGAGTGCGCCCACGATCACGTTGCTCCGGTACACAAAGGAACCGAGTACGTTAATCCTGAAAATGGTTGCATATTTTCTGGCCGCAGTCAAGCGCTCTCACCTCCGGATTTTCCGCGGAAAATGGCCTCGATGACCTCTTCCATGGGCGGGTCTTCCACAGTGATGTCGGCAACGCCGCCTTGCTGGGTTACATATCGGAGTGCTTCGTCAATGGAGACCGCGCGCGTGTCGACGTTGAGCCTCGCGGCGTACGCCGTTCCCTTCTCAAGCGCCACACCGATTGGCGGCGTGAGCGTCTGCGGCTCGTTAAAGCGCACGGAGATGACTTTGCGTGACAGATAGTCATGTTTGAGTTTTTTGACCGGCTCGTCAAGCACGATCTTTCCATGATCTATTACGATCGCGCGGCGGCACAGCTGTTCGACATCGCCCGCGTCATGGCTCGTCAAAAAAACGGTCGTCCCGCGCTCTTTGTTCATGGAGCGAATCAACTCGCGTATCTCTCGCTTGACGATCACGTCGAGGCCAATGGTCGGTTCGTCTAGAAACAGGATTTCGGGCTGGTGCAGGAGTGTCGCAGCGACCTCGCATCGCACGCGTTGCCCAAGCGAGAGCTTGCGCACCGGCGTCTTGAGCAGACTTCCGAGTGAAAAACGGTCGGTCAGCTCGTCGACGCGTTTGCGTAAAGACTCCTTCTCGATATCATATATCGCGCCGAGCAGTAAAAAACTGTCCATGGGCGGCAGGTGCATCCACAGCTGTGACTTTTGCCCGAAGACCGTGCCGATTTTGCGCGCGAGAGCCAGCCGCTCTGTCGTCGGGTTGTGCCCAAGTACGCTTGCGCTTCCTGAAGAGGGGTGGAGGATGCCTGTCAGCATTTTGATCGTCGTTGACTTTCCCGCGCCGTTCGGGCCGATGAACGCGAGCATGTCGCCTTGATCGACAGAAAATTCCACGCCATCCACCGCCAGAACGTGCTTATACTCCGCTTTAACTAGCGAACCGAACGCTGCTTTCAGACCCGCCTCGCGTACCCGTGCGACAAACTCTTTCGTCAGTGCGTGTGTTTCCACCGCAGCACCCATGCCGACGCCCCCCTGCTATCTCGTTTTGTGTAACAATAAACACCGCCGCCCCGGTTTGCACCGGAGCGGCGGTCAAGCCCACACTCGGCGCGGATGCCGCATTGCACCCGCGACGTTTATTCGTCAGCGGGTGTTGAGCATAATCATAACTCGTTTTGACTGCGTAAGTCGAAGCACGGTTGGCACCTCACATGAGTTTTGCGCTATCATAGCGTATCCAAAGAGCCATGTCAATAAAAAAATCGGCGAAGGCGGGTAGCAAGTCAAAAAAATATCTCCCACCGGCAAGCCGGAGGGAGATGGCGATCAGCTTAGCGGCCGCTCTGCTGAGAGAAGCAGGCGGAGCACAACACAGGGCGATCGGTGCGGGGAACGAAGGGAACGCGCGCGGGTCCGCCGCAGTTGGCGCAGACCGTCTCGTGCATTTCACGGGCGCCGTCTCCGCTCTGGCCTTTGCGCGCGTTACGGCAAGCCTTGCAACGGGTCGGCTTGTTCTGGAAACCACGCTGAGCGTAGAATTCCTGCTCACCGGCGGAGAAAATGAACTCCGCGCCGCAATCGCGACAGGCCAAGGTTTCGTCGACATACATGGACATTTGGGATCCCCCTGCTAATATGTTTTGCTTGCATTTGAAAGCTGACCTGGTCTTTGCCCCCACACTCGCCGACTGGAGACTTTGCCTGCGGTGTATTCCGCTCACGCCGTCTCTCTCGGTTTCCCGGTCGGTCTTACATCTAGATCGCGCCGTGCTCACCGGTCTTTGACCGGCTTACGTGGATCGCTTCGCCCGCGACTGGCATCGATTTTCAACCACAGACCTGACAAATGCGAACATAGTGACATCATAAATCATTGGTAGCGAAAAAGCAATACGTCCAAATTCGTTTTCCGGGCATTTCAGCGAAATTTAGCCGTTCCGTGTCATTTCTTCGTCGTCAAACGCAGTTTTCGCGAATGTCAACGCATACACGCGCAGTGCACCCGCTGAAAATAGCTCTTGCGCGCATGCGGACAACGTCGTGCCGGTCGTGTATACATCGTCGATCAAAACCAGATGGCGACCATTTACGCGTCTCTTGTTGGCAACAAACGCATGCCTCATGTTCGCGCGTCGCTCATCGCCCGAAAGCTCTGTTTGCGGACGGGTGGCACGCGTGCGAATGAGGCCGTCACGCAGCACGGGAGGTCCTCCCTGCAAAAAAATGTGGCGCGCGATGTCATCGGATTGGTTGAATCCACGCTCCCGCCGCCGTGATGAGTGAATGGGTACGGGGACGAGGAAGGCATCGCTTGCGGGCATGAAAGGCAGCATCGCATCCGCCATGAACCGCGCCACATCGCGTTGGCCGTCAAACTTGAGTCTGTGAACCATTTCGCGCGCGGCACCGCCATATCGGTAAGCTGCAAAGAGTCCCGTCAGCAAAGCGTGATTCTCGCGAGCGCCGTGAGGCACCATCGTTTCCTTGCACACGCCGCACAAGCCATTGTCAAGCAGACGCTCTTCGCCGCACGAGCAGCATTCGACGCGTGGGAACAGCACATCAAGCACGGCCTGAGCCGCTAATCCCGCATGACGCAAAACAAGCGCGTTCATCATGATTCCTTGAGAGCGTTCAGTGCGCGCAGCCGTTCGTCCAGCGCGGAGTAGCGGGTTGTGACTTCGTCGTTGCCCACCATCATCGCAACGACATCCTCGCGGCCAACCAGCACACACAGCTTCTTCGCGCGGGTGATCGCCGTGTAGAGCAGATTGCGTGTGAGCAGCATGGGGGGGCCAGGCATCACCGGGATCACCACGCATTCAAACTCTGAGCCTTGGCTTTTGTGCACAGTCACCGCAAACGCAGTTTCAAGCTCGTCAAGGCTCGTCGTGTCGTACGTGACATCGCGCGAGTCGTCAAAACGCACCACCAGCGTTCGGTCGCTTGCGTTGACGCCGTACACAAAGCCGATATCGCCGTTATAAATGCCTGAGCCGCGGAATTCTGCAATCATGCCTTCGTCGCGAACCCATTCCGCCTGGTAGTTGTTTTTGATCTGCATGACTTTATCACCTACGCGGAACAGCCGGTCGCCGTACTTCATCTCCGGCTTTCCTGTCTCCTTGGGGTTGAGCGCGTCCTGAAGTCTGACGTTGAGTGACAGCGTGCCGCACTCACCCTTGCGCGTAGGGGTGAGGATTTGAATGTCCATGGGGTCAATACCCAAAAACCGCGGGAGACGCGACTGGCACAATTCGATAATCGTGTCCACGGCGGAGGAGAACGCCTCTCTTCGCTCAAAGAAGAAGTCGCCTTGTTTTTCGTTGTATGTGGGAATTTCGCCGCGGTTGACGCGGTGCGCGTTGACCACGATCAGGCTGGACGCCGCCTGTCTGAAAATTTCGGTTAACCGCACGACAGGAACCGCGCCCGATACCAGCACGTCCTTAAGCACGTTCCCGCTGCCGACCGAGGGCAGCTGATCCGCGTCGCCAACCAGCATCAGCCGTGTGGAGGAGGGGAGAGCACGAAGGAGTGCTCGCATGAGCGAGAGATCGACCATGGATACCTCGTCCACAATCACAACGTCCGCCTCAAGCGGCGTCTCCTCATCACGCCCGAAGGAGAGCTGGACGCTCTCCTCGCTTAATGACCCCGCGTACTCAAGCAGGCGGTGGAGGGTGCGCGCCTCAACGCCGGTCGCCTCGCTCATGCGTTTCGCAGCGCGGCCCGTGGGTGCGCAGAGCTGCGTTTTTTTGCCCTCGGCGGCGAGCAGGTAGAGCATGGCCTTGATGATGGTCGTCTTGCCCGTGCCCGGTCCTCCGGTGACAACGGTAACGCCAGAAGTCACCGCGGTCAAAACCGCTTGCCGCTGCTGACCCGCAAGATGCATACCCGAGTCGGTTTCAAACCGACTGAGTTCTTTTTCTGCGTCGGGAAAACCGTCCGGAGTCGCTGATAAGCACAACTCGTACAGCCTGCGCGCGACCTCGCATTCCATCGAAAATGCCTGATGTGTGTAGACGGCGTCGGTGTCTTTGACGATCTTACGCACGACGCTGCGTTCGATGGTCAAAGCCTCAAGCTCCTCGGACAGTTGGTGAGGATCCACTTCGAGCATCTCCTGCGCCGCGCGCATCAGCTCGCTATAGGGCAGGTAGGTGTGGCCGCTGGACATTGACGCCGCCTCGAGCACGTGCTTGATGCCCGCGCGCACACGGAACGGTGAGTCCTGCGGCACACCGAGCGACATGGCAATTTTGTCCGCAATCTTAAACCCAATGCCCGCTACATCATCACAGAGCTTGTACGGGTTTTGCGAAATGCGCGTCTCGGCTGTATCGCCCCAGGTCTTCCATATTTTCATTGCGTACGCGGGTGAGATACCATGTTCCTGCAAAAAAACCATGGTTTTTTGCATTCCGCGGTGTTGCTGAAAACTCTGTCCGATGATTTCCGCGCGCGCCGCACCGATTCCCGATATCTCGGCGAGGCGCTCAGGGTATAAATCAAGCACGGAAAGCGTCGCCTCACCGAAAGCTTTGACGATGTTGCGTGCGGTTGCGGGCCCTACGCCTTTGATGATTCCTGACGCGAGAAAGCGCTCAATGCTGGATGTCGATACCGGCATCACGGTTTCGCAGGAGGTTGCCTTGAGTTGTCGCCCGTAGTCGGGATGGTCGACCCACTCGCCCGTCACCTGAACGGACTCACCTTCCTGCACAAATGGGAGCACGCCGACAACCGTCTCATTCGCGCGCCCGACCCGCAGCATGAGGACGGTGAAACCGTTGCGATCATTGCGGTACACGATCTCGTGAACCGAGCCTTCAACATAAGCCATGGTGACCTCACAAAACAAGAGAATAAACAAAACTATTGTTCTGTCTATTCTCCAAAGTCGCGCAAAATCCTGTTGCTGCTCAGCGTCCGGCTTTTTCCTTTAGGATCGCAATCCGGTCTGTTTTTTCCCAAGGAAGGTCAAGGTCTGCGCGCCCAAAGTGTCCGTATGAAGCTGTGCCGGCATATAAAGGGCGGCGCAAGCCGAGGTCGTGGATGATCGCGGCCGGCCTGAAGTCGAAACAAGCTTTCAGACACTTGGAAATCTGTGAATCAGGGATGAGGCCCGTTCCCGCCGTTTCCACCCAAAGTGAAACGGGATGGGCGACGCCGATGGCGTATGAAAGCTCGATCTCGCATCTCGTGGCTAGGCCGGATGCGACGACGTTCTTAGCCGCGTATCGTGCCATGTACGCCGCCGAGCGGTCGACTTTGCTCGGATCCTTACCCGAAAATGCGCCACCGCCGTGGCGGGCAAAACCACCGTATGTGTCCACAATGATTTTGCGGCCGGTCAGGCCGGAATCGCCCTGCGGGCCGCCGATGACGAAGCGCCCGGTGGGATTGATCAGGTACTTGGTTTCATCGGTTAAAAGGTTAGCCGGTATGACGGGCTTGATGACCCGCCGGATGATCTCCTGTCGAATCGTCTCCGTCGCAACGTCGGGGCTGTGCTGTGTGGATATGACCACAGTGTCGATGGAAACTGGCTTGCCGCCATCGTATTTCACGGTCACCTGCGATTTTCCGTCAGGGCGAAGCCACGGAAGCTCGCCAGTTTTGCGAACGAGCGCCAGGCGACGCGTGAGCGCGTGAGACAAGGCGATGGGCAGAGGCATGAGCTCGGGCGTGTCACTGCACGCAAAGCCGAACATCATCCCCTGGTCACCCGCGCCCTGATCAAGCTCGCCCCCGAGACGGCTCTCGTACGACATGTCCACACCCTGGGCAATGTCGGGCGACTGCGCATGGAGCGCCACGAGGATTGCGCTCGACGCCGCGTCAAAGCCGTAGCTCGCGTCGGTGTATCCGATGTTCTCGATGACCCTGCGTGCGATGCCCTGGCAGTCAACGGCCGCCTTTGATGTGACCTCGCCCATGATCATCATCACGCCTGTGGTCGCGCAGCATTCACACGCCACGCGTGAGGCAGGATCCTGCGCGAGATGCGCGTCGAGGATAGCGTCGCTGACCTGATCGCAGATTTTATCGGGGTGTCCTTCAGTGACGGATTCACTCGTGAAATGCCAAAGTGCCATTTTGGTCATCCTTTCTGTCGCATAAAAAAGCAGCGCCCATAGAGATAAGGCGCTGCTCAAAGAAACAAGCCACCTCATCTTCCAGCCAAGACAAAGTCTGACTGCGGGAATTGGCACCGCACGCTCTCGCGCCGGTTGCCGGGTGTCATCGGGCCCGTCCCTCGACCTCTCCGGATAAGGTATTCCGAAACCTATTCAGTTGGATGTAAAATAGCACAGTTAAGAGGCAAGGTCAAGCGATATTTCGAGACTTTTTGCGGTTGTTACTTTGCCGCAAAATCAGCCTTGAGCGCGGCAAGCTCCTTTTCGTCGGTAAATAGCCGGAGCATCATGATGGAGAGGAGCTTTGCGCCGTTGACGATGGCGCGGTGCGTGGCTTCGGTCTTCATCAGATTGGCAAACTCCACGGTGTGGGTGGGGACCATTTCCTCGCAAATGGAGATGGAAGGGTGGAACATCGGGCAGCGCATGCTGACATTGCCGGCGTCGGATGAACCGAGCGCGGCGTTGTGCAGGTAGACGGGCAAACCGAGAGATTCAAAGCCTTCAGTGAGAATACGCTCTCCGGTAGCGTTGTTCTTGAGGTTGTCATAAGGGTAGGCGGTGGGCTCGCGGTCAAACGTCGTCTGCGTGGCGATGGCCGCGCCCTTGGCGCAGTCGTCGACCTTTCTGACGATTTCGTCGAGATAAGCACGTTCTTCTGCGCGGACATAAATCTCCGCGGAGGCTTTGGCTGGAACGATGTTTGCAGCCTCTCCGCCGTAGTCAATGTAACCGTGCATACGCACATCAGGCCGGACGTGCTGGCGCAGCATGTCCATGGCGTGCATCATGAGCGTGACGCCGTTGAGAGCGTTGCGGCCTTCCCAGGGGCTGGCGGAGGCGTGGCTTGGCTGGCCGTGGAATGTGTAGCGGAACGAGTCGAGCGCTAGGAATTTCGATGTAACCATATTTTTTGAGCTCATGTGGATCATGGCGGCGATGTCGTAGCCATCGAAAACGCCGTCATTGGCCATTTTGCACTTTGCCCCAGCACGTTCTTCGTCGGGCGTGCCGATGAGATGGACGTTCGCGCCAAGCTCCTTTTGCACACTGGACAGGGCGATCGCCGCCAGTATACTCAGGGAACCGCTCGCGCAGTGGCCGCACGCGTGACCGATCGCGGGGAGCGCGTCATACTCGGCTAGAAGCGCGATGTTTCGTTTGTAACTTCCGTCTCCGGTTTTTGCGATGAACGCGGTCTCAAGGCCCGCGTATGGCGCAGTGACATCGAATCCGTGCTTGCGCATGAAGGACACGATTTTTTTCGATGTCTCAAACTCCTGCGCGGAGATTTCCGGGTGATCGGCAATGTCGTCGTTCAGCGCGAAGACTTCCGAAGCGTAAGTGTCGATGGCGGAAAAGACGGTCTTTTTGAGTGTGTCGAGCATGGTTACCTCCAAGTTAGAATGGTCCGAAGGATATCGCGTTGGCGATCAGGACAAAGACCGCTCCAAGCCCGATCCAAATGTACATCAGCGGCATGACGTACTTGAGCCACTTGTCGTACGTCACACCCGCGATGGACAAAGCAGCGAAGATGCCGCCGGTCGGGATGATTGAGTTGGTGAAACCGTCGCCAAACTGAAACGCCATGACAGCGGTTTGTCGGGTGATGCCCAGTACGTCGGCAAGAGGAGCCATAATGGGCATGGTGGCGGAGGCTTGTCCCGAACCGGAAGGGATAAACGTGTTGATGACAATCTGCACCGCGTACATGGCCACGGCAGATACGCCGGAGTGCAGGTTTTTCAGGCCGTTGGAGAGTCCGTAAATCACCGTGTCGATGATCATGCCTTCGCGCATGACCACGAGAACCGCGCGAGAAACGCCCACGACAAGCGCGCCGAACGCGATGCCTCTGGCGCCTTGAACGAAACTTTTGGCAATATCGCTCGGGCTCATGCGTGCGATCAGGCCGCAAACGATGCCCATGCCCAGGAACATGGCCGTCAGTTCCGTGATGTACCAACCGTACTTAAACACGCCAAAGACCAAAATGCCCATACCACCCGCAAAAGCGAGCAGAACGGCGATTTGCGTCTTGGTCATCTTGGGGATGTTGTTGAGGTCAAGCATGTTGTCTTTTGCCTGAAGCTCCGTCTCAATCACGATGCTCTTTGCGGGATCCTTCTTTATTTTTTTGGCGTAGAGCATGACAAAAGCGGAAGAGACCGCGAGGTAGACCAGCCAGACGACGATGCGCAGCTCCATGCCCGAGAACATGGGCAGCTCAGCGATACCCTGCGCGACACCGACCGTGAACGGGTTCATGAAGCCGGAATTAAAGCCAATCGCGGCGCCGATTGAGCACATGGAAAGGCCCACCAGCGCGTCATAGCCGAGTGCGCGAGCAAGGGTGACCGCGAGCGGGATGAAGACCAAGACCTCCTCGGCCATGCCAAAGGTCGCGCCGCCCAGAGAGAAGATGAACATCAGCATGGGTATGACGAGGATGTCGAACTTGCGAATGGAGATGGCAAAACGGCCGATGGCGGCCTCAAGCGCTTTTGTGGAGAGGATGACCTCGAACGCGCCGCCAATTAAGAAGATGAAGAACACGATATCGGCTGCGTTGACAAGCCCCTTGGGTATAGCCTGAAACAGACCAAATAAAGTCGTCGCGTTTCGTTCAACAAAGTGGAAGCTGTTGGGATCGGCTACACTTCGCCCGGCAGCGTTGACGACTTTGTCGTATTGTCCGGCGGGAATTATGTAGGTTAGTACGGCCACGAAGATGATCACCAGGGCGAGGATGACGTAGGAGTGCGGCATTGCCTTTTTCTTTTTCGCTTCTGGTTTGACTTGCAGCATGCTTCAGCTTCCCCTTTCTTATGTGGCGGCAGGCTCTCTATAAAAAAAGCGCCGCATCCAATGCTCGGTAAGCGTACGTAATACTGGCTTAACTGCGTTGGCGCGGGCTTGTCGAATTGAGGTAAAAATACATGAAAATGCAGGAAGTGTCAATGATTAATTGCATATATGCAGAACAATTTTCCTAGGGTACTTCAGCGCAGAAAAAGTTTGACAACACAGAATTTGCTGTGTTATAATCCTTAAGCGCCTGTGAAGGGCGCCTTTTGAATGTCCCCAAAGACGGAGGTGAACGTCATGCGCGTTAAAGTAACTTTGGCCTGCAACGAGTGCAAGCAGCGCAACTATGACACCAAGAAGAATAAGAAGAACAACCCCGATCGTCTCGAGATGAGCAAGTATTGCCGTTTCTGTCACAAGCACACTGCGCATCGTGAGACGAGGTAACCGGCAAAACACGCACGTTTGGCTGGCGTAGGCGTAGATGAGGTGATTCACATGAGCGAAGATAAGAAGAAAGCGTTGACCGTGAAGGATAAGAAAGTAGCGGTTAGTTTCGGCGAACGTGTCAAGCGCATCGGTGCGGCCATCGCAAGGCCGTTCAAGGAGAGTTATTCGGAGCTGAAAAAGGTCACATGGCCGACGCGCAAGCAACTGATCACATACACGCTTGTGGTTTCTGTTTTCGTGATCATTGTGGCCGCCGTCGTCGGCATCATCGACTTTGGCCTGCTCCAGATCTACGGTCTGGCGTTTTAGCGGGTATAGATGATGGATATTGGCAACTGGTATGTCGTTCACACGTATTCCGGCTACGAAAACAAGGTCAAGGCCAACCTTGAAAAATCCGTGGAGAACCGTGGGCTTCAAGAGTTCATTCAGGAAGTCCGCGTTCCTGTGGTTGAGTCGCTGGAAGAGAAGAATGGCAAGAAGCACGCTGTTCAGCGTAAGCTGTACCCCGGTTATGTGATGGTCAAAATGGTGATGACCGACGAGAGCTGGTATGTCGTGCGCAACACGCGCGGCGTTACGGGGTTTGTCGGTTCCGGCACAAAACCGATTCCGTTGACCCAGGCTGAAGTTGAGAACATGGGTGTCAACCGAGTCGCGCCCAAGTTCAACATGGTGCCGGGGGATCACGTGCGCGTTACGAGCGGTCCGCTCGAGACGTTCGTCGGCGTGATCGCCACTGTCGACATGGAGCACGAAAAGGTGCGCGTCAACGTCTCGATGTTCGGACGCGATACGCCCGTTGAGCTCGAGTTCGGTCAGATCACGAAACTCTAAACACTTGTCCGCGAAGCGCGGGCTTTTGTTCGGGGCCGCGAGGCCCCGCGTGGGAGGAACCACACCTGTTCCGCCACTTACCACAACACGTTAAATGTAAGAGAGGTGTCAGTCGTGGCAAAAAAGATTACCGCTGTCGTTAAGCTCCAAGTCAACGGTGGCAAGGCGACCCCCGCACCGCCGATCGGGCCTTCGTTGTCCCAGCACGGCGTCAACATCATGGGCTTCTGCAAGGAGTTCAATGAGCGGACCGCCAAACAAGTCGGCTATGTTATCCCCGTCATTTTGACGGTGTACGCCGACCGTTCCTTTACCTTTATCTGCAAGACGCCCCCGACCGCCGTTTTGATCAAGAAAGCGCTCAATCTCGAGTCCGCTTCCGGCAAGCCCAACAAAGACAAGGTTGGAAAGCTCACGCAGGCCCAGGTCAAAGAGATCGCTTCAACCAAGATGGAAGACATGAACGCAGCCAGTCTTGAGTCGGCCATGCGCATGGTCGCCGGAACCGCGCGTTCCATGGGCGTAACCGTCGCTGAGTGATCAGGGCCATTAGCAAAGTGGGAGGGTTTTAACCCGCAGGTACCACGAGGAGGAAAACGAGATGAAACACGGAAAGAAGTACGTTGACAGCGCCAAGCTGATCGACCGCGCGCGTCAGTACGACACCGACGAAGCGCTTGACCTGGTCCTTGAGACTTCCAAAGCGAAGTTTGATGAGACGATTGAGATTTCCGCCCGCTTGGGCGTTGACCCCAAGCATGCTGACCAGCAGGTTCGCGGCACAGTTGTTCTACCTCATGGCACAGGGCGCACCGTCCGCGTGCTGGTGTTCGCCAAGGGTGACAAGGCAGTGGAGGCCGAAAAGGCCGGAGCCGATTTTGTCGGTGCCGAGGATATGGTTGCCAAGATTCAAGGAGAGAACTGGTTCGGATTCGACGTCTGCGTCGCCACCCCCGACATGATGGGTGTTGTCGGTCGTTTGGGCCGCGTACTTGGTCCCAAGGGCCTCATGCCCAACCCGAAGTCCGGCACCGTAACGCTTGACATCGCGCGCGCGATCGCCGACATTAAGGCCGGTAAAGTCGAGTACCGCGTTGACCGCACGGCGATCATTCACGTGCCGATCGGGAAAAAATCCTTCGGCAGGGAAAAGCTCGCCGAGAACCTCAGCGCACTTATGGATGCGGTTGTCAAGGCCAAGCCCGCCGCTTCCAAGGGAACGTATCTCCGTTCGGTCGTCGTTTCCGCGACGATGGGCCCGGGGATCAAACTCAACAGCCTGAAGTTCTAGTCATCGGTTAATTACGCCTAAGCCATTTGGCTTGGGCGTTTTTTTGATATATTGCACTCCACGTGGTATGCTAGAGAGGATGAACATGCTGGAAGTAGAATACATCAACAGGGATTTTTCATGGCTTGCATTCAACGCGCGCGTATTGGACGAAGCTACGCGCGAGGAGCTGCCATTGTTTGAGCGCGTTCGCTTTCTCTCAATCGCTGCATCCAACCTCGATGAGTTCTTTATGGTACGCGTGGGATCGCTCACCGATTTGATCGCGCTCGGTTACTCGCACACCGACCCTTCGGGGCTTACGCCGGCAGAGGTGCACGCCGAGTTGCTCAGCCGCTCCCGTGCGCAGCAAGCCCGGATGGCGATCATTTGGAACGGCACGCTCAAGCCGTTGGTGTTCGCGAAAGGGTATCGCGAAGCGCAAACACTTTCGGGCGAGATCGAGCGCGATCTGCGCGCCGTTTTTCGGAAAAAAATCATGCCTTCGCTGGTATACTTCAAGCTGCCGCTTAACGATCGACTGCCCATTCTTCCCGGAGGACATGCCTGTTTATCCGTTGTTTTAGTGCGCGAGAACGAGAATGCGCCGCGTGTGGCGATTGTTCAGGTTCCCGCCTCCACCCCGAAGGTGCTCGCAGCAGGCGAAATATTTGTGCTCACGCAGGAGTATATCCTTCGGCATGTTGGCGAAATGTTTCCCGGCGAAATCGTCATCGCGAAAGCCGCGTTCCGTGTAACGAGAAACGCGGATTTGGACTATAGAGATACGGACACTGATGATTTGCTTGAAGCCGTGCAGACCGCGCTTGTCAACCGAACGCTCGGAAGGGTGACACGGCTAGAAATCTCATCGGACGCGCAGAACGATTTGGTCGAATGGCTGGTACGCGCGATCGGGTCAACGCGCGATCGGACCTTTTTGTGCGAAGGTTTGGTGGGTCTCTCGGATTTGGCCGCCATCACCAAGCTGCCGATCGCAAAAGCTGAGCGTTTCACGCCTGCTGTTCCTCGCGAACGAAGTTGGCCTCAGAACGGGCTGTTCGCGTCCATCCGCAAGCGCGACCGCTTCATCCACTTGCCATACGACAGTTTTTCCGCCGTGACGCTCTTTCTTGAGCGCGCGGCGCGCGATCCTGACGTCGTCTCTATATCGCAGACGCTGTACCGCGTGGGCGACGACTCTCCTGTAGTCGCGTCGCTTGAGCGCGCGGCGAGGAATGGAAAACGCGTGTCTGTGCTGCTCGAGATCAAGGCGCGCTTTGAGGAAAAGAAGAACATCGACTGGGGAAAACGCCTTAAAAGTGCAGGCTGCGAGGTGCACTACGGTTTGCCCGGACTCAAGACGCATGCCAAAGCGATTTTGGTTGAACGCAAAGAGCGTGGAAGCGTTCGCCGATACGCGCATATCGGAACGGGCAATTACAACCCCGAAACCGCGAGACAGTACACCGACATGGGCATATTCACGGCGAACGACGCAATAACCGACGATATCGCCAGATTGTTTGACTTTATCTTCGGACGCGCAAACAAGGCTTGCATGGAAACGCTCGCGGCTACGCCTTTTACTGGCAGGGCTTGTTTGCTTTCGCTGATCGCAGGGCAAACCGAGAACGCGGAACGCGGTGAGAACGCGGTTATTTTTGCGAAGATGAACTCAGTTTCCGATACAGAAGTCATTCGCGAATTGGCGCGCGCTTGCGCCGCGGGCGTTCATATCCGGTTGATCGTACGCGGCGTGTGCTGCTGGGCGCCGGACGGGGATAAGGCCCGCGTTGAAGTGCGTTCGATCGTGGGCAGATTTTTAGAACACAGCAGGGTATGTGTTTTCGGATCGGGGGAATCGCGGCGTGTATACTTATCGAGCGCGGACTGGATGCCCAGAAATTTTGATAGGCGCGTTGAGCTGTTTGTGCCCATACTTGACAGACATATTCAAGACGAAATTGTTGCGACGCTCGAGCTTTTGTGGACGGACACCCGCAATGCTTGGCGTCTAGGCCCGAACGACGGGTATACGCGTCTGCGTGACACGGGTGTGTGTGCGCAAGAAACGCTCCTCGCTAATAAAAGCGCGTTGGTATCGACGGATCATTGATCATTGGGGGGACGGCATGGAGATTCTAGGCATTCTGGATATCGGCTCCAACTCAATGCGCCTTAACATATGGCGCATCAACGACGCGGGGGCTTACAGCCTCATGGGTCAGGCCAAGGAGCATGCGCGTATGGGCGAGGGGATGTCTGTGGACAACCGCCTTACATGTGAGGCTATGGAGCGCGGTCTTGACATCCTGGACAACTTCGTCGCCATGCTCGCGTCTTACAAGGTGACGAAGACGGTGGCAGTCGCTACAGAGGCCATCAGACGCGCAAAAAACGGTCCGGAATTCATCCGCATGGTCAAGGAGCGATCGGGCATTGATTTGCGCGTGATCGGAGGGGATGAGGAAGGGCGTCTCTCGGTTGCGGGCGTGCAGAACACGATCGCGCTGAATGATTTTGTCATGATGGACACGGGGGGGGCGAGCTGCGAGGTTGCACTCGTTCGCAACAGAAAGTGCGTGGGGGTAACCTCGATTCCCTTTGGCTCAATCACGCTCCACGAACGGTGGCTGGGCACGGAACGCAAACCTTCGCCGGAACGTTTGCTATCGCTTGAAGACGCGATCGCGAAACAGTTCGAGTCCATCGAATTCCTCGGCTTCCCCTCCCGTAGGATACCGCCCATGCCGCTCGTGATCGTGGGAGGATCAAACCGCGCGCTCGGCAAGATGCACGCGGCAAGAATGAGCTGGCCTTTTGACACAGTCCACGGCATGAGTATGGAGCCAAAGACCGCACTGCGCCTGATCGACGACCTGGGGCGGATGAGCGTGGACGAACGCAGGGATATTCCGGGTCTTGATAAGGATCGCGCGGACATCATCATGGGTGGCCTAACGCCACTTAAAGTGCTCATGAAGCTCGTTGGTTCGGACGAGATCATCGTGTCAACCAGCGGCGTGCGCGAAGGCCTTCTTTTCCGCTACCTGCTGGGCGAACAGGGTGGCGCGTATCCCGTGCTGAAGGATGTCACGGAGCACAGCATCGTTAACCTTTTGGGGTTCCTCGGCGGAAGTATTACGCACGCGCTTAACATGCGCTCTCTTGCGCTGGCGCTTTATGAACAGCTTTTACCGGTGCACCGTCTGTGCGATCCCGCGTGGCGAAGCTTGCTCGCGTCCGCCGCCACGCTGCACGATATCGGACTTTCTATCAATTACGACGAACACGAGGAACACGGCGCATACATTGTCATGAATGCCGCGCTCTACGGCATGACACCTCGTGAGCGTGTGCTATGCGCGCTGCTTGTGGGCATGCACCGCATGAACGAGATACGCGCGGCAACGGATAAATACGCGGCGTTCCTGCGCGAAGGCGACGCGTTGGCGGTATCAAAGCTTGCTCCATTGCTTAAGCTCGCCGAAGAAATCAATCGGATGTGTTATGGTCGCTGCGCAAGTGTCAAGTGCGCTGTGGGTGAGCGCGTGGAGTTGATCCTCGAAGATGAGACGGGATATGTGCTCGATATTCATGAGAGAAAAAAACTCGATAAAGTCGTCGAGTCGCTGATCGGCGATGGACGATGACAGGAGGATGACCCATGATGCGTCAGCTTTCGCAGATGACCGACACCGAAAACCGCACGATATCGCCCGAAAACCCTATGGGCGCACGTTCTGGCGCGTGCCTTGCCACTGAAGGACCTGGCGCGGCTGCCGCGTCCGAGCTTGGCGTGGGTTGGAAGGTGTCGCCGCTTGTGCGCGTGCCTGCGGGTGAGACGATCACGCTGAGTGACTTTTGCGGCGAGGGGCGGGTGACATCCATTTGGATGACCGTAACCGGTAACTGGCGGCACAGCATTTTGCGCGTGTACTGGGATGATCAAGAGCAGCCTTCGGTCGAGTGTCCAGTCGGGCATTTTTTCTGTGCCGGATGGAACCAATTCGCACAGGTTTCAGCGCTCCCGGTCAACGTCAATCCCGGAAAAGCATTCGCGTGTTACTGGGACATGCCGTTCAGAAAGCGCTTCAGGATGACACTTGAGAGCATGAACAAAACAAGCATCACGGTGTATTATCAGATCAACTTAGCGCTTGAGACCGTGTCGCCGGATGCGGCGTACTTCCACGCGCAGTTTAGACGGGAAAATCCCGTTACCAAAGGAGTTCCGTACACCATTTTGGACGGCGTCACCGGGCGCGGCCAGTTTGTCGGGACGTATATGGCGCTCTCGCCCAAGAGTGGCGCGTGGTGGGGTGAGGGAGAGGTCAAGTTTTTTCTTGACGGAGAAGAGCATCCGACGATTGCGTCAACGGGGCTTGAGGACTACTTCTGCGGCGCGTATGATTTCATGGTTAGACAGGCGTACACACCGTTTTCTACGCCATACTGCGGATTGCCGCAGGTCGTCCTGCCCGACGGACGGTACGAATCGGAAACTAAGCTCGGATTATACCGTTTTCACGTGACCGATCCCATACACTTCAAGCGGTCTTTGCGTGTGACCGCGCAGGATCTCGGCTGGAACAGCGACGGCACGCGGTATGTCGCGCGGCAAGACGACATATCAACCGCAGCGTACTGGTATCAAACGTTGCCGACCGCGCCTTTTCCTCCTCTGCCAACATGGCAGGATTTGGACATTGCAAGAGAGCCATATCCCCAAGGCCAATGAGTATTACAACGCGCAATCAGCGCGTTACAGCCCGCCGATAAAGAGTCGGCGGGCTGAGCGTGTCATACGTCACGTTTTATCTGAGTAAAGCTTATTTCAGCGTTTTATTGGGGCGAGCGCACGATGCGTGAGCGCTGCGAGCGCCGCGCCTACCAAAGGCGCAAGGATGAATACCCAAACCTGAGAAAGCGCGGTTCCGCCTACGAGAATGGCTGGAGCGAGGGAACGTGCGGGGTTGACCGAGGTTCCGGTCAGGTTGATGCCAAGCAAGTGGACGACCATGAGCGCGCCGCCGATAACCAGCCCAGCGACACCGCCTTTCGAATCGTCGGATGTGACGCCAAGGATGCAGAAAACAAAAATAAACGTGAGCGCGATTTCTGTAAGGATTGCGCCGCTTGCGTTGAGCGCGATGCCGTATCCCGCGCCGAATCCGTTTTGCCCAAGGCCGACTGCTGCGGTATCCAAACCGGAGGAAACGATAATCGCGCGCAGAATGAACGCGCCAATAAACGCGCCGATCACCTGAAACAAGACATACATCATAAAATCATTGGCACTCATTTTACCGGACATCCACACTCCGAGCGAGACGGCAGGGTTGATGTGGCAGCCGGAGATCCCGCCGATGGCGTACGCGGCAGCGACGATGGACAGGCCGAACGCCGACGCAATGGCCGCGACGCGCGCGGAGGTTGTAACGTCTCCCGCGACCGCGCCAACCATGACGGCCACCCCGCAACCGAGCAGAACAAGTGTTGCCGTTCCGATGCATTCTGCAATGTACTTTTTCCAGGGTTTCATGATGCACTCTCCTTGGTATTATGTTGTAGTAGGCCCTGGTAATCATACCACATCATGGAAGGAAACGAAACACTTGCTGTACGCGGGCTCTCTCTATTGCGCATGAGCTCGAAGGACAAAAACAAACCTGCTGTTTTGTCGCAGTGGACAGGCATTTTGCCGTTTCCAATAAACTGTGCGGCGTAGAGCTTTGCGTGATCACGCTGTTGAGCACTAGAGGTGGTGCAGGACATTGTGTAAAAGGCTGGACCTGCCCGCGTGGACAAAATGAGCGATGTTCCGCAGGCGAGATGCGGTGGTGGGCAGGGCGGCCTTGCTAACGGAAATAAGACTAGAAATGTGAAAAACCTCACAACCTAGCTGGTTGTGAGGATTTTTTTGGCGCGCCCGGCACGATTTGAACGTGTGACCTTTGGAGTCGGAGTCCAACGCTCTATCCACTGAGCTACGAGCGCACAAGCAGAATTCATTATAGCATGAAGTCTGCTTCCGCACAACCTCTTGACTTTATCATTTGGTGCTCATATAATAAAACCAAATAACGGTCAGAGGCGCGTGAGCCGATGAGTAGCCGCCGGAGGGTCGCGAAGGCCCAGGGAAAGCGGATAAAAGGCGGTCACGCCGAAAGGGCGATTTCGCAAGTCGTTCTTGGGCGCAGGTCAAACAGATCTGCGACTGTCGCGGAGAAATTCGCGGAGTGCTGTGCCGCAAACGCAACGGTGTTAGTTTCCGTGTGCGTGCGCGACAGGCATTCCTTACCGGAATGCTTTTCTTTTTGTTTGTGCGATGAGCGCGTAAAAAACACAGAAGGGCATAAGCTTCTCATGAAAGGAAGTGAAGATCGTGAGCGTGTTTCAGGGTTCGGGTGTAGCGCTCATCACGCCTTTTACCCGCGATGGCGTGAACTTTGCGGTGCTGAATGATTTGGTGGACTTCCACCTCAAAAACCAGACGGACGCGATCGTAGCGTGTGGAACGACCGGTGAGCCTTCAACCATGAAGACTTCCGAAAAGCTCGCGGTCATCCGCGCGGTGGTTGACCGCGTCAAAGGCGCCATCCCGGTGATCGCCGGGACTGGCGGAAACGACACGGCGGAGTGCGTGGAACAGTCTCTCGCGGCCAAAGACGCCGGTGCGGATGCGCTCCTCATCGTCACGCCTTACTACAACAAAACCACGCAGGCGGGCATGATCAAGCATTATGAGGTGATCGCCGACGCCGCGCGCCTTCCGATCATCATATACAACGTCCCATCACGCACAGGCCTCAACATGTCACCCGCCACACTCGCGTCGCTCGCCGGCAACCCGTACATCGCGGGTATGAAGGAAGCCAGCGGAGATATCAAGCAAATCACTGAGATGGCGCGGCTCACGCGCTCCAGGATCGACTTGTACTCGGGCAATGACGACCACATCGTGCCTGTGATGTCGGTCGGCGGAGTTGGGGTGATCTCCGTGCTCGCCAACGTAGCCCCCAGGCTCACACACGAACTTGTGGCGCGTTGGCTCAAGGGCGACACGAACGGAAGTCTTGCAATGCAAATGCTGCTTAACCCGTTGGTCGAGTCGCTCTTTGTCGAGGTCAATCCCATTCCCGTCAAGGCGGCAATGCGCATCCTCGGCTTTGACGTCGGCCCAGTTCGTCTCCCGCTGGTTGAATTGACACATGAAAACGAGAAAATTTTGCGAATTCGCATGGAAGAACTTGGCTTGATTCGTGGAGGCACAGATGCTTAACATCATTTTGAACGGCGCACTCGGCAAAATGGGGCGCGTGATCGCCCAAGCTGTTTCCGAGATGCCCGACATCAGCGTCGTTGCGGGCGTTGACCGTTTCGCCGCCGGAGCGCGCGCGGCATTTCCGCTGTTTGAGTCGCTGGACGCGTGTGATATGTCCGCGGATGTAATCATCGACTTTTCAAGACCAGACGCGCTTGAGGGTGTGCTCGATTTTGCCAAGACGCGTAACGCCGCGTGCGTGATCGCGACGACGGGGCAAAGCCCTGAGCAGATGACAGTCATTAACGACGCGGCGCTCACGCAACCAGTGTTCAAGAGCGCCAATCTCTCATTGGGCGTCAATGTCATGCTGGATCTGGTCAAGAACGCGTCGCTTGGGTTGACCGACTTCGATGTGGAAATCGTTGAGATGCATCACAACGCCAAAGTTGACTCACCCAGCGGCACTGCGCTCATGCTCGCAGACTCAATCAACGACGCATGCGCGGGTTCCAAGGAGTATGTATACGGACGCCATACCAAAACCGAGACGCGGCAAAAAAAAGAGCTTGGCATTCACGCGGTTCGCGGCGGATCGGTGACGGGCGACCACGCGGTCTACTTCCTTGGCCAGGATGAAACGGTCGAAGTGCGTCACACCGCGTTTTCGCGGCGCATATTTGCTCTTGGCGCGCTCAAAGCCGCGAGGTTCTTGGCTCAGCGCGCACCCGGCAAGCTCTATACTATGCATGACCTGCTTTTGGAGCAGATGACCGTCCAAGCGCTTTTCGTCGATGAAGGGCAGGCGCTCGTCACGGTTCGCGGCATCGAAGCCAAGCCGAGCAAGGTTGCGGAGGTGTTCACGACGCTTGGGGAGATCGGCGTGAACATCGACATGGTCAGCCAGGCAGCGCCGCGAGAGTTCGGCGTCGATATTTCCTTCACCATGCCTCGCGCCGATGCCGCCAAAGCTATTCCCGTGCTTTCGTCTACGCTTGAGCAGGTGATCGACATCAACCAGGACGTTACGAAAATCGCCATCAGAGGCCCGGGTATGGAGCATCAGTCTGGTGTCGCCGGCCGTGTTTTGGCCACGCTGGCCAAGCTGTGTGTATACCCGCTTCTCATCACCACCAGCGAGACACAGATCGCGGTCTGCGTTTCCTCCGGCTCGGAGCGTGCCATCATCGACGCGCTGTGCGGAGGGTTCGATCTGAAATTTTAAACGTAAATAATTCTTTGCCGCTCGTGTAAAACTGTTGACACGGGCGGTTTTTTTGATATAATAAGGTCAAGGTCAGACAAAGTCAAGAAGGAGGGCAACCGCGTGTCTGGAATCAGTGACAACATTGAGCGGTTCATCCTTTCGCTGCTCAGTGACCAGGACGAAGCCATAGAGCTCCAGCGAAATGAACTTGCGCAGCACTTCAGGTGTGCGCCGTCCCAGATCAACTACGTTCTCTCAACACGCTTTACCGTCGCTCGCGGATACGTAATAGAGTCGAGACGGGGTGGCAACGGGTACATCAGAATCGTCAGGGTTCCTTCGGAAATGGGAGACTTGTCCAAGATCGTCACCGTGCAGCTATCTGGCGAGATTGATGAGGCGTCCGCGTACGGACTCTTGGAGCAGCTGCTGCGTGCGGAAGTCATCACGGCCAGAGAATGCCGGTTGCTTGCAGCGACAGTCTCGGAGAACGCACTTAAACCGTTTCCCGCGCGTGATGTTTTGCGCGCAGGGATGCTCAGGGGCGCGCTGACCGCGCTCATGCTCAATCAAGAGGAGGATGCGAGATGAAGTGTCAGCAGTGCGGGCAGAACCCCGCGGTGGTACACACCTTGTCAGAGGTGGATGGAAAAAAGACGGAGAAGTTTTTATGCATTGCATGCGCACAGAAGCACTCGTTCGGCGATTTGATCAGCATTCACGATTTTATCAAGGCGTTTTGGCCGATCGGGGACCCTGAGTCGCAGGAGCGTGAAGTCGACGGCGGCCCGACGTGCTCGCGTTGCGGCATGGAGCTGTCCGAAATGCGCAAGACCGGGCAGGTTGGCTGCGCTAATTGCTGGAAGGATTTTCACGCAACGCTTGAACCCATGCTTCAACGCATTCACGGACGCGCGCAGCACTCGGGTAAGCTGCCGAAAAAAGCTCGCGATCCCGTGATCATGCGCAGGGCGCAGATCGCGCGCCTGAAGCAAGATCTGACCGCGAGTGTTGCACGCGAGGAATTTGAGCAAGCCGCCCGCCTGCGTGATGAAATCCGTGCGCTCGAAGCGAGGGAGGCGTAAGACATGGAAACATGTTGGGATGATGTCGTGGTGTCGACGCGCGTCAGACTCGCGCGAAACTTTGAGGACTTGCCGTTTCCCGGGCGGTTAAACGATGTTTTGTCTTCCGACGTGGTGCGCCGCGTGAGCGAAGCCATCGCCGCGAGCCCGAACAGTAAGGCGTATGAGCTGCGCAGGCTCAGGGATATGCGGCCCATCGAGCGGTTGCGTATGGTGGAGCAGCACCTGATCAGCCCCGCGCTTCTCGGCAACGAGGAGACCGCCGCCGTGATGCTTAACGCGGAAAAAACGGTTTCTGTGATGATCGGGGAGGAAGACCATCTGCGTATACAGGCGCTTTTGCCTGGTTTTTGTCTGGATGAGGCGGCTAGCCTCGCGGACGAGGTTGATGATATCGTGGACGCCTGCGAGACATACGCGTTTGACGATCAATGGGGATACTTGACCGCGTGCCCGACCAACGTTGGAACCGGGCTTCGAGCGTCCGTTATGCTCCACCTACCCGCGTTGACCATGTACGGGCAGATGGGCAACATTGTACAGGCAGCGAGCAAAGTGGGCCTGACGGTACGCGGGCTTTACGGCGAAGGTAGTGAAGCACTCGGCAACCTTTATCAGCTCTCAAACCAGATCACGCTCGGGCGCGCGGAAGCGGACATACGTCTTGGACTTGAGACGGCGGCCAAGCAGGTCATCGAGAGCGAGTGCAGACTGCGTCAAGTTTTCGCCTCGCGCGAATCGCTTGAGCTCGAGGATAAGCTCATGCGCTCCTTTGGGGCGATGAGTCACGCGCGAAGGCTGAGCTCCAAGGAGAGTATGCAGCTGTGGTCGGACGTCAAGCTCGCGTCGGACTTGCATCTTGTACAGATCGACAGGGGCATGCTCGACAAGCTGCTGATCGACGTTCAGCCCGCGTCACTTTCTCTTTTATCGGATCAAGAGAACATGACTGAGGCCAAACGCGACGTTTTTAGGGCGAAGTTTGTCCGGGAAACGCTGATCGAGGCCACCGCCGCCGGATAATAAACAACGACAATAATGAGGTGAACACCATGGCCGGATACGGGCATTTTACGGAGCGCGCGCAACGCGCACTCTCACTCGCGCAAGAAGAAGCGCGTTCGACAGGGTACAACTACGTTGGTACGGAGCATCTGCTCATCGGTCTGCTGGGAGACAGCGGCAATGTGTGCCAAAAAGCGTTCGGCGACCGCGTGACGCTTGACCGCGTACGGCAGGCCGTGGATCGTTTGGTCGGGAAGGGCGACTTCAACTTCGATGAGAGCTTCGGGTATACGCCGCGCACAAAGAAAGTGCTTGAAATGTCTCTCTACGAGGCAAAAAACCTGAACCACAGTTATGTGGGCGTGGAGCACATGCTTCTAGCGCTCATCCGCGAGCAGGAAGGCGTCGCCGCGCGCGTGCTGATTGACCTCGGCGTCGACATCAAAAAAGCACGCGAACAGCTCATGAACACGCTCTCCACGGGCGAAACAGCCACCGACGGGAAACAGGCCGCCGGTGGAGGGAAAGACACACCCATCCTGAACCAGTATGGCCGCGACTTGACAAAGTCCGCACATGATGGCGAGCTCGATCCGGTTATCGGCAGACAAAACGAAATAGAACGCATCGTGCAGATTCTCTCTCGCCGCACGAAGAACAACCCCGTGCTCATCGGTGAGCCAGGCGTGGGAAAAACAGCGGTCGCGGAAGGCCTCGCGCAAAAAATCGTGGAGGGCAGCGTGCCCGAGATGCTGCGCCAAAAGCGCGTGGTTATGCTTGACCTTGGTTCCATGCTTGCCGGTTCAAAGTACCGCGGAGAGTTCGAAGAGCGGTTAAAAGGCGCGATGGTGGAGATACGTCAGGCAGGCAATATTATTCTGTTCATCGATGAAATGCACACACTCATCGGCGCAGGCGCGGCCGAAGGAGCGATTGACGCGGCCAACATCATCAAGCCCGCGCTCGCGCGCGGCGAGATGCAGGTCATCGGTGCGACGACGATCGACGAATACAGGAAACATATCGAAAAGGACGCGGCGCTCGAGCGCAGGTTCCAGCCCGTGACCGTGGGTGAACCGAGCAAGCAGGAGACGATTGAGATCCTGCGCGGGCTCCGCGATAAGTACGAGGCGCACCACAAAGTCCGCATCACCGACGAAGCGATGGAAGCAGCCGTCAGCCTCTCCGACCGCTACATCACCGACCGCTTCCTACCGGACAAAGCGATAGATTTAGTGGACGAAGCGTGCTCGCGCGTGCGCATCCAGAATTTCACCGCACCTCCCGACATGAAGGAGATCGAAGACAAAGTATTAGCGCTCGGTAAGGAAAAAGAAGAGGCGATCAGCAATCAGGAGTTTGAGAAGGCGGCGCACATCCGCGATCAGGAGCAGCAACTCAGAACGCAGATGACCGAGCAGCGCAAAGAATGGGAAGGCAAAGCGCAGCGAACCGACTTGTCCATCAGCGAAAACGACGTCGCGCAGATCGTGGGCATGTGGACGGGCATCCCCGTGAGCAAGCTCACGGAAGACGAGCAGACAAGGCTTTTGCACCTTGAAGATGAGCTGCACAAAATGGTCGTGGGTCAGGATGAAGCCGTGTCCGCCGTAGCGCGCGCCGTGCGCCGCTCCCGCGCGGGGCTGAAGGACCCCAAGCGCCCCATGGGATCTTTTATTTTCTTAGGACCGACAGGCATCGGCAAAACCGAGTTGTGCCGTGCACTTGGGCAGTCGCTTTTCGGCGACAGAAACGCGCTCATCCGTATTGACATGTCGGAATACATGGAGAAGCACGCGATTTCGCGCATGATCGGTTCACCTCCCGGTTACGTCGGGCACGACGAAGGCGGCCAGCTCACCGAACAGATCCGCCGTAAACCATACAGTGTGGTTTTGTTTGATGAAATCGAAAAGGCACACCCAGACGTTTTCAACATCCTTTTACAGATCATGGAAGACGGCCGCCTGACTGACTCAAAGGGCCGCACGGTTGATTTCCGCAACGCGATCATCGTTATGACATCCAACGCTGGCTCATCGACGCTTAAGAAGCAAAAGACGCTCGGTTTCGGAGTCTCCGCGCAGGACAAAGAAAAGAGTTATGAGGCGATGAAGGCATCCGTGATGGATGAGCTCAAACGCAGCTTTCGTCCCGAATTCCTCAACCGTGTCGACGAAGTGATCGTTTTCCACGCGCTTGACGAAGCGCACATTCGCTCCGTTGTTGACATCATGCTCACCCAGCTCTTTGAGCGTCTCACGGAACGCGGTATCACGCTTGAGATTGACAACGCTGCGCGCGCGCATCTTGCCGCGGTCGGCTTTGATCCCGAGTACGGTGCAAGGCCCCTGCGCAGGGCGATTCAGAGGCAGGTTGAGGACGCGTTGAGCGAAGAGATTTTGAGCGGAAAAATCGCCATCGGCGATCACGTCCGCGTGACGGTGGATGGCGAGAAAATGGTGTTTACGCGCGCATAGACCACATGCACTTGGTGTTGAGAGGCAGAGCCATATGAAAACACTCAATGATTTGCGTGATGAGCTCGACGGCATTGACCGCGAGCTCGTCGCGCTCCTATGCAAGAGAATGGGCGTATCCCGAGAGGTAGCGCTGGTCAAGAGACGCGCGGGCGTGGCAGTGCTCGATGCCGGACGTGAGGCTGAGGTCGTCCGCAGCCGCGCAAGCCTTGCGTGCGCTCCTCTGCGTCCGGTTACGGCCGCGTTTTTCCGTCAAATCATGGCGATGAGCCGCCTTGAACAAGAGTCCGCGCTCGGAACAAGCTGCGTAACCCTGATCGGGTCGGCGGGCGAAAACACAGCGGAGATTGGCAAGCGCACAGCTGATTTACTGGGTTTCACCTTTGTGAACGTGCGCAAGGGTCTCTTCGCCGACCGGCTGGCACCTTTGCATGTTGTCTTGGCAGGCGAGAACGCGGTCCTTGATGAAGAAAACCGGCGGCTCATGGCGACACGATCAGTCTGTGTATTTCTGGATGATGAACCGTCGCGTGCGTGCGAACACAGGTCCTTATGCGTCGAGTCTGCACGCCACATCGTCGCAGTCCGCGATGACATTGAAGATACCGCGAGACGCGTTGTGGATGCCATCCTATCTGAACGTTTTTGAAATGCAGGTTGACAATTCCTCCTTCGGGCGATATTGTTAAAAAATGATGCCAGAAAAGAGGGAGGCTTGACGATGCCCACATATACGCGCGAGGACATCGAACGGATGGTCAAAGAGCAGGACGTACACTTCATCCACCTGCAATTCACGGACATTCTCGGACAACTGAAGAATGTCGCCATCACCGCTTCCCAACTGAAAAAGGCGCTCAACAATCAGGTCATGTTCGACGGTTCATCCATCGAAGGTTTCGTGCGCATCGAAGAATCCGACATGTACCTGCGCCCTGACCTCAACACGTTCGTGGTCTTTCCGTGGCACCAAGAGGGTGTAAGGGTGGCTCGTCTCATATGCGACGTCTTCACAACCGAAGGTGAGCCTTTTTTGGGAGATCCGCGGTACGCGCTCAAGCGCGGGATGACGGCGGCACGCGACATGGGGTATCGTTTCAACGTCGGGTGCGAGTGCGAGTTTTTCTTGTTCCAGGTCGACGAAAAGGGAAGGCCAACCACCATCACAAGCGATGACGCGAGCTATTTTGACTTGGCTCCCGTTGACACAGGCGAGGCCGCGCGCCGTGAGATCTGCATGACGCTTGAGCAGATGGGCTTTGAGATCGAGTTCTCCCATCACGAAAGCGCGCGCGGGCAGCACGAGATCGATTTTAAGTACGACGATGCGCTGACAACCGCGGACAATATCCTCACATTCAAAATGGTCGTTAAGATCATCGCCAAGAAGCATGGCCTGCATGCGACGTTCATGCCTAAACCTATCTTCGGCATCGCCGGATCAGGTATGCACACCAACATGTCGCTCGAACGCGATGGAAAGAACGTGTTTTGCGATCCCGAAGGCGTGCTTGGCCTGTCGAAAACCGCGTACCACTTCATCGCGGGAATTTTGCGACACGTCAAAGGCATCACCGCCGTGACCAATCCACTCGTCAACTCGTACAAGCGCTTGGTGCCGGGGTACGAAGCGCCGTGCTATATCGCGTGGTCCGCGCAAAACCGCAGCCCGCTCATTCGTATTCCTGCTGCACGCGGCGCGAGCACACGCATCGAACTGCGCTGCCCGGACCCGACCGCAAACCCGTATCTTGCGCTTTCCGTCTGTCTTGGCGTCGGACTTGACGGCATCAAAAACGGGCTTGTTCCGCCGCCGAGCGTTGATAGCAACATCTACAACCTTGATACGGAGCAGCGCAACGACCTTGGCATCGACTCGCTGCCCGGCAATCTTTCCGAGGCGATCAACGAGATGCGCAATGACGCGCTCGTGCGTGAAATTCTGGGAGAACATATTCACACGGGGTATGTGCACGCAAAGAGCGCTGAATGGGCGGACTACATTACGAAGATCACGCAGTGGGAACTGGATCGCTACCTCGCGCTTTACTGATAAGGCTCATCGCACTCTAAGGCCCGCCGACAAAGCAGTCGGCGGGCCAAGCTAATTGGCAGAATGGCCCCGCGCCGACATAAATCCTGGTAGTGGGCAATTATTCATTCAGGCGCATCGTATTTTTTGTTGCCTAGGATGACGGGGGAACGCGAAAAATCTTGTCCGGGACGCGCGTTCGGATGATCAAGCGCGAAAACGTCGGTCGCGCGAATGTCAATACGCGCCGACGAAAAGTTCTTCAGCTCTCCGCTGCGCATGACAACGGGCACGCGCGACGAATCGCGGAGCATGCGCAGTAGGGGACGTGCGTCTTGACGCATTGCGAGAACGCGCGCATACTCCGGCTGTGGTGCGAAGGCCACCAGCGCCGGCGTTACGCCCAGCACGAGCTGTGCGGCCAGCCTGCGCAGCCGTGCGAGCGGGTAGCGCTTGCATTTCGCCAAAGCGAGTGCTTCAGCAAAGGTTGCCGCTTCGTAGGCGGAGTTGCGGAGTCGGTCCGTGAGCCCACGCTCGTGATCTGGCAAACCTTCGATTTCGTCCGCGCGCGTGCGCAGCGCGTCCAGCGCGAGCAGTTCATACGAGCTATGGCGTGCGGCGTACTCGGTGAGCATGCCCATGGCGTATGGCGGAACCGAACCGGTAATGTCGTCAGGCTCATCTTTCATGAGGGCTTTTCGAATCGCCGAGGCCGAGGCGAACTCGCCAAGACCGGGCGCATGATGCCCGCCTGTGCGCATGACGGGTACGGGGGTTATGTCGAGTGACAACTCATGACATGCGCGCAGGTACTCCACGGCGAGCACGTTGTTGGGTTGCGTGAGTACGCTTGCGAGCTCTGGGTGGCAATCGGCCACAGCTGCCGCAATGGAACGCGGGTAGGAGCAACCGCTCGCTAGATGGCGCTTGATGCCGGATTGAAGAGCGGGTGTTTCGCTTGCGAGCAAGTCAGCCAGCATGGAGAGCCTGCAGGGTGCGGGTTCTTCGCAGCCAAAGCTGAAGTGTGTTGCGCCGAGTGAACCGACCAAGAACATGCCTGCACGCGCAAAATCCCGTGCGGCGCGTACAGCAAAAAGAGCGGGCAGCTCAACGATCAGGTCAAGCCCTCCGAGCAGGGCCGCGTGCGCGCGAATCCATTTGTCGGCAATCGCTGGCTCGCCGCGCTGGACGAAGCTCCCGCTCATCACACCAAAGGCTACGTCACAGCCGCTCGCTTCGCGCGCCTTGCGTATGTGGTACGCGTGACCGTTGTGAAAAGGGTTGTATTCGCATATGATTCCAAGCACATTCATAATCCCATGGTAGCACAGCGCGCAACTTTTGAAAACCGGGTGCGTCTAATATGTACTAACGTGAATTGAGGTGCGTGAATGCGAAGGCTGATCGCTTGGGTCGCTTTTATCCTCACATTTTGCTTGTGTACCACCGCGATTGCTGCTCCGGGACTTGAGTTGACGCCCTCGACTACGAGCGGCGAGGTCACGGGGGCGGTCGTGGACGGCCATTGGGTGTATCTTGAGAACAACAACCTCTTTAGCCTCTCTCTCAGAGAAAAAAACACAAAACCGGTGCTGCTTGAGGAAGATACCATAGCGTTCCACGTGTGGGACAACCGCGTGATGATCTACGCGCGGCCGGAGGCGAACAAACCCTATCGAAGTATTTTGCTTACGGCTGATGGTAAAAACCGCACGGTGATCGAAAAACGTCAAGGCGAGTTTTACTCGCCCATCGGTGCGTCTGGCGATGTCTGCTATGCCTATGTTGGTAAGCTCAAACGTTTTTCGCTGAGCAAAAACCGCGTCACGTCAC
Organism: Eubacteriales bacterium; assembly: GCA_031548365.1. Classification (GTDB taxonomy): domain Bacteria; phylum Bacillota; class Clostridia; order Christensenellales; family UBA1750; genus JAVBRD01. Next base: position 44,256 of record JAVBRD010000010.1, read on the forward strand.
TCGGCTTTTCCATGCGCGGCTCTCCGCAAGGCATCGCCGGCGAGACGATCATCACCGCTGATTGGGGGCGTGACACCATCTATGGTTACTCTCTGAAAGGGAATCGCAAGACGCTCTTTGCCGCAAAGGACCAATTAATGATGGTCATTTTTATTGGCGAGTGTGTGTTTGTCAGCACTGAATCAAAAGGCAGTTTTCTTGTATGGCCAGATGGTGCGGTACGCAAACTAAGCGAGGGCAAGCTCTGGGCGCAGTCTCCCTGGGCATTTACGCCGAAGCACGTGTTCATCGAGTCTTCAACAACGCAAAAGGACGCGGCGGGAACCGCGTGGACACGATGCGTGATCAGCCCCGAGGGTCTTTATCCGGTTGATATCGACACGATGACCATAAGCGCAGACGGCAACGGCAAGGCGTATCTGAATGAAGTCGATCCTGCGAAAATGATCCCGATGAGCAACTACCCTCTGATTAAATAGGGGGTGTATACAAAAGCCCCTCAATTTTGGAGGGGCTTTTGAGTGTGCATTCATGGTTCGGCTCTTGCTGACCGCGTTTTTTTCTTTCCTCTGCGCAGATGGAGAATCATTCGTCGTGCGCGTTTGATGGCCTGGCTGGCGCGCAAAATTTGCGGGTGCCTGTGTGGGATGCTTGGTATTGCGACCGTCTTTGGCACAGCCATCTTCATCAAGTAATCCGCGATATCCTTAGCGGCGTCGTAGCAGACAAAACCCCGCTGAGACTGACGGATGGCTTTGAGTTTCAAGCCGTTCTTGGCGAGAAGGTCGGCCACGATACTCCCGATACTATCCTTGTCGCTGCCGTCAACGCCCAGGTTGTGCTTTGTGATGAACGTCGGGTTCATCGCTTCCTGCCCGGGGAGAGCGCCTGTCGCGATCATGGGTACATTGCACACAATCGCCTCGTACATGGTGTTTGGGCTTGCGCGCAACAGGATAACGTCCGACGCGAGCATCAACTCTTGCACATTTTCGCAAAAGCCGAGAATGTCCACACGCTCGCAGTACCTGTGTTTCAGGCTTCGTTCAAGCGCGCGTCTCATTTTCACATTTCTGCCGCAGATGATTGTGACATTACACGAAAACCGATCGAGCAGTTGCTTTGATATTTTTGCCAAGTTACCGCTGCCTTCGCCGCCCGACATCATGAGAAGGGAGAGCGTGCGCTGACCGTCCCAATCAGGGCGGACGTTTTCTTTCGCTGCATCGACGAACCTCTTTCGCGTCGGAAACTCCACTCGCTTGAGGATATCGCGCGGCATACCGAAGGAGACGCAGGTTTCCAGGGATTCTTCGGTGGGGCAGAGGATAGCTGTTGCGCGCTTGTCGCACCATGCGGGATGGATGGACCAGAGATCGGCCAACAGCGTTATAAAAGGTATGCTGATCTTGTAGTGCTCAAGCCAATGAAGCACGCACCCGTTGAATTGCGGGTGTACCGAAACAATCAGATCCGGTGAGAAAGAATAGAGTTCTTTCATCAAATTGTCGTGTATGCCATCGGCAACGAATTTGTTTATGGTTTGAGGCGAATATGACGAAATGTCAAAAATCAATTCCCACAAGTCTTCAGCCTGTCTGGTGATTGATCCGTACATCTTACTGATACGCACGCCGCTCCGTCCTAGCAGCGCGAAGCATTCAACCACGCGCACGCTAACATCGCCGCTGACCGCGAACTGTTCACAAAGTGAGTCGCAGATGCTCTTGTGACCATGCCCTGTGTAAGCACTCGACAGGAGCAGTATTTTCTTCATGGCACACCTCCGCTTTTGTTCTTTCATTATAGCGGAGCAACGATGTTTCAGCAACAGAAGAAATGTGCTTTCAATGTTGCATTTTGTCTGAGATGTGTGTTATACTACGCTTTGTGAAAACAGACGGTCCTCTGTCGGGCAAAGCCGCGGGCACGAACGTCTACGACCGGAAGGAGGAGTTTTTCATGCATAAGTTGGTTGAAATCCTGGAAAAAGAGCAGCTCCGCTCCGACATACCCGCGTTTCGCGTCGGTGACACCGTGCGCGTTCATGTGAAAGTTGTTGAAGGAACACGCGAGCGCTTGCAGGCGTTTGAAGGCGTGGTCATCAGCCGCCGTCACGGCAGTGTCCGCGAGACGTTCACTGTGCGTCACATGTCCTACGGCATCGGCGTCGAGCGTATTTTCCCGGTTCATTCCCCGCGCGTTGATCACATCGAGGTGCTTCGCCGCGGCCGTGTGCGTCGCGCTAAGCTGTTCTATTTGCGCGGCTTGACCGGTAAAGCGGCCAAGATCAAGGATCGCAAAGGCTAAAGGTCACGCAAAATAGAATCGCCGTCCCAATTGGGATGGCGGTTTTCTATGTATCATCACGAAGCTTGATGATCTCCGCAGCGCGTCTCCTGCGGTCATCGGCCATGGCGGCGTAGTGCTTGCGCGTGGTGTTGACATCGGAGTGCCCGAGCGCGTCGGCCACCAAGTAAATGTCGCCAGACTGCTGGTAGAGTGTTGTTCCAAATGTGGATCGCAGCTTGTGCGGGGTGATGTGTTTGAGTGGCGCGGCGATTTGGGCAAACTTTTTGACAAGATTTTCAATGGTCAAAACGCTCATACGGCGTCTTTGGAGCGAAAGAAAAAAAGCGTGTTCGTGACCTGCAAGGGGCACGAGAGAAGGCTCGCAGCGCTGGTGATAGTAGGGGAGAAGCGCGTCTTGAACCTCGCGGGAGAGGTAAAGAACGACGCGGTCACCGCCCTTACGAGTCACGAGCATGGATGCCTGCTTAAAGTCGAAATCTTCGAGGTTCAGCCCGACACATTCGCTGACACGAATGCCAGTTCCTATCAACAACGTGATCATCGCAACGTCTCGTGTCTTGGTCAGCGCGTGATACTTGCGTTGCCGTACGGTCAGTTGATCCCCGTCTGTGACCGCGTCGAGAATGCGTACGATCTCATCTGGTTGTAAGTAAACGATCGGTTTGTCGGCTTTCTTGGGCAGCTTGACCTTGGAAGCGACATTTTTTGTCAAAAGCTCCTTGTCAAACAGGTAACGAAACAATGAGCGTATGGCCGATAATTTCCGTTCTTTTCCGCTCGCGTGGTTTTCGCGCATGAAAGTTGCGTTTTCAGTGCGCGCTTCATAGAGCGTTAAATGGCTGGTGAATTTTTCGATGTGCGTAAGTGTAACGCGCTCAAGGTCGTTGAGTGTGAGTTTGCATATGCAATCTACGGGCGTGAAATCGTCGATATTGTTTATCAGGTACTCAAAAAATGTACGCAAGTCGATTGCGTAACCAATGCGCGTACGCACGGAAGATTGCGTTTCATACGCACGAAAAAACTGCGCGCAAAAGTCAGGGAGGCCTGCGATTTTTTCACGGAGCTCCAAAGTCTTCATGCGGCTAAATTCGGCGGAATAACTCGGCACAGCAAAAAAACCTCGATAAATTATTAATTAAAGTTGTCTTTAGCATATAGTTTAGCCTCTGCCCTTGCCATGACAATGGCCTTTCGTGCCAGCTCATCGCACCTGTTATTCTCAGCGTCGTCGGCGTGTCCGCGCACATGATGGAATGCAACCTCGTGTGCGCTGGTCAGCGCGATGAGTCTTTTCCATAGGTCGGCGTTTGGTACGGGCTCGGTCTTGCGCATAAAGCCGTTTGCGCTCCATGTTTTCAGCCAACCTTTGTTGAACGCGTTGCAAAGATATGTGCTGTCCGAATAAAGGTCGACCTTGGTTCGGCGGTTGAGCGCTTCCAGCGCGTTGATAGCCGCGCTCAGTTCCATGCGGTTGTTTGTGGTCAGCGGCTCATATCCGCTGATCTCTTTGCGTTTCTCTTTATAGATCAAAACCGCTCCCCAACCGCCCTCGCCAGGATTACCGGAGCAAGCGCCGTCCGTGTAAATCAAAACAGTTTCATTCATCCGTCTCTGCCAATCTCCTGTGCGCGTTTGACGCTCTTGTCGACCGCGTTCATAACTGCAGCGCGGAAACCTCCGGTCTCAAGCTCGAACACGCCTTCGATGGTCGTTCCGGCAGGCGAACACACCTCGTCCTTGAGAACGCCGGGGTGTTTACCCGACTCAAGAACAAGCGTCGCCGCGCCTCGGACGGTCTGCGCAGCCAGCCGTATGGCCTGCGCGCGCGGCAAACCGTTGCGTACGCCCGCGTCCGCGAGCGCGTCAATGAACATGTAGACAAACGCCGGAGAGCTGCCTACAACGGCTGTGGCCGTGTCCAACAGTGTTTCATCGACCCAGAGCACTTTTCCAGCAGACTCGAACAATCGTTCGGCAAACACCAACTCTTCCGCAGTCAAATCATGCCCTTTGGAGAGCGCGGTCATGCCTTCGCCTGTCATCGCGGGCGTGTTGGGTACAACGCGCAAAACGCGTGTGTTGGGGCACACGCCACGCAGTGCGACTGTCTTCATACCCGTGACAATGCTGAAAACAGCTTTACCATCAATCTCTGACGAGATGTCCGTGAGAACCGCGTTTGCGTGAACGGGTTTGACAACGAGGATGACGATGTCCGCCCATTGTGCGAGTGCTTTGTTGTCACGAGTGACATGAACACTGTGCAGCACAGCGAGGTTGCGGAGTTGTTCTTCGGAGATGTCCGAGCACATCACGCGCTGCGCCGGAAAGCCGCTGCCGACGAGGCTCCTGAGCAAGGCGCTGCCCATGTTGCCCACACCGATAAAGCCAATGCGAAAATCCCTCATTTTTGCTCCCCCTGCGAGTCTTTCATCCACAAAATCCTAAGCTCTTCCGCCTGCGATCTCGACACGGTGCCTAGCGGTTTATACTCCTCCGAGAGCGCTTTATCAATCCATTCAAGCGCTTGGTCGACATCCCCTTTCGCGTGAAGCGCGCGGGCAAGATAAACCATGGAATCCACCTGATGCGGCTTGAGTTGGAGCGCCTTGCGCAAGTACGGCTCAGCCCCCTGATGGTCGCCTTGATCAAAACGAAGTTGACCGAGGTTGTCCTGGATCACCGCGTCTTCGCTCTCGTAGTCGAGTGCTTCAAGGTTGATCCTTTCCGCGAGCACGTAGTCCCCCGTCGCTCGCGCTTGTTCGATGAGCATGAAGCCAAGCGAGCCGTACAACGATGCGTTCCTGAACTTGGCGTATACGCGCATCAGCGTGTCCACAGCCTTGTCCACGTCGTTCGTTTTCCACAGTGAAACCGCATAGTTCAAGCTGAGGTTGGCTTTGTCCACCTTTCTGTACTTCGGGTTGTCCTTTAGTTTGCCCTTTTTATCCTTGCGGGGCTTGAGCGCTTTGTTTCCCTCAAACCGATCGATGACACCCTCGTAAAAGTCGCGTGCCTGCGCGAACTTGCTATCACGCAGCAGAAGCACTCCGTACGCCGAGTAGTAGCGTGCGCTGTCGCATCCTGCAGCAAAAGCGGCCTCGTAGGCCTTTTTCGCCTTGTCGGTCTTGCCGCGCATGTGCAAATAGTAAGCGCGGAGTGCGCGTACGTTACCAAGCATGAAATGCCTCCCTGTCAGGCGAATATTCTCTGAATCGATCCTCAAAACCTCTTTAAGGAGGCGTTTTGCTTCCTTTGCAAGCGGGCAAACCTTCGCTCAAGCGATTCACGGGCGCTCAAATCGGCATACCGCGACATGCGGCACCACAGCAAAGCGCTCTCGGTAACGTCCAACGCGGACTGGGCATCGGACAAGTACCGCTCATAGATCACAGCGAGCTTGACGCGAGCGTCGAGCAGATGCGGGTGGCGTGCGATCGCATCGCTAAGCACGCGCGCCGCGTCGGCGTATCGAGCCGTTCGTTTATACAGCGCAGCGAGGGCAATCTGGGAAATCATGAGCGTTCGCCCTGTGGACGACAGACGGTAACAACGTTCGGCGGCCTCAAAGCGAGAACTTTTTTCGTTTAGCAGCCCAAGGCCGTAGGCGTCGTGTGAGTCAAGTGCTTCGGGCGATTCGACGGCCTGCGCCATGAGGATGAACAACGCGGCGAGAGAAACAATATCCTCACGGTTGTGTCGGATGACGTCCTCGAGCGATCGCAGATCCCGACTTTTCAAGTACGAGAAGAAACGCGCGGGAATCTCGGCACCGGGAATGTCGTCGGGGCGATGAAACCCGAGGATTTCGCGTTCAAGTGATTGCAAGGAACAACTCTCGAGCCGTCCGCGCCAAACGCGCCGCGCTGGATGCAGAAGATCGATATGAACGTGCTCATCATCTCCAAGACGCGTCCGCTGGAGAAGCATGCGGGACCTGAGCAGGGGCACATCGAAAGAACGCCCGTTGAATGTCACCCAAAAATGCGCGCGGCTCAGCCTCTCGTGTGTTTTGCCAAGCACATCAGCTTCCACATCGTAGTCGGTCATAAGCCACTGAGCAATAACAAAATGATTGTCTTCGAACCATCCCGCTCCGACTAAAAAGGCTACCGTACCCACGCCGCCAGATAAGCCGGTGGTCTCGGTATCAAAAAAAACACAGTCTGTTTTATCCCAACCGTGGTCGGTATTGCCCAGTACCCAAACCGACTCTTCCTTAATTCCATTAATGTCGCACAATCGCACACAACCGTGTTTCGTCGACAGCGAAACGCGCGTTATTCGCTCGAGCATGACGGAAGCAGGGAGCGCCGGTGCGTCGCTTGCTTTTGTTCCGAGCGCGCCCAGCTTGCCTGCAAGGTTGCGGATCATGGTGCGTCCACCAGCGCGCTGATCAGCCGGAGTGTGTGCGACTTTGCTGTCGGATCCTCGGCGCTCGCGCCCACGCACGAGGGGCAGCCGTTTTCGCAGCAACACTCCCCCACGACGCTCGCCGCGCGCTCGATGAGGAGCGGCAGTTTGTCAAACAGCGCCTGAGCGAGGCCGATGCCGCCCGGACAGTTGTCATACAGGTAGATAGTCGGCAGCTCTGTGAACGGATCGCGAACATGGCAGACAACGCCGATGTCCTGCGCAGCGCACATCAGGTCGATGGGTGCGATGGCCTTCAGGATGTTGGTCAGCCCCATCATCGCCGTTTGCAGACCATCTTTTGTCAGCCCCGCTGTGCCGTCGGGGACCGATATCCACGCAGCTGTCGTGTGCATGTCGAGTTCGGGAAGATCGACCGGCCCCCACCCCACATTTTCCTGCGTATCGAGCTTAAATTTTTTGAACAACGTCACGAGATATGTGATCAAAACCTCACCGAACGCGCGCCCCGCTTTATTCGGACCGTCGGCTGTGTCGAAAACATCGAGTACGCGCAGGCTGACGTTTAAGTTTGCGTCGGTGTAGTAGTCAACGTCCACGCGCCGCACGTACGCTTTCTTGTTCGGAAAATCAAGCCTCTCCACCTGGTATTGCTGTCCCTCATGCAGGTAGAGCGCCTTCTCGTGAAGCAGCATGGGCACTGTGAAACGGTCCATGGTGCCGATCGTTCGCGGTTCGGTATCGCTCTTGCTGATGTCGAAAATGACGAAATTTTCATCCATGGACGAACGTATGTCAACATCGCTCGCGGGAAACTCCTCCGTTTGCCAGTACCATTTGCCGCTCACGTGCCGGAGCATATTTTGCGACGCGAGGTGCTCCAACAGCTCCGGCGTTTGCTCCATGCCGTTGTAGATTTCACCGTCATCAAACGGCAGCTCATACGCCGCGCACTTCATATGCGAGAGAAGGATGAACAAGTTTTCGGGGTTGATGCGCGCCTGTTCGGGCGATTGGTCGAGAAAATACTCGGGATGCGTGACGATGTATTGATCCAGTGAAGCGCTGGTGGCCACGAACACGGTCAGGCTCTTCCCCATTCTGCGGCCGGCGCGTCCCGCCTGCTGCCACAAAGAAGCGACGGTACCCGGATACCCGCACAGCACACACGCGTCGAGCTGTCCTATGTCGATGCCCAATTCCAACGCGTTGGTCGAAACCACGGCGCGTACGCTTCCGTTCCGAAGTCCTTTCTCAATCTCCCGCCTAAGGGAGGGCAGATAGCCGCCGCGGTATCCGCGTACGCCCCCGCTCATGCCCAAACGATCGGCCACGATGTGTTTCAACGCCTTGACGATCACCTCGACGTGCAAGCGGCTTCTCGCGAAAACGATGGTTTGCACGCCATTCGATACAAGCCTTGAGGCGATGGCGCGCGATTGCCCGACAGCGCCGGCGCGTATCCCGAGCTGCTTGTTGACGACCGGCGGGTTGTAAAAGACGATGTGTTTCTCCCCGGCCGGCGCGCCCGAACGATTGATGAGCGTCATCTTGCGTCCGGTGAGCGTCTCGGCAAGCTCGCCCGGGTTTTGAATGGTTGCCGAACAGCAGATAAACTGTGGGTGCGAGCCATAAAACGCGCACAGGCGCTTGAGCCGCGCGATCACGTGCGCGAGGTGCGAGCCGAACACGCCCCGGTACGCGTGAATTTCGTCGATGACCACAAATTTGAGGTTTTCAAAAAGCCGCACCCACTTGGTGTGCTGCGGCAGTATGCCCGAATGGAGCATGTCGGGGTTCGTCACCACGACGTGCCCTGCCTGCCGGATGGCTTTGCGCGCGGACGCGGGCGTGTCCCCGTCGTACGTGAACGTCTTTACATCCACGTCGACCGCCTGGATGAACTCGTAAAGCTCCGCAACCTGATCGCTCGAAAGCGCTTTTGTCGGAAAAAGGTACATTGCCCGCGTGGTTTCGTCCTTAATAATCGCATTGAGCACAGGCAGGTTATAGCACAGTGTTTTTCCGCTTGCGGTGGGCGTGACGAGTACGATATCCTCGCCGCGCGCAATGGCGTCCACCGCCTCGCGCTGATGCGAGTAGAGCTGCGTGATGCCTTTTTTGCCGAGCGCGTCGGGTATGCGTCCATCCATCCACGCGGGAAAACCGGCGTACGCCGCTGTTTTCGCGGGAATGACGTGCCACCGCGTGACGCAGTCGGAAAAAGCCGCGTCCTGCCTCAGGTTGTCGATCATGGCGTCAATCGTCATGGAACCCCCCCTGACTCAACGAGATCCGGTGATTCGCTTGATGTCCTCGCTTGAGGTGGATACTGGCCTTGTCAGATCAAAGACCGCGAGGAACTCTTTATTGCCGTCGCTGCCCGTGATGGGCGAGCGCGTAAGGCCATGCGCGTAGAGCCCGAACGCTTCCGCCCCCGAAATGACGCGTTCAAGCACTTCTGTGTGCACTGAGACGGTTTTTACGATTCCCTTTTTGCTCGCGAAGGATTTCCCGGCTTCAAACTGCGGCTTTATGAGCGCGACAAGCTGTCCGTTGTCGCGCAGGCAGCGCAGAGCGGCGGGAAAAATGAGCAGAAGCGAGATGAATGAAACATCGACAACAATCAGATCAAATTTGCTCCCGAAGTCCTCAGGCACAATGTCGCGTGCGTTGACGCCCTCACGCGCATTTACGCGCGGATCGGACGCGATACGTGCATCCATTTGGCTGTGGCCCACGTCGATGGCCGTGACATGCTGTGCGCCGTGCTGGAGCAGGCAGTCGGTGAACCCACCCGTCGACGCGCCGATGTCGAGTGCTCTGATCCCCTTAACGTCGATGCCAAACACGGCCAGCGCGTGCTCAAGCTTGTATCCGCCCCGGCCTACGAACCGCTCTTCGGCGGTAATGGTCAGTTCGGCTGTATCCGTGACACGCTCTGATGGTTTGGTGCACAAAACACCGTTGACGAGCACACTGCCCGCTTTGATATACACCGCCGCCTTTTCGCGGCTTTGCGCCAGCTTTCTACGCAGGAGCGCGACGTCCAATCGCTCACCGTCCACGGAGGTCCTCCTCAATTCTGAGCGCGAGCGCGGCGGGGGTCCTCCCGAGATACGCGTCGAGATCCGCAAAATGGCCATGATGAACCACGGTGTCGGGGACGCCCATGCAGATCACAGGCGATGCGCAGGCGTGTGCTGCCCGCCACTCGAGCACGGCCGAACCGAAGCCGCCCGCGCTGATGCCGTCCTCTAGCGTCCACAAACGCCGCTCAGCTGTTTCGGACAGGATGTCTTCGTCTAAAGGCTTTATGCACCTGGCGTTGACCACACCGACATCTATTCCGTGCGCTGCCAACAGATTCGCCGCTTCGAACGCGGCGCTCACCATACGCCCGACGGCAAAGATGTCGCCATCCTGTCCCGCACGTTGCCTGACCCAGGCGGGCAGCAAGCCCGCGTGCGCACAGCTCAGGGGGGCGAGCGATTTGGCGTAGCGAATGACACAGGGCGCGCTTAAAGCGTGCGCGTACCTGATCATGGCTTCGAGTTCGGCCGCGCTTGACGGTGAAAGAATGGTGACGCCGGGTACGCCACGCAGCCACGCCATGTCGTAGATGCCGTGATGCGTCGGGCCGTCTTCGCCGGCAAGGCCCGCGCGATCGAGCAGAAGCGTGACAGGGAGCGATTGGAGCGCGACGTCGTGCACGAACTGATCGACTGCGCGCTGCGCAAACGTTGAGTAAATCGCGACAAACGGGCGAAGGCCCGCCGAAGCCATTCCCGCCGCAAGCGTGACCGCATGCTCTTCAGCGATGCCCACATCGAAGAAACGCGCGGGGAAAACAGTCTTGAGCGCGGACACGCCCGTCCCCTCTCCCATCGCTGCCGTGATGCCCACGACGCGAGCATCGGAGGAAGCGAGCGAGACTAGCGTCGCTCCCACAACGGCCGAGGAGTGCGCAAATGCGTCCCCGTTTTTCTCCACCATATCGGGCGCAATGCCGTGGTATTTATCGGGCTGTATTTCCGCTTTTTTGTATCCGCGACCCTTTTGGGACACGACGTGAACCAGCACGGGCCGTTTGATCTGTATGGCGCGCAGGAGCACGTCTTCCAGCCGAAAAATGTCATGCGCGTCCACGGGGCCAAGGTAGGTGAAGTTGAAATCCTCGAAAACCGCGCCGTCGATGAAAAGACGTTTGATGCTCGTCTTGAACCACTGGGCGAAAAACGAGACGCGCTTCCCGCCGATGGGCAGGGAGACAAGGGATCGCTGCACGCGCGCCTTGAAGGTCCACCAACCGGGGTTTGAGCGCGCCCGAGTCAGTCTTTGCGATATCACGCCGACGTTTCGAGAGATGGACATCTCGTTGTCGTTGAGGATGACGACCAAGGGAGTTTCGGTGTTACCGGCGTCGTTGAGCGCTTCAAAACACATGCCGCCCGTGAAAGCGCCATCGCCAACCACGGCCACTACCACGTGGCGCTCACCCAAAAGATCGCGCGCGCGCGCCATGCCCAGCGCAGCAGAGATCGCGGTTGAAGCGTGTCCTGTGCTAAAAGAGTCGTGCGGACTCTCAGAGGGTTTTGGAAAACCCGAAAGCCCTCCCATCTTGCGGAGCGTATGAAACTGATTGGCCCGCCCCGTGAGAATCTTATGGGTGTAGGCCTGATGCCCGACGTCCCAGACGATCTTGTCAACAGGTGAGTTGAGCACGCGGTGAAGCGCGACCGTCAGCTCGACCGTGCCGAGGTTTGAGGCAAGATGCCCGCCGTTGCTCAGCGTCGTTGTGATGATCAAATCGCGGATCTCGGCGCAAAGCGTTACGAGCGCGGTCTTGTCAAGCGACTTTACGTCACTGGGTGATTTGATGCTCTTCAGAATGGCCATGGCCGCTATCCCTTTGCGGCGCGTTCGAGCGTCTCGCCTGAAAGCCGGTACGTCGTCCAATCCGACATGGGGACCGCTTTGAGCTTTTGTGTATAAAACGCGATGGACGGCTCGTTCCAGTCAAGACATGACCACTCCATCCGTCCCCAACCGCGGCTGACCGCCACTTTCGCGAGCGTGCGCATCAGCGCGCCACCGATGCCATTGTTCCTGTGTTTGGGCTGGATGTATATGTCCTCAAGATAGAGTCCTGCTTTGCCGAGAAATGTCGAGTAGTTTGAGAAAAACAGGGCAAAACCGATCGCTTCCCCCGCCCTTTCCACCATGATGACCTCGGCTTTACGCTCTCCGAAAACGGTTCGTACTATATCATCTTCGGTAGCGTAGACTTGATCGAGCATGCGTTCATAAACCGCAAGCTCGCGGATCAACGACAAGATATCCGCAGCGTCCCCGGGGACAGCCATTCGGAATGTGACGCCTTCAATACCACTTACCAGCACGTTGGATCTCCTTAAGTCAAATCAATTGCTTGATAACACCGCTGTAAGCACATACAGGTGTCCTGCACCCACGGCGGCGGCATCCGCTTCGTTGCGCATAAAGACGCAGGGCGTGCCGAGTTTTTCAGCGGCGAGTCCGAGATGGCATACGGCTATGCCCACATCGACGGCGTTCATTTTGTCCATGATGATCGCCTTGATCGGGTTAAGCTTCTCGCGAGCCACAATAATCTTTTTTCCAGCACTGATCAGCTTCCACGGCTGCGAATTCATAGCGGACGGCGCGACGCGTACCGCCTCCGCGAGCTCGAGTGAGCAGTCGCCATCCAGTATATCCGAGATGGGTTTACGCTTGAACTCGGTGTTCGGGCGGTAGAGCGGCTCACTTGAAAAACCGAACGCCAGCGTAATGGCCGGCGTCAGCCCGGACGACCGATCCACTCTGGGTGAAGCCATGCCGCACCAGCAGCAACCGATGCCGCGGCTCGAAAGGTACAGGTCCGCGTGCTGGAGAGTATAGCCTGCATTCTCAAGCGCGCCCGGCTGATCGTCGGTCAAGCAGGCGATGTAGTGCGGCGCTTTGACCGCCATTGCGCCGACATCTTTGGCCTCGAGAAACTGAAACTCGCAGCGCACATTTGGGAACAAGGGTCTTACGTTGTCGAGCACACGCTTGATGGCCTCAATTTCGGGATTGGGCACCGGTTTGTCAATCTGGTAACGACGGATCGACTTGCGCTTGAAGATCGTATCGTAAAGTTGTGCCATATTACCTCTCCTACACCATCAATATGCCAATGACGATTCCAAGGAAAGCACCGGCGAACACCTCGAGCGGCGTGTGGCCAATCAGCTCTTTCAGGTACTCGGGCTTGACGCCGCCCACGCCTTCGTGGATGAGTGTTTCTACTATCCGATTCAGCGCTGCGGCGGTCTTACCCGCCGCCCTGCGAACACCGGATGCATCGTACATGATCACAAGCGCGATGACCACAGACAATGCAAAGACGCTTGAATCAAACCCGCTGTTGAAGCCGATGGTTGTCGCCGTCGCGCAGACCATGGCGGCGTGCGAAGACGGCATCCCGCCCGCTCCGATAAAACGGCGAATGTCGAACCGCCTGTGCATAATGAGCGTGAGGATAACTTTAAGGCTCTGTGCCGCGAAATACGCAATCAGCGCCGCAAGCAAGGCCTGATTGCGCGTGATTCGAAAGAATTCGAAGGCCTCCAACTGATCCTCCCCTTATGTGCACCGGGCCGCGTTTTGAAGCGCCAACTCCGCGAGGAACGAGGAACCGGGCAAACGGGAGATCGCCTCTGATGCTTCGCTTGCGTACATTTTAGCGTCTGAGACCGCTCTGTCAAGCCCGAACGCTGCGATATACGTCAGCTTGCCGTTTCGTTCGTCGATTCCCGTTGATTTACCCGTCTTGACTAAGTCACCCGTGACGTCGAGTATGTCGTCGACGATCTGAAACGCGAACCCCAAACTAGTTCCATATTTCAGCGCGGCGTCAAGGGCGTCCTCGCTTGGTTCTCCGAGCATCACGCCCGCCACGAGCGACGCGCGGATGAGAGCGGCTGTCTTTCCTTCGATGATGCGCAAGAGTGTGCCGCCGTCCGCGCTCGTTCTCTCGCTTAGCAAGTCGAGCGCCTGTCCGCCGCACATGCCGCCGATGCCCGCCCCGCCCAGTATGGCCCGCATTGAGCGCACGGATTCCGGCCGTGAAACACACGCCTCGGCCATGAGAACGGCAGCGTGTGTGAGCAGGCCATCACCCGCCAAAATGGCCATGCCCTCACCGAAAACTTTATGGTTGGAAGGCTTGCCGCGCCGGTAATCGTCGTTGTCCATCGCGGGAAGATCATCGTGGATCAATGAATAGGTGTGGATCAATTCGATCGCCGCGGCAAAGGGGTCCGCAAGCGTGAGCGCGACGCCCGAAAGCTCCGCACCCGCGTATACAAGCGCTGCGCGCAGATGCTTCCCGCCTGAGAACACGCTGTAGCGCAGCGCGTCCGCGTATTGGGGCGGAGCGTTTAGTAGGCTGAGCACCTCAGCGGAAAGCGCATCATTCAGCGCCAGTTCAGTGCGGTTCACGTAGGCGCGCATGGTCTGGTTATAATCACACATTCAGGTTCTCTGTCTCTGTCACGCGCATCTTTGCGGACAGTATTTCAACGCGCCCTTGGCGCTCTTTGAGGATTTCATGAAGCTGCACGGAAAGAGCGGCGCCTTTTTCATACGCCTTCATGGCCTCGTCCAGCGTGAGCTCGCCCGATTCAAGGCTGACCACATATTGCTCCAGCTCTTTGATCGCGTGTTCATATGACACTGTTTTCACGGTCACCGTTTTACCCTCCAAACCGTTCATTCCACGCGCGCCGCTATGTTGCCGTCGCTCAAAACAACGCTTAGCAGCGCGCCCAAAGGCGCATCGGCAACCTTCGTCACGACACGTCCCCCCGCGCGAACAACCGCGTATCCACGACCAAGCACACGCTTTGGCGAAAGCGCCTCCAGTCTTTGCGCGAGCGACTCCACGCGCGCATTTTCACGGTCAAGAGCGTTTCTGATGAGCGTCGCCAACAGAGTTTGCTTTGCGTTTACGCCTTCGATCGCTCGCGCGATCTGCGCACCCGGATACGCCTGATGCAAGCGCGCGATCAGTCGTTCAGCCACATCGTTTTTACGCGCGATCAGGCGGATCATTGCATCATCTAGTCCAGACGTGAGCGCGTCCGCATCCAAACGCATATCGGATAGCTGCGGTACGCATAGCTCTGCGGCTGCGGAGGGCGTTGGCGCGCGAACGTCCGCCACAAAATCTGCGATCGTGAAGTCCGTCTCGTGACCGACAGCGGAAATGATGGGAACCTCCGACGCGGCGATGGCGCGCGCGACTGTTTCATCATTAAAGCAAAATAAATCCTCGGGGGAGCCTCCCCCGCGCCCCACGATGATAACATCGCACAGGCCGCTTACGGAGAGCGTTCGAACGCCGTCCGCGATTTCGCAGGCAGCTCCCGCACCTTGAACACGCGCGGGCATGAGGATGATGTTCACCCGCGGATCACGGCGCGTAGCGACCTTGACGATGTCATGAAATACTGCTCCCGTTTCCGACGTGACAACACCGACAGTGTTCGGATATTTCGGCAATCGACGTTTGCGGGAAGCGTCGAAAAGGCCTTCGTTTTCCAGCTTCGCCTTAAGCTCAAGGTACGCTTTGTACAGCGCGCCCACGCCATCAAGGGCCATCCTACGCACGTAAAATTGGTACTGACCGTCGCGAATGTAAACGGAGACTTCGCCTGTAAGCACGACCGAAAGACCGTCGCGCGGCGAAAAAGAGATGTCGAGCGTGTTCTGGCGAAACATCACGCAGCGAATCGCCGATTCCTCATCCTTGAGCATAAAATACATGTGACCGGATGTATGACGCTTAAAGCCCGAAATTTCGCCACGCAAATCGACACGAGAAAGCAAAGGGTCGTCCGATAGAATACCCTTGATGTACTCGTTGAGCTGAGTGACACTCAGCGCGGGCATGTATTCTCCGCCGCTTCAACCGTGGCTCGCATGAGCATCATGATGGTCATGGGGCCGACGCCGCCGGGTACAGGCGTGATGAAGCCGGCGACCTCGGAAACGGCGGCTGTGTCGACATCACCGAAAATTTTCTTGGATCCCGGCTTGCGGTTAATGCCCACGTCAACGACAACCGCGCCCGGTTTTACCATATCCGCGGTGACAAAGTGTTTGCGCCCGATGGCAACGACCAGAATATCCGCATCGAGCGTGTGTTTTTTTAGGTCAACCGTGCGCGAATGGCAGACCGTCACCGTGCAGTTCGCTGCAAGCAGCAACTGGGAGACGGGCTTGCCTACAATGGTGGATCGCCCGATCACTACAGCGTGCTTGCCGGAAAGAGGGATGCCCGCTTCTTCGAGTAGCCGCATCACGCCTGCGGGTGTGCAAGCGACAAAGCATTTCTGACCGAGCATGAGCCGCCCTGCGTTCACCGCGTGAAAACCGTCCACGTCTTTGCCGGGCGAAACCTCGGCAAGCACGGCAGGCTCATCAATGGGCGCGGGGAGCGGGCTTTGCACAAGTACGCCGTGAACCTGCGGATCTGCGTTGAGCTCGCGGATCACACGGATGACCTCGGCTTGCGGTGTGTCGGCGGGCATGCGGATGGTACGCGAGGCTATCCCGAGACTTTCGCACATACGCCCCTTGCTGCTGACATAAATCTCCGACGCTGGATCCTCTCCCACCAGTATGACCGCGAGGCATGGCGTGATTCCACGCGCTTTTAGCGCTTCAACCCGCACGGCGAGTTCGGTCTTTACCTTCTCCGCGGTCAATCGACCGTCTAAGATTTGAGCTGGCATGTGCATCCTCCTGTTTTCTGTGCGCCGATCAGCGCGACACCCACAGCATTGTCGCTTGACAGCCCGGGCCTCGCAAAATAAAGGCGCAGACTCGGCGCGGACTCGTTCACGTCGCTTGTAATAATAGCACGAATCAGAGTGCTGGAAAGCACGCCTCCCGCGAGAAGCACGGCAGTCACACCAGTCTTCTCATATGCAGTAAGCGCCATGTGGGCGACACTTCTGGCGATTAGTGAGAACACTTCGGCGGCTATGTTCTGCGGTGAAAGCTCGTCCGATTTCAGCCAACGCATGGCCTGCGCTTCAGCGCCCGAAAAATGCACCCCGGTCGGTTCCATGCTGACCTTGAGTCGGGTTAGGGCATTGCCCGAACCGGCGAGTTGTTCAAGCGCCGGCCCGGCCGGAAAACCAAG
The DNA here is from genome assembly GCA_031548365.1 of Eubacteriales bacterium. GTDB lineage: Bacteria > Bacillota > Clostridia > Christensenellales > UBA1750 > JAVBRD01. The sequence goes on from JAVBRD010000010.1 coordinate 61,162, forward strand.
CCCAAGCGCAACCCCAACCCTGTCGATCAGCTGTCCGGCGTGTAAATCCAAAGTGCCACTGAGAAACTCGACGCTTAGCGCGGGCTGTGAGCACAGCACAGCTTCTGTTGTACCGCCAGATACATGAAGAGCAATAAAGTGCTCATCGGTAAGCCCGCTTTTGTCCAGCGCAGCCGCGATGTGACCTTGCTGATGTGTCACCGGTATGTACTGAACGCTCAAGGCTGAGGCGATGGCACGAGCGGTGCCCGCCCCGACTTCAAAGACCGGCATGTAGCTCTGCTCTACAGGGCGAGGCCTCTCCGAAGCACACACGGCCAAAATTGCGCAATCTGCCTCACGGATAGCCGCTTCGACCAGGCCATGCAGTCTTTTGGTATGCTGAAATACGGCATCCGACTGCCTCAAGCCGCGCTCTGAGGGGCGTACATCCAAAAGTCGCCGCTTATCGGCCAGAAGAACGCCGTCTTCTGCGCCGACAATGGCGACAGATGTGGTGTAGCAGCTTGTGTCTATTCCGAGAACAGCGAGTCGCTTCATGACTTGATCGCGCGTGAAATGTTGCCCAGAACGCCGTTGATAAACTTGACCGATTCCGGCGTTGAGTATGTGTGCGCAAGCTCAAGCGCTTCGTTGATCGAGACGCTTGTAGGAATGCTCTGATTCAAGCGCGTAAGCTCGTAGACGGACAGCCTGAGGATACAAAGGTCAACGTTGGCTAAGCGGTCAATCGTCCAGCCTTTGGCGTGCGCGGCGATTAAATCATCGATCTCGGACGTGTGGGACGCGATACCGTCGAGCGCTGCGTCCACATACGAGCGATCATCTTCGTCCAGATCGCTGTCTTTGACTTCCATCAGCCCGGACACGGTATCCCAGCGTCCCTCGCCTCCCATCAACGATTCGTAGACAAGCTTCATGGCGACATGGCGAGCGGAGGTTCTGGACAAAAGAATCAATCTCCTCGGTCTTCGTCTGTGTCTTCCCTGTTTGTTGGTCTTTCGTATCCCAGGTATCGCTTGAATGGTGCGAAAATGTGGAGCAAAACCCCCACAGCCGTGCCAAGGCCGGTTAGAACCAGAAGCAGCAGCGTCTGAAAAAAGCCGATCGTCAGCATGAGTACGGCGGCAGTGAAGCCGATAACTCCGCCGCAAATCGGGTACGCGTAGCGCTTGAGGAATCGCCCAATCGTGCATCCATACTCAGTTCTCATCGCGGCCACCGCTAATGAACGCGGCTGGGTGTCGGCACGGTGACTGGATGCACGCGGTCAAAAAACACCAACACTTCTTTGACCGCGATGCCTCCCGTTTCTGATACGTACTCGCGGATCTCGGTTTGCAGCTCGGACGCCAGTGCAGGGACTTGCACGTCGCCGGCAACACTGGCTTTGACGCGTATGCAAAGCCCGCCTTCGCTTTGCGCGATCACGGTCTGCACGTCTTTGATGTCCTGGTGGCGTGAAACGACGCGCTGCGCCATGGCGTTGATGGCGGAACCGGAGAGAAGCACCTGCCCGTTTTCAGTTGAGAGCACTGTGAATGTCTGCTCCTGACGACTGCGCCGCATGAACGCCAAATAAAAGCCGATCACAGAAAAGAGCAGCGAAACCACACCGATTGTGGCGCAAAGAAGCACGTTATCAACTTGCCATACAATACCCAAGACAGCCATAACGCAAAACCCAAACGCAGACAAAAACACCAGCGATGAAACGAGCAGGAAACAAACCAGAAGCACGCGCTTTGGTCCTGATATGCTCATGACATTCACCCTATTTCACGCGCGGCGGCGCGGGCGGCTCAATCTCCTGGATTTCCTTGTCTTTGTCCTTGGGGTGTCTGACCCCCATCACGTGGACATTGACTTCCACGCAGCGAAGGCCCGTCATGGTTTCAACAGCTTTTTTGACGTTCTCCTGAAGGTTCTCGGCAACCTCGGGAATTCGCACGCCATACTCGAGATAGACATACAGATCAATGGCCGCCTCGCTGTTGCCTACCTCAACGCGAACCCCCTTGGACAGGTTTTTCCTGCCGATCATCTCAGCAATCCCGCCGACGATGTTGCTGCTCATGCCAAGCACACCCGGGATCTCCATCGCGGCGAGACCGGCGATGACCGAGACGACTTCATCGGCAAACGAAATGGTGCCGAGGCTGTCGGTTTCCACTGTTGTCATGTTGTTCTCTTCGCTCATCGTGCACACCTCCACGTTGTTATTCAAGGATATCATAGCAGAATTAACCCCGATTGACAATTCTTATTCATTCGTCATTGTTCGTGACCGGCAGGACGGCGTCGTCAATGGTCAGCGTTCTGTAGTTCTCTTCGCCCATGACGCACTTCATGCAGTTGTCGCACTTCTTTTTTTCATCAAGATCGCAACGTTCGCACTCGCCGCAGGAATCACATATTTTGGTTTCATCAAGATCGCACGGCTTATTGTCCATGCCAATCACCCCCCTCGACGCTACTTTTGCGCATTCTTCGTACATTATGTAAAACCTGTCGGCAGATATGACACATTCTGCGCGTTCTCCCTACGCGTCCTTTTTCCGCGCGTTGATGCGCATACGCTGCGTGGCGTCCAAAACGCGCTTGCGCAGACGGATGGACTGCGGGGTGATTTCGCACAGTTCGTCGTCCTCAAGAAACTCCAGCGACTCCTCAAGCGTGGGCGGAGTGATGGGTTTCAGGCGAAGCGAATCGTCGGCGGACGAGCTGCGCATGTTGGTCAAATGCTTCGTACGGCAGACATTGACCTCAATATCACCCGCTCGGGCGTTGCGCCCAACGATCATGCCCGCGTAAACCGGCATACCTGCCGTGATGAAGAGCGAACCGCGTTCCTGCGCGTAGAAAAGACCGTACTGTGTGGCCACTCCCGTCTCAAACGCCACAAGGGAACCCACGGGGCGGCGCTCAATTTCGCCATGGTAGGGCTCATAGCCGTCAAAAATGGTGTTCATGATGCCCTCGCCGCGTGTATCGGTTAAAAAGTCCGAGCGGTAGCCGAACAGGCCCCGCGCTGGAATGCGGAACTCTAGTCGGACGCGCCCTTCGCCGTGCATGGACTGGAGCACGCCCTTTCGGCGCCCAAGCTCCTGTATTACATTGCCCGAATACTCCGCGGGCACGTCCACGAGCACGATCTCCATGGGCTCGCACTTGACGCCGTCGATCTCCTGATAAAGCACCTCGGGCTTGGACACCGCGAACTCATACTCCTGGCGGCGCATGTTCTCAATCAAGATGGAGAGGTGAAGCTCTCCCCTTCCGCAAATCTCAAAAGCGTCAGTTGATTCGGTGTCAAACATGCGCAGGGAGACGTCGGTCAAAAGCTCGCGTTCAAGGCGCGCGCGCAGGTGACGACTCGTGACATATTTACCTTCTTTGCCCGCGTAAGGCGAATCGTTGACCTGAAACGTCATGCGGACAGTCGGTTCGGAAATTTTGACAAAAGGCAGCGCTTCTGGAACGGCCGGGTCTACGACGGTCTGCCCGATGCTGATGTCCTCGCTGCCAACGAACGCCACAATGTCGCCCGCCGCAACCTCATCGACCGCGACGCGCTCAAGACCGTCAAACGTGTACAGCGCAACGAGGCGCGTTGACGGGAATACGTCTGCGTGGCCGTGCGTGACACGGGTGACGATCATGTTTTTTCGCGCTGTTCCGCGTTCGATGCGGCCGATCCCGATGCGGCCAACGTACTCGGAGAAGTCAATGGTTGAAATGAGCGCTTGAAGCGGGCCTTCCGGGTCGACGGCGGGCGCGGGCACGTATTTAAGGATCGCGTCGAACAGGGGCGTAAGGCTTGTTCCCGGATCTTGCCACTCAAGCGAGCAAGTGCCGTCCCTTCCGGACGCGAACAAGAACGGGCAGTCCAGCTGTGTGTCGTCGGCGTGAAGGTCGATCATCAGGCTGAGGATCTCATCAATGACCTCCTCGGGGCGCGCGTCGGATCGGTCGATCTTGTTGACGACGACGAGTACGCGGTGACCGAGCTCAAGCGCTTTTCGGAGCACGAAACGTGTCTGCGGCATCGCGCCCTCAAACGCGTCCACCAGCAGGATGACGCCTTGCACCATCTTGAGAACGCGCTCGACTTCGCCGCCGAAGTCCGCGTGGCCCGGCGTGTCGACAATATTGATCTTGGTGCCCTGATAATGAATGGCCGTATTCTTTGCCAAAATAGTGATGCCGCGCTCACGCTCAATGTCGTTTGAGTCCATGACGCGCTCCGCGACAGTTTGGTTGTCTCTGAACGTACCTGCCTGGCGGAGCATTTGATCGACGAGCGTGGTCTTGCCATGATCGACGTGTGCGATGATGGCGATGTTGCGAATATCGCTGCGAACAGTGTTCAAAGTAAAACTCCTTTATTCTTCAAAAGCGCTATGAGAGGCTGCGCGGCGCGACATCGGACAGCTCGAGGCCCTTGTTGTTGTCCTGCGCCCATCGCACCGACCACTCATTTTCAAACAGTAGGACGTGGTTGTCCCAGCGGTCATAGGCGATCATGGTTGTGCTGGTCAGCTTAAGTTTTTTCAGGTCGTCCGCGGCTACTCCCGCCGGCAACCCCGTGATCCACGCGACTTTTTGGAAACCGAGCGTATCGCGCTTGATTTCTACGCCGTACTCGCCTTGCAATCGGTATTCAAGCACCTCAAACTGCAAGATGCCCACGACGCCGACGATGAGCTGTTCAAGTCCGATGTCGGTCCTTCGGAAAGTCTGGATCGCGCCTTCCTCGGATAGCTGCGTCACGCCTTTGACGAACTGCTTTCTCTTCAGCGAATCTATGGGCGACACGCGAGCGAAGTGTTCTGGCGCGAAAACGGGAATGCCTTCGTAGTGAACCGGCTTTCCGGATGAGAGCGCATCGCCCAAACGGAATAATCCGGGGTCAAACAACCCCACGATGTCCCCGGGATACGCCTCGTCAATCATCGCGCGCTCGTCGGCCATGAACTGCTGCGGCTGAGCGAGCTTGATGGGTTTTGCGCTGCCGGAATGCCACACTTCCATACCCTTAGCAAAGCGGCCTGAGCATACGCGCATAAACGCGATGCGGTCACGGTGAGCGGGGTTCATATTGGCCTGAATTTTGAAGATAAAACCGGTGAAATCCGGCGTGTCCGGTGGAATTTCACCCTCCGCTGCCGAGCGCCCAGCGGGCGGGTGCGTGTACTTGAGAAAACGCTCCAAAAAGGGCGCGACACCGAAGTTGTTCATCGCGCTGCCGAAGAATACAGGCGTCAGCTCTCCGCGCGTGACGCGCGAAAGGTCAAGCTCATCCCCCGCGCCTTCCAGAAGCTCAACCTCTGAGAGCAAAGTGTCGACGTAGCTTCCGTCGATGGCGTCACGCAGCTGGCCGAGGGGCACAGTTGTCGCGGATGCCACTGTTTGACCGTGGTTACCGCCTTGGTAGAGCTCGACGTTCTTCTCATCTAGGAAGTAGACGCCCTGAAAGTCGCCGTGTACGCCGATCGGCCAGTTAATCGGGCATGCGCGTATTCCCAGAACGCGCTCAAGCTCTTCAAGCAGCTCGAAAGGGTCACGGCACGCGCGGTCAAGTTTGTTGATGTATGTAAAAATCGGTATCCCGCGCATCCGGCAAACGTGGAAAAGCTTGACCGTTTGTTCCTCCACGCCCTTGGCCGCGTCGATGAGCATGACCGCTGAATCAGCTGCAACAAGCGTTCTGTACGTATCCTCTGAAAAATCCTGATGTCCGGGAGTATCAAGGATGTTAACGCGGAACCCCTCGTAATCAAACGCCATCACAGACGACGCGACGGAGATGCCGCGTTGTTTTTCAATTTCCATCCAGTCGGACGTCGCGTGGCGCGCGGCCTTGCGCGCTTTGACCGAACCAGCCATTCGAATAGCGCCACCGTACAGCAGCAACTTTTCGGTGAGCGTGGTTTTCCCCGCGTCGGGATGCGAAATTATGGCGAATGTTCGCCGCCTCGCGATCTCCGCGTTCAGTGTTTCCTGCGCCGTCATGGATCTCCCCCGATTGGTGCCAGATTTGTAACCCTATTATTTTATCCCTAAAGCGCTGTGTTGTCAAACATTCGGCTTGCCAAAATAAGCAATGACTCGAAACGCGCGTTTTCGAGTCATTGCGTGGCGCACTGCTTATTTCCATCGCTCAATCCGCTTGACGATCGTCTCCGCTTCATCAGCAGTTTTGATGCCCCCGATGTGCGCAAACCAAACGCCTTCGGGCTTGAGCGTCTCAAAAACGAGCGGAAGCTCGCTTGCGTCGATGCCAAGATGAACGCCTTTGTGTGCGGCCTGTATCTGCTGGTAAACCTTGATCCAACGGCGGTAACCCTCATTGCCCGCTCCGCATACCCATTGCACGGCGTTGAGTTCGGGAATGGCAAGAAGGGATGGCAGATGGCGGAGCGCGCCCGGACCGTCGAGATGATAGATGGAGCGCTCGTAGAAACGGCACTCATCCACGATGCCCGGCAGGAAGACATCGTCGAACATGTCCTTTGAGATCATGCAGGAGAAATCGTTGGATGGGATGTAGTAGCGGCCCGGGTGCGTCAGCCCGATCCATGATGTTGCGGGCATATCTGCAGCGCGAATCATGTCATAGAAGTAATCATATGCTTGGTAGTATTCCTTCTGGCAGATGGGCAGGAGCGCTTTGACGCGTTCCAAGTTGTCAATCATGTCCGTCGCGAGGTTTTGGGGATCTCTCAAGGCAGCGACGTGGTCACCGCCCGGGTGAAAATCGGTTAACCCAACGATGAAACGTCCTTTTCCGCGCTCGATGAGCAGCTGTGTGAAGCGCTCCATCACGCGGAAAAGAGGGTGATTCATGTCCAACCGCGCCTGCGGTTCATCGCTCTCCCAGTCGTGGATGCAAGGCTCGGACCAAGTCGTTGTCTCTCCGTACTCATAGGGACAACCGCACCATGCGCTGAAAATTTCAGGACCCAGGTTTGGCCAGACGATGGGAAGCGCGTCATACGCCCACACGCGGTTCTCAAGCGAAAGCGCAAGCTGCTCGGAGCGAAAGTCGACATCAAGCCAGCGTTCCTTGTGTGTCGCATAGGTTTTCGACGGAACGGTCACAGGCCTCTCAGCGGGCAACGAAATGCTCACCGGCGGGCGGTCCAGCATTTGGCCGTGGAAAAAAGCTTCAATTCTTTGTTGAGTTTTATCATAGTCGGGCTTGAGTGTAAAGGTCATGTAAAGGCCCTCCATTTTATTGTTCGGTTTCAGCGGAATATATTCCGCGAAAACAGCGTTGTATCCTGCATACGCGCACGCGGTTTGCGCAACATTGTGAAGAACCATTCAAAGGAGGCCACCATGGGCGATATGATTGTGCTCGAAGGCATTGGCAAGCGCTATTCGGCCGGAGGGAGCGAGTTTCCGGTTCTTGAAGGTGTTGATCTGCGCGTATCTCGAGGTGAGTTTGTCGCGGTTATCGGCTCGTCCGGCAGCGGAAAGACAACGCTCATGAACATCGTCGGTTGCCTGGACACGCCCAGCGAAGGACGCTACGCGCTCGATGGAGTGGACATCACATCGCTTCATGGCGATGAGTTGTCCCGCGTTCGGAACATCAAAATCGGCTTCATCTTTCAAGGTTTCAACCTCCTCGGCAAGCTGACAGCGCTTGAGAATGTCGAATTGCCTCTCGTCTACCGCGGCCTTCCCGCGCAGGACAGGCGCGAACGCGCGGAGAACGCGCTAGAGAGCGTGGGGCTGTGCGACCGGATGAAGCACAAACCAGGCCAATTGTCGGGAGGCCAGCAACAGCGCGTCGCCATCGCGCGCGCGCTCGCTTCCCGTCCATCACTCATATTGGCTGATGAACCCACCGGCAGTCTTGATACGCGTGCCGGTAACGAGGTCATCTCGCTCCTTGCGCGCATGAATAGCAGCGGGACGACCATCATGATGATCACACACGATCCCGCGATTGCCTCAAGGGCCGTACGTCAGGTGCGGATTGTTGACGGTAAGTGCTTATAATGCTGAATGATCTCTCACAAATACGAATGATCATACGTTTATTTCCGAACATTCGTCTCAAACGGTAGACATGAAAAAGAGTCTGCGATATATTATCTCCGGGCATCAAGCTTTGCGCTGATGTTCGGCGTACGTCCAGCAGACGAAAGGACAGGTAAATGCCATGAGAACGGTCGGAACAAGCGCAATGGGAATCCGTACCCCGATCATCCGTGAAGGCGACGATCTTGTCGCCATTGTCATCTCTTCGCTTGAAGACGCTGTGAAACACGATGGCGTAACCATCAGGGATTACGACGTCGTCGGCATCACCGAGGCGGTTTTGGCGCGTGCGCAGGGTAATTATGCCACGGTCGACCAGATCGCCGCCGATGTACACCGCGTATTTGGCGATGAAACTGTGGGGGTCGTCTTCCCCATCATGAGCCGCAATCGTTTCGCCATGCTGCTCAAGGGTATTGCGCGCGGCGCTAAGCGCGTGATTGTGCAGCTGAGCTATCCATCGGATGAAGTGGGCAACATGCTCATCTCCATGGATGACGTTGAAGCGCACAACATTGATCCATTTTCGCAGGTGCTCACTGAGAGCGAGTATCGCGGGTTTTATGGAGACAATGTCACGCACCGCTTCACGGGCGTTGACTATGTTGACTACTACAAGCGCGTTGCGGGCAACATCGATATCATCCTCGCCAACGACCCGCGCGCCATCCTCAAGTACACGGACAGTGTTATCGCAGCCGACATACACTCCCGTGCGCGGACGAAACGCGTGATCAAAGCCGCCGGCGGGAAAACAGTTATCAGCATGGATGAGCTTTTGACCGCTCCGGTCGAAGGCAGCGGATACAACGCCAAGTATGGTTTGCTCGGATCCAACAAGGCCAGTGAAGAGCGCGTTAAGCTTTTCCCACGCGACGGCGAGGCGTTCGTAAACGATGTCAAATCTGGAATTATGGAGAAATTTGGCAAGGACGTACACGTCATCGTTTACGGCGACGGTTGCTTCAAAGACCCGATCGGCGGCATCTGGGAACTGGCCGATCCGGTAGTTGTCCCGTTCCACACCGAAGGGCTTCTCGGTACACCCAATGAACTGAAACTCAAGTATCTTGCCGATAACGATTATGCGGATCTCTCTAAAGAAGACGCCAAGGACAAAATTACCGAGGCCATCAAGAACAAAGGGGCACGCAGCCTCATGGGCAAGATGGAGTCGGAAGGCACGACGCCCCGCAGGCTCACCGACTTGCTTGGTTCACTGTGCGACCTGACTTCGGGGTCGGGAGACAAGGGCACGCCCATCGTGCTCATTCAAGGATACTTCGACAATTACGCGTCGTAAACAGCGGCGCTGAAAGGAACGCGCATGAGCAAAACTTCCGTGTCTACCCCCAAGGCTCCTGCCGCGATCGGTCCGTATTCGCAGGGCATCTCTACCGGCAGCATGCTCTTTACGTCGGGGCAGCTCCCGATTGATATGTCGACAGGGCTGCTTGAAACCGAGGACATCCGCAGAGCGACGGTTTTTGCGCTGGACAACGTGAAGGCCATCCTGGAAGCGGGCGGTACGGGCTTAGAATCGGTCGTCAAAACCGTCGTGTTTCTGACAAATCTCGCCGACTTCGCCGCAATGAACGAAGTGTACGCATCGTATTTTGCAGATCCGCCTCCCGCTAGATCGTGCGTTCAAGTGGCCGCACTGCCAAAGGGCGCAGCCATTGAAATCGAGGCAATCGCAATCGTGTAAGCACAAAAGCTCAACGGGAATGGCCGTTGAGCTTTTGTGTTAGGCGGCCATCGTTCGAGTATCCCGCGCGGAGGGCGGGCTCACCACGATCTCTTTGTCTCAACTTGGTTCCAAATCAGTTGGAAGTTACTGATGATGGACTCTATCGCGTAAATATCGCGTGTTGGTGTGTTTGGCGGCCGCAAGATTTGACACGCAGCTTGTTTCGTGTTACGCTAATTGTAATTTGTCCGATGATGACTGAAAGGGGAGATGTTTGAATGAAGGCTGACGAGGTGCGCCTGACCTAGAACATCATACTCGCGCAGCGCCCGTATGTATGGGTTTGTTTTGCGCGGCATCGGATAAGCCTGAGCGACGGAATGCGAAAAGCACCGGCAGCCCTGAGTGGCTGTCCGGTGCTTCCTATTTTGAAAGGGGATTTCGGTTGGATTTCTTAAGCACCTATGGCTATGACGATCAATGGCGGGAACTCTTTGAGCGGCAATTCGGCCACACTGAACGCGAACCCGCGCGTGTGATCGAAGAGCACCGGAACCAGTTCATCATCGCCGCACCCGAAGGCGAGGCTGCCGCAACTTTTTCCGGAAAACTAAGACACGAGGGCAAGCTCCCCCCCGCCGTCGGCGATTACGTTGCCGTGCGTATGAGCGCGACAAGGGATCGCGGGATTATCGAGGGCGTACTGGAGCGCAGAAGTGTGTTTCAGCGCAGGGATGGCTTCCACGACCGCATGCAGCCGCTGGCTGCCAACATCGATACGGTGATTCTCTGCATGTCGCTCAACCGCGATTTCAACATGAAAAGGCTGGAACGTTACCTTGCGCTTGCGCGTTCAAGCGGTGCGGCGGTCGCGCTCGCGCTGACCAAGTCCGACCTTTGCGCGGACGCGGGCAAGCTGCGCGCTGAGGCATCGCGCTTGTGCGAAAACGACCCGATCCATATCGTTTCGGCGGTTACGCGGGAAGGTATGGACGACCTGATGTGTTACTTCGCGCCTGGCAAAACAGCTGCCGCGCTCGGGTCGTCCGGGGTTGGCAAGTCGACGCTCGTCAATGCGATTTTTGGCCGCGAGATCATGAAAACCGCAGCCATCCGCGAGGACGATGCGCACGGACGTCACACAACCGTACACAGGCAGCTGATCAGACTGCCTTCCGGCGGACTTTATATCGACACCCCTGGCCTTCGCGAGGTCGGCCTGGGCGAAGCCGAAGCGGCTGTGACTGATCTGTTTGAAGACATCATCGCGCTGGTCCGCTCGTGCAAGTTTTCGAATTGTAAGCACCGCGATGAACCGGGCTGCGCGGTAGCCGCCGCAATCGCAGGCGGCACCTTGGACGAAAAACGCGTGGAGCGCTACTTGACGCTGTCCAAAGAATCGCTTTACCGTGACAGACGCCCGGCGTATAATCAGTCTAGAAAAGATAAACGTCAAAAGGTGGAGCGGGCCACTCTACCGGACGACGAGGACGACTAGGAGGATCAAAGCGTGCCTGAAATGATGAAAGCGGTTGTCAAATACGAAAATGTCGCGCGCGCAACGAAACTGATGGACATGCCTGTACCTGAAATTGGCGATGACGACGTGCTTGTGCGCGTTTCGCACATTGGCGTATGCGGGACTGACCCACACATGCACCTCAACCTGACGACCATCCCCATCGCTGTTCCTTTAATCTTTGGGCATGAGTTCGCGGGCACCATCGAACGCGTCGGCGCCGACGTTATCGGGTGGCTGATCGGCGACCGCGTCACAGCAGAGACGCACGCCGATTATTGCGGACAGTGCTTCATGTGCCGCAGCAATAATTATCACTTGTGCCGCGATCGCAAAGGCTACGGCTTCAAAACGCATGGCGCGTTCACGAAATACGTTCGCGTACCTGCACGCATCCTTCACCGCGTGCCCGAAAGCGTCACGCTCAAAGAAGCTTCCCTGACCGAACCGCTCTGCGTCGCATACAAATCCGTCGTCGTCAACAGCGGTGTCAGGCCGGGCGACACCGTGTGCGTGATTGGACCCGGGCCGATCGGCCTCTTATGCGTGAAAATGGCGCAAATCTGCGGCGCAAGCGAGATCATCGCCATTGGCGCGGACGGCGACGAGCAGCGCCTGCATACCGCACTCGCTTATGGCGCGACCAAGGCCATCGTCTCCTCTCGAGAGGATGCCGAGGCGTACGTCAAGTCCCTCGGTGACGGCTACGGCGCGGATTTCGTTTTTGATGCCGCCGGCGTCTCCGCCACGCTTGAGTTGTCCCTCAAGCTCGTTCGTCCAACAGGCCAAATTACCAAGATCGGCTGGGGCCCGAAACCTGTTGGTTTCTCAATCGACCCGCTCATCGCAAAATCAGCGACGCTGCAAGGACACTTCTCACACACATGGGATGTCTGGGAGAAATGCCTAATCCTGCTGGCCAAGGGACAGGTTGACCTCAAGCCGTTGATCACGCACGAACTCACCATTGACCGCTTTGAGGAAGCGTTTGAGCTCATCGAAAAGCGCGAGGCTATGAAGGTCGTGCTCACTCCCATCGACTAAATGCGATCTTCGCGTTCAACACAAATAAACAAAGCGGCTGTGCTTGACGCACAGCCGCTTTGACGTGACGACGAACGCTGGGTACGTCATCAGAGCCAATCGAAAGCGTAAGTTTCGTCGCAAGATACTGCGTGTTCTTGCGGACCCCGAGCGACAACACCATTCGTCATCAGGATTGTCACGGTTTGGGTTGCTGCGCTCGATGCGCATCCGCTTTTGGAGTGTCAATGTGCCTGCCCGTACACAAAGCGCTGGAGGGACAGGGACAGGAAGTCCTTCGACTCAACACATGAGGTGGTATCCCTTTGCTCCTCCTGACTCCCGCCGCGGCTACACGGGCGCGACTTCGGAGGGCGAGCTCTTCATGAACCGCTGACGAAGGCGCTTCCGGGCCTCATGGAGCATCAGGTAGAGTACGGGGATGAGCACGAGTGTGACGAGGGTAGCAAAGGAAAGGCCAAAGACGATGGTCGCGGCCATGGGGCGCTGAACCTCGGTGCCGATGCCGGAAGTGAACAGCATGGGCAAAAGGCCAAGAACCGTGGTCAGCGTTGTCATGAGGATTGGGCGCAGGCGAATCGGGCCTGCGGCAAGAACGGCATCGATGGTCGTCCTGCCCTCTTTGCGGAGCGTGTTGATGTAGTCCACGAGAACGATGGCGTTGTTGACAACGATTCCCATGAGCAGAATGAGTCCGAGCATGGAGAGCACACTGATGGTCTGCCCTGTGATGAGCAGCCCGAGCAAGCCCGCCGACATAGCGATCGGGACGGAGAAGATGATGATGAACGGGTACATCAGTGACTCAAACTGTGAAACGATGACCATGTAAAGAAGCAAAAAACCCAGCGCAAACGCAACCAGCAGGTCGCTCATGGACGACATCATCGTCTCATAAGTACCGCCGATTTCAAAATGGATGCCTTCGGGTATTGGGTGGGCATTGAGCACCTCTGTCAGATCCCGCGTGTAGGAGTTGAGGTCGCGCCCGAAGTATTCGCACGTGATCGTGATGTAGCGCCTCTGGTTGCTGCGCGTGATGGACGCGGGCTGAACCGAGACTTCAACTTGCGCAAGCTCAAGCAGCGGGATTGTTGACCCGTTCGCGATGGTGACGGACATGCCCTCAATGTCAGGCAGAAACGTCAGGGAATCAGACGGATAGCTCAGGATGACATCCTCTTCGCGCCCTTCGACCTTGTAGCGCGTGATCGTCTGACCAGTGACGGCCGTACTGAGCGTATTCGCGATGTACGCCGCGCTTACACCCAGGCTTGCGGCCTTGTCGCGGTCAATGACGATTCGCGCCTGAGGGTAACCCTCCTCAAGTGAGGACGATACCGTGCGTGTGCCCTCAATGCCTTGTATCACGGTTTTGAGATCGTTGAAGGCGCTGTTGAGCTCGTCCATCTCATCGCCGTAGAGGTAAAACGTTGTGGTGTTGCTGGAGCCGGCGAACGATGTGATCGCGTTGTTTGCGGTACCAAAGCCGATCTCGCAGCCTGCGACCTCCCCGATTGTGTTTCTGTAGCGCTCGATCAGCTGCGTGATACCGGGACGCTCGTCTTGCGGTGTCAAGTTGAGCAAAATGCGCGCCGAGTTACTGTTTCCTCCGCCGAGAGCGCTCCCGCCGCCGCCGATGGTGACGATCATGTCACGGATATCGGGCTGTCCATCAAGCCGTGACGCGACCTCCTGTGTCAGAGTCGAGGTTTCATCAAGGAGCGCGCCTTTGGGCGTAGTAACGGAAATGCTGATGATGCCCTCGTCCATGGTCGGTATGAACTCCATGCCCACAAACGCGATAGCGAGCGATGTGCCCGCGAGTATGGTTAGCGCAATCAGGCACACCATCGCGCGATGACCGACCGAGTAACGGAGCACGGTTGCGTAGAGTGCCAGAACGCGATCAAACGCGCGGTTCCACGCGTCGTTAAAGCGGTCGTAGAGGTTTTTCTTTTCTTTCTTTTTTCCGACTTTCAGGAATTTCGAGCACATCATGGGAACGACAGTGAGCGCGACGACGAGCGACGCCGCGATCGAAAAACAGATAGTGAGCGCAAGCTGCTTGAACATCTCGGCGACCATGCCGGTCGTGAATACAACAGGAACGAACACCGCAACCGTCGTCAGCGTCGAAGCGATAACGGCAAGCGATACTTCCTTCGCTCCCTCCCTCGCGGCATCCTTCATGTCATAGCCCATCTCGTTATAGCGGTAGATGTTTTCCAGCACAACAATGGAGTTGTCAACTAGCATGCCCACGCTGATGGTGAGGCCCATGAGGGACACCATGTTGAGCGTCATATTGGCAAAAAACATTAACCCCAGTGTCGCAACGATGGACACCGGCATCGCTATGCCCACTATGACGGACGGCCTGACATTGCCAAGGAAGAGCATGAGCACCAGCATGGCGAGAAACGCGCCCATAACAGCGTTGCTCGCCACGCTTGAGATGGACTGCGTGATGTACGTTGAGTTATCGACGATGACAGTGAACGTCAGATCCGGCTGCGTTTTGCGCAGGATATCCAGCTCCGCCTTGACGCCGTTTGCCACATCGACCGTGTTTGCTGTGGACTGCTTGGAAATGTTGAGCACTACACTCGCTTTGCCGTTAACGATGGAATAGGATGTAACTTCTTTGTAAGAACTGAAAACGTCCGCGACGTCATTTAAGCGAAGAGATGCGCCTGTGGGTGACGTCAGGGGCAGGTTGCGGATGTCGTCAAGAGACATGAACTGCCCAACGGTGCGCAGCTGGAGTTTGGTATCCCCCTGGCGGACCTCTCCGACAGGGAGGTTGAGGTTTTCACTGGACACGGCCTGAGATATCTGCGCGCTGGTCACGCCGTAATACGCCATCCTGTCGGGCATGAGCTCGACGCTGACCATTTTCTGTTTGCCGCCGGTGATGTCGACGGATGCGACGCCTTCAGTGCGTTCAATGTTCTTGACGACATCGTCGCTGATGCGGTTGTAGAGCTCGACCGGGTCGTCCATACCTGTGACGGCGATCTGAAAACTCGAGAGCATGTTAGGGTCGATTTGAAACACACGCGGCTCTACGCCGGAAGGCAGGTAGCGCTTGATCATGTCGATGGCTTCGCGCATCTTAAGGGACGCGTTGTCCATATCGGTGCCATCCACAAACTCAAGGATGACGATGCTTGATCCGTCCGATGAAGTCGATGTGATGTCTTTGACGTTGCTCACACGTCCGAGCGCGCTCTCCAGCGGCCGGGTGACGAGGTTCTCGACCTCTTCGGGAGCCGCGCCAGTGTAAGTGGATGAGACAACCGCGACCGCGATACTGATGTCGGGCATCAAGTCCTGCTTGAGCCTTGTCAACCCCATGAACCCCACGATGATCACGATGAACACGAGCATAATGGTCGTCATCGGCCTCTTAATGGAAAGACCGGATATGTTCATTTAGA
Source organism: Eubacteriales bacterium (assembly GCA_031548365.1). Classification (GTDB taxonomy): domain Bacteria; phylum Bacillota; class Clostridia; order Christensenellales; family UBA1750; genus JAVBRD01. The sequence continues at coordinate 76,913 of JAVBRD010000010.1, forward strand.
GGCCTCCTGCCCGCTCTGAACCACGCTGACAGCCGTGCCGTCTTTGAGATACGCCTGACCTTTTACAACGATCTGATCGCTCTCGGAAAGCCCGCTCAAAATTTCAATGTGTTCGCCGTCGTCAATGCCAGTTGTGACATCGATAAGCGCGGCGCGCCCATCGACAATCTTAATGGCGCAGATTCGGCTCTCCCTCTCGATCACGGCGCTGCGCGGGATGATGACCGCGTCGTCCGCCTTTGCGCGCACGACGGATACTTTGGCGAACATGCCGGGCTTGATGCGCCCTTGTGCGTTGTCGAGCTCAACCGATACAGGGAATGTTGACGTCTGGGCCGCCGCGGGGGCCACTGTCTTGATGACACCTGCGAGCGGATCCTGTCCAAGCGATTCGATATTCACGTCGACCAAGTCTCCGGGAGAAAGAAGCGCCACGATGGTTTCGGTCACCTGTACGTCGACTCTAACCTTATCTGTTTTAACGATAATGAAAGGTACGCTCTGCGTGCCAACCATGGCCAGCGGCTCAACGCCCCGCGATGAGATCACCCCGGAGATGGGCGCTTTGATTTGCGCGTCGTCCAGCGCTTCCTCGGCGATTTTCATTTGGACATCGAGCGCGTCTCGCTGTGATTTTGCTTGATTCACGGCGTCCTGCGCACGCTGAAGCGCTTCGGCGGGCGCATCGCCCGTGGATATTTCAGCACCTTTTTTGGCGTTCTCGTATGCGGTTCCGGCCAGTTCTCTCGCGAGCTTGGCCTGCTCGTAGGCCGTCTTGGCTGTATCGACCTGTAGCTGAGAGTAATCTCCAATTGCGTACAGCTTTTGCGCGTTTTCGTAGTTTTGCTTGGCCTGTTCATACGAGTTGCTCGCTTGTTCTCGCGAGATCCGAGTCTGTGAAACCGCGCCTTCCGCTTGTATCTGCGCGCTTTTGACCTGTGAGCCTGCGGCGAGCTTGAGCCCGGTTTCCGCCGCAGCGACGGATGCGTCGACGGTGGCGATTTGAGCTTTTAGCTTGTCGATGTTGTCCGCGATGTCGCGTTTGTCCATGGTGAACAGGACGTCGTCGGCTTGAACTGTGTCCCCCACGTCAAAGAACACATCGAGCACTTTTCCTTGCAGTCTGCTGATCACGGGAACCTGCCTTTCGGGCTTGACTTGTCCGCGAAAAACAACGCGGTTTTCAATTGTGCCGCGCGAAGGGGTCGCGACTTGCACGGGAACAAGCTTTTCCGAATACGCCTCCTGGGCGGTGCACGCGGTCAGCAGGAGCGCTGCGGTCACAATCGGAAAGATCAAAAGGCCAAGTTTCTTCAAAGGGGCGCCTCCTTGGCTCAAAGCCGAATAATAATGATTGAAAAGCTTCACATCCACACAACATTGTATTCGGTGCTACACGGAAGCACAAGTAAAAGTTCTGTGAGGTTTACACCGCTGTTTATAACGATGCCGAAAGATTCTCCCATCACACGGTTGACTTTCCGTCGTTCGCGCGGTATAATTCCCTGCGTCGCTTGTGAATCACGGCGGCCGCGCCAATCAGGCAAGATGCGCCTGTAGCTCAGTCGGACAGAGCAACGGCCTTCTAAGCCGTGGGCCAGGGGTTCGAATCCCTTCAGGCGCGCCATATGTGGTGGGTATAGTTCAGTTGGTTAGAGCGCCAGATTGTGGCTCTGGAAGTCGTGGGTTCGAATCCCACTACTCACCCCACTTTGTTTATTCGTTCCGCGCGGCGTAGTTTTTTCTTTGGGGTGTCGCCAAGCGGTAAGGCACGGGACTTTGACTCCCGCATCCGTAGGTTCGAATCCTGCCACCCCAGCCACGATCCATTAGCTCAGTCGGTAGAGCACCTGACTTTTAATCAGGGTGTCCCGCGTTCGAGTCGCGGATGGATCACCACACAAAACCGAACCCGCTCTGGGAAGAGCGGGTTTTTTGCTCAGCCATCCATGCTTTGATGTGCATGCACCGACAGAAATCCGATAAATGATGGTTTATTTTACAAGAATTATGGGCTATAATAAATGTATGTTTGTCCAATGGAGGTGTGCTAGTGAAAAAAGTGATGCTGTTCATCATTGAGTCTTGCCCTTACTGCAGAAAGGCCGCCACATGGATGAACGAGCTTCTCACTGAGCATCCAGAGTATCGCGACATCGAGGTAGAGGTAATCGACGAGAATGCGAAACCTGATTTTGCCGCGAAGTACGACTACTATTATGTGCCTACATACTATGTCGATGGCGTAAAAGTCCACGAAGGTGCCGCGACACGTGAGATTGTGGATCAAGTGTATCAAAAAGCGCTGTCCTGAATTTCACGGCGCGTCAATGACAATTTTCTTTCATGGTGAGGTAGAGGCTTTGTCAAAAGAACCACTCCTTTCGGTGATCATACCGATGTACAACGAAGAGCCTGTGATCGCCGAAACGCACCGCAGGCTTGGCCTTGCCGTACAAACGCTTAACATGGACTGCGAACTGATCTACGTCAACGACGGCAGCCGTGACCAAAGCGCGGACATTATCAGATCCATCATCGCGAACGACACGCGCGTTCGCCTGATTGACTTTGCGCGCAACTTTGGCCATCAGTACGCAGTGAGTGCGGGGCTTGAGCACGCGTCGGGCGACGCGGTCGTCATCATTGACGCCGATCTACAAGACCCTCCCGAGCTGATCAGCGACATGGTTCGCATGTGGCGCGAAGGCGCGGACGTTGTGTATGGGCAGCGCACAGAGCGAAAGGGCGATTCTGCATTCAAAAAATTCAGTGCCTTTGCTTTTTATCGTATTCTTGACGCGCTCTCCGGCGTAAAAATTCCGCCCGACACGGGAGATTTCAGGCTGATGGACCGCAAGGTTGTGGACGTGCTCAAAAGTATGCCTGAACACAACCGTTTCATGCGCGGCATTGTCGCATGGGTGGGCTTTAAGCAGGTGCCGCTGCATTTTAGCCGCGATCCGCGCTGGGCGGGCGAGACGAAGTATCCGCTCTCAAAAATGCTCAAGCTCGCGTGGAACGGTATTTTCGCATTCTCCGACCTGCCGGTCAAGCTTCCACTCAACATGGGCTGTTTTGTCGGCGCGGTTTCAGCGCTCTACCTGCTGATCATTCTGGTCCTGGCCTTTATGGGGAAGTATCCGGGTTTTGCCCACGTCGGACTTGCCGTCACCACGCTGCTCACGGCAGCCATCCTCATATCCGTTGGGTTGGTCGGCGAGTATGTCGTTCGCATCGCAGATGAGGCGCGCGGCCGTCCCATCTACATCATCCGCTCGCTGGAAGGCTTTGCACAAGCAAAAAACGAGGAGTGACTTTCATGATGGATCCCCGCGTCACTACGCTGGCGCATAACCTGGTCAACTACTCCTGCCGCCTGAAGCCCGGTGAAAAGGTGCTGATCGAGAATACCGGTGTCCAGACGGATCTTGTAACTGAGCTGATTCGTGAAGCATACGCCGCGGGTGCTCGTCCCTATGTGCACCTGCGTGAAAACGCCGTGATGCGCGCGCTGATGATGGGTGCTTCTACCGAGCAACTCGACCTTTGGGCAAAATACGACGCGGGTTTGATGGCTGACATGAACGCGTACATCGGCATTCGCGCGGGAGACAACGCCTCCGAGCTGTCCGACGTTCCGGGCGAACAGCGCGAGATCTACGCAAAGCATTACGCGCATCCTGTCCATTCCCTCATTCGCGTGCCAAAAACGAAATGGGTCGTGCTTCGCTACCCATCCCCCAGCATGGCGCAGAGCGCGGGGATGAGCACGGAGGCGTTTGAGAACTTCTACTTTAAAGTGTGTTGCCTCGACTACTCCAAGATGGCCGCCGCAATGGACAAGCTTGTCAAGCGCATGGCGAGCGTTGACCGCGTCCGGTTGACCGGCGTGGGTACCGACCTTTCGTTCTCCATCAAAGGCATTCCCGCCATCCCGTGCGCCGGGCTGGTTAACATTCCCGACGGTGAGGTGTTCACTGCGCCGGTCAAGACGAGCGTCAATGGCGTGATCACGTTCAACACGCCCACGCTCAACGCGGGCATTACGCATGAGAACGTTTGCCTGGTTTTCCGCGACGGTAAAATCATAGAGGCGACATCCAGCAACACCGATGCGCTCAACAAAGCGCTTGATACAGACGAAGGCGCGCGTTACGTGGGCGAGTTCGCCATCGGCGTCAACCCGTACATCCTTCAGCCCATGAAGGACACGTTGTTTGACGAAAAAATTGCGGGCAGCTTCCACTTCACTCCTGGACGCTGCTACAACGAGGCGAGCAACGGCAACGACTCAGCCATCCATTGGGACATGGTCTTCATCCAAAGGCCGGACTTTGGCGGTGGCGAGATGTGGTTTGACGATCAGCTTGTGCGCAAAGACGGACGTTTTGTCGCGGATGAGCTCCTCGACCTTAATCCCGAACGACTGGAGGGCTAAAGCATGGCGTGGCGGGAGATCAAGTTGGGGGTCTGGCAGATACTTTACGAGCCGGATGCCACGCGCGAGTTTTACGCATCCGTCCCCCCCTCTGTGTGTAACTGCGCGAATTGCCGCAATTTTCGGGCGAATTGGCGCGTTATGGTGCCCGAGGACCAGATGATTATTAAGCAATTCGGAATTGATCCCGTATACCATGGCGAAATCATGCTGCCATGGCGGCAGGGTGAGCACACGCTGATGGGGTACATCGGCATCCACCACTTCATCGGAAAAGTGCTTGCCTCTCCTTTTACAGATTTTACCGGTTTCCACTACCCCGCTCAAGCCGGCGTATTCTCGGTGAGCTTTGAGGAGGAAGTCTTCGCGCAGCCCAAGAACTTTCCCGAACCGTGCGTGCAACTCATGTACGGCGTGGCCGTTCCGTGGCTGCTTGACGATGAGCTGATGACCGTGTAATTGACGTACGCTCAGCGCAAATTTGAACGCATCGCCTAATTTCAGCTTGTCTTTCACCCCAAATCGGGATACAATACCTTGGTAATGCATTTTACGAGGAGGAACGTTTTTATGGTTAAAATGGGTATCAACGGGTTCGGGCGAATCGGACGTCTGGTCTTCCGCATCGCGGTCGCGGACCCCAGTGTTGATGTTGTGGGCATCAACGACCCGTTCATTGATCCGGAGTATATGGTCTACATGCTGACCTACGACACCGTTCACGGCCGCTTTGATGGAACCGCGTCGGTCAAGGATGGCAAGTTGGTCGTCAACGGCAAGGAAATCGCCGTTTACCAGTGCATGAAACCCGAGGAGATTCCGTGGAAGGATTGCGGCGCAGACTACATCGCGGAAGCGACCGGTGTTTTCTGCGATACCCCCACCGCGTCCGCTCACTTCACCGGCGGCGCGAAAAAAGTCGTCATTACCGCTCCTGCCAAGGACAAAGAGACCCCCATGTTCGTCATGGGCGTCAACAACGCCAAATACACATCCGACATGAAGGTCGTCTCCAACGCGAGCTGCACCACCAACTGCCTTGCTCCGCTCGCCAGCGTCATTCATGAGAAGTACGGAATCCTTGAAGGCCTGATGACCACGGTTCACGCCACCACGGCCACCCAGAAAACTGTCGATGGCCCTTCCAAGAAGGACTGGCGTGGCGGCCGCGGCGCGGCGTTCAACATCATCCCGAGCAGCACTGGCGCAGCGAAGGCTGTCGGCGTTGTAATCCCGGAACTCAAGGGCAAGCTTACTGGCATGTCTTTCCGCGTACCCACGGCCGACGTCTCCGTCGTCGACTTGACCTGCCGCTTGGCCAAGCCCACCACCTATGACGACATCAAAGCCACGATGAAGGCCGCGTCCGAATCCGAGCGTTACAAGGGCATCATCGGCTACACCGAAGACGCCGTTGTTTCCTCCGACTTCATCACCGACCCGCGCACCTCCATCTTTGACGCAGAAGCGGGCATCATGCTCAGCGAGACATTTGTCAAGCTCGTCGCGTGGTACGACAACGAGTGGGGCTATTCCAACAAAGTTGTCGACCTGATTAAATACATGGGCAAGGTTGACGGCAACGCGTAATCTGACCACTCTAAAAAGTCCCCGGTTCGAATGGACCGGGGACTTTTTCGTCCGAACTTGTGTCAGCGGGCCGTCGATTCGATGACCGCGCCGCCGAGGCAGACATCACCGTCGTAAAGCACAACGGATTGCCCGGGCGCGACCGCGCGCTGCGGCCTGTCGAAGGTCACGCGAATTGAACTTCCCTCAACCACGCACGCACACGCCTGGTCCGGCTGACGATAACGGATTTTAGCGGCCGAGCGGAATGAAACGCCATCCGGTGCGGGCGCACGCCCGGAGATAAATGTCGGATTTAGCGCGACCAACTCCGATGACCACAGCAGCGGATGGTCATCGCCTTGGGCAACAATCAGCCTGTTGCGTTGAACGTCCTTATCAAGAACGAACCAAGGTCTGCCATCACCCTTTCCGCCGATGCCCAGCCCCTTGCGCTGGCCGATGGTGTACCCCATGCATCCCTCATGGGAGCCTACAACAGTGCCGCTTTCGGTGACAATGTCACCCGGTGTTGCGGGCAGGTAGCGCGAGAGAAACGCGCGAAAATCGCGCTCGCCGATAAAGCAGATGCCCGTAGAGTCTTTCTTTTCAGCGTTTGGCAGGCCAGCCTCCCGCGCAACAGCGCGCACCTCACTCTTGAGCATGCTGCCCACGGGGAAAAGCACGCGAGAGAGCTGTTCCGGCTTGAGTGCGTGCAGAAAATAGCTTTGATCCTTGTTTGGGTCAGCTCCACGCAGGAGACGAACAGTGCCAGCGGTTTGTTCAACACGCGCGTAGTGGCCGGTCGCGAGCGCGCTTGCGTCAATCTTAAGCGCGAAGTTCAGGAATGCGTCGAACTTGATCTCGGTGTTGCACAGGATGTCAGGGTTGGGCGTACGCCCCTTGGCGTATTCGTCGAGGAAATAGCGAAACACGCGGTCGTGGTACTCGCGCGTGAAGTTCACCGTATAATACGGGATGCCGATGTGATCACAAACCGAGCGCACATCGTCGTGATCTTCGGCTGCGGTACAGGCATCGTCGTTCCCATCGTCCCAGTTTTTCATGAACACGCCGACAACATCAAAGCCCTGCTGCTTGAGGAGCAGAGCAGCGACCGCCGAATCCACACCGCCAGACATGCCGACGACGACGCGCGCCTCGGTCACGGCTGGGCGAGCGGCGTAGACAGATATCGCTCGCCAGTATCCGGCAGGAGGGTGACGATCACTTTACCTGCCATACGGCGCGCTACGCGCGCTGCCGCACATAGAGCCGCTCCCGACGAAATGCCCGCGAACAGTCCGTCCGTTTTCGCAAGAAGCCGTGCGCATGAGATTGCGTCGGCTGTGGTTACGCGCTCGACTCCGTCGATCAAAGAGACGTCGAGAAGACGCGGCACAAACCCCGCGCCGATGCCCATGATGCCATGCGGCGCGCTCGCCCCGCCAGAAAGCACGGGCGATTCGTCGGGCTCAACGGCGATGAGGCTGATGCACGGATGCACGCGCCTAAGCGCGCGGCCTACGCCCGTGATGGTCCCACCGGTTCCGACACCCGCGACAAACGCGCCGATCTCCCCCGTCGTTTCCGCCAGGATCTCAGGGCCTGTCTCCATCTCATGCGCGAGCGCGTTCGCCGGGTTTGAAAACTGGTCAGGCATGAACGCTCCAGTTTCATGAGCAATAATAAGCGCTCGCTCGACCGCTCCTGACATGCCTAGATGCGCGGGTGTGAGCACCAGTTCCGCTCCATACATGCTCAGCAGGAGTCTGCGTTCAACGCTCATGCTCTCGGGCATGGTGAGGGTGAGCTTGTATCCGCGAGCGGCCGCTATCCAAGCGAGACCAACGCCCGTGTTGCCGCTGGTCGGCTCGACAATCGCGCCGCCTTGCCTCAGGCTCCCGTCTTTTTCCGCCGCGTTAATCATATAGCGCGCTGCGCGATCCTTAACGCTCCCCCCCGGATTAAAGCATTCAATCTTGGCGAGCAAAGGCACGCCAAGCCCCTTCGCACGGGAAAACGCTTCAAGCGGCACCAGCGGTGTTTTGCCGATGTAGTCTTGGAGGCTCATGAAAGCGCGCGCACCGCAATCACGTCATACCCCGCGTCCTCAACAGCGGCTTTGAGCGTTTCAGGTGATGCGGATGAGTCGACGGAGGCTGTGTTGGTCTCAAGCGAAACCACAGCCTTGGTTCCTTTGATTTCGTTGAGCGCGTCGGTGACGTGTTTGACGCAGTGTTTGCAGCTCATGCCTTCTATCTCGATGGTGTATTTCAAGGTGTTGTACCTCCCGTAACGAGCTTTGACAGCTCCTCGTGTATTTTACTGTTTTTCTTGATCTCCTCGAGCACCGGTGCAGTCACGGGTTTTGCCTCCTGAACGAAGTAATCATACTCATCGCCCGGAACGCCGTTCCAAACCGCCTGAAGACCGATTCCTGGAGAATACGCGTACGTCTTCTTCCCGGCGGGCGTGCTCACATCAACAAGCACAACATTCTTTGCGCCAAGGATGCCAAGCGCCATGTCCTCGTTAACGCCGACGATTGTGTATGTGTTTCGCGATCCTGACCACGTCTGCCCCACCTGCGGTTTTTCAGGAAGAGCGAGCTCAGCGCCATTTGCGTAGTCTGAGACCTCGTACAGCGAGCCGCCGCGAACCAGAAAATGCTCAATAACGCGCACGCCGGGCAAGAGCGTACCGGTCGCGTCGCACGGTGCGGTCATGATTGTGGAGACGTCGGGCGCGAGCTGCGTAGCCGCCATCAGGATGTATTCTCCGCTCGCGTATTTAAGGATGTACGACTGAGAGGACGTCGGACGATAGGACATCGCGTTTCGCCCAGATACCCGCCCACTGCCGGGCTGTACCTCGGTTTGCGCAAAGTCATAGGGGTTGGGCGTCGGCTCGGGTGTTGGCTCAGGGGTTGGCTCAGGGGTAATGCCAGAGGTACGCAAGGGCGTATGCGGCTGAGCCGAGGGGGTCGCCCCGGGCTGTGACAGCGCGCCTGAAGGCGAAGGGGTCGACTGACCCGGCAGAATACGTCCCATGTCTTTGACTATGCCCAGCGCGTTCATGCCGACATAAATTAGTCCGCCAACAGCGATGAACACGACGACGAGCATCAGTATCACACCAATGGCCGCCTTTCCCGCGGGCACACGTTCGGTGATGGATCCTCGTTCGCGCTTCCTCTTCGGTTTGTATGTGTTGGGTTCAGCCGGGACCAGTTTGCGCGGTTCGGGAGGCGCGGGTTTAAACGTTTCTTGCTTGAAAGGTTTCGCTTCAGGCAAATCCGTGAGATTGTGCGTATCACGCGTGAGTGCGACTGTGCGTGATTCCGCGTCCGTGAGCAAAGCGATGAGGAATTCGGGCATGCTCGCGAATCGATCAGACGCTTTGACGCTCATCGCTTTGAGCACTGCGGCTTCAGCAGCGGGCGGCAACTCAACACCCATTTGGGAGGGCGGTATAAGCGTGTCCTCGTTGAGCCGATCGAGTGACTCGGGCGGCACCTTGCCGGTCAGGCAGCGATAAAGCGTGGCAGCGCAGGCGTACACATCGGTCCATGGCCCCTGCTGACCCTTGGAGCGGTACTGCTCCTCAGGCGCGTAGCCCGGTTTCAGAATGACCGACATACTCACGCTGTTTTGGCCCCACGTCTGGCGCGCCGCTCCGAAATCCAAAACTTTAACCGCGCCGCTTCGCGTGATGAAAATGTTGTCCGGGCTGACGTCCCGGTGCAAAATACCTGCTTCATGAACCGCGGCCAGCGCTTCTATAACCGGAGAGACGACCGCAAGCGCTTGACCCCATAGCAGCTTGCCGTTGTTTTGCCTGAGGTATTCGCGAAGTGTGATGCCCTCGATATAGAGCATCGCCAAATAAGCGGTGCCGTTTTCCATGAAAAAGTCGCGTACGCCTACGATGCCTGGGTGATCGACGAACCTCGCGAGCAAGCGGGCTTCGTCCAGGAAGTTGTCAAGGCCCAGCTTGTACCGCTCCTCGGCTTCCCCGCCGTAAGGCGTCACCTGCGGTTCGCCTGGAGCTCGCGCGCAGCAGTCCTTAGGGAAGTACTCCTTGATGGCAAGCTTGATGCCCAGCGTCTCATCACGGGCGATGTATGTGATGCCAAAGCCGCCAAATCCGAGAACCCGCCCAATGAGGTATTTGCGCTGGAGGATGGTTCCCGGACAAAGGGCGCTCGGAAGCGCGAGAGGCGCGTTCGCGGCGTATCCGCACTTTGCGCAAATCTCCCCCGGTCCGCGGTCACCCATGCAGCCTAAACACAACCGATCATTGCTTTGCATCACTGCGCTCCTTCATCGGGGCCTGCCTGACGCAAACCCTTGAACGCTATTCCTCATTAACCGCAAGCTCAAACGTATGCACGGGGCTTGACACATAGAAGCGATCGCCGGAATTGAGCGTGAAGCCGCGCCTGGGTTCAAGGCGCTTGTCGGCGCTCAAGAACGTGCCGTTGGTTGAACCGAGATCCTCAAGATTGAAGGTACCCGAAGACACGTCAAACGAAACCTTGCAGTGTGCGCGGCTGATGTCCGACGAGTTGCCGGTGAACACAAATTGGCTTTGCCTTGGATCCCGCCCGATGATGACGCCGCCAGGGCCGATGTTCAGCACCTGTCCTTCTCCTTGTCCGCTCAGACAGCGCATCGTCGCAATTTTTTTCTTGACGGGCAGGGGTGGCGGCGACGCTTCTTGTTTGACGATCGGCTCCTCTGTTTTGTTTCGTTCGCGCGCCCTTGGCGGCATGTCAAGCTTCGGCGCGGGTTTGGGTTCGACGTACGGCTCCATCACGCGCTCCTTGCGTACTGCGACCGTCGGCGTCGGCGGTTTCTTGGGCTTTCGCGCAGCAATTATCGCCGCGGCAATCAGAATAACGACAGCGAGAGCGACCAGTCCGGCGGCCGCATACAGGAGCATTTCGTTGGGTTCTTGAAGAGCTTCGAGCAAGTGTACCTCCCCGGGCGTAGCGCCCATTAACGCGGCATGGGTCAGCGCGGGCTGATCATGCCCTTGATGCGCAGTAGAGAACCGATGTCCTCCTCAATGGATCGTGCGACCTCAGTCACCGGCTTTGATGCGTCAACCAACAGAACACGCCCGCGCTCGGCACGCGCGATATCGAGAAACGCGTTCTCCACCCGCTCATGAAAGTCGCCAGTTTCTTTTTCTATGCGGTCAAACTCACTCGCGTTACGGCGCCTGAGCGCCGAGACCGCGTTCATTGTGAGCAGGTAGGTGCGGTCGGGCATAAAGTCACCCACCGAGCGCTGGTTGATTCTCCTGATCCACTCCTGCCCCAGAGCTCGGCCTGCGCCCTGGTACGCGAGCGAAGAATCAATGAAACGGTCGCAAAGAACGATCTCGCCGCGCGCGAGTGAAGGCGCGATGACCTTTTCCACATGCTCGGCGCGCGCAGCCGCAAACAGCAACGCCTCCGCGACCGGGGACATGCCCTGTCCGTCAGGCCCCAGTACAAGCTCGCGAATGCACTCCGCTGTCGGGCATCCGCCCGGCTCTCGCGTTTGCACTACAGTAAAGCCAAAGCGCGTCAGGTATGACGCCAGAAGACGGATTTGCGTGGTTTTTCCCACGGCTTCTCCGCCCTCAAGTGTGATGAAAACGCCGCGCATACCCTCTCTCCTCGCCGTGTATTCAGCGCTTGACAACCGGCAGCATGCCGCCGCCGGACAGACCGAAGCTTGCGCATCCATGAGATACCGCGTACAGCAGCATCTCCACGACCTCGCGCGTGACGCACTCTCCAGGAAGCAGAGCCGGAACGCCCGGCGGGTACAAACCGACACATCCGGCACAGACCCTGCCCGTGGCATCCTCGGTCCTCACGAGCTCTATTTCGCCGAAAACTGCCTCGGATATGCGCAGAACACGCGGCGGCGGCTTGGGCTGGACCACGGACTCAAATGCCCGCTTTGAGGCGCTCGTGCGTGCATCTACGAGGGAAATCGCATCCCGCAAGCGTTTAAAGTCATCGGAGTGCGAGGTCATGGGCGGGAGAAGCAGTACAAAGTCTCGCGTCGCCATTTCCACAGATACGCCCCCCTCCGCCAGAACACGCGCGGCATCGATTCCTGAAAGATGCCGCGGTGGCCGGAGCCTCAAGCGAAGGTCGTCGCGGGTAAAAGCAAAGGTGCATTCCTGCGTTTCCCAGCCGATGCGCAAGGCATGGCGTGTTGTCTCGTCAAGCTGTCTCGCGAGGAATGCCATGGCCTGTTCTCCCTTAGCATCCATCCATGCCCGCGCGTAATCGAGCGAAGCGAGTATCAAGAACGACGGGCTGGTGGTGGTGAGCAAGCGCAACGCTCTCCGAGCCATTTCCACGCGAGCGGCATCCGCAATGTGCAACCAAGCGGCCCCGGTGAGCGCTGGAAGAGTCTTGTGCGCGCTGTGCACCCACATGTCCGCGCAAGCGGCGATCGCGTCGCGCTCAGCCATCCACGGCCTATGCGCGCCATGTGCCGAATCCACCAACAGGAGCATACCCAATCGCTTAGCTTCAGCTGCGATGGCCGTAATGTCGGGCGTGAGTCCCACATAGTCAGGCGCGGTGACGAGTACGGCGTCCGCATCGGGCGTCTTCCTGATCGCTTCGATGTACGCTTGCGCACTTGTCGCGGCCCATCCGTCCTCCAGGGAAGGTTGCGCGCACACGACATCCACATCGCGCAAAGCGCAAGCGTTCCACGCGCTGATGTGCGAAGCGCGAGAGAGAATGAGCCGTCCGCCGCGCGGGACGCAGGAAAAGACCATCGCCTGAACGCCCGCGGTCGCGCCTGACGCCAGCGCGAGTGTAGCTACAGATCTCGCCCGCTCGGCCATCAGTGCTTGCATGGATGTAATGGCCTCTCCCGGCTCGTGGGGGTCGTCGGTCGAGGGAAGCTCGGTTGTGTCGAACGCGGCACCCAGCCAGTCCGGCAATCGACCGCCGTGCCCCGGCATGTGGAAGCGCGCGTCGGCGTTCGCGGCCATCAACCGTGAAACGAGTGGCATGTTCGACATTGGAACATTCACCACGTTCACCGCTTTTCCCTCTCTGGATCTTGGTCTTTCTTGATCCCAGGAAGCGATCGCACTGTCGGCTCATCTCGAGGAACGGTGTGATCCGCTTTGACGCAAGCGCGTGGATCAATGCCCAGCGCGCTAGCAATGGACGACACGCGCGGGTGTGCGCGAAGCTCCACCCTGGCGTCTGAAGCCGCGAGCGCGACATCCATGTCCTCAAGTCCGAATCTCGCGATCGTTTCATCCGACCACACGCGCCCATCACCCCCGCAAATGGGGCATGTTTCTTTAAGTTGGCTCAGCGTGTCCCCGTGCGTTTTTTTTCTCGTCATTTCGAGAAGCCCTAAACGTGTGAACCCGAGAACTGCCGTAGGTGTCGTGTCACGGGCGAGGAGCTTCTCAAGCTCACGGACCACTTCGGCGCGAGCGTTTTCACCTAACATGTCGATGAAATCGACGATCACGATGCCGCCAATGTCCCGAAAGCGTAACTGGCGCGCGACCTCCCTGGCTGCATCGAGGTTGATTTGCAAAATCGTCTCTTCGAGATTGCTCTTACCCGTGAATTTGCCTGAATTGACGTCAATGACAGTCATTGCCTCGGTTTGGTCAACGACGATAAAGCCGCCGCTGTCCAACCACACACGGCGATCCAGAAGCCGCTTGCACTTCTCACGATAGCCGCGCGCGAGCATCGCCCCCCCGCTCCCCGGCAAGAGTCTCAACTCAGCAGGAGAAGCGAAACGGTCTTTCGCGGTTTGCGCGGCGTCGAGTGCTTCTTTGCTTCCGCACGAAATGAGCGTTCCACTCGGCGCGTCGCGCACTGCTCGCGCGATCAGGCCGTCGTCCGCGTAGACCACAGAGGGAGCGTTTGACGACAGTGCGAGCGCCGCCACTCCCTCCCACGCGCGGATGAGCGCGCGAAGCTCCAATCGCAGGCTTTCCTCGCTAGAGGACGCGGCCTTTGTTCTGACGATGACGCCCGCGCTCAGCGGCTTGATCTCGTTAACGAGCGCAAACAGCCTGTCGCGCGCCTCCCCCTCGATTTGTTTGGATACGCCAATTCCGCTCTCCGTTGGCAACAGCACCAGCGTTCGGCCCGGAATGGACAGCTTCATGGTCACACGCGGGCCTTTGTCCCCCACACCTTCCCTGACAACTTGCACAAGGATTTCCGCGCCTTGAAGCACGCGGCCTTTTTTGCTTTTGGCGGCTGCCAGCGCGTCATCCTCATAAAGGAAACCGTTTTTTTCTTCGCCGATGTCCACAAACGCGGACTGCATGCCCTTCACAACCTGCGTGACGCGTCCCTTGACGATTGAACCGGCGCGCGCGCCTTCGCGCTCCCGCGAAACGCGCAGCTCGGCAGGTACCCCATCCTCCAGCATGAGTGTGCGCTCCTCGCCTCGGATGAGGTCGGCCAGCACTTCCCGCGTCATGGGCGTGCGCCCTCATCCTCGCGGTCCATGAGAGGCACGAGGGCATCGCCTTGTGCGGCGAGCAGGCAGGTTCTCCTCGGAAACACATGCGGCGCTCCAACACCCGCGCGCACAGCGAGCGCGCTCACAACAAGATCAGGGCGAAGCGTCTGGGCTTGAGAGGCCGCGAGGCGCATGCAAAGTATCCCCTCGCCCGCGATCGATATGTTCTTGATCATGGGGCGAATGTCGACGGGTTTCGTGCCCGATTTCGTGCGTTTATCCACCACAAGCTCGCTGAGCGCGAGCAAACCGTCCACCTCAGCAATAATGGCTTCCGGCGCGGGGCCGACCTCGTAGTCAGCCCAATCCGACGCGGCCATGGGCGCGGGAAAACACGCGGAAACCACGCGGGCTTGATACGCACGCAAGCCGTCAGGAGCGACGGTGTTCATCGCGGGGACAACGCCTGCGGCATCTGTTTCGTCCACCTCAAAATCCATCAGCTCGTAGATGCTCGACGTGCCAACAGGCAAAGGGGCGGTGAAGCTGAGCACGGTGTGAGGGTTGAACCCCGCCGTGTATTTAACCGGCAATCCCGAGCGCCTCAAAAGGCGCTGCACTGCGCGCTGAAGGTCAAGATGCGACATGTGAAGCGCAGCGCCCGTCTTTTCAAACCGTACGATCAGCCGCATGGCAAGGCCTCCTTTCCACACACGTCGGAAAGGCCACAGCCATTGCAAACGCCGCGGCAATCGCGCGTAAGCTCAGCATCCATCGCTCGCTCATACTCGCGGCGCAGGAACTGTTTGCTCACGCCTGCGTCCAAGTGATCCCATGGCAAAGGCTCATTCATGCCAAGAACGCGGCTTGCGCATTCCTGCGCTGAAAGGCCGATTTCATCAAACGCTTTAAGCCAAAGGCCAAGTTTGAAACGATCCTGCCAGCCATCAAAGCGGCAGCCCAGTTCAAAAGCGCGCTCAAGCACAGGCGCGAGTTCACGCCCGCCGCGAGCGAATGCCGCCTCAAGCATGGAAAGCGGCGGCTCATGCCAGCTGAAATTGACACCCTTCATTTTGAGCAGTCCACGCAAGCGCGTTTGCTTTTCACGAAGTTCCTCCTGCGTGTTTTGCCCAGACCATTGGAAAGGTGTGAACGGCTTGGGCACAAAGGATGACGCGGACACGGTCAGGGAGAGCGGTTTACGCTTCTCTCCCGACGTGACCTTTCTGTAGAGTTCGGTCACTTTGCGCGCAAGATGCGCGATGCCTTCAACGTCCTCCATTGTTTCAGTGGGCAGGCCAATCATGAAGTACAGCTTAACACTCGACCATCCTGCCGAAAACGCGTCGCTCGCGGCGTCCATCAGGTCTTGCTCGGACACGCCTTTGTTGATCGCGTCGCGCAAGCGCTGCGTGCCCGCCTCAGGTGCGAACGTCAGCCCCGCTTTGCGGACGTCGGCTGCGTCACCCAGAGCTTCCTTGAGCTCAGAGTCGATGCGGAGCGAGGGAAATGATAGGTTAACGCGCTTACTCCGGAGCTGTTTGGATAAGCCGGAGGCAAGGGACTTGAGGTTTGTGTAGTCCCCGGTTGAGAGCGATGACAGGCTGATTTCCTCATAGCCCGTGTACTCGACAAGCCGTTTCGCGCGCTCAATCAAGTCCTCTGCTTTTCGTTCGCGCACAGGTCTGTAAATCATGCCCGCCTGACAGAACCTGCACCCGCGAGAGCAGCCGCGCGCAACCTCCAGCATGATACGGTCGTGCACGATCTCGCCGAAAGGAACGACGAGACGCTCCGGAAAGAATGCCGCGTTTAGGTCAGTCACGATTCTGCGCTTGATGACGGGCGGCACATCCTCCCGCGTAGGTTTACCGTCCACGTAGAATCGTGGCACGTAGATGCCGGGAATGCCCGCGAGCGTGAGTAAAAGCTCATCTCGTGAACCGCCGCGTTCCTTGTTGGCCATGACCGCGCGGCAGATCTCAAGCGTGACCTCCTCGCCATCTCCCAGCGCAATGGCGTCGATAAAAGGCGCTATGGGTTCGGGGTTGAGCGCGCATGGCCCGCCTGCGATGACGAGGGGTCCGCACGTACGGTCAGCGGACCTGAGTGGGAGGCCGGCCAGATCCAGCATTAAAAGTATGTTCGTATAGCTCATTTCGTATTGAAGTGTAAAACCGAGCACGTCGAACTCTGCGATGGCGTCCCGCGACTCGAGTGCGAACAGCGGCACGCCATGCTCGCGCATGAGCGCCTCCATGTCCTGCCAAGGCGCGAAAACGCGCTCGCAGGACATGTCCGGCTGCGCGTTAATGAGCTCATAGATGATTTTCATGCCGAGGTGGGACATGCCGACCTCGTACGTGTCCGGGAATGCGAACGCAAACCTGAGCATGCGCCCGTTTTTGCGCGCTTGATGCGCGCCGTACTCGCCGCCAGCATAACGCGAGGGTTTCTCCACGCGCGCAAGTAGCGAATCAATGCTGATCAAACTGTTTCCTCCTAACAATGAAACGAAGGATCGCTGCATGTAGGCTCCCGGATTTACGCTTCCTTGCCGCAGCAGTGCTTGTATTTCTTGCCGCTTCCGCAGGGGCAGGGATCGTTTCGGCCGACGCGATCCGAAGCCTTACTCTTCTTTGGCGCTGCAGGTAGGTTGTCGCCATGGGTTGCGGCGGTGGGTGTCGCGACCTCCTGGCGCTCAATTTTCTTCTCAAACGCGATGTGGAAGAGCATGCGAACGGTCTCCTCGCGGATGGACGCGATCATCTGCTCAAACATCTCATATCCTTCGAGTTTGTACGCGACAACCGGATCTTTCTGCGCGTAAGCGCGCAGGCCAATGCCCGCACGGAGCTGATCCATGGCGTCGATGTTGTCCATCCAGTGTTCATCGACCGAGCGCAAGAGCACCACGCGCTCGACCTCGCGCATATCAACGCCCACATCGTTCGCGGCTTTTTCGCGAGCGGAGTACAGCTCGCTTGCGCGGGCGTAGAGCGCTTCCTTGATCTGCTCGATTCCCATCCCCTCGGTAATGCGGGTGACGTCACCCGGTGCCAAGCACAGACGTGAGAGTTCGCGGTCGAGCGCGTCAATGCGCCAGTCTTCTCCGCCTTCATCGTTGCAGTGCTGGTCGACACTCTCGTCAATGATGCGCTTCACCATATCGAAGATGGTCTTGCGCATGTCGTCGCCTTCAAGCACTTGCTTGCGCTGCGCGTAAATAACCTCACGCTGGAGGTTCATCACGTCATCGTACTGAAGGACGTGCTTGCGGATGTCGAAGTTACGGCCTTCAACGCGCTTCTGAGCGTTTTCAATCTGTTTGGAGAGCATGCCCTGCTCGATTGCTTCGTCCTCTTGAAGGCCGAGACGCTCGACCAGCGGCGCGATGCGATCGCCGCCGAACAGGCGCATCAGGTCGTCCTCAAGCGCGATATAGAAGCGTGAGGAGCCAGGGTCACCTTGGCGTCCCGCGCGGCCGCGCAGCTGATTGTCGATGCGGCGCGCTTCGTGGCGCTCTGTGCCGATGATCGCGAGGCCGCCGACCGCGACTACCTTCTCGTGCTCGGAATCCGTGCTTTTTTTGAACTCGGAGAGCTTGTCGCGGTACGCGTTTTTGGCATTCCGCTCCTCCTCGCTCCGCGCGTCCTCGTGGCTTGTCGCCGCCTCGATCAGCTCGTCGGTGTAGCCCTCGCCGCGCATCCACTGACGGGCAAGGAACTCGGGGTTGCCACCCAGCAGGATGTCGGTCCCGCGCCCCGCCATGTTCGTTGCGATGGTCACGCTGCCGAACTTGCCCGCTTGCGCGACGATTTCGGCCTCTTTTTCATGGTGCTTTGCGTTGAGCACAACATGCCTGACGCCTTTTTGCTCAAGCAAGTGCGAGAGGTGCTCCGATTTTTCAACTGAAACCGTGCCGACGAGTACGGGCTGTCCAGTCTTGTTGCGCGCGATGATGTCCTCGACAACCGCGCGGAACTTGCCCGCCTCCGTGCGGTAAATGCGGTCGTCCTCGTCTTTGCGGATCATGGGTCTGTAAGTCGGGATCTGCACGACGTCGAGCTTGTAGATTGCCTGGAACTCGCCCTCTTCGGTCTTGGCCGTTCCCGTCATGCCTGACAGCTTTTTATACATGCGGAAATAGTTCTGGAACGTGATCGTAGCGAGCGTCTTGGATTCGCGCTCGACCTTGACGCCTTCCTTGGCCTCAATCGCCTGATGAAGCCCTTCTGAGTACCGGCGTCCCACCATGAGGCGGCCGGTGAACTCATCGACGATGATGACCTCGCCGTCCTTGACGACATAGTCGACATCGCGCTTCATCATGAACCGCGCCTTGAGCGCTTGATGGATGTGGTGGTTTAAGTCCGTGTTCTCCGCGTCGCCGATGTTGGGCACGCCGAAAAACTTTTCGGCTTTCTCAACGCCCGCGTCAATAAGGTTGATCGCCTTGAGTTTTTCGTCGCGCGTAAAATCAATTTCGGGCGTAAGCCTGGAGGCGAATTTGTCAGCCTTGTCGTATAGCTCGGTCGATTTCTCGCCCTGTCCCGAAATGATCAGCGGTGTGCGCGCCTCGTCAACCAGGATGGAGTCAACCTCGTCTACGACCGCGAACGCGTGACCACGCTGAACCATGTGTTCTTTGCGTACCACCATGTTGTCGCGCAGGTAGTCGAAGCCCAGTTCGTTATTTGTGCCGTAAGTGATGTCGGCGGCGTACGCGTCGCGGCGTTCTTCGTTGTCAAGTCCATGCAAAATCACGCCGACGGTTAGTCCAAGAAAATTATGGAGCTTGGCCATCCAATGGCCTTGAAAGCGCGCGAGATAGTCGTTGACGGTAACCACATGCACGCCTTTACCCGCAATGGCGTTAAGGTACGCGGGCAGCGTGGCGGCGAGTGTCTTGCCCTCGCCCGTCTTCATCTCGGCAATGCGTCCCTGATGGAGCACGATGCCGCAAGCGAGCTGTGTGGGGAACGGTTTTTGCCCGAGTACTCGCACCGACGCCTCACTCACCACCGCGAACGCTTCGGGGAGCAAATCGTCCAGCGACTGACCCTCCGCGAAACGCTGTTTAAACTCGTCCGTTTTTGCGCGAAGCTCAGCGTCAGTCAAAGCCTTCATCTTTGGTTCAAGGCCCTCGATGACGGCAACTGTTTTCATGAGTTTTCTTACTTCGGCATCATCGTTATTGCCGAACAGTTTGCTGATAAAATTCAACAAGTAAGGGTTCCTCCTAAGGGTCATTCAGATTATTTTACCACGCTCACGCTTTTGTTACAACCGGTGAATGCCTGGCAGAAATGATTATCACGAAACAACGCGCCCGCCCCTATCGGGGCGGGCAGCAGGTTATTGCCTGGGGCGATTGGTTTTTGTCATGGTTCGCATGCAGCGGGTGCACGCTTTTACGCGCTGCTTGACGCCGTGCTCAACGACCGTCATGACCTGTATGTTGGGCTTGAACACGCGGTTACTTCTGCCGGTGACGTAAACTGACCGATGCGTTACCGCCACGCCGTAAGTGGGTTTTTTCCCACAGATCTCACATATCAAGGGACTCTCTCCTATGCTCCTACGCTCAGACGCTCTCTATCCTAGGCGGCATACAACACCCTCCTTCGATACGCGCACAACAAAAAGCCGTGCGCGGCAAACACAAACGCGCGCACGGCCTTGCACCAACGATCGCAAGATCCTCGCGCCACATTTTTCAACAACAAACAAACCGCATTTTACGCGGCTTATCGCGTTAGAGAATTATGCAGCGATAGGCATCGGACGACCTCGATTCATCAAGCTAATGACAGTATACCAAACGAGTTCGAACGTTGCAAGCACCTCGGGTGTTGTGTTTTGTCGGCGCACGCAGTGATTGCCCGGCGCGCCGAAACGCGGCCGTGTGCAATAGCATTTCGCTTGATGTATATGATGAACGCTGCCACGCAAACGCGGAGGACGTCCGAAGGTTAGCCCTCCGAAATAGAGAGGATACCGAATTGCTCTTGGCTGGGTCAACTTGCACGACTTTTCATTCAATTGCGCGCTCCTGTTCGAGCGTTTCCAAATTCGCATTATCTGCAAAGACCGCCCCGATGCGCGCAGAAATCTGGCATTGCGCTCAAAAGCAACTCCGCTGTCCGCTGGGCGTCTTCCGTACGCTGCCCCGAATGCGCCGAGTACGTAGAAGACGCGGTCAACGCCGCCCCCCGACGGCCTCACCCCAAAGGAGATCCTCGCGGCGGAATTGTGGGTGATGGGACGCTGCGAGCATTTCGTGACGTTTACGCGCCCGGAGCACATGGCCGAAGGGTACGGCTTCATTCGCGGCTGGAGAAAAGAGCGCCTGCTGGAGCTTGCGGATTTGAAGGCAAAGCTGTGCTGGACGTGGGCAGCGGCTCAGGCCGCCTTGCGTTCGCGGCCGCGACCGTCGCGCGCGAAGTCTACGCAAGCGAGCCTGTTTGCACCCTTCGCGAGTTTATGCGCGAGGAGTTCGCGCGCAGGGGCATTCGCGTCATGCGCGTGACGGACGGCATGGCTGACAACCTGCCGTACCCCGACAACACCTTTGACATCGTCGTATCCGGACACGTCGTCGGCGACGACCATGACGCCGAGATCGCCGAACTCACGCGAGTGTGCCGTGCCGGCGGCACGCTGATCGATTGTCTTGGCGAATCCGTGACAGATGGCATCGACGCTGAACTGCGTCGTCGCGGCTGGGAAGAGTATCCGTACACGAGCTTCTACGGCGGCAAAGTCCGCCGCTACCGCAAGTAAGTGAGCAAATAACATCGTAAAAAGGGAGACCGAATTGCGGCCTCCCTTTGGGTTTCTGTCAGTTATATCATGCCCTTCTTCTCCGCGTGTCTTGACAAGACCTCCTTCCAGTGTTCACTCGAAATGAGTGATTTCGCCTCGGAGAGATCGACGTACCGGCCTTTCCCCCAATTCTGAATCACCAGCTCGGCAAGAAGACCATCCATTAAAAACTCGTCGCTCAGCATCTCCTGAAAATCCACGTTCATGCGTGCGCTCACGCCAGCGATCATCCCCTCGTACACCGTGTTATCGCGGCCTATCAGGTTCCCAAGGCGCGCGAGTGAATCCACGCCCTCCCGTATGTCCCGCGCCGACATGCGTTTTTCAAACTTCGTCACTATTCGTCCTCCATTGAGGAGGTGGTCGATTGTCGTTTCCAACACGGCGGACAAATCGCAGAGCAACGCGGTATCGGGGAGCGCGCGCCCACTCTCCCATTTAGAAACCGCCTGCGGTGAAACACAGAGCCGCTCCGCAAGCTGCGTCTGCGTTAAACGTTTGCTCTTTCGCAGCAAGGCGATGATCGCACCGACCTCCGTTGAATCGACCAACCCGCTCACCTCAAATAAATGATGATCCCGAACTAGTTCAGGATCATCATACCTTGGTTCGCTCACATAATCAAACACCGCCTGGTTGTGTCATCGTGTATATCCCTCAACCGTTCCGCGGCGAAAACGACGGATACTAAAGGACTGATCACGCCGTCCTACAGTTTATCCGCGATGGCTCCCAAGAACCCGCGGCAGTTGACGGCACGCGCCTCTCCAGCAAAAAGAGGGATCAAGTCCTTGGTCATCACGCCGCTCTCAACGGTCGCGATGGTGGCGTCCTCCACGCGCTGAGCGAACGCGGTTAGGTCGGCGTTGCCATCCATTACGCCACGCCGTTTCATGCCGCCCGTCCACGCAAAGAGTGTGGCGATGGGGTTTGTCGTGACGTCTTCGCCCTTAAGATAACGATAGTAGTGCTGGGTGACGGTGCCGTGCGACGCCTCGTATTCGGTGGCGCCGTCGGGCGCGACGAGCACCGAGGTCATCATGGAGAGTGAGCCGTAAGCGGAAGCGAGCATATCGCTCATCACGTCTCCGTCGTAATTCTTGCACGCCCAGATAAAGCCGCCCTTGGATCTCATGACGCGGGCGACAATGTCGTCGATGAGCGTGTAGAAGTACACGATGCCGGCGTTTTTGTATTTCGCCTCGTACTCATTGGCGTAGATGTCGGCGAAGATGTCCTTGAAGTGGTGATCGTACTGCTTGGAGATCGTGTCCTTCGCGCCGAACCACACATCCTGCTTGGTGGAAAGGCCGAACTCAAAGCACGCGCGCGCGAACGATGAGATTGATTCGTCGGTGTTGTGCATCCCCATGACGACACCTGGTCCCTTGTAGTCGTGGATGGGCAGCCGTGTGACCTCGCCGTTCTCGGCCGTGAACACGATCTCCGCTTTGCCCTTGCCCACGACCGCTTCAGAGCATTTATAGATGTCACCGTATGCGTGGCGCGCGATTGTGATGGGTTTGATCCACGACTTGACCACGGGCGTGATACCCTTGACCACGATGGGCGCGCGGAACACCGTGCCGTCAAGGATTGCGCGCAAGGTTGCGTTAGGGGACTTCCACATCTGCGCAAGCTTGTACTCGTCGACACGCTGCGCGTTGGCGGTGATCGTTGCGCACTTGACGCCCACGCCGTACTTGCGGATGGCGTTTGCAGCATCCACCGTGACCTGGTCCTCGGTCTGGTCACGGTTCTTAAGACCAAGGTCATAATACTCGGTCTTGAGGTCAACATACGGTGCAATGAGGATTTCCTTGACCCACTGCCACAGAATGCGCGTCATTTCGTCGCCGTCGATTTCTACGAGCGGCGTCTTCATGGGGATTTTCGCCAATGAACTCTCTCCCTTAAACTATTTCGCGAGTACCAAAATGTCAAACGGATAGTGCCCCGCGTTGCGGCCATACAGCGCAAGTCCGCCTGCCGCGTCTTCTGGAACCGAGAGCGAAAGCGTGAGGCGTCCCGTTTCGATCGCACGCCGGGCTACGTCTGTGGGGACCGCGGCACGGCAGAGGTAACCGTAGGATCCGGCCTCATCAAGCAAGCGGGGTGTTTTCTGGTAGTGCCATGAAAGCGCGCCACGGCTGTCGGCGGGATCGTTGCGGAGATTGAAGCGGCCAATGCTTTCGCCATTGACTGCGACCTCAACCGCCGAGGGGTGCTCGTGCTCGTCGGTCATGAAGTATGAGTTCGGGTTCTCGCCCGGATCCTGGCGGTATCCTTGCATGTAGTCATGCGAATGCGCGTAGTCGGTCGCGCCTGCGTCTTTTTTGAGCACACGTTTTGAGCCCGCTTCAAAAACGATCTCAAGCCCATTCGCGCCGTTAAGCGAAGAGATGTCCACCTCATAGCTCACGCGCCCTGTACTCGCACCGTTGAGCTTGTTTTGCGAGAGTGCCTTCCACGAAAGGGCAAACGTGTTCGCCGTATAATCAGCGGGACGGACAGCTACCGCGTTTGCGATGGGGCCACGCACGTCGAATGTAATGAAGTTGCGCATGAGCGTGTGTCCATCCTTGATCAGCTCCACGCAGAACACCGAGAGCGCCGCTATGGATGGCATGGTGACGCGAACGGGTACAAGCTCTGTCAGACCGTAGCCTTGCGCCTCAAACTCGAACTCGCCATGCGCGTCTGTCTCCTGAACGCCAAGCGCGTCGCGCCATAGTTTCCAGCGGACTTTGAGTGTGCTGTGCCGCGTGGTGTTGTTAAAGCACGAGTAGACCAGCGGTATTTCCACCGTGTCACCTGAACCCAGTGTGCGACACGGCGGCGCGTCGATCGCAAGGAAATCGGGCGAGTGCAGATCGGCAATGGTCATGCCGGGCGCGTAGTCGCCGTAGCCAAAGTCCTTTTTCTCGTTGCCAAGACGATAATATCCGTTCCATTCGTTGACCACGTCGTGAAACTCGGTGAACACAAATCCGCACATTTTTCTTTGGAGGCGGAACTCGTTAAGCATGTAACGGTAGTGCCACGCGATGTCGCTGTCACCAGCGCTCCCGTCCACGCCCCAGACCATGCCGCACTCGCTGTTCATGAAAGGTACATCCCCGCAGCGGTTGGGCCCGATGTAGTTTTCCGGCGAAGTCGGATACGCACCCTCTGCGCGGCGGCGAACGTGGTCTTTGACATTCTCGTAACCGTTGATGTAGAAGTGCCACGAGTTGATATCGGTTATGACGTGGTCGTCGTTGCACGCGCTGTTGTCCTCGACAAGGCGCGTGGCGTCCAGTTCCTTGACCATGTTATACATCGCGCGCACGTACTCCTGCGTTTCAGGAAGGTATGCGCGTTGGTTCTCACCAATCTTGGACTTAAGGCCCCACGTCTCGTTGAAGATGACCCACGAAAAAATGGAGGGATGGTTGAAATCGCGCGCGATGATCTCTCGCGTTTCGTTTTCCCAGGCATTGCGCGCGCGTTCATTGGGCTCGCCCCAGAAACACCCCATGTCTTCCTGAACGAGCACGCCCAGCTTATCGCACCAGTAGAGCTTACGCGGTTCCTCTGGCTTGATGTGGATACGCACAAAATTCAGGCCCAGTTCTTTTAAGCGCTTGACCTCGTCGATGATGTCTTGCTCGCTTGGGAGCGTGAAATACCCTTTTGGATTGAAGCTCTGGTCGAGTGTGCCGTTCAGGTATACCGGCCTGCGGTTGAGCGTGATGTACGGAAAATCCTGACCGTTGAACTTGGCGGCAGACACCTCGCGAATACCGAAGTAGGTGGCGATGACATCCTCGCCCAAGCGAACTGTCCCTTCGTACAGATGAGGCGTCGCGGGCGTCCACGCGATGTGGTCGTCCACGCGAAGGGTGATCTCGACTGTCCCTTTGCCTTCAGGCACGACGACATTGAGTGTGCGTTTGGCGTTTTCACCGAACTGCAGCTCCAGCGGCATCTCCGCGCGCACCGGTGAGTCAATCGAAAGCGTGAATGAAGCCTCCCCATCCACGCGGGTGATGATCTGCATGCGCTCGATATAGGTCAACGGACGTTCTTCAAGCCAGATGGTCTGCCAGATGCCGCGGATTTCACCGTATCCCTGTTTTCCCCGCGTCTGGTAATCCTCGTCATTGTCCTCAACGCGGATCATGAGCATGTTTTCGCCGTCGGCGACCGCGGCTGTCACCTCAAACTCAAACTCGCCGTAACCGCCCTGATGACGGCCGACTTCCGCGCCGTTGATGTAGACGGTCGTCCAGTAGTCCGCCGCACCAATGCAAAGGAACAAGCGGGCGTTGGTCTTTTTCTGTGCAGTGAACGTCCGTGCGTACCATGCAGCGCCCTTTTGATCGGCTGCGACGCCAGACAGCGGGCATGTCCATGTAAAGGGAACGTTGATGGTCTTCTTGAGGTTTTCTATGGCGGGCAGGCTGTCCCCCACTTGTTTGGCAAAATCAAATGCCCACTCACCGTTCAGGTTCTGCCAAGAAATCCTTTGGCGGTCAGGACGCGGGTGCTCCGGGCGTGGAATCTGTTTCAACGTCATCACTCCTGTTGCTCTGTTTTACTTAATGATTTTCTCATCTGGTCTCTTGATAACCGGATCAGGTTGTCACTGACGACCATACGGTCGATCGCTTTGATTACTGTCTTTTCCAGCTCTTTGCCCTCACTGTAATCGGCCTTGAAAATGTAATCGACACGGCCCCTGGTCAGCAGTTCGTCCACTTTGGGGCGGCCTTTGTTGGGGTAGACCGCGATTGAGCATCCGCCGTTGATGCGCACCTGCTTCATGCTGGGCACGTCGGTGAGGCCGTCTCCAAAGTAGATCATGTTGCGGAAAGGGATAGGGCGGTCTTCCTCTTCAACGTAACGGTTGAGCGCGTCGTCCTCGGTCGGGTCAAGCACACCCTTGTTGATTCGAAAAAGGTACTGCGTCTTATTGGTGTAATTGATCGCCTGCGCGGGCCAAACCGGCATGCCGGTCGGGTTGTAGAAAAAACGGCTGGCAAAGATTGCCTTAAAGTTCTGCGCGATGGGCGTACCTCTGATAATCTCCTCGAGCCCTGACGAAATGATATAGTGCTCAGGCGTCGCGCCCGCCTCAATAACGTGCGCGTTGACACGGCCAAACCATGTCTCCAGCCCCGGATAGAACGCGATGCCTTTGCCCAGGCTCTGAAACGATTTACTGGTTATGCTCTGTACGTTGCGCGCTTTATCAACCATCACGTACATGTAGGCGAGGATGCGATCCATCCGGTGTTTAACCGCCAGATCATCGCACTCGCGCCAGAAATCGTCGGGCCGCATTCCAACGCTTGGGATAAAGCCGTATTCTTGCATGTTCTTGGTGCTCAGCGTTTTGTCAAAGTCGTAAATCAACGCAATCACAGGCTTTTTGGGGGGCATGCTCATCCCTCGATTTGCGGAGCCAACCGCGAAAAATCCGCTTTGATTTTGTCCGCGTCAAGCGTTAGGAACTTGCCGTTTCGGTAGAGGATTTTACCCGCGCACATCGTCATACGCACATCTGCACCGCGCGCGGAGTACGCAATGTGACCCGCAGCACCACGCATCGGCATGGCGTGAACCACGTCGGTGTCAACGAGGATCAGATCCGCCTGCAGCCCCGCCGCAAGCTCGCCACAGAGCTCAAACCCGCACGCCGCGGCGGAACCGGCCGACGCGAGCGAAGCGGCGGTCTTCGCGGAAATGGCGGTTGGGTCAAGTGATAAGCCTTTGTGGAGAATGGCGGAAAATTTGATTTCCTCAAACAAATCCAGGTGATTGTTTGACGCAACCGAGTCCGTGCCCAATCCCACGCAAACACCCATGTCCAGCATTTTCTGAAGCGGCATAATGCCGCTGGCAAGCTTTAGGTTAGACACAGGGCAATGCGCAACGCGCCCCTTGTGCTTTGCGAGAATCGTCATGTCGCGCTCATCCGCCCAAACCGCGTGCGCGATGACCGCGCCGCGCGGCACATCGAGCAAACCCGTTTCCTCAAAAACACCGATGGGCGTCTTCCCGTGCCTCCCGATACACGCCTCATGCTCGAGTTTGGTTTCTGACGCATGCGCGTGAATGCCCGTTCCCAGTTTGTGCGCGGCCTCGGTGACCATGCGCATCACGGCCGGAGACGTCGTGTACTCAGCGTGCGGACCGATGAAAACGCGCACGTTACCCTCACCATCGAACTCGCGGAAAACCGATTCCGCATCCTCAAACCTTGGCCGAGCGTCGTCTCCGGTC
Organism: Eubacteriales bacterium; assembly: GCA_031548365.1. Classification (GTDB taxonomy): domain Bacteria; phylum Bacillota; class Clostridia; order Christensenellales; family UBA1750; genus JAVBRD01. The sequence continues at coordinate 104,492 of JAVBRD010000010.1, forward strand.
TGCCCGAGCTGCGGGCGGCAAATCACGGCGCGCATGCCCGACTCAACCGCCGCTGATGCGAGCTTGTCGGCGAACATGTACATATCGCAGAAACCGACCGTGCCAGATGCGATCATCTCCAGCATGGCAAGGCGCCCGGCGGCATCGGCGATCTCAGACGTCATCCGGTCTTCGCGAGGAAAAACTTCGCTGAACAGCCAGTTTTGCAGCGTTAAGTCATTGCCCACACCGCGCAGGACAGTCATTGCGGAGTGCGTATGCGCGTTATAGAGCGCGGGCATGAGCAACATGCCGCGTGCGTCGATTACGTCCGCGCCCTGCGCTAAGGGGCAATTATCCGCAGGCCCGACCCACGCGATCCTGTCGCCGCAAACGAGTGCCGCGCCACTGTTGATCTCTTTTTCGCCTGTGTAAACATGCGCGTTCCTGATCAGAGTGTCCGCCATTTACGCCTCCCACGACGCGAGATACTTGCTCTGGTCCTCTGTCAGCTCATCCACACTGCGCCCCATGCTCGCAAGTTTCATGCGCGCGACCTCGCGGTCGATTTCGCGCGGCACGGGATGCACGCCTTTGACAAGACCTTTGTGCTGTGCGACATATACAGCGCACATCGCCTGAAGCGCGAAGCTCAAGTCCATGATCTCCACGGGATGACCATCTCCCGCAGCGAGATTGACTAGCCGCCCGTCGGCCAGCAGGTAGAGCGTGCGCCCGTCATGAAGCGTGTAGCCTTCTATGTTTTTGCGCGCCTCGAACCTGCGGATAGAGAGAAGCTCCAGATCGGGCTTGGATACCTCGACATCGAAGTGGCCCGCGTTGCACATAATCGCGCCGCTCTTCATCACGCGCATATGCTCGGCGCGAATGACGTCGCGGCAGCCGGTTACGGTGATGAACAGATCGCCCACCTTGGCCGCCTCCGACATGGGCATGGTTTCGTGGCCATCCATCACGGCCTCAACCGCCTTGACCGGGTCAATCTCGGTCACTACCACGCGCGCGCCAAGACCCTTAGCGCGTAATGCGACACCTTTTCCGCACCAGCCGTAGCCCGCGACGACGACGCACGTCCCCGCCGTGAGCAGGTTGGTCGTGCGCAAAATGGCGTCCCATACCGACTGTCCTGTGCCATAGCGATTGTCAAAGAGGTGCTTCATGTCGGCGTCGTTGACGTTGATCATGGGGAAATCGAGCACGCCCTGCTTTGCGCGCGCGACCAGACGGGTGACGCCCGTCGTCGTCTCCTCGCATCCGCCGATCACATTCTCGCCGAGATGCCGGTGCGTGCCGTGCAGAAGATGAACGAGGTCGCCGCCGTCGTCGATGACGATGTGCGGTTTGTGGGAAAGCGATTCTATCAAATGCGCCTGATATTCTTCGGTCGTCGCTCCGTGATACGCATAGACCGACACGCCTGATTCCGCAAGCGCCGCCGCGATGTCATCCTGCGTCGAGAGCGGATTTGAGCCGGTTGCGCGCACGTTTGCGCCCGCCGCCGCGAAAAGCTGCGCGAGGCGCGCGGTTTTAGCCTCAAGATGAATTGAGAGCGTGAGGTTCAAACCTTTGAGCGGCTTTTCCACGCTGTACATCTGTTCAAGCGCCGCAAACAACGGCATGTGTTCCTTCGCCCATGCTATTTTTTTCGCGCCGTCCCGCGCGAGCGATATATCGCGTATGATTGACAACTCAAGCCGACCCCTTTGCACCTTTGTATCATCTTGAGTAGTATACACCATTTTTCCCAAGATTTGAATAAAGAACTTTTCTTTTCGCTCGACGCGTGTTAGTCTATATATATGAGTTTTTCGGGGGAAATCATGAACAAGATACAAGTACTTGATCACGAAACCGTCGGTCGGATCGCTGCGGGCGAAGTGGTCGAGCGTCCCGCTTCTGTTGTCAAGGAATTCATCGAGAATTCGCTCGACGCAGGCGCGACTTCGATATCAATTGAAATCGCGGACGGCGGTCTCGCGCTCATTCGGGTATCCGACAACGGTTCCGGCATCGCGGGATCTGATGTCATCACGGCGTTCACGCGCCATGCGACGAGTAAAATACGCTCCGGAGACGATTTATCACGCCTTTCCACGCTCGGTTTTCGCGGTGAAGCGCTTCCCAGTGTAGCTGCGGTCAGCGACGTCACATTGCGTACACGCACGCGGGGCGCGCTTGAGGGCATTGTTCTCACGGTCAGCGCCGGGCGGTGCGGAGTGCCCACCGCATGCGGCTGTCCCGAGGGCACGTCCATCGAGATTCGCGATTTGTTCAAGCCCACACCAGCGAGACTTAAGTTCATGCGCAAGCCTTCCGCAGAGGCGGGCATCATCGCCGACGTCGTCGCCAAAGCTATTCTACAGCGCCCCAACGTGGCTTTCAGGCTTGTTTCCGGCGGAAAAACGGTCTACAAGAGTCCGGGAAACGGCGACCTTATAACCGCCGCTTTTTGCGTGTGGGGACGCGAGGCAGCGGAGAAGCTCATTCCCGTGGAAGGCGCGAGCGGGTACGTTAAACTCTCAGGGTTGATCGGCGTGGGAGATCAAGGGCGGCCATCGCGCTCGCGGCAGTGGGTGTTTGTTTGCGGAAGACCGGTGATGTGCCCCGTGGTCTCGCAGGGACTTGAAAGGGCCACGCGTGAGCATGTGTTCACCGGCCAGTATCCAAGCGCTATTCTCAAGCTGGAGATTCCCCTCGACCTGGTGGACGTCAATGTTCATCCCAATAAGCTTGAGGTGCGCTTTTCCGATGACGTCTACATCCGCGATGCGGTGTCCGAGATTGTCACCGCGTCGTTGCTGAGAAAAAATGCTACTGAGATGGATCCCGCGCTTACAAGCGTAACCATCGCCGCGCCGGTCTCAGAGGCACACGCTCCGCTTGTCACCGAGCGAAATGATGCGGAGGGGCCTCTGCCTGTGAGCAAAAGCATCCCCATCGTGATCGTTCCCGCAAGACCGAAGATTGCTGTGCGCGAAAGCGCAATACCGAACATCCTTCCGTCTGCTCCGATGAATCCGCCTCCAGCGCCCACATTCGGTGAAAAGACGCCATTGTCCGCCGAGCCGACACTCATCCAGCTGAGCGCGCCCCCGCGCTTGCTCTCGCAATTGTTCAACACGTATATCCTCATCGAGCACGCGGACCGCATGCTCATCCTTGACCAGCACGCTGCCCACGAGCGCATCCTCTATGAGCGTTTCAAGAGCTACTTATCCTCGGGAAACGCCGCGCAGCCATTGCTCACGCCTCTCGTCGTCACACTCACATCACGTGAAAAGCAGGCGGTGCTGGATGCGCGCGAAGTCTTTGAGTCCATCGGGTTCACCATGGAGGACTTCGGCCCAACCGATATCAAGCTCACGAGTCTCCCCCACATTCTGGGCGCGCCACAGCTCAAACCTTTTTTCATCGAGTGCGTGGACGATCCGGACGGGTTGCGCTCGCGGCAGACCCCCGAGTCTCTGCGCGACCGCATCGTCAAGCACGCGTGCCGAAAGGCCGTCAAGGGCGGCGATGGTCTGGAGACGGAGGCCATCCTTGCGCTGGTTCAGGCAGCCGGCAGTGTCGTGCCAACCTGCCCGCATGGGCGGCCGATTTACATTGTGGTCAACAAGCGTGATCTTGAAAAGCGTTTTGGGCGCATACTGCCATAGGAAAGGATTCGGTGCTTTTGAAAACCTCCGACTTTTTCTATGATCTGCCCGCGAGCCTCATCGCGCAAACGCCCACCGAGCCAAGAGATCAAAGCCGCATGCTCGTCATGGACCGGGCGGGTGGTACGCTTTCACACCGCGTTTTTTCCGATTTGCCCGATTACCTGCGCGCCGGCGACGTGTTGGTTGTCAACCGTTCACGCGTACTGCCCGCAAGGCTTCTTGGCGAGCTTGAAGGCGGCCGCCCTGTCGAGGTGTTGCTACTCAATCGCAAAAATGCGGATATGTGGGAAGCGCTCGTCAAGCCCGGGAAAAAACTGCGCACCGGAGCGGTGTGCACGTTTGGCAGTGGCAAGCTGACATGTGAGGTGCAAGAGGTGCTGCCGGACGGCAACCGCCTGGTTCGCTTCTGTCACTCGGGCATTTTCGAGTCCGTGCTTGACGAGCTCGGTCAGATGCCGCTCCCCCCCTACATCACCGCACGGCTTGACGACAAGGAGCGTTACCAGACCGTCTACGCCAGGGAGACGGGCTCCGCCGCAGCGCCGACAGCGGGCCTTCATTTTACGCCTGAGCTGCTCGACCGCGTGCGCGGAATGGGCGTGGTCGTCGCAGAGGTCATACTCCATGTCGGCCTTGGCACATTTCGGCCCGTGAAGTCTGAGGACACCGAGGATCACGTCATGCACGCGGAGTGGTACGAGGTCCCAAAAAACGCGGCGGATGCCATCAACCTCGCGCGAGCATCGGGCGGTCGTGTGATCTGCGTGGGCACGACGAGCGTGAGGACGCTTGAGTCCTGCGCAAACGGCGACGGGATGATCCCGGCAGCGTCCGGGTGGACGAGCATCTTCATAACGCCTGGATACCGTTTTAGGGTGACGGATGCGCTCATCACGAATTTTCACCTGCCGGAATCCACGCTGCTCATGCTGGTTTCAGCATTTGCGGGCAAGGACGCGGTGCTGAACGCTTACCGCGATGCCATTGCGCGCGAGTATCGTTTTTTTTCTTTCGGCGACGCCATGCTGTTGATCTGACGGAGGATGCCATTGAACTCTTTTAAGTACGAACTCCTGCACGTGGATACCTCGACTGGCGCGCGTCTGGGACGCCTGCACACGCCGCACGGAGTGATCGATACGCCGTGCTACATGCCCGTGGGCACAGCCGCCGCTGTCAAAGCCATGACTTCACGCGATATGCTTGAGCTTGACGCACCCATCTTGCTTGCCAACACGTACCACCTCTATCTGCGCCCCGGCCATGAGCTGGTAAGCAACGCGGGCGGCCTTCACCGCTTCATGGCGTGGGATCGCCCTATCTTGACCGACAGCGGCGGGTTTCAGGTGTTTTCGTTGGGTGACTTGCGAAAAGTGCGCGAGGACGGCGTGATGTTTCAATCGCACATCGACGGCTCGCGCCACCTGTTCACACCTGAAAAGGTCATGGAGATTGAGGAAGCGCTTGGCGCGGACATCATCATGGCGTTTGACGAGTGCTCGCCCTATCCTTGCGACCGAGAACGCGCCCAAAGGGCGATGGACCGCACACACCGCTGGGCAGAGCGTTGCAAGGCCGCGCACAGACGCTCCGACCAAGCGCTCTTTGGCATCGTGCAAGGCGCGTTCTACGAAGACCTCAGGCTCCAGAGCGTCAAAACGCTGACCGATATGGATTTCCCAGGCTACGGCATCGGGGGGCTAAGCGTCGGTGAACCCAAACCCATCATGTACCAGATGCTGGACGCGGTCGCCCCCGCGCTGCCTGCGCACAAACCGCGGTATCTCATGGGCGTTGGCAGTCCGGATTGCTTGATTGAGGGCGCGCTGCGCGGTATCGATATGTTCGACTGCGTGCTCGCCACGCGCGTTGCGAGGAATGGCACCGCGCTGACATCCCGCGGAAGGATCGTGGTCAGAAACGCCGCGTACGCAGCGGATCTCTCACCGCTTGATCCCGAGTGCGATTGCTATGCATGCAGGAGTTTTTCGCGTGCGTACATCCGGCACATGCTCAATGTCAAGGAGATCACGGGCGCGCACCTCGTGTCCCTCCACAACCTGCACTTCCTCATTCAACTCATGGCAGAACTGCGCGCGGCTATCGCAAACGACAAAGGCGCGGAGTTCCGCGCCGCGTTCTATGATAAGTACGGCGGCGACGGCACTGGGCGTTTTTGAGCAATATTAACACAAATGTTTCACACGGCGAATCCACACTTGGTGATGAACACACTTGCCGAACACGCATAATTCCGATATAATACGTAGATATTGGTAACAAAAGAAGAAGAGGTGTTTTCTGTTTGAGCGCTGATGCCGTCAACGGATTTCTAGGTCAGGTTGGCCCGCTGCTCCCTATCGTTGGTGTTTTTGTGTTGATGTACTTCATGCTGATCCGCCCCCAGCAGAAGAAGGATAAAGCCGTGAAAAAAATGCGCGGCGAACTCAAGGTGCGCGACCGCGTCTCCACCATTGGCGGGATTTACGGAACGGTTGTCTCCATCAAGGACGAGACGGTGACCATCGAGGTCGGTGTCGGGCAGGAAAAATCCAAACTCGTCATCGCGCGCTGGGCGATTGGCAATGTTGAGGGATCCGACGCGGTCGATGATTCATTGACATAAGTATTCAGACTGAATGGCCTGAGGGGCCCGCCTTCGAACCTTTAGGGCCGACGAAAACCCCGGCTTCCGTGATATTCGAAAACCGAGAGGTCCGAAGTGCTTACGCCTTCCGGACCTTTTTTGTGCTGTGTCCTATCACGCGCGCGCGCTGCATATGCTTATCGCGACATCACATCATCGGAGGGATCGCCATGCGCGCAGCCGCCAATCACGCGAAGATCACCAGCCATATGCTCGACATCGGAAAAGGCGCGCTCCTTGCGACCATCATCTCAGTGGCCGCCATTTTCGCGCTCGCGCTCGGACTTAAAGCGCTCCCCATCTCTGACGCTGTGCTCGCGGTCGTTAACCAAGTGATCAAGGTTCTGTCAGTTGCGTCAGGCGCGTATCTCGGTGTCGGGCGTGGCGGTGAAAACGGTTTCCTCAAAGGCGCAGGCACAGGCATTCTTTACATGCTGCTGGGCACCGGGCTTTACCACATTCTGGGCGGTGAGAGCCAATCGCTGCTGGGCGTGCTCTCCGATATGCTGATGGGCGGCGCTGCGGGTGGCATTGCGGGCATTCTCACCGCCAATCTCGCCCCCAAATCAGGCAAATAATCGGCCATTTGCACTGGATTGACTGCGCACGTCCGGCATAAATGTTCCGCGCCAAGGTCAACCTGATTCATGGATTCGCCCTTCGGGGCAACGTGACGAAGGGAGATCCAAATGCGTGGAAAACTATTGAAAAGGCTGAGGAAAACCACTGGGGTGTTGCTTGCGGCGACAGCGCTCCTCTTTAATATGACACCGCAGGCACAATGCATACGCGCTCTGCCGGAGAACCTTGTGCTCGCCGAAGGGCGCGACGTGACTTTTGATTTGTTTTACCCCGTGCGCGTCGATATTGCAGGGCAGGCGCGCGCGGTATCCGACTCGCGAGATGAACGGCTTGCGGATGTGACGCACGGTCTGACGACGCTTCTCACCGTGCCTACGTCAAACGCTGGCGAGCTTGAGCTGGATATTCGCCTCTTTGGCGTGGTTCCGGTTAAGAAAGTCAATGTCACGGTCTATCCCGAGCGCGTTCTGGTACCGGGCGGTCATGCCATTGGCGTCACCATGCAAACACGCGGCGTGCTTGTCGTTGGCATTTCCACCGTAGACGGCAACAACGCCCGCTCTCCCGCTCGCGAGGCCGGCCTTAAACCGGGCGACGTAATCGAAGCCATCAACGGAACCGGCCTGATCGACGCCGCTCATTTAAGCGAAATTGTTTCCGTGTGGCATGGCGGCGCGCTTCAGTTCACCATACGGCGCGGGGACAGCCTGCTTAACCTTGACGTCACGCCAGAACGAGACCGTAACGATAACGCAACGCGCATCGGCGCGTGGGTACGCGACTCGACCGCGGGCGTGGGCACGCTTTCGTGGTATGATCCCTCCACCCATCGCTTCGGCGCGCTCGGCCACGCTATCACGGATCCGGACACCAACATGCGCTTGAGCGTGCGCAACGGCGACGTGTTCTATTCCAACATTGTGGATGTGCGTATCGGACAAAAGGGCGAGCCAGGCGAGCTCAAAGGCGTTTTTCCTGACAAGCGGGAGACGCTCGGGACCATTCAGACCAACACGGAATTCGGGATTTACGGCGTTTCTGAAGGCGGTGTCACCAATCCGCTCTACCCCGCCGGGTTGCCCGCGGCCACGCAGGACCAGGTGCGCGAAGGCCCGTGCACGATCCTGACGACGGTAGACAACAAGGGAATCAAAGAATACGCGGCGGAGATCGTGCAAATCAACCGGCAAAGCTCGCCTGCTTCGCGATCAATGGTCGTGCGCATCACTGATTCCAATCTGCTCAAACACACCGGCGGGATTGTGCAGGGCATGAGCGGAAGCCCAATCATCCAAGGCGGGCGGCTCATAGGAGCGGTCACTCACGTTTACGTCAACGACCCGACACGTGGATACGGGCTGTTCATCGACTGGATGAAATAGCAAAGTGCCGTGCGAGCTGATCGCACGGCGCTTTCTCTTCTATGAAATCATTATTTTTGCTGAATGAGGTGATACGCCCGTAAGTGCCGCCGTGCGCGCGTCCGGCTGTCCACCGCCCAAGTAAATGACATAAGCGCCAGCGGGGTTATACGCGCCGCCCATATCGTCCACACCTGTGAGGTGTTTTTTTGAGAGCGTAAAAGTCACGGTTTTACTTGCGCCCTTTTCAAGGAAGAATGGCTCCACGCCCTTGAGCGACCATTTGGGCTGATCCTCCCCCGGAATGGTCAGGTAAAGCTGCGCGATCTCCCAGCCATCACAAGCGCCCATGTTTTTAACGTCGATCGTGACGGTCACACTCTCACCGAGAGATGCGCTCGCAGGAGCGCGCATGTTGCTGTAGACAAACCGCGTATAGGAAAGGCCAAAACCAAACGGATAGAGCGCTTCCTTGTCCATGTAGCGGTAGGTACGGCCCGCCATCGCGTAGTCGGTGAAATCCGGAAGTTCCTCCGTCGTGCGGTAGAATGTGACGGGCAGGCGTCCGCTGGGCGAATAGTCGCCGAAGATCAGCTGTCCGAGCGCGCGTCCGCCCAACGCGCCAGGATACCACGCCTGAATGACGGCGTTGGCCTTGTCGTCTGCAAGCCCAACGGCAAGTGCGCTCCCGGACAACAGTGCGACAATGACCGGTTTTCCTGTGCCCAACACTTTTTCGAGCAGCTCGCCTTGCAGTCCCGGCAAATCGAGGTTTGGTTTGTCGCCCGACATGAAAGGGTTTCCCGTGTCGTTTTGCTCGCCCTCAAGACCCGCATCAAGGCCCAGACACACGATAACAGCGTCCGCGGCGTCCGCACACGCGAGCGCTTCTGAGAAGCGGTCACCCGGTTGGCCGAGCCCCGAGCACTTGTCCTTGAAAAGGTGGCATCCGGGCGCGTACAGAACGCGCACACTATCCCCTGCCTCATGCGTGATCCCCCGAAGCGGTGTGTACGCATCGTTAGGCGTGCCGGTGTAGTTGCCAAGTAGCGCATCCTTGTTGTCCGCGTTGGGGCCGATGATCGCGAGCGTCTTGATCTTGTCGCGGTCCAGCGGAAGAACGCCGTCGTTTTTGAGCAGTGTCATGCAGCGACGCGCAGCCTCCAAATTGATATCATGATGCTCCTTGCTGTCGACGACGGTGAACGGAATGCCGCTGTAGATCTTGGAAGGCTCACCCAGAATCCCAAGCCTGAACCGAGCCGTCATGAGGCGGACGAGAGAAATATCCAGATCCTTTTCCTCGATCAGACCCTCGTCCATCGCGGCCGCAAGATGCATGTACGCGTTTCCGCAGTTAATGTCGCAGCCTTTTTTAACGGCGAGCGCGACCGACTCCTCAATAGTTGCAGTCACGCCATGCCCCTCGTTGAAGTCCTTGATCGCCCAGCAGTCGCTGGTGACATGACCGTCAAAGCCCCAACGCCTGCGCAGCACCTCTTCAAGCAGAAAGGTATGGCCGCAGCACGGCTCTCCGTTTGTGCGGTTGTACGCGCCCATGACCGCCTCGACCTTGGCATCCACAACACATTCCTCGAACGCGTACAGATATGTTTCAAACAAGTCTTTGGGCGAACACGTAGCATCGAACTCATGCCGCAAATCCTCGGGGCCGGAGTGCACCGCGAAGTGTTTGGCGCACGCCGCGGCCTTTAAGTGCGTCTCGTCCTCGCCCTGTATGCCGCTGACGAACGCCTTTCCAAGCTCGGCGGTCAAGTAAGGATCTTCACCGTACGTTTCGTGCCCCCGCCCCCAGCGCGGATCGCGGAAGATGTTGATGTTGGGCGACCAGAACGTCAGCCCTTTGTAGATGTCGCGGTCGCCGCGCGCGGATGCCGCGTCATACTTGGCGCGGCCCTCCGTTGAGATAACGTCTGCAATTTTTTTAAGTAGCGCGGGATCAAACGTGGCGGCTAAACCGATGGCCTGCGGAAAAACGGTCGCGACCCCGGCGCGCGCGACACCGTGCAAAGCCTCATTCCACCAGTTGTACGCGGGGATGCCAAGACGCATCACTTCAGACGCCCAGTGCACCATCTGGCTAATTTTCTCCTCGAGCGTCATCTGGGCAACCAAAGCTTGCGCCTGTGACTTGTAAACCTTGTCAATCTCCGGACGTATGGCTCCCGTCGGCATGTTCGTTCCTCCTTGATTCGTTCTCATTTTCCATGAGTTGTGGGGGCGGCGCGGGTTCAAGCCTTTTGACAAAAAATTGGTAGACAAAGGAGATGGCGAGAAGCGTAAGGCCAAACGCGAAGTAAGATACAATACGCGCCCCCGAGGACAGGAACGCAAGATCCACAACAAACAGTTTAGCCACCGCGACGAAGGAGAGCACAAGACCGAACCGCCGCATGCCCTGGTACCGCCGGATGAATCCACAGATCACCCACGCGAGCGCGGCGACGATGTACAACGTGCTGATGATCAAGCTTGATATGCCAAGGCTGAACTGCACAATGAGGATTTGGGTCAGACTCGCGACGGCGAACGCCGACACAGCAATCGCCACGATCTCTTTTGCGCGGGCACGCCTGGTAAACACGTTTTGAGCAAGCTCATACACCGCTGCAACAGTGAGGACGTTGAGCAAACCCATGACGATAACGCTGACCGCACTGATCGCACTAGTCGCGGCGACGCGCGGAATTGGCGATGTATTGAGCGTCAAAGCAAGGATGATCGCTACCGCGTAGATGCCGATAGAGATGTACCGCATCCCCTCATCCGCCAGCGCGCGAACTTTCCGGTAGGCATACGCAAACGCGTAACTGACCGCGATGAGCGTGCATTGCATGAGATCAACATTGCGCTGACCGCGCGTCACTTCCGCTATCCAGCGATCAAACGGCTGGGTGATCAGGTAGGAGGCGAACAGCCACAGGTTCACCGCGCTCGCGCGCATCATCCAAGAGCGAACGCGGTCCGCACGCCCCGCTAATACCATAGTTGCGAGGATGACGGCCGAGGAGAGCGTCATCGCCAGGTATTTCCATGTGAAAAGCGTGCGCACAGCGTCATCAATGAAGCGAACAACATCATACGAAAGGAAGGTGTACATACACAGCCCACAAAGAATCCATCCCGCACGCGTAAAACCTTTGCGGCGGCTGAGCAGGCCGTATGTCAACAGACCGGTTCCCTCAATCAGCCACCCCAGCGTAAGCCAGATGACGCCGAACTGGAGAGGCACCGCAAGCACGGCGAAGGTCAGCGCGGTGATGTAGAACACCGCCATCGCCACGCGCTCATGTGTGAGTTTTCGTTCGATGAAGAAGCCGGCGGCTCCGTACGCAAGCGCAAAACTCATGGACGCCAGACCGCGGTACGCGGTGAACCCCCATTCATGCAGTACCGCATACATCAAAAACGCGCTCGCGACAGTATTAATGGCAATGAGCACGATATCGGGTTTTTCGATCGGGTGGCTCTTTAGCATTGCGCGCGCGATGGGGATAACATCGTAGATCACAAAGCCCATCAGCACGTATAGCGCGCACTTGATGCCTTCGATGGACGTTGGTCCCAGGTCGTAAACCAAGAAAACAGCTGACGCGACATTGAGCGAAAAGCTGACAAACTGTGTGGCATACCACTTTCTGCCGGATGCCGTCAAGAGTGCGTAAAGATTGAGCGCAAACAAGTAGGCCATGATGAAGTCGGGCGCACCGGAGCCAAACGCGCTGGAGAGGACCGGCAAGTAACCGCCGACGATCGCAAAAACCGATATGGTTTGCGATTTATGATGTACCGCCAAGAAGAACGACAACGCCGTAATCGCAACGCATATGATGATCGCGGCAACTTCCGGCAGCATGTGCAAGTAAAAAAAACTAACAGCGAGCGCGGCGTAAAGAACCGCGACGCCTCCGCCCGTGAGGCCGATGGAAAACACGCCCGCTTTTTTACGGTTCATGATCTCCCCGGTGACCAGTAACAGCGTACCAAACGAAAAAGCGAGTACGCTCTTGAGTGCGTCTGGCAGACGCGCATAGGTGAACTGAAGGCCCGCGATGACGCCAATGATGAGTAACAGGATACCCAGCTTGTTCAGGAGGTTGAGGCCGAGGAAGTTTTCGATGTTGGTGCGGGAGCGCTCTTGTTTTTTCTCATCATTGTCTGGATGCGCCAAGGGGCGTTCACGCTTGAGCGGACGTACGGGTGGCGCGCTTGTGGTCACCGCCCCATACGCCGCGACAGGCATGGATGGTGACGTGTACACGGCCGTTTGGGTCTGTTGCGCCTTAGGCGCGCCAGGAATCCGCGGCGTGAGCTCCTCCGATGGCACCTTCGCGTCCGACAACCGGCCCAGTTCCGCTTCTATCCGAGCTAATCCGGCCCTCTGTTCTTCAAGCATGAGCCGGATCCTCTTGAGTGCTTCGTCCATTTCATCCCTCCGTTACCACAACAGCATATAATTAACACCGGAATATGTCAATTGGCGGGCGGTGTGATATAATGGCGGCAACGAAAACAAAGGAGTGGTGATTCCGTGAAAAACCTCCGCGTCGCCATCATCGGGTATGGCCGCAGCGGTCGCGACATCCATCGTCACCTGCTCACCCAGATGCCTGACCTGTTCACCATCGTCGCGTTTGTTGAAAAAGACGCGCAGCGCAAAGACATGATCAAGGCTGAAAACCCAGGCGTTGAGATCCTCGACGACTACTCAAACCTCATTGGGCGCGCGGACATCGACCTCGTCGTCAACGCATCCTTCAGCCATCAGCACGCGCCGATTTCCAGGGAGCTGTTGGCCAACGGGCTCAATGTCCTGACAGAGAAACCCGCCGCGAGCGGCTCCGCCGAGTTCAAGGGGGTGTGCGACGCAGCGAATGCCTCTGGTAAGCGCTACTTCATCTTCCAGCAGTACCGGTTCTCTCCTGTATACAGGAAAATCAAAGAGGTCATTGGCTCCGGCGTTCTTGGACGCATCGTGCAGGTTGGATTTTCGTACAGCGGACTCTCGCGCCGCTGGGATTGGCAGACCGTGCAAAACTTAAACGCAGGCAGCCTGCTTAACACCGGCCCTCACCCGGTCGACATGGCGCTTGACCTCATGGGCTTTCCCGATGACGTGAATGTGTTCTGCGCCATGGATCGCGCGAACACGTTCGGCGACGCGGAAGACTACGTCAAGCTTCTGCTTCGCGCACCGGGCCGCCCGGTCGCCGACATTGAAATTTCCGCAAGCAACGCCTACAGCGACCACACGTATCTGATTCAGGGCACGCGCGGTACGCTCAAGGGCGGCGGAAAACTCCAGTGGAAATACTATGTCGAGTCAGAGGAAGAAATTCGCAACCTCATCCTCGAGCCGCTGCGCGATGAAACAGGTAAGCCGATCTATTGCCGAGAAAAACTCCACATTCACGAGGAAACGTGGGAGGCAACCGGCACAGACGCCAACGAAGGCAACACAAAAGGCCTTGCGTACTACCGGGCGCTACATGCCGACCTCAACGGCGGCGCACCCATCGAGATCAAGCATGAGCAGATTTACTTGCAAATGCGCGTGATGGAAGAGTCACACCGCCAGAACGAGAGAACCCTCAACCGTTTTGTCAACATATAGCTACACAAAAGAAGAGAGTGCACAGTTCACTCTCTTCTTTATATTGTTAAAGTCGGATTCCAGCTTCATCGCACTGGCCCGGAGATCCGCGACTACACGCAGGGTCTTGCGCCGAAGAGAGTGGTTAACGCATTCTCTTCTTTTACTGGATCTAGTTGAAGCTCAGCGAGTCCACCGCTTGCGCGAGCTGCCTCTGATGCTGCGCATCGGCCAACCCTAGAACGATGTAGGTGTCTCCGTCCTTGATCAGAGCGCGCCCCACGCCTGCCATGCTCCCGCCGACCTGCGCAAGCGTCCAGCGTCGCTCAGTCGGTGAAACACGCTCATCCTCCGTGATGGTCAGAGGAAAATCGGCTTGCTCGTTGTACATCACGCCGTACTTAACGAGGATATCGTCGGTGGTCATGCCCGGGTACAGCTCGCCGTACTTTGACGCGGTGCGGTGGCATGCGAGCGCTATCCAGTAGTTGTCGTCCCTGAAGGTGTGAATGTCCATGAAATACTCAACACCCAACGAATTGCGCGATATCATGTTGTTCGCCGACCCTGGACGCCTCGGAAAGAGCATGGCGTAGTCCTCGGACTGGAGCACGTACGTTAGTTCAGGCGAGGGCGTAATCAACGCGGCTTCTGATGGCATATCCGGCCTGTCCGGTGTAAAGAATGTCGCGAGGAGCACCACGAAAGCGATGCCGGCAACCATAAAAAACGGACCGAATCCGCCGCCCTTGCGCTGCTGCTTCTGGTATTTCTGAGAAGGCTTCATGCCACGCGTATGCATGTGTTACAAGTCCGGTGCGTTGACTTTGTAGCCCGAACGCCTGAGCATATCGCGCAGGCGATAGATATGCCCCATATCCTGCGTCTCAATTTCCAGAACCACTTGCACTTGGCCCAACGGCATGTCCAATCGGCACCGCTCGTGCACGACGGAGACGATGTTGGCTCCAAGGTCGGCGACTTGATCGAGAAGCGGACCCAACTGGCCCGGTCTGTCCGCGATACGCACCTCGAGCACGACAAGGCGGCCGGCGCGCCGTAGCCCGCGGTCGATGATGCGGGACAACATGGTGACATCGATATTGCCGCCCGTGAGCACTGCGACGGTCTTGCCCGTTGGCGCGACTTTACCGACCAGGAGCGCCGCGACGCTGGCCGCACCCGCACCTTCCGATACGACCTTTCCGCGTTCAAGCAAGTCGAGTATGGTCGCGGCGATCTCATCCTCATCCACGGTGACGATGTCGTCAAGGTACTCCTTGCACATTCCAAGCGTCAGTTCGCCCGGAGTTTTGACCGCTATTCCGTCCGCGATTGTCGTGGCGGACTGGAGTGTAAGCCGCGCTCCAGCCGCGATGGACGCTTTCATGGATGCCGCGTTCTCCGGCTCGACACCGATAACGCGCACATCGGGCTTGATGCTCTTGATTGCGAGCGCTATGCCAGAGGCGATGCCTCCCCCGCCGACCGGGACGATCACCGTCTTGACGTCGGGCATATCTTCGAGGATCTCAAGGCCAACTGTCCCTTGGCCCGCTATGACGAGCGGATCGTCAAACGGGTGGATGAATGTCGCGCCTGACTGCCTGACGATCTCCATCGCTTTGGCGTACGCATCGTCATAAACCGATCCATGCAAAACGACCTCCGCGCCATATGAACGCGTGGAGGTAACTTTGTAAAGTGGTGCGGTCGCGGGCATGACGATCGTCGCTCTAATGCCCAGGAGTTGTGCCGTAAGCGCGACACCCTGTGCGTGGTTGCCTGCCGACGACGCGATAACGCCGCGCTTTCGTTCATCATCGCTGAGGTTTGAAATTTTGTTGTATGCGCCGCGCAGCTTGAACGAACCCGTTCTTTGCAGGTTTTCGGCCTTGATGTAGACGTCACTCCCGGTAAACAACGGGCTTTGTATCAAGTCCGTTCGCCTGATCACCGGTGCCAGCGTCTCACGCGCGCGCTCAATGTCCGCAAGACTCACCATGGGCATCACCCCGCCATCAACTGTGTTTTCAGGATAACACAACGGGCATAACGCGTCAATCAGTGAGCCGAAGCGCCTCAAGCGGCGCCAGCGCGGCCGCGCGCGATGCTGGCCATACGCCGCAGAGCAGCCCGACGGTGACGGTGAGCAGCGCGGCAATGGCCACATCGCCAAAGCCGATGGCGACATCAAGCCCAATGAGCCTTGACGCGAGCGCCGTAAACCCCACGCCAAGAAGCAGACCAAGCGCGCAGCCGCCCGCAGCGTATCCGAGGGACTCGATGAGGAACTGCTCGCGTATGTCCGTGTTTTTCGCTCCTATCGCCTTGAGAATGCCGATCTCACGACGCCGTTCGCGAACCGAGACAAGCAAAATGTTCATCACGCCGATGCAACCGGTGAACATGCAGATACTCGCGACACTGAGCACAACCAACAAGAAAATGTTCATCACACGGTTCGCGACCGCCGCTTCCTTGACCATGCTCGTTACACGCACGCCGTCCCGCCCGTTTTGCCTTGATGTGAGCAGCCGCTCGACGAGCGCGGTTGTCTGCTCCGGCGGTCCTCCCGCCTCTACGGAGATCGCGGTGATCGCGCCGCGCCCGAACGCGCTTGCGTATGTGCTCAGGGGAACATAAACCGTGCCCTCGAACGCGCTCGCCGCAGGATCGGCGATCGCCTGCGGCTCAGCCACGCCGGTGACAATGAACATCTGGCCATCCAGCGAAACGCGCGAGCCAACTCCCGCGATTCCCAGCGCCTCTATCGCCTTCTCGTCAACGACTGCCAACCGCTGGTCAGGGGAGCTGACGAACGCACCCGATACAATGAAGATGTCGTCCATCTCAAACTTGACGGCTTCGCACCCAATCACATGGATATTCGCCGATTTTTGGCCTGTTTTAGCTTGTGCAGCGTGTGAGCGCGTAGACGATACGGCCGCTCCGCGCACAACAGAACTGATAAGGCGCGCGTCGTCCGGGGTCAGTTCGCCGCCTTCATCTGCCGAAACCCATACGCGGTTGATGCCCAGTCGATTCAGCTGCGTCTCGATCTCAGCGCGCCCGCCTTTTCCCACAGAGAGCACCGCGATAATCGCGCCGATGCCGATGCCCAGACCAACCACCGTCAGCGTGGACCTCACGGGGCTGCTCCACAGGTTGCGCAGAGCGATGCGAGCAAGCTCAAGTCTCATCGCGCACCTCCGTCACGATGATGCGCGTTCCGTTCATAGCGCCTTGCGAAAGGATCACACGCGCTCCGGCAGGGATGCCGCGAACCTCGGCGAACCCGGCCTCCACATGGCCGATCCTTACGCCGCGACGGACGGCATAACCGTTTTCGCATACGAGCACGCTGTCGTCACGGAGCGCACCCAACGGCACTGTCACGCCCCGCCGTTCACCAGTATCAACCACGCAGTCCACCTGGGCGCCATCGCCAAGACCCGTCACAGGAAGCGAGACATGTGCGATCATGACGGGCGGGCGTGTCAGTGTAAGGCTGGACACGGTCATCGCGGGTGGCTTGTACGGCGAGAGTTCGTTGATCGTTCCCATGCCGACGATGGCCCCCTCACGGGTGCATAAAACACTCTGTCCAACCACGATCCGATCGGTGTCAAAATCTTGAAGCGGCATGGAGACGCGTTCTTCCCTGCCCGTGATCACAGCAAGCGGCGTTCCCGCTGTCACCCACCCGCCATCCGATGATAACAACTCTCGCACTACGCCGTCAGCCGGACTTCGCACGCACTCTAAATTCAGTGATTCCGCCGCAGCGCTTGTTCCTGAACCGGCGAGCAGGACGCTCAGATGCGCAAGCTCTTCGCCAAACGAGTCATCCGCGCCCTGCACAATCCTTTCAATCGCGTCGGACATGCTCGATTGCTGCCTAAACGCGCCCGCCAGCACAGGTGAACTGACGCGCATCAGCATCTGATCGGTTGACACCGCGTCGCCCGGCCTGACCAGGATCTGCCCTACACGTCCCGCAGTCAGCGCAGACACGACGTGCGTCTCCTTTCGTTCCACGTTTCCCGTCAACTCAAGCGTGAGTTTGATGTCGCGCTCGGTGGCAATGGCTATTTCTACGCGCGCGGGCGCATTCACCCAGGCATATGCCACGCAAACGCCGGCGACCGCAAAAAAAAGGAGCGCCGCCGTCAGCGCGAACGCTCTTTTCTTCCTCATTTTCCTCACCTCCCGCCTATTGTGAGCGCGGGAGGTCATGCTCATGACGGCCAAATAATGTCAGGCGTTTTCATAACGAATGGGCGAACCGAGAACAGGGAGCGTTGAGAGCGTATGACGAAGCTCGCTGTGCGGCGCTTCATGCGTGATCACCGCAATCTCGCCCGGCGCATCTCCGGCGTCGGGGACGACAATGCGCGCTTCCGGCATGGCGCTCTCTATGAACGCCTGCGATTCTATTGGCGATCGGAAAAAAAGACGCGTGAGTTCGTCCATCTGGCGATAAGCAGGAAAAATCACCGGCTCCGCGTCCCATGGGCGGCCACGGAGGCGCGCGCACTCCACAATATCGCCCAGAACGGCGCTCGCGGTCGCTTCTCTGCCTGCGCCGCGCCCGTAGAACATCGCATCACCCACGTAGTCGCCATGGAGGATCACCGCGTTGAACACATCGGAAACAACAGCGAGCGGCACTGATGCGGGCAGCATCACCGGGCAGACGCGCCCAAACCAGCCACCGTCCGTACACACCGCTTTTGCCACAAGCCGCACCGTGCGGTAGAGTGACTCTGCGAGCTTCATGTCCTGCCGAGTCACACGCGTGATGCCTTCGCACGGGATGAACGCGTCATCCGCAAGATCTGCGCCAAAGCACAAAGACGCGAGGATCGCGAGCTTTCGCCGCGCGTCATGCCCTTCAACGTCTGCTTCGGGATTGGCCTCCGCGTACCCAAGTTGTTGCGCCTCGCGCAGCGCGGTCTCAAACGAGGCCGCGCCACCCTGCATTCGTGTAAGGATGTAGTTCGTCGTGCCGTTGAGTATACCGCCCACCGTGTCAATACGGTTCCCCGAGAGGCAGTGCCGGATGGGCCGGAGCACTGGAATGCCCCCGCAGCAGCTCCCCTCATAAAGAAAAGACACGCCACGTTTTCTGGCAATTGCTTTGAGCTCCTCGCCGCGCGCGACGACCATGGCCTTGTTGGACGTGACAAAGGACTTCCCCGCCTCAAGCGCCCGCTTCGCAAACTCGCCGGCGGGCTCCACACCGCCCATGCACTCAGCGACAACACCGATTTCCGGGTCGCCAAGGATGTCCGAAAAATCACTTGTGAACAGGCCGTGGTAAGGCAAAGCGGAAAAATCCCGCATATCCAGTATTTTTTTGAGAATCACCGTTTCCCCAGCGGCGCGGGAAACGGTATCGGCACGACTGAGCATCAGCTCCGCAACACCGGTTCCGACCACGCCATGTCCCAACAGCGCAACCTTGAGCAACCAAGCGCACGTCCCTTCAGTTCGTCAAATCTCAGATATCCCGAATATTTACGCGCGCATGCATGTCCAAGACCTGCGCGCGCGTGGGAAACTCAGTTCCCGCGAGCATGACCGCGGCAGTTGCCGCCGCGACGCCCCATCTCAGTATACCGTCGAGCGTTAAATTTTGTTCAATCGCATGGATCATGCCAGCGACCATACTGTCTCCCGCGCCCAGTGTGGACACAACCGTGATGGGCAGCGCGGGTGCAAAGCATGTGCGTGAGCCATCCGTCAACAGCGCGCCATTCCCGCCCATAGATACCGCCGCAAACCGCACCCCGCGTCCGCAAAGCTCAAGCGCGGCTTCCTTGATCTCCACAACGCTGCCAAGCTTGCGGCCAACGGCGAGCTCCAGCTCGTACTGATTGGGTTTAATGAGCGATGGCCCTGCCTCCACACCGCGCATGAGCTTTTCGCCCTCCGCGTCAACGACACAGAAAACGTTGGGATTAGCCGCCTTAGCCGCTGCAATCAGCTCTGCGTAAGTATCAGAGGCACACCCAGGAGGCAAACTCCCGGTAAACACCAGTACATCGGACGAAAAACGCTCCGCATCTCGGGAAAGCGCGCGCACATCATCCGCGGTCGCGGGCACGCCGGGTTCGTTGATTTCGGTGATCACACGATTTGAGCGGTCAAGCAGTTTCGTGTTGACGCGTACTGCGCCTGACAGACGCACACACGCATTCTCAACGCCTTCAGCCGCCATGCGGTTCGCGATGAGCTCTCCCCCGCGCTCGTATAAGAACCCAGCCACGCGCGAACGCATGCCAAGGCGCGCGGCCATAATCGCCACGTTGACGCCCTTCCCGCTCGGATCCTCACGGATAGCGAGAATGCGGTTCATCCCGCCGTATGTGAATTTGTCTATCTCGACTGTCTTGTCGATGCATGGGTTCATGCAAAAAGCTGTAACCATTGCGCTCTCCGCTACTTGAACTGGACAAACTTGAAATCGTCAAATGTAAACTCGGGCGTCTTGACCGTGGTATCGGAACTGCTGAGCTGAACCCACGGGCTGATGGAGGCATCCTGAACATTTTTGAGGATGTGCATTTCCTGCGCGGGCTTGAACCCCTGGCCAAGAATGTAAAGTTTGTCGCCATTTTCATTCTCGCACATGTCCATGATCATCACTACGTGCGACTTGTCCGTCCCGGCATTCTGATAAAGCATCACGCCCGGTGCGAGATCGGACGCGTCCTCAACATCGGACGCCAACGCCTTGATGGAGTTGTACTGCATCAGCTGCACGAGATACTTCTCGAAGTTCTCCTCGCCTGTTGACTTGGTGCCGCCCGAAGTAAACGACACCTTGGAACCGTCGACTTTGAGCTTTCTGCCGCTCGCCCATGTCTTCCAATCAAACTTAAAACCGCTTGTAAAGTGGAAAACGATGTTGTCCTCCAACCCGTTGGCGTAGAGATACTGGGCGTAGATGCGCTCCACCGACCCCACGGCTTGCTGATGGTTGCGCGTGCCCACGGGCATATCCACAACCGCTTCATACACGCTGAGTTCTTTTTCTGTGCCATCGTACAGGAGCACGGGCGAGCCATCGGGCTTAAGTGGGAGATCCATGAGATAGCCCACAATGCTGCCTGCTTGCCTCAAAGGACGGGTATATCCCGCCGGGGGCGAAAAACGTTCTTTAACCGTCTCTCCATCAGGAAAAATGATCGGCACGGCAACCGCCGGCGTGGCGCGCGGGGGCGCAGAAGGTGTAGGCGTTGCGACAGCATCACCCGTCGAAGGCGCTGGCGAGAGGACCACCGGCGTCGACGACGCGCTGGGAGCCGGGCTGGGCGCGCTCGCAGGTTTGCTCATGTTGAGTATGTTGTTGTCAAAGGTGATTCCGGCCCATGCACCCACTAGAACGGAAACAACCAGCATCAGCGCGTACCATCCACGCTTCACAAGGATCCCCCCTTTTTCATTACGGCGAAAACAGTTCAGGCAAGCTTTTCTCCGTGTAAACCAACAATTGCTTTCCATCGCTGACACAGCCCATTGTGCCGTCGATATCGGAGCGAAGCACACGCGCACCGGATTTTGAGAGCCTTTCCAGCACCGCCGCGCTGGGCTTAGTCTCACCCGTCTCATCGCATGTCACAAACGCGACATTGGGACTGACTTCGCTGAGAAACGCGTCTGTTGTTGATGTTTTTGAGCCATGGTGCCCAACTTTTAGCACGTCGGATTTGAGGTTGTGCGCGTCGAGCATATCGGTTTCCTCTTTGCGTTCGGCATCGCCCATCAACAAAAAAGTGCGTTCTCCGTAGGTCGCCCTGATGACCAACGAGTTGTCGTTGATCTCCTGATCGTGCTCAAATGGTCCTAGAAATGTGAACTTTGCGTTGCCAAGGCTGAAACAGTCGCCTGGCTCGGGTATTTGAATCGGCACATTTTTCTTTTTTGCCGCAGACAAGAAATCTTTCCACGAAACAGAGTCGAAATTGACCGGGGATCGATACGCCTGACTGACGTTATAATTGAGTATTACTGCGTCGAGGGAGCCGACATGGTCTTCGTGTGGATGCGTGCTCACCAGCGCGTCAATCACACGAACGCCGCGTGCGTCCAGAAAATCGACAATGAGCGCGGCGTCAGCGTTGTTTCCGCCGTCGATCAGCGCAAAACGACCATCCGCCTCAATCAAAATGCAGTCCGCCTTGCCAACGTTGAGCACATCCATCCGGAAACCCCAGTCGCTATCCAAGCGAACCTTGCGCGCATCATCCCACGGCGCGATGCCCGTCAATTCCACAGCGATGAGGCCGGCGAGCGCAACCAACATCGCCAGAAAGAAAATCAGACTTTTTTTATGAAAACCGCTTACCATGCCGTTAATTTCGATATGGCATGTATAAAACCCTGCCAACATGCCCAAGATGATCGTGATGGAAAATCACACGCGATTTTCTTGTCACTCCTCCTAGTGGGCGAAAGCCTACACTCGCGGGCGCTTTTTGCCGCCCGCGCCTTTTTTTTGCTCGGAAGAAAGATTTTGCTTGTCGTACTCGCGCAGACGTCTGTTGCGATCCCGTTTGGCGCGTTTTTGATACTTGGTCTTACTTTCCTCGATGGTTTTATGCAGTTTTGCGCGCATCGACGGACCTTGCAGCCACGCGATTGAATAAACCAGCGGAAAAAGCAAGAGCGAGAAAGGATACAGAATCCACGCGTTCGCACCGAGCAGGACATAAAGACCAACGAAAGGCGACATGACCAGGCGATAGACGACCTCAAGTGTTCCCCAGAACGCGGTTCCGGTGAAAATAGCGATGGCCGCCGAGGCAATCACGAGCGCGGCGAGTGCGTAAAGAGCGGTCAGACCGCCCACGGCAAAGCCCTTCCAAGGCGCGAACATCGCCTCTTCTTCTGATTCACTCGCTTTAAGCCCGGTCGTCTCCATCTGCTTTTGAACGCGTTCGGACACGGCCGCGGCCTTTTCACCGCGCGACGCACCCTCCGCGTACGCGACGACCAGGTAGACCAGCAAAGCGGCGATGATCGAAACCGTTGATAGCCAGACGAGCTCACTGAGCATCAGAGAGATGAAAACAAGGCAGATCACATGCATGGTCGCCATCACGCCAAGCGTGCGAAGCGCGCCCTTGGTCAGATGCTTCATCAAAGCTCCCCCTCACAATTCCAAATGCCATCAGGTGTCGCGACGTACCCAACGCGCGTGTCGTGCGCTTCTCTTGGCAGCGCGCGGACAAACTGTCCGCTTTGACACATACCCAGCGTAACCGCATCCATACCCGCCAGAAACCGGTCGTAGTAACCTTGGCCGTAGCCCAGCCTAAAACCGCGAGCATCAAACATCAAACCGGGCACCACAACGAGGTCGATCTCGCTCTTGCTGATCATTCTTGACGCATCCCGCGGTTCGGGGATACCGTACATGCGTATCACAAGATCGCTTGGAGAACCCAGCTCAACCGGATGGATCACGTTCCCTTCCCCGCAAACGGGAAGCGCGACACGCTTGTCCGAGAATAGCGCGTGAGTGATCAGTTCCCTGGTGAGAATCTCTCCGCGTACCCCGACATAAAGCATCACGGTTTTGGCCGCGATGTAAGGCGGCCACGCGAGGATGCGGGCAAGCACTTCGCCCGACTCCCTCTCCAGTTCGTCCCCGCACTGCGCCTTGCGCGCTACAAGCACACCAGCCCTGAGCGCGGACTTACCCGCTCGGACACTCACGGTACGTACACGCGAGGCACGCGCGCAGTGATTCCGCACAACACTTCGTAGCTGATCGAGCCGCACCAACGCGCGATGTCCTCGGCGGTGACGCGTTGGTCATCCTGTTCGCCAAGCAGAACCACATCATCGCCAACTGCCGCGCCGGGCACGTCGGTGACGTCCACCATTGTCTGATCCATGCACACACGCCCAATGACCGGTGCACGCCGCCCTCGGATGAGGACGTGTCCCTTCCCGGCGATCGCTCTGCGATACCCGTCACCGTAGCCCACGGGCAAAGTCGCGACAAGGGTTTTGCGCGATGCCACAAAGTCGTGACCGTAGCTCACGCCTTCACCCTCTGCGACCTCCTTGACCCAGACCGCGCGGGTTTTCCAACTCAGGCATGGGCGAAGGGCCGGCTCCCCGGCGTACCCGTAGCTCGCGATGCCGACACGGGCGATGTCCATTCTGGCCTGAGGCGCGCGAAGCGATCCGAGGCTGTTGGCAGCGTGCCTGAGCGGGCACATGCCTTCGCGCGCAAACGGTGCGGTCAGCTCAGCGAATTTGGCGAGCTGCTCGCCGATCAGGTCGCGCTCCGGCGCGTCCGCACGCGCGAAATGCGTGAAAATTCCCTCCGGCATGATGTGTGGAGCGCTTTTGAGCGCAGTGATGATCTCCTCGGCTTCTCTGAGCGTTTTAATGCCGATGCGATTCATACCCGTGTCCACCTTGATGTGAACGCGCACGCGCTTGCCTTGGCGCGCGGCGTGCGCCTCCAAAAAACGGATGGCATCTGCTGAAAACACGGTTTGCGTCAGGTCATACTCCACTACGGCGGACGCGGCTTCTCTAAATATGCCGCCCACTACGATAATGGGTGCCAGAATACCCGCTTGCCTTGCCGATACACCCTCATCCGCTGTCGCTACACCGAGGTACTTCGCGCCTGCAGCCATGGCGGCCATGGAGCATGGTATCAACCCGTGGCCGTATGCGTCGGCTTTGACCATTGCGCACACGGCGGTTGCGGTCGACATCCTCCGCCGAAGCGCGCGGATGTTGGCCGCGTACACGTCCAAGTCGACTATTGCAAGCGTGGGTCTGAGCATGGGCACCTCCAGCCTGTGGAAAGCGCGCCGCGGGCGTTTCGCCGCGGCGCGCCGCCTGATACTTCTCTACAGTTGCCGTACTTCCTCCTGCGTAAGCATCCGGACGCCCGAAGCTTTTAAGACCTCATACGCCTGCGCAGGTTTCTCAACGCGGAAAATGATGACGGCGTCCTTACCAACGCTACGCACGAAAGAATACAAATATTCGATGCTGAGGTCGTTGTCGTCGAGGAGTTTGAGCACGCCGGCCAAGCCACCCGGCCTATCAGGCACCGCGACGGCGAGCACTTCGGTCACGCTCACCGCATAGCCTGCGTCGCGTACGACCTTGAGCGCGGCGTCGGTGTCGGATACGATCGTTCGGAGGATGCCAAAGTTGGTTGTGTCCGCGATGGAGAGCGCGATGAGGTCGACTCCATTTTGCCCGAGCAGGTCACAAAACGGCGCGAGGCTCCCCTGACTGTTTTCGATGAACACCGACAGCTGCTTGACGGTCATGTCCATACCTCCTATGCGTTATTACAGGTTGCGCCGGTCCCAAACGCGCTTGGCTTTTCCCTCGCTGCGTTCAATGGTATGCGGGCCAACAAGCTTGAGCTTCACGGAGATACCCAGCGTCGCCTCGATATCGTGTGTCAGGCGGGCGCGCAGTTCCTCGAGCCTGCGCACTTCATCTGAGAACATTTGCTCGGAGACTTCCACCCACACTTCAAGCGTGTCCATGCTTTTTTCTCCGCGATCCACTACAAGAAGATAGTGCGGCTCGACCTCGCCGGAGTTGATGAGCGCGGTTTCGATCTGCGAGGGGAAGACGTTGACACCGCGCACCACGAGCATGTCGTCCGTGCGGCCCGTCAGCCGGTTGATGCGCGCATGTGTGCGTCCGCAAGCGCACGGCTCATATGTGATACTCGTCACATCGTGCGTGCGGTAGCGGAGGAGAGGCATGCCTTCCTTGGTGATCGTCGAAAAAACGAGCTCACCCTTTTCTCCCGCACCGAGCGGAACGCCCGTTTCGGGGTTGATGATCTCCGGGATAAAGTGGTCCTCCCAGACGTGCATGCCGTTCTTGCACGAGCACTCCATGGCCACGCCCGGACCGATGATCTCGGCAATGCCATAGATGTCCAGCGCGGTAATGCCCAGCAATCCTTCGATCTTGGAGCGCATGCTTTCCGTCCACGCCTCTGCGCCGAATATACCCGCGGAAAGCTTTAGCTTGGAGGCGTCAACGCCCATATCGCGCATGGTCTCGCCCAGCATGAGCGCGTAGGAGGGCGTACACGCCAGGTGCGTGGGTTCAAAGTCCTGCATCACCATGATCTGCCGCTGCGTGTTCCCGCCCGACATGGGGATAACCGTCGCGCCGATCCGCTCCGCGCCGTAGTGCGCACCCAGGCCGCCCGTGAACAAGCCGTAGCCGTAGGCCACATGCACACGACTCCCGCGCCTCACGCCCGCGCACGCGAGCGACCGAGCGGCGAGCTCAGTCCACGTCTCAATGTCCCTTTGTGTGTAACCGACGACAGTCAGTTTACCTGTCGTCCCAGAAGAACCCTGTATGCGCGTGATTTCGTCCATGGGAGACGCGAAGAGGCCAAACGGGTAGTTATCACGAAGATCGGACTTGTTTGTGAAGGGCAAATCGCGAAGGTCATCCAGTGATTGTATGTCGTTGGGCACCATGCCTTTTTTCTGCATGGCGTCACGGTAAGGCGAGACGTTCTGGTAAACACGCTTGACGGTCGCGCGCAAGCGATCCAGCTGAAGCTCGCGAAGTGCCTCTCGACCCATGCACTCGCTGGTCTTGTTCCATATATGATCCACGGTATTCTCTCCTATGCCGACGGGCGGTATCCCGCGTCGAATGCTTTCAAGTTAATCTCCGCTGTTTTCGGGGGTACACAGGCCGCGATGGCCTTTTCCCACAGCGCACGCTCAAACGGAAGAGCGCGCGCCGCCGCGCCCAGCAGGATCACATTCGCCACGCGTGCATTGCCAAGCTCAAGCGCCATCCCGTGCGCGTCAACCGCGACGAGATTAACCGCCTGTGCGAGTGTCTCGAGAATCCCTTCGGGGTACTTCTCCGCGCCGATAACCACGGGCATCGGCAGTATGCGCTGCGTGGAGGTGACCATCACGCCGGACGCGCCGAGAAACGGAAGCGCACGAAGCGCCTCCAGCTGTTCAAACGACAGCACGAGATCCGCCTGCCCCTCTTCGACCAGAGGAGAGAACACTTTCTCACCAATGCGAACGTGCGTGACAACACTGCCGCCGCGTTGGGCCATGCCGTGGACTTCGGAGAGCTTTGTGTCAAGCCCGCGCATCAGGGCGATTTCGCCCAGAATGCGGCTCGCGAGCAATGTTCCCTGTCCGCCGACACCGGCGATGAGAATTTGAAGCGTCTTCATCGCGCATCACCCCCCTTGATCGCGGTGAACGGGCAAACGCGGGCACAAAGCCCGCATCCATTGCACAGCGCCGCGTTGATGACCGGATGGCCAGCCTGTTTCTCAATCGCCGGGCAGCCGAGGCGCGAGCACATGCCGCAGTTTTTGCATGTATTCTCGTCGATGGCATATGCGGCGGGGTGAGCTTTTACAAGGAGCGCGCACGGGCGCTTGAAGATGATGACTGAAGGGCCGGACTTGGCCGTTTCTTCTTTGAGCGCTGTTTCGGCGGCCTTGAGGTCAAACGGGTCGACGGAACGAACGGACTGTACGCCCAGCGCGCGGCACAACACTTCAATGTCGATTGCGGGCGCTTCCTGACCGTGGATGTCTTTTCCCGTGGCTGCGTGTTCCTGATGACCCGTCATGCCTGTCGTTCGGTTGTCGAGGATGAGGAGTGTGATGTCGCTGCGATTGTACGCCGCGTTCATCAGAGGCTGGATGCCCGTGTGCAGGAATGTCGAGTCACCGATGACGGCTACCGATTTTTTCGAAAGCGCTTCTCCCCGCGCCTTGACCGCGCCGTGGGCCATACCCACACTCGCGCCCATGCACAGCACGGTGTCCACGGCATTCAGCGGCGCGAGCGCGCCCAACGTGTAACAGCCGATGTCACCGAACGTGGTCATCTTAAGTTTACCCAACAGATAGAACACTGCCCGATGCGGGCAGCCGGGGCAGAGGACGGGCGGCCGCTGAGGCGCGGCAATGTCCACGCTAGCGGTCTTTCTCGCGGCTGACCCGCTAAAGAGCGCGCCGATTTTCGCCACGGACAACTCGCCTTGAACACCCGTCCTGTCCTTGCCGGAACACGCGACACCCATCGCTTTGACCGCATCCTCGATGTACGGTTCAAGCTCCTCTATGACGACCAGTTCCCCCACCTTGTCCGCGAACGCGCGGATTTCGGCCTCCGGCAAAGGATAGACGCAGTTAAGCTTGAGAACTGACGCATCGGGCAGCGCTTCGCGCACATAGGTGTATACCGAGCCCGCGCAAATGACGCCTAAAGCAGGAGAACGCATTTCCATTTTAGCGAGTTCATTGGACACCTGAGCGAGCGCCTTGTCGCGCGCCTCGACCACGACATGACGCTTACGCGCCATACCGGGCATCATCACGTACTTCGAGATGTTTTTGGCCATGTCACGGAGCGGAACTTCGGTTCTCTCCCCCGTCATTACAACCCCGCGCGAGTGGGAAACGCGCGTGACGGCGCGCACAAGCACGGGCGTGTCGTATTCTTCGGAGAGCTCGAATGCCTGCCTCATCATCGCGTGCGCCTCAGCCGCGTCGCTCGGCTCGAGCATGAGCACGTGAGATGCCCGAGCATAATAGCGGCTATCCTGCTCGTTCTGGCTGGAGTGCATGCCGGGGTCGTCGGCAACGATAATGACAAGACCGCCATTGACGCCCGTATATGAAGCCGTGAAAAGCGGGTCCGCGGCAACGTTAAGCCCGACGTGCTTCATGCACGCGAGCGCTCTCGCGCCAGCAACGCTCGCGCCATACGCGACCTCAACAGCGACTTTTTCATTCGGCGACCACTCGCTGTAAACCTCGGGATACAGCGCTATGGATTCCGTAATCTCGGTGCTGGGCGTTCCGGGGTACGCGGAGGCGAACCTTACACCCGCTTCCCACGCGCCGCGCGCGAACGCCTGATTGCCGAGAAGTATTTGTTTGCTCACGATTCTTTTCCTCTCAAATCCGTCACACGTTTGGCTTTTCCCTCAAAGCGCTTGAGCGTGTTCGGGCCGCATAAACTGACTTTGACATCAACGCTGAGCGTGGCGCGCATCTTGTTTCGTATCTGGTTCTCAAGCGATTCAAGGGCGCCAAAGCTCTCAAGGAGGCGCCCGTCCGTGAGCTCAACTTTGACTTCGAGCGAATCCAAATACCCTTTTCGTGATACGATGATCTCATAATGCGGGCCGATGCCATCCACAGTAAGCAGCGCCGACTCGATCTGGGATGGGAACACGTTGACGCCCCTGATGATGAGCATATCGTCCGAGCGGCCCGTAATCGGGTCGTGCCGCGCAAGCGTTCGTCCGCACGCGCATGGTGTGTCGTCAAGCCGCGTCAAATCTCTTGTCCTGTAGCGCAGCATGGGCGTGGCTTCCTTGGTGAGCGTTGTGATGACCAGTTCGCCAAACTCGCCCGTGGGAAGCGGCTCGCCCGTGTCCGGATCGACGATTTCACAATAGAAGTGGTCCTCATTGATATGCAGGCCACATCGCAGGTGACACTCGCCCGACACGCCGGGTCCGATAATCTCGGATAGGCCATAGTTCTGCGTGGCCAAAACGCCCAGCCGCTTGTCGATCTCTCGACGCATCTCGGCCGTAGATCCTTCTCCTCCGAACAGCCCGACGCGCAGCTTGAACTCATCCCGCGGTATTCCACTTTTCTCAATCGCTTCCGCGAGCACCAAAGCGTAAGAAGGCGTGGAGATCAGGAGTGTCGCACCGAAGTCGCGCATGAGCATGATTTGGCGTTCGGTGTTCCCTGCGGATACAGGCACAACCGTGGCTCCAATCTTCTCAAGCGCGTAATGGAGACCCAACGCACCCGTGAACAGACCGTAACCAAAGCTGATCTGTGCGACGTCGTCAGCGTTTGCTCCCGCCATGACCACCAGGCGCGCCATCACGCTCGCCCACATGTCCAAATCGCCTTGTGTATACCCCACGACCGTGGGGCGGCCCGTTGTCCCCGATGACGCGTGCAGACGCACGACATCCTTCATGGGTACAGCAAACAGACCGTACGGATACGCCTCACGCATGTCCGTCTTGGTGGTGAATGGTATGTTTCTAACATCCTTGAGCGACTTGATGTGCGAAGGTTTGAGGCCGATTGCGTCAAATTTTTCCCTGACGGGTTTGATGCGCTCGTACGTGAGCTCAACAGACGCCTTAATTCTGGCGAGTTGAAGCTCGCGCATTTCCGCGCGGCTCATGGTTTCGTTGCGGTGATCAAAGAAATTCAAAGTTGCCCCTCCTCTTCGCGCAAAGCGCGAGCTGCCATGCTGCTGCATCCATGAATTATATCACGCCTCTTCACCGAAATAAAGTGAAAACTTCGTAACGCTTAGCATGCCGTCACGGTTTAGCACCCATATCCGCCAAATTGATCAGGCAGTTTTGCATGTCCCGCCCCTCGCGCGCGGCGGAGATCGCATCTCGAATCGCGGGAAGCGCAGCGTTTCCCGCTTCGATGCCGCGCTCATAGCAATCGTCCAGCTGATCTAGCGACGTGGGATTGATGTGCATCACGCGCGGGCTTACCCATACGTCAGCCTGCTTGACGCGCGTACTCATCGCCTCCCACTCCAGAATCTCAAGCGAGCGCGTGACAATATCGATGACGTTTCCCACTGGCTCTGAGCGCGGTGATCCGCAATATCCGACGTCCACGGCAATCACAACGTCAGCGCCCATGTCGCGCGCGATGGACGCGGGCACACGGTCAATGACACCCCCATCCACAAGCGTCCGCCCTCCAACGATGTGTGGGACGAACACGCCAGGTATTGAAATGCTCGCGCGCACTGCGTCGTGCACCTTGCCTGTTCGCAACACAACACGCTGACAGGTGTTGATGTCGGTTGCGACGGCGGCGAACGGGATGGACAAATCCTCGATATTGCGGTTCGCGGTGAGCATGCGCACCATGACCTGAGCTTTTTCGCCTTTGTAAAAGCCCATCCTGGGCACGACGACATCCAGGTATTTCCTCAGCTCAATCTGCTCCACAAAGCGTTTCATATACGCAGGTTTCATGCCTGCGCAGTACAACGCGCCGACGAATGAGCCGATGCTCGACCCGGCGATCAAATTGACGGGAATACCATTTTCGTCCATCACTTGTAAAAAGCCGATGTGCGAAATGCCACGGAAACTGCCGGAACCAAGCGCGAAACCCACGCAAATATCCTTCATGTGATGCGTTCTCCTGTAATAAGCTTAATCCGGGAAGGTGTGTGTATGAAAACCTGGATCAAGGCCGCGGCCGTCGCGCTCGTTGCCGCGATGCTTTTTTTCGCGCCCGCCATCGTGAAAGGCGCGGCCAACGGACTGCGTGTGTTTGCGTTTTCGGCTCTGCCCGCGCTGCTGCCGTTTTTCGTGGCGGCGCGTCTGTTCGTTCGCAGCGGTGCCGCGAACGCGCTCGCAAGGCCGCTTAACTGTCTGTGGCGCGCTTACGGGCTGAGCGAGGATGCGGGAGGGGTCGTGCTCGCGTCGCTTGTCTCAGGGTACCCGGCTGGCGCGAGCATGACAGCCATGCTCGCTAATGAATCACGCATATCCACCGAACAAGCGCGAACACTGAGCGTGCTCGCGTCTAACCCCGGGCCGCTGTTCGTAGTCAGCGCTGTGGGCGGGATACTGGGCGACGCGGTCATCGGCTGGGCCATGCTGGGTGCTTGCGCGATTGGTTCCTTTGCTTCGGCGGCGTTTTTTGCCGCGCCGTTCGACGCAAAAACAACATCAAAGCGCCCGGTTCCAGCCCCGGGTTTTCCGGCGATGCTGACCGAGGCGCTCTCACAGTCCTGCACATCTCTTTTGCCCGTGGGTGCGGTGATGACGTTTTGGGGCGCGATCTCCGAAATGATCGGACAACTCGGGCTTGAGCGTTCGCCCGAGCTGAACGCCGTGGTAACCTCAGTGCTTGAAATGGTTTCCGGGTGTGCCGCGTCGGCTTCGATTCCCGCTCCGCTGTACGTGCGCGCAGCGTTGTGCTGTTTCGCGATCAGTTTCGGCGGGCTGTCCGTTCAGACGCAGAGTTTGGCGTTTCTATTACCCGCAGGGGTGCCCGTCGGGCCATTTATCGCGGGAAAAACGCTCTGCGCGCTGATCTCCATTGGCGCGTTCACGTGCATCATGCGATTCATATCAGGCGAAGGCACGATTCCGCTCTGGCCCATGACAGCGCTTTGCACGGCGCTTATCGCGCTCGCGCTCCGCTACTTCTTGAACATCCCCTGGAGTTCCTGGCGGTTACGGCGCACCTGATCAATGATTTTGCTTGAGTTTTTTTCAAGCTCGACGAGCAACTCGTCCGCGTATTGAACAGCGCTCATACGGATATCACGCGCTTCGCGTCGCGCGTCATTGAGCACGATCTGCGCCTCTTGGCGTGCGCGGCGCATAATCTCATGATCGTTGACCATGGCAATGGCCTGCTGCTCGGAGTCCTTGATGATCGCGTTGGCTTCCGCGTGCGCATCGTCGAGGATTTGGTGCTGACGGCGGAGCACTTCCATCGCGTCCTGGATCTCAATGGGCAAGTTTTTGCGGATCGCTGAGACGATGTCCATGCATTTTTCCGCATCGACCAATCGTTTTCCGGTCAAAAGCCACGAAGATGATGTTTCAAGTTCCGTGTACAGGTATTCTAGCAACGCGGCGATATTCATCCTGTCCCCGTTTTCGTTTTCGTACCTTTGATCCATTGCGAATCCTCCTTATGTGCTTTACGAGAGTCTGGCAACGATCTGGTCGTGTATCTCCGCCGGAACAAACGCGCGGATATCGCCACCCAGCCGCCCGATCTCTCTGACTATGCTCGATGATAAAAACGCGTATTTTGTATCGGTCATCAGAAAGACTGATTCAATACCCGGAGCCATGTGACGGTTAAGCGACGCCTGTTGGTACTCATAGTCGAAATCCGATACCGCGCGAAGGCCTTTGACGATGGCGCACGCGCCGATCTGCCTGCAAAAATCAACCGTGAGGCCATCAAAAGTTGACACCTCGACGTTCGGGTATCGCGCTGCCACGCACCTCAGCAGATCAAGCCGCTCCTCAAGCGGAAACAAGGGTTTTTTTGCCGCGTTGATAAGCGAAGCGACGACGACGCGGTCGAACAGGTGTGACGCGCGCTCAATAATGTCGGCATGGCCGTTCGTCACGGGATCAAACGTCCCCGGTATTACACAGATTCTACTCATGCTCCCTGCCCCCCTCGACTCGAAAGAAACTGACCAGCGTCTCACCGTACCTGCGCGCATCCTCCAAGATGTACCCGGGCAAATGCGGAAGCGGACACCGGGTGTCTGATTCGGCGATGATTAATGCCGTTTCCGCAAGAACGCCGGATTCGAGCAGGAACGCCATCACGGGCTGATAAAGACCGCCCGCGTAAGGAGGATCGAGAAAAACCAGATCGAACATCCTCCGCCTTTCAGCGGAGTAAGCGATCGCCTTGAACGCATCCATTCGCACAGATTCTGCGTCACTCGCGCCAAGCAGAGCGATGTTCCCATTGATCACGCCATGCGCCTTCGCTGACGAGTCCACGAGCAGCGCGCACAACGCACCGCGTGAAAGTGCTTCCAAACCCAGCGCTCCCGATCCCGAAAACAGGTCGAGCACGCGTGCGTTTACGAGTGCCGGTTGAATGATGGAGAACAGCGACTCGCGCACCCGATCGGATGTGGGGCGTGTATCATCTCCGGACGGAGAAGCGATGCGCCTTCCGCCATATTTGCCCGCAATGATTCGAAGCATGGTTTCCCCCGCTCTTAATAAAGCACATCATACCATTCTCCGCGCTCGGGGTAAATCCTTCAAGATGAAAACTGCCGTCGCGATACGACGGCAGTTCAGCAAGACGGCAGCTTAGCGATTTATGACTTAAGCACGCCAAGGTTCTTTTTGATCTTGCCTTCGCTCTCAAGCTTTGAAGCGTAGTCATCAATGGCTTTCGAAAACGCAGATGTCTTCTTCTCGCTGAGGATCGTGCCATTGATCTCGTCTTTCATCTCGTCAAAGGTCAACGTCTTCGCCACGACCGCTGATTCATACTTGATGATGTGGTATCCCGCGTCTGTCGCGACCAGCCCTGTGGTGTCTCCGGGCTTGGCAAGCTCAAGCGCGGCTTTGAGAAACTCTGGCATGAACGCGGTCTGTGCGCACATCAGGTATCCGTTTGTCAGGTAAGGCTCCTGCTTCACGCCCGGATCCTGACCAAGCTCCGCGACTACTTTGTCAAAGTCCTCGCCCGCTTGCACACGGCCAAGTGCGATGTCAGCCTGCGGGCGAATCTTTGCGAGTTCGACCTCGCGCTCGGCGTTGAGCTTTTCGTCCCGCTCTTTTTGCGCGGCTTCTATCTCAGCGGTGGTGGCACCTGCGATCGCCTGATAGCGGCGCTCCTGGAGATCGTTCATCACGGTTGAATCAATCGGGATCAGCACATGCTTGACGTACCTGAATCCCTCGGGGGTATAAATCGGTTTAGTGCCCCCTTCAACGTCTGTGGCAAACTGAAGCGGGGTGTCCGTATACTTGGCTTTCTCTTCTTCAAGGCGCTGGTCGTATTTGGCCTTGACTTCCTCGTCCGAGACAGTGACGTCCTTGGTGAAGTGATCCTCCAGTTTGGACTCCCAATACGATGCTGAGCGGCCGGATATGTACGCCTCGTCGTCCATGGCGTTGTCGGCGACCCACAAATCAAACTCCGCCTTTGCCTTTGCCTCGGGATCCGTAATGGTTTTATCAAGCAATGCCTTGTCTTTCCACTGTGCCGTCAACTCTGTGAGTTTTTTTGCGCGCGCCTCTTCGGCGTCTTTGGCAAGCAGATCCTTGTCCGCCTGCGTCAGTTCAAACAGGCCAAGCTCCTTGGCCATGATTTCTTCGGCTTTGTACTTGATAACCTGATCCAGGTATTCGGCCGTAATCTGCTCGCGGGCTGCGACCATTTCTTTTGCCTTACTGGTCGCGTCTATGCCGTTAAGATAGTAGATGTATTCGAGAATGGGCGCGATTTCGCCATAAGTCACACTCAAATTGTCAACCGTCGCGACAATCTGGGCGGCCTGCCTTTCCTCGTTAATCACAAACGCGGAGCAGCCGGTGAACGTGAATAGCACTGCAACCGCGAGCGCCAACATCTTTATGGTCTTTTGCACGCGTAAGTCACCCTTTCCTTTTTGACAACGTCGATTATTATAGCGGATAAAATCGCAAGAAGCAAACGATTTAACTAAATTTTACACTTTGTTTCAGATGACGGACTGTGCCGCGTTCGGCACACCCATACATGAAATCAGCTTCTCGAGCGCCGCGGTTCCTGCGGAAATCAGCTCTTGATGCGACGCGTCACGCTTGCGCATGCTCAGACTTGGGGGGGTTGTGGCCGAAAGCACCATCTCCCCCTTAAGATCAGTAAGGCCCTTCATGAGCAAAACCGGGTCAATCTCCGCACGTTCGTGGAAGTGCAGGGTGAGCTGCGCACCCCGGCATGCGGCCAGCTCAATGAACAGCTTCTCACACAGGCACTTGATGTAAGCTATTTTCAAAAGATTCTCAACAGGCTTTGGCATATCGCCGAAACGGTCGGTCAGTTCCTCGCGGCAATCCGCGAGGTCTTCTTTCGAGTCGATGGCCGCGATGCGCTTGTAGACGTCCATGCGCACGATGTCGCTGCGGACGTAATCGCTTGGCAAGAACGCGTCTATCTTGCATTCGATGGTCGTCTCCACCTCAAGCGCGACGCCCGTCTCCCCTTTGATTTGCCGGATGGTTTCGGCCATGAGCTTTAGGTACATGTCATACCCGACTGCGGAGAGGTGACCATGCTGCTGCGCGCCCAAAATGTTGCCAGCGCCGCGAATCTCAAGATCACGCATGGCAATTTTAAAGCCCGAGCCAAATTCTGTGAATTCGCGAATGGCTGTCAGACGTTTTTCCGCTGTTTCGGATACGGCCTTGTCGGGTCTGACCGTGAGGTAACAGTACGCGAGTTTATTGGATCGCCCCACGCGACCGCGCAGCTGGTAGAGCTGGGAGAGCCCGAAATGGTCGGCGTCGTAGATGATCATGGTGTTTGCCGCCGGCACGTCCAAACCGCTTTCAATGATTGTGGAACACAATAACACGTCATATCGCCCGTCGTAGAAGTCGATCATGATGTCTTCGAGCGAGTTTTCCTTCATTTGTCCGTGCCCAACAGCGATGCGCGCCTCAGGTACCGCCATGCGCAGCTGTTCGTGCATCTTGTCAATTGACTCCACGCGGTTATAAACGAAATACACCTGACCGCCGCGCGCGATTTCACGCATGATGGCGTCGCGCACAAGCCCCACCGAGTACTCAAGCACAAACGTCTGCACGGGATAACGCTCTTCTGGAGGTGTTTCCAGTGTGGACATGTCGCGTATGCCAACCATGGACATGTGAAGCGTGCGCGGAATGGGCGTGGCCGAGAGCGTGAGCACATCCACGGTTTTCTTGAGCGCTTTTAGCTGCTCTTTGTGCTGGACGCCGAAACGCTGTTCCTCGTCGACCACAAGCAGACCCAGATCCTTGAACTTAACGTCCGTGCCCAGCAGGCGATGTGTACCAATCAGAATATCCACTTTGCCTGCGCGCGTCATGTCGATTGTTTTTTTTTGCTCCGCGGCGGTTTTGAAGCGGCTGATGAAGTCGACATTGACGGGAAAGCCATCGAAACGCTTTTTGATCGTTTGGTAATGCTGCTGCGCGAGCACCGTGGTGGGCACGAGGATGGCGACCTGCTTTGAGTCCACGACCGCCTTGAACGCCGCGCGCACGGCGACTTCAGTCTTACCGTATCCCACGTCTCCACACAAGAGCCGCTCCATCGCAACCGGTTTTTCCATGTCGCGCTTGATCTCCTGGATGCTGCGGAGCTGATCGGGCGTCTCCTCGTACGGGAATTTCTCCTCAAACTCACGCTGCCACGGCGTGTCGTGCGCGAACGCGTGCCCGCCGGTCGACTGCCGCTCCGCGTACAGCGCGACGAGATCGACCGCCATTTCCTTGATGGAAGAGCGTACCTTCTGCTTTGCGCGCTGCCACTCTCCGCCGCCCAGCCTGTTGAGTTTGGGCTTGCCGTCGTCGGAACCGATATATTTTTGAACGCGGTCCATTTGATCAGTCGGTACGTAGAGTTTGTCGTCTCCATGATAACGGATGAGCATGTAGTCGCGGAAGGTGCGGTCTACTTCGAGCCGAACAGTGCCCGCGTATACGCCTACGCCGTGATTTTCATGGACGACCGCGTCCCCCACTTTTAGATCCGTGAACGCGTCAAGCTTGCTGCCCGAGTGGCGTTTGCGCGTGGATCCCGCGTGGGAGCGGACGCTGCCGTAAAGCTCAGTTTCGCCCAGGATCATCAGCCGCGCGTCGCCCAGCGCGAAGCCGTGAACCAACGAGCTTGGCAGAATGATGATCTCGCCTTTGTCCGGCTTCCGCTCCTCCGGCAGCGCAACGCAAGGAACGCCCATCTCCTCAAGGCTTTGCTTTAAGCGCGCCGCGCGGGCCGCGCCGCCCGCCATCAAGACGACGGAACCGCCTTTCTTCAAAACGCCCAGGAGGTCACCTTTGAGCGTTTCCAGCCGCCCATGGCTCGCGGGTGCAGCGCGCACACCCAGGTTGACAAGTTTTTTCGGCGAAACACCCGGCATGCCTGTGAGCAGGTTGGCCGCCGCGAGCGCCGGCCGCCGAACAATGGCCGCCAGAGTTGCATCCCAGTCCAGCATAACCCCGGCTTGCGGTGCGATGGCGTCCCCGCGCTCCATAGCGGACGCAAACGCCTCGCCGAACTCGAGGTGAAGGTTTTTCGCACGCTCAGCGCACCGCGCAGGTTCGTCAAGCAACACTGCGCAACTGGGGAAATAGTCAAGAGGCGTCTCAAGAACGCGGTAAATCAGCGGTAGATACTGCTCAAGCGCCGCGAATCGCACGCCTTCACGGAAATAGTCCATGTGCTCGTGAACCGCCAGCCGAATCTCCGCATCGCGTTCCTGTTCCTCGGTTTCTGGCTCCTCGAACGCGGACATCTCCCAGAGCGAGGGCAAGACATCCACACCTTCGTTCGGTAACGGTTCATCCTGCTTTTTTTGACCCTTGGGTTTCCTGCCGCTGAGGTGCCGCGTGATCGCGTTCACCGCGCGCACGCTCTCCTCTTCTCCGATGAGCGCGTCGGTAGCAGGCGGGATGCCGATTTCCCCGAGGTTCTCAACCGAACGCTGTGTGGACGGATCAAAGGAGCGAAGCGTGTCCAGCTCATCGCCGAAAAACTCCGCGCGCACCGGCAGTACGGACCCGACCGGCCACACATCCACGATGCCACCGCGCTGGGACATCTGCCCGCACGCCTCCACCATGTCCACGCGCTCATACCCCGCGTGGACGAGCGCGGCCGCCAGATCGGTGGGCTGAGCGACATCCTGAAGGCGCAGCGTCCTTGAGTTCCGCAGGAACAGCTCATGTGGCTGAAGCCCGACCAGCAGGGCCTCTACCGACGCGACAAGCACGCCCGTCTTGCCCGTGAGCGCACGGTACAGCGCGTCTATTCGGCGTATGATGGGCTCGCGGCTCTGCGCGCCAAACTTGTAAAAGCTCACCTCTCGCGGGGGCAGATACGCGACCTTTCCCGCGCCAAGCAACTGAACAAGATCTTCATACCGCTGCGCGGCGGCCACGTCATTGGGCGCGATGTAAAGCAGAGGGCGCGAGAGTGCTCCGACCGTCGTCACGGCGAGCGTCGCCTTGAAGCCGTCTGACATGCCGCTCGCGGCAACGGGCGTCAACCCTGCGTTGAGCGCGGAGAACGCATCCCTGAGTTCGGGTGTTTCATATACTGCCGAAAAACAGCGGTTAGCCATGGAGCCTCCTCATCTAGACGCAGAAAATCCGCAGAAGAACCCTCCTGCGGTCCGACTTCCATACCCCTTGCACTACACTCCGTTGTACTTTTGCATGGTGTCTTCAACACTGTGCGCGAGCATGAACTCCACCGCTTCCGCCGCGCGCTTGAGCGCGTCGAACTGCGGTTTTTGCTCCTCTTCGCGGTAACGCGAGAGCACCCAGTCTTTCAAATCCCAACCTTCCGGCGGTTTGCCGATTCCCACGCGGACGCGCGGAAAGTCGTCCCTCCCGTGAAGATAGAGAATGGAACGCATGCCGTTGTGCGTCCCGGCGCTCCCGCCTGGACGTACGCGCAAGCGACCAACCGGTAAATCAATGTCGTCATAGACCACAATGATGTCCTGCGGCGCGGGTTTATACCAGTTGACCAACTGCACAAAACTCTCGCCCGAGTCGTTCATGTATGTCTGCGGCTGCGCAAGCACGACAGTTCTGTCATACCGTTGTGTCTCACACGTCGACGCACGGCATTTGTGCTTGTTGATTTTCACGTCCCACGATTGCGCGAGGATATCGACCACATCAAACCCCACATTGTGGCGCGTTCGCGCGTAGGCTGAGCCGGGGTTGCCAAGCCCGACGACCAAAGTAACCGAGCGTTGCATTATAACAGACTCTCCATAACCTTGACAAGTGTTGTAAAACCGCCGCGCGCGTCAACCGCTGACGGACTGCCGTTATCAATGACGTACCCTTCTACGAGAAATGTGCGCATGCCCGCCCTGTGCGCGGGTTCCATGTCCTCGCGGATATCATTCCCCACGACGAGCACATTCCCCGGTTCCACCTCAAGAAGAGCCGCGACATCAAGAAAGCACTTCGCGTGCGGCTTGCACGCGTTTGAGTTTTCGTAGGATGTGATGTGCGCAAATAACGATGCGTCGATCCCTGCCCATGCCATGCGGTGTAAAAGCGCGCGCATCGGGAAAATCGGATTGGTTGTAAGCGCTTGAACAAGACCTTTATCGCGCGCGAAGCTCAACGCCATTATGGCGTCTGGATCAGGCGCATACGGCGTCCCCAGCGAATAAAACTCGCGATCATAAAACGCGTTAAACCTACTGAAGGCTTCATCCCCCGTAACAGGCACACGCCTGATGAACGCCTCTTTGAACTTGTCCATGTTGGCGCGCGGATCATTCGGGCTCATCACGACATCCAACGTGGCATCCATGATCGCTTTTCCAACGGACGCCGGATCCTGTCCGGGCAGGGCGCGTGAGATTTCAGGCAGATACCGCCCGAGAAACTCATGGATGTCCATACGAAGGAGCGTGCCGTCCAGATCCCAGAACACAGCCTTTAATCCATCGCTCATTGATACAAACCCGACATGGGAATGTCCTGATAGATGCGCTCAATCGCATCCCCAAGCACGCTGCCCACGGACAGCTGGCGGATTTTCGCGCAATCGCGCTTCAAAGGGATTGTGTTGGTGGTGACCACTTCACGAATGGGCGATTTTTCTATGCTCTCAATAGCTGGGCCGGAGAAAACGCCGTGCGTGCAGCACGCGTAGATTTCTTTCGCGCCTTTGTCCTCTAGCGCTTTCGCGCCGTTAGTCAGTGTTCCGGCGGTGTCAATCATGTCGTCCACGATGAGTACGCGTTTTCCCGATACGTCTCCGATGATGTTCATGACCTCGCTCATATTGGGCTTTGGTCTGCGCTTGTCGATAATTGCCAGAGGCGCGTTGAGCCGCCCCGCGAAGCTTCGCGCGCGCGCGACACCGCCCAAATCGGGTGAAACGACGACCAAATCCTCCCCCTCAAAGCGCCGCTTGAGATAGTGCCCCGCCAGTACGGGCACGCCCGGAATGTGGTCGACAGGAATGTTAAAGAAACCTTGAATCTGCGCGGCATGCAGATCCATGGTCAGCACGCGGTCCGCGCCTGCCGCCGTGATTAGGTCCGCAAGCAGTTTGGCGGTGATCGGGTCGCGGGGCTGTACTTTCCTGTCCTGTCGCGCGTAGCCGTAATACGGTATGACCGCCGTAATACGCGCGGCCGATGCGCGCCGAACCGCGTCGATCATGATGAGGAGCTCCATGATGTGGTCGTTCGCAGGCGTTGAGAGTGACTGCAAAACAAACACGTCGTTGCCGCGCACCGTCTCTTCAATGCGCACCGATGTCTCGCCGTCCGAAAACTGCGAGACGGTCGTACGCGCGAGCGGCAGGTTGAGGCGGTGCGCGACCTCCCGCGCGAGCGCGGGGTTGGAGTTGCCGGTCATGATTTTCAGACCGGTGCTCTCTTGTATCATAATCTGCCTTCCGCCTTTCTCTTGGCCACCCAGCCCTTTTTGTTCACCTGACGGGCGCGTGCGACGGCGAGATCGCCTTCACCGACTTCATCCGTAATGGTCGACCCGGCAGCGACATACCCGCATTTGCCCACGCGGACGGGTGCAATGAGGTTTGTGTTGCTCCCGATGAACGCGTCGTCCTCAATCGTCGTGCGCGATTTCTTCTTGCCGTCGTAATTAACCGTGATCGTGCCGCAGCCAATGTTGACGCGCTCACCGACTTCGGCGTCACCCACATATGCGAGGTGTGCGGCCTTGCTCTTGTTGCCGAACACGCTATTTTTCATCTCAACGAAATCACCGACACGGCACCCGCTCCCCACGCGCGCGTGTTGGCGCAGATACGCAAACGGCCCAACCGTCGTGTTTTCCCCGACCTCCGAATCTGTGATGATCGAGGACTCAATCGTACACCCGCTGCCGATCACAGAGGCGTCAATCCTGGAGTTGGGCAAAAGCGTGACGCGCTCTCCTATCTTGGCGTTTCCCTTGAGCATCACACCCGGATAGATCACCGTGTCCGCGCCTATGCTCACGCCTTCGTCGATGTATGTGCGTTCGGGATCAATCATGGTGACACCACGTTTCATGTGCGCGTTGTTGATGCGGCGGCGCATGGCCCCCTCCACCAGCGCAAGCTGCGCACGATCGTTGAACCCGAGTCCCGAATCCGTTTTGCCGAGCTCAACCACCTCCACACGCTCACCGTCGTTCTTCAGAATATTAAGCAAATCGGTGATCATGTACTCTTTCTGGGCATTGTTCGTCGTCAAGCGGTCAAGACGCTTAAGCATTTTCTGCGTGTCAAAGCAGTAAAGCGATACGTTGACCTCGCTGATCCCCTCTTGGTCGTGCGTCAAATCTTTTTGCTCCGCGATGCGGTCAAATACACCCTCCTTGCGGATGATGCGCCCATACCCGTAAGGCTCGTCAATCCTCGCGCTCGCGATGGCACACGCCGCGCCGCTTTCCACAATTTCCGCAAGCTTTCTCAGCGTATCCGGCTCCGTCAGCGGCTGATCGCATACCAGAACAAAGAGTGGGTCATCCAGCGTCTTGAGCCACGCGTTTGCGGACAAGACCGCAAAACCTGTGCCCTTCCCCTTGGATAGATCCTGCGCACATACTTCGGAGCCCCACGAAGAGACGGTTTTATCGACTTCAGCGTTGGACGAAACAACCATGATGCTCTGCGCGCCCGCGGCTTTGGCGATGTCCGCCATCCAGAGCACTGTCGGTTTGCCGCACACGCTGTGCAGCGGCTTGGGCATAGCGGATAACATGCGTTTGCTTTCTCCGGCTGCTAGGATAAGGGCATTGGCTTTTTTCATGGGAACACCTCTTTAAAACGAATGCGGAACAAAGATATTATAAGGGAGATCAAGCTAAAAATCCATTCGTCAAATCAGAAAGGGACAATGATTGGGATTGACCGAACAAAAAACGCGAATGCCGACGGCACTCGCGTTTTCTCAACGCGTTTCTGCTACCGCTTGTCCACGGGTTTGCCGATGGAGAGCAGGAGGTTGAGCAAAATCCCCACGATCGCTGCCGTGGCTATCGCCGGAAGCTTCGCGCCAAGGAAAGGAATCATGCCACCGTTGACAAAGGAGCCGCCGATCCCGATGATGAGCACGATCGCGATGACCGCAAGGTTGCGCGCATCAAACATGTCTACCTTTTTCTCGATCATGATGGCAATACCCTGCGCGCCAATGACACCGAACAGGTAGATGCCGATGCCTCCGATGACGCACGCGGGGATACTGTTAACCGCAGCCGAAAGAACGCCCGAAAAGGAGATGAGCATGGTGATGACCGCCGCGCCGATGAGCACAGGTATCGAGAAGTTGCGCGTTATGGCCATGGTCGAGAGGTTTTCGCCATAGTTGGTGCCGGCTGGACCGCCGATGGCGCCTGAGACGATGTCGCCGATGCCGTCGCCGATCAGGTTCAGACCAAGCTTGTCGGCAATGTTGTACTCTTTCTTCGATCCTTTTTTCTTCGCAAGGTCGTTGACGTAGATGTCAAGCTGCAAAAGGTGAGCCGTCGACTCCGGTATCGTCGCGATGGCGATGGGCATGATCGCGGCGACGGCTGCCCAATTGGGAAGCGGGAATGTGAAATGCGGCGCAACAAACGCCGAAGCCGTGCCGACGGCCTCGAAGTTGATGAGCTTGATGTCGGTGGTAAGCGTCACGACCGCGGCGACCGCGTATCCAAGCACGATGCCAAAGAGCATGGGCAGCTGGCTGAGCGTTCCCTTGAGATAGACGGAGAAGATAACCGTAGCCAGCAGTGTGACGATGGCGATGATCCAGGAGGCGTTGGCAAACGCGCCCGCAGCCGTTGCGGCATCGGAACCGGCCGCGTTGTTGAGCGCTGCGACCGCGAGAGAGACGCCGATGGTCAAGGCGATCGGACCGGTAATCGTAGGCGGCAGGAGCTTGTCCACAATTTTTCGCCCGAAACGTTTGATGACCCATCCCGCGGCAATGGACACCAGGCCCGAGAGCACGATGCCGAACTGCGCGGCGCGGATGCTCTCGTCAGGGGCGAGCACTCCAAAGGATGACACGGCCGTCAGCGAACAAACCGCCGCTATGTAGGAGAAACTTGAGCCGTAGTAGAGGGGAATCTGGCGCTTGGTGATCAAGATGAAGCAGAGCGTGGCAAGGCCGCTTGCAAAAATGGTGGTGGACACGTGAAAACCTGTGAGAAGGGCTACCAGAACCGTTGCGGGGAACATGACCAAAATTTGCTGGAAAGCGAACAGGATCAGTTTCCATATGGGCGGCGTCTCGTCTGGCAGGTACCCGGTGACCTTCGGCTGGTTGTTCATCGCTTCATCCCCCATGTTTATTTGCGCAAAAAAATGCTTTGCCGGTGAACCGACAAAGCACTGTCGCCTATGCTGCCTTGTCGACCTCCCGGGCCGAACTTAAAGGGCTTGCCTCGGCTAAGATATCACAACCGACAGAATTTGACAAGAGAAAGATTTGCGCGCGCGGACTCTTCTCTACGCTATAGCAGTCCGCACATGAACTGAAACGTCATGTCCGTGAAGTGCGGCAAGCCTTCATGGCCGAAGTCATGATAAATCACAACTTTTTTCTTGGATGTGATTTTGTTGTACGCGGCAAATTGTGTGGATGGCGGACAGGTCGTGTCCATAAGCCCCGTGCCCATCATGACCTCAGCTTTGATGCGCTTGGTCAAATGCTGCACATCGATGTAGCCAAGACGCGTGAATACATCGTCCTGGCGCTCGTGGCACGGGTCGAACCTGCGGAAGTAGTAGCCGAGTTCTTCGTATGCGCCCTTGCACAAGTCCATCTCCCACACGCGGCGGTAGTCGCTCAGGAACGGATAGACCGGCGCGGCGAGCTTGATTTCCGGCACCAGGGACGCGCACGCGAGCGTCAGTCCGCCGCCCTGGGAACCGCCCATCGCACCCACGCGGTCCGCGTCCACTTCGGCAAAACTCATGACAATTTTGGCCATCTGCGCGGTGTCCAGGAAAATCGAGCGATAGAGCAGTTTTTTCGGGTCAGGATCGGATAGCCCGCGGATGATATGCCCGCGAAGCGTCGTGCCCTCCACCCCACCGACATCCTCTGAAAGGCCGCCTTGTCCGCGGCAATCGAGGGAGGCAACGCAAAAACCTGCGTTAA
Source organism: Eubacteriales bacterium (assembly GCA_031548365.1). Classification (GTDB taxonomy): domain Bacteria; phylum Bacillota; class Clostridia; order Christensenellales; family UBA1750; genus JAVBRD01. The sequence goes on from JAVBRD010000010.1 coordinate 149,293, forward strand.
CCCACGCGAGCTTGTCCCACCAGTCCCCGCTGTCACCCGAGTAGCCGTGGAACTGCAGTACTGCAGGGTGCTTACCCGCTGTCTTTGGCCGGACATACTTGGCATACACGCGCGCGCCGCCCGTGCCCGTGAACCACATATCAAAGCACTCCGCGTTGGGCGCCTGAAATTTTGCGGGTGTCAGCGAAACCTCATCTTTGAGCGCGCGCATTTCCGCGAGCGACTCATTCCAATAGGCATCCATGTCCGTCGGACACGGGTTGATGCCTTGGTAGACCTTGAGTTTCTCAAGCGACATGTCGACAACCGGCATATACGTCCCCTCTTTTCTCCAGCAATTGCCTGTCGCCGACATTATACCGCATGCTCACGCGATGTCAAATTATTGCTATAAAGTCAGCTGCCCTCCCTCAATATCGATAAGTTTTAAGATGTCGATCTCTTTTCCGCTTTCGTCTGAAGCGTCGATGTACACGAGGAAACGCCCCTCTTCGCCCACACCTGCGCACTCCCAGCACAGTTTCTCTGCGCCGCCCGGGGTTGGGATGAGCGTGAGCTGCGTGCGCTCGATCTCTAGATTGGCCGAGGCGATCTCTTGCGCCCGTTCCGCGGAGAGCAAAGGCGTTGGCAGGTCCCGCTCCACATGGTTGGTCAGCCATCCTCCGGCCTCGACGCCAACCACGGACGCATCGGTCATCGTCAGCTGCAGTTTAATTAAGTCGGGGTACAAGAGCACATCATCCTGGTTCGCGGCGTAATTGATGGTCGCGAGTCCATCGTATATTTGAGCATAAGTCGCGCGCATATCGCCGAACCCTTTAAGCTCAAGGAAGGTTTTTCCCGTCTCCATGACCGCTTTGAGTTCCATCCACTTTGCGGGATCCGTTTCGTATGAAGCGGGATCGCGCATCAGCCATTGCACGCGCCCGCCGAGTTTCGCGACGTGAACCGTCGCGAGCGTTCCGCCCTCCGTGACTAGCTCAACGCCCCACGATGGTATCGCACCAAACGCTTCCTCCGCAGGACGAGCGGCCGACACGCGCTCCTGTCCGTAAAACCAGACAGCGAGGCCAAGCGCGTCCTCCTGCGTTACACTCCAGCTCTCGATGCGTTTGGGTGTTTTGTTGCGCCCGCCTTCTGAAAACGGACCGTCGTAGATGAGCGTGGGATAAGTGATCTCACTTTTCTCAATTTTTTCAACCGGCGACGCGCCTGATCCAGCGAGAGCGTAATAGTCTGCTGGCGCGTCGTTCCAAATCGGCTCCTGCACATCGGCGGGCTGCATACGTTCGAGCTGCTGGTTGATCATTTTAACGGAGGACAGCATGTTTTCCACGGCCTCGCGCCCGTCGCCGTCAATCGGTTTACCGCCCGCCACGTTCTTGGCGAGCACGCCGGAGAAATCGCCGACCTGATTGACGAACTTGACCGTACCCGAAAGCGTGGGATGCGACGCGGGCAGCACAGACAGGCTATTCTCAGCGGCGCCTGCCTGCTTGCGAATGTCGCCGAGCAGCGACGCGGTCTGGGTTGGTTCCTCGCTGACAAGCAGCTTTTCGAAATTGACCTGCATTGAACCCACACTGCCTACGAGTTCGTAGAACGATCGCTCGTACATGCTTTCGATCATCCGCCGGTACCTGCGCCGTTCCCCGTTCTCGTACGCCCCCCAAAGGCCGACGGCAAGGACCATGACCGCCGCCGCAAGCGCCGTGATCGAGGCCCGGTTCCATCTGCGCTTAACAAACATTTTTCATCACCTCATACACAAAAAACATGCTTGCCGATCGTCACGCGGATGGGACGCGAGAATATCCACTGTGCGACCGCGGTTTGAGGATTGTAGTAGTATAGGCAGCCGTTCGTCGGATCCCACCCGTTCATTGCGTCGCGCGCAGCTGTGGTCGCCTCCTCGTTGGGCGTTAAGTTGATCTGTCCGTCATCCACACACGTAAACGCACCCGGCTGATAGATGACGCCGGCGATGGTGTTGGGGAACGCCGCGTTACGGACGCGATTGAGGATGACCGCTGCGACCGCCACTTTTCCCTTGTACGGCTCACCGCGCGCCTCCGCGTGCACCGCGCGCGCAAGCAGATAAATGTCGCTGCTCACGTTTGCTGCCGTGGAGTTGGCGGCTTTTCCCTTGTTCTGCTCGGTCAGCGAAATGCCCAGCGCAGCCGCAGTCTGTTCGCCAACCACGCCGTCCGGGGTTAAGCCGTTCTTCTTTTGGAAACGCGTGACGGCGTTAAGCGTATCCTGACCAAACACGCCGTCCACCGGCCCGGTAGCGTAACCGTATTGCACCAGTTTTTGCTGAACGCGCCGCACATTTTCTCCCGTATCGCCAAAGCCCACGGCGGCGTTTGCCGTCGAAAGCGCCAACAGGACGCAAAGCATCGCCAGCAAGGACAACCTGACTCGTCTCACAACCCACACTCCCTTTGGTAAAAGCTTTTCCCAAAGCAGTCCCTTTATTCCAGAAATGCGCGTGTGCATAGCGCGATCGGGTTTTGAATACATCTTAACGTACGCACGATGAGGAGGCTGGACGATGCGCGTCTTGGTGTTGAAAAAGAGCTGGCTCACAAGGGTGCTTGTTGTCGTGTGCCTGACGCTCGTGTCGTTTGCTTACGCTCGCGCCGCGATCGGCGATGAAGGACTGGCGGTTTACTCCAATGCAAAACCAAAACCCAAGCCGGTTTATCGTGTTGACGTTGGAGGCGAACGAAAAATTGCGATCAGCTTTGACGCTGCGTGGGGCGCGGAAAGAACGGCGGGCATTCTGGACATCCTCGACCAACACAGCATTAAATCGACTTTTTTTCTCGTCGGGTTCTGGATTGATAAGTACCCCGAAAAGGTCAAGCTCATCGCGGAGCGTGGGCACGAAATCGGCAATCACTCGCTCACCCATCCGCATTTCACAGAAATAACCGACGATAAAATCAAACAAGAAGTCAGCGGTACGTCAGATAAAATTTTCGCACTCACCGGCGTGCGTCCGACGCTCTTCCGTCCGCCTTACGGCGACTACAACGACCGCGTGATCGAAACACTGCGCGGCGAAGGGTACACGCCCATTCAGTGGGATGTGGACTCGTTGGACTGGAAGGAAAAGGGCGTTGACAACATGGTCAAACAAGTGACTTCACGCGTTCAAAACGGCTCGATCGTGTTGTTCCATAACAACAGCCGCGACATCCTGGAAGCGCTTCCGATCATCCTTACCGATCTCGATGAAAAAGGTTTCACCATCGTCCCCATATCCGAGTTGCTGCTCGCGGGCGACACGTATGTCGACCGGCAAGGGATACAGCGGGCGCGTTAAGGAGGCACAACCATGTCGTCCAACCCGATGAACAATTTACGGCTGCACGGCATCGTGAGCACAACACCCGTCTGTGACCACCAGTTGTTCGGCGAGACATTCTTTCGCTGTACGATCGGCGTCAACCGCCTATCCGGTGCTGCGGACGAGCTTCCGCTGACATTCTCCTCCCGCATCATCGACCCTGCATTGTTGACGCCCGGAACGGAGGTCACGGTGCTAGGTCAGGTTCGCGCCTACAAAAAACTGCAGGAAGGGCACAGCCGCCTGTGCATCACAGCGTTCGCGCGCTCTATTACAGTTGAGACGCTTGCTCACGACAATCAAGTCACACTCAGCGGCCGCTTGCTCAGACCAGCCATCCACCGCGTCACACCACTCGGCCGCGAAATCACCGACCTGCTCTTCTGCGTTAAACGAACGCACGAGAAAAACGATTGTCTTCCATGCATCGCCTGGGGGCGAAACGCGGCCTTTATCTCTTCGTTGCCCGAAAGAGCGCGTATGACCGTTTTTGGACGTTTGCAGAGCCGCGCTTACCAGAAAAAACACGAAGACGGCTCGCTTGAAGAGCGAACCGCCTATGAGATTTCCATATCCGCAATTGAGCTTTTACCCGAGGATACTGAGGAAATTTTATGTTGAAAATATCTCCCAGCGCCGCGTCCAGCTCTTACTTTCACCTGGACTCAGCGCAACTGGGACGAACACTTCCGCGCTGATCACATGCGCGATCCCCCATACCGCAAGCGCTTCGGGCACCACATCCACGACCTCGCGGATGCCCACGCGCTCGCTTTCGTGCGTTAATTCCCACGTGACGCCGGCACAAGGTTTCATCTCATCACTTCTGAAGAAAATGGGCGCGTCGAGCTGATCGGACAGCGTGATCGTCTCACCGTTTCTCAAAACTTTGACCGGCATTTCCGGCCAAGCCGCGATGCTCGGCAGTTTTAGCGCATAACCCGGACCGATTGGGCGTCCGTTGATGGCGAGGAAGTTGTGGTTGTATTCAGATGCCCGATCAAACGCGCGATCACCCGTGTTCGTCAGCGTCGATGATACAACGACCGCGCAGTTCTCAACGGTCACTCGGCGGGTCAGCGACGCGCCGTAACCGTTGTGCGCATCAAGTGTAAAGCAAAAATCCGCTGTGCTGTCACGAATCGAACAGTCAAAATGCCCTGGTTTTACCTCGTAAGCACTTCGTATGTCCCAGACACGCTTTCCTTCAAGGCTTCGCAGAAGACCCACGCCGATCTTGGGGAAGTACCCCTGAGCATCGACGTTATCGCACGCCGTAGGAAAAACAAACTCCGCGCAAAGCCCCGCGCCGTAGGACGTCCAGCGCGTGGGGTCGAACTGCTCGTGTGTGCCGATCACATCACGCCCATCCACAATGATTTCAGGGATGTAGCCCGTGTAGTCAAACCTGTGCTTGGCGTGCAGTCCCTTGCCAGGAAGCGCGACTTTCACCAGCAAATGGTTGGAACGCAAATATGCGGTTTCGTGCATGCCACAAACCTCTTTCCTGTGCTTTGTGCGCATTATATCACGCGTCATCCGCAAAAAACAGATGGCCTTGAGGGGGAAACGCTGGTATAATCGTCTCATCAAAGCATGAGGAGGCCCCAGCATGTTGAGAATCGCTATGTTGTCCAAGTGGCATGTACACGCCGCAGGTTATGCTAGACAACTTTTATCGCGCCCCGAAGTCAAGATCACCGTCGTTTGGGACGAAGATGCCGAGCGCGGCGCGGCATGGGCTGCCGAGCTTGACTGCGCTTTTGAACCCGACCTGAACAAGTGCGTCTCGAGGGGGGATGTCGACGCCGTTGTCTGCGACGCTCCGACAAACATGCACCCCGAGGTTATCATCGCCGCCGCCAAAGCCAAAAAGCATATTTTCACCGAAAAGTGCCTCGCGCTGACCATCGCCGAGTGCGATCAAATCGCGGAAGCCGTCAAAACTGCGGGCATCAAGTTCTGCATCAGCTTCCCTCAGCGCACTTTCCCGCAGCATTTGTACCTCAAAAAGGTACTCGACGAAGGCCTTCTCGGCGACATCACGCTCTTCCGCGTACGCAACGCGCATGATGGCGCGTCCCGCAAATGGCTCCCCGAGTATTGGTACAACCCCGTTACCACCGGTGGCGGCGCTATGATGGACCTGGGCGCTCATCCAATGTACCTCTCCCGCTGGTTGCTTGGCAAGCCGATCCGCATTCAATCCATGTTCACAAGCAATATGGACCGTGAAATCGAGGACAACTCAGTCTGCACGCTCGAATTTGAGAACAAGGTCATCGCCATCGTTGAAACATCGCTCGTATCCGCCATGTGCCCGACCTCGCTCGAACTCTACGGCACAGAAGGGAGCGCGCTGGTCCGCGGTTCCGATATATCCATTCGTTCTCGAAAGCTCACCGGCCCGGTCGAAGGATGGATCAAGCCCGATACGCTGCCCAAGCCGTTGCCCACACCCATCAACATGTTCATCGACGGCATTATCAATAACGAACCGATTCCGTTCGACATCGAGGCCGCAACACAGCTCACACAGCTGATGGAGAATGCGTACATCTCATACCGCGAAAAACGCGAAGTCGTTTTCTAGCACACACAAAGCCATGGAGCATGAGTCATTCTAGTTGCTCCATGGCTTATTTCGATTGTGACGGACACAACAGCAGAGCACCTTGCCTGTGAACGGCGCTCTACTCAGCGTGATGACAAGCCCATCGCAGGCGCTCCGGGTTCGTCATCGGAGCCAATCGGAAGCGTGTGTTTGGCGCGCATGTCACCAAGTCCACGCCGCGTTTTATCACAAGAACCCGCGGGTTCCCGTCCGATCTCCGGAGCAAGCACGACGAGACCGGCTTCCGGCATTTCGACAGGTTGAGCAGAGCGCCTTGCAAGTGCAAGGCGCTCTGCTGTTGGAAATCCGGCGGCGACCTACTCTCCCGGGCCGTTACCAGCCAAGTACCATCGGCGCTGAAGGGCTTAACTTCTGTGTTCGGAATGGGAACAGGTGGGACCCCT
>JAVBRD010000008.1:0-136278 GCA_031548365.1 Eubacteriales bacterium
GCATGGCGGTGGCGGCCTGGATGAGGATGTTCTGCTTGGTGAACTTCGTCATTTCCTTCGCCATGTCCGTGTCGCGGATGCGGCTCTCGGCAGCCTGCAGGTTCTCCGCCGACGTGTCGAGGTTCGCGATCTTGTGGCCCAAGCGGTTCTGGAGAGCGCCGAGGGTGGCGCGCTGTGTAGAAACAGAATTCAGAGCATTGTTAACTTCGGTGATTGCTTTGCTTGCATTTTCGCGAGTGGAAATATCAGAAAATGAAAGGCCCAACATACGAGTGTTCATGGCGTCGATATTGATGGCCAATTCGTCACCTTGGTTTGCGCCTGACTGGATGATCATTGTCTTGCCATTCGTCTGGGTAACTTCAATTTTTGAACTCGCATCTGCAAACTTAACATCAGCAGCCGCAAGATCAAGATCATTGATAGCAGTAAACGAGAGCTGGAACCCCGCAGTACTGAAATTTGCACTAGTATCGCCTTTGTGCAACAGTACTTTGTCGCCATCTATGTCGATCTCAATGCTTCCTGCAACAGCGGGCGTAATGCCTTGCTCTTTGCCATCGGTTTTTAGCTCAAGCACTTTTCCATTGTAAGCACCCGCCATAGCAGCGGCGCCAGCAGCATCGTCCGTAATATAAGATGCGGTCACTTTTGTGATGGTGATGGTGCCAACGCCTTGGAAATTCAAATCAAGAGTATCGGTGGTGCTCCATTTGGTCGCGTCCAGATTCTGGATCTGTGAAACAACATTTCCCTGTGTGTCCATAAGTTGAAAGGTCATCTCGCTGCCTTTGGCTCCGCTTACTCCAATTGTATAAATATTGCCATTGTGTGCGCTCGTCATCGCGCCGACGAAAGCAGCAGTGGCACCAGTAAGAGAATTCTTCCCAGCGGCACCACCAGTCAAGGCTGTCTGGAAATCGGAATTGGTAGCATTATACGTGACGGGCGCGCCAACAATCGGTGTTGCATCTTTAGGAGGATTAACAGTGACTTTGACGCTGTGGGTGCCACCATTCGCACGATCAGCAAGTATTGTAAGAGTGCCCGCGTTGACTTTGAAATCTGTTTTTAAGGGATCAGAGTTGAGGCTCATCTTGTACTTCTGGAACGTGCCGTCGATCAGGTTCTGATCGTTGAAGCGCGTTTTGGAGGCAGTATCATCGATTTCGGCCTTGAGTTGCGCAAACTCTTTCTGAAGGGCACCGCGATCAATAACTTGCTCGTTGGTGTCGGAGGCGGACTGCACAGCCAGCTCACGCATGCGCTGGAGGATGTTGTGCGTGGACTGGAGAGCGCCCTCGGCCGTCTGCACCATGGAGATGGCGTCCTGGGAGTTCTTGGAGGCCATGGTCAGGCCGCGGATCTGCGCGCGCATTTTCTCGGAGATCGCAAGGCCGGCGGCGTCGTCGCCCGCGCGGTTAATGCGGAAACCAGACGACAGCTTCTCAGTGGAGTCGGCCAGACCGCCGTTGGCGATGCCGAGTTGACGGTGGGTGTTGATGGCCAGCAGGTTGTTCTGAATACGCATGGGGTTGCCTCCTTAAAATTTGACCCGCTCCGGCATCCTTGCCGGGCGTTTGATGAATCTCGCAGGGGGCGGGCCGCGCGTCCGAGGTACCTTCGGCTTTGCTTGCGCTCCTTGCTTCCGTAATGGTTATCGCGCCGCCCCGCGAAAAGTTTAGCGCCGCGTTAACATTTTTTTCTTTTGCCGGGGAAAGCGCCCAACGTGTCGCTCCTTGTTGATTTTTCGCGAATTAAGTGTTACCATGGCCAAAGGGGAAAGGTGTCCCTTCTTCAGCGTTCGTTCGCGCCCCGTCTTCCCTTCTTTTCATGCGGCCCAACCGGCCATCTTCATCATAAAGGAAGATCAATGCGGTGCTAGAGTTTTTCAACATGGTCGTGCGCCAGGTCAAGGAGTTCTTCGGCAAAATGACCCGGCAGCAGATCATCCGCTTGAGCGTGTTCTTTGTGCTGTTCGTCGCGGTCGCCGTGACGCTCACGCTCCTGCTCACCCGCGTGCAGTACACCGTCATCTTCCCCAACATGAAAGAGGAAGACGCCGCCGCCATGGTGCAAACGCTCAAGGATCAGGGGGTCGACGTCAAATCCACCCGCAAGCCGGGCGACATCATGTCCATCGCGGTTCCGCAGGATCAGGCCGAGGACGTCCGGCTTCAGATGGTCGCAGAGGGGCATTTGAAAAGCGGCAACACCTACGATTTGTACTTCGGGCAGTCCGGCATCTCCACGACTTCGGCGCAGCAGCAGCAAGCGCTCATCTACCAGTTGCAGGAGGACATCGCCGCCACGCTGCGCACCATGGAAAAAGTCGACGACGCGCGCGTGATGCTCAACATCCCCAAAGGCTCGGATTACGTGCTCGCGGAGAACCAGTCCAAGGCGTCGGCCTCGGTTTTCCTCGTCCTGAAGAGCGACGCGCTCACCAAGAAGGAAGTCCGCACCATCATCGAGCTGGTGGCGGGAGCGGTCAAGGATCTCTCACCCGCCAACGTCGCGATCTCCGATTCAAAAATGAATTCCTACCGATATGAGGACGAAACGGCCGACGCGCCCGACGTCGTCAACTTCCAGTATGAGCAGGAGCGCCGCGTGCGCGAACAGCTCCAGGCGCAGATCATCACGCTGCTGACGCCCGTGTTCGGGGACGGCAACGTGTTCGCGTCCGTCTCCGTCAAGCTCAATTTTGACAAGACCACACAGCAGTCCACCGTGTTCGCGCCGCCCGTCAAGGACTCGGGCAACAACGGCATCGCCATCAGCCTGAAAGAGCTGCACGAGGTGATCGCGGGCGAAGGCGTTGTGGAGGGCGAGCCGGGCATCGATCCCAACGGCGCGGCGCCTTCCTATCCGAGCACCGCGGACGGCGTGGATACGCCGTATGAGCGCGTGGAGCGCGAGGTCAATTACGAAGTCAACGAAACCAAGACCATGATTGAGCAGGCGCAGGGATCGGTTCGGGAGCTGACCGTGTCCGTCATCATCAGCGCGGACGAGGAGATGGAGGATTACACCGAGGACGTGCGCGCCATCGTCGCGAACGCCATCGGCATCAAGGATCCGAACAACCTCATCACCGTGCGCCGCATGCCCATCCGCACCGACACCGCTTCAGCCGACGCGGCGGCGCTCAGCGCCAAGCTCGCGTCCGACAGGGAGCGCAACGAGCTCATCCGGCTGCTCATCATCGTTGCGGCCATCATCGTGGTGGTGCTCATGATCGTGCTCATGGTGCGCAATGTCGCCAAGCGCGCGGTCGTTCAGGCGGTGCCCGCTGCCGACGACATGGATGAAGAGCAGGCGCGGCTTGACTTGACGATCTCGGATGACGGCGTGACCGGTTCGGGCATCGAGCTGCCGACGGCGGCTAAGAATCACGACCGCGAGCTCATTGAGCAGCTCATTGAGAAGGATCCGGAGGCGATCGCGCATCTTTTGCGCGGATGGCTCTCCGATGACAGGTGAGAGTGAATGGCTGAGGAACGACAAGTCGAAGAGTTTTCCAATCCGGAAAAGGCCGCCATACTCATGATCTCCCTTGGGCGCGAGTTCGCGTCCAAGGTCTATAAGCACTTAACGGACGACGAGGTGGCGCAGCTCACGCTGAGCATCACCTCCATCCGCCGCGTGGAGCCTGACGTGGCCGACAGGGTCATCGCGGACTTCGCCGAGCTGTGCATGGCGCAGAACTTCATTTCAGAAGGCGGCATCGAGTACGCGCGGCAGGTGCTGGTTCAGGCCCTTGGCAACGACCGCGCGATGAACCTCATCGAGCGGCTGACGTCGTCGCTGCAAGTGCGTCCGTTCGAGTTTGTGCGCAAAGCGGAGGCGTCGCAGGTATTAAACGTCATTCAGGGCGAGTATCCGCAGACCATCGCGCTCATTTTGTCCTACCTTGACCCCAAGCAGGCCGGTATGGTCGTGGGCACGTTCCCGCAGGAAGAACAGGTCGAAATCATCAAGCGCATCGCGACCATGGGCGCGGCGTCGCCGGAGTACATCCGCGAGATCGAGCGCATCCTGGAGCGCCGCTTGGTGTCCATGGGCATGGACAGCCACACGGTGGTGGGCGGTATCGATCAGATCGTGCAGATACTAAACTCTGTCGACCGCGGAACTGAGAAAGCCATCCTCGACACGCTCGAGGTCCAGGACGCGGATCTGGCCAACCAGATCAGATCCAAGATGCTGGTCTTCGAGGACATCGTCAAGCTCACCAATCAAGCGGTTCAGCGCGTGCTTAAGGAAATTGAGAACCGCGAGCTCGCCATCGCGTTGCGTCTGGCCACGCCAGACGTGTCCAAACACATTTTTGCCAACCTCTCCAAGCGCCTGCAGGACATGATCAAGGAAGAAATGGAGTTCATGGGCCCCATCCGCATGAAAGAGGTTGAAGAGGCGCAGCAAAAGATCGTTAATGTCATCCGCCATCTCGAGGAAACGGGAGAGATCGTCATCTCGCGCGGCGAAGGAGGAGACGACGCCTTTGTTTAGAATCGGCCGGTCGTCCGTGGACTTCAAGCAGGGTGACGTTCGAGCGATCGCCAACTATGTTCCGCCCAGAAAACCTGAGCCTGAAACACCTGAGCCGGTCGCCGCGCCCGCGCCTCCGCCTGTGCCGTCCATTGATATGGAGGCGGTCAGGCGCGAGGCGAACGCCATCGTGGATGCGGCGACAAAGCAAGCGGGAGCGCTGATGGAGCAGGCCAGGAGCGATGCGGACTCGGTTCTAAAGAGCGCTCATGAATCCGGCTATCAAAAAGGCCTCAAAGACGGAGAAACCGACATCAAACGTCAGCTTCTCGCCGAGCGCGAGCGCGAGGCGGAAGCTTTTTTGTCCGCGATGTCCAAGCTTTCAAGCGCTGCGGACGGGCTTTTTTTGGAGATGGAGAAGAACATCCTCGCGCTTGCGCTCGCCATCGGCGAAAAAGTGGTGGGCAAATCGCTTGAGGATAACGAAGGCTTGTTCGAGCAAGTGGTTCACAACGCGCTCAAGGCGATCAAAGCTGAAGGCAAGATCGTGGTCAACGTCGGAACGGACGACTTTGCGCGTTACTTCCCGACGGGCAAGACGCTGTTCAAAGTGGGTGAGGACGCCGTGCCCATTCAGGTGGTGGAGGACACTTCGCTCGCGCCGGGCAGCATCATGGTGGATACACCCAAGGAGACCGTTGACGCAAGCGTCAAAACACAGGTCACGCTGATTCGTGAGGCGTTCGCCAAAGGGAAACCGCGATGAACGCGCGCATCGATATGGAGAAGTACCTCTCCATGCTTGGCCGCATGGACGCCATGCAGCATAGCGGGCGCGTCAGTCAGGTGGTAGGGCTGACGGTGGAATCGAATGGCCCGCAAGCCAAAATTGGTGACGTGTGCCAAATTTTTACCAAGTCCGTCGACGAGATGGTGCACGCCGAGGTGGTCGGATTCAAAGACGCCAAAGTGCTGCTCATGCCCTTCCGCGATCTCGCCGGAGTCAGTCACGGCAACCGGGTCGTGACCACGGGCCGCTCGTTCTATGTGCCGGTGGGCCGCCAGGCTGTGGGACGCGTCTTAAACGCGCTGGGCCAGCCCATGGACGGCATGCCGATGTACGAGGTCGAGGACAACTACGGTGTGGACAACGATCCGCCCAACCCACTCACGCGCCAGCGCGTGACACAGCCCATGTCGCTGGGCGTCAAGGCGATTGACGCGTTCTTGACCGTAGGACGCGGTCAGCGCCTGGGCATCTTCGCGGGGAGCGGCGTCGGCAAATCGACGCTCCTGGGGATGATCGCGCGGAACGCAACCGCGGATGTCAATGTCATCACCCTGATCGGCGAGCGCGGTCGCGAGGTGCGCGACTTTATAGAGAAAGACCTCAAGGAAGCGGGACTCGCAAAGTCGGTGCTGGTGATCGCGACATCCGACCAGCCCGCGCTCCTTCGGTTCAAGGCAGCGCAGGTGGGCACTTCGATCGCGGAGTATTTCCGGGATCTCGGCTACAATGTCCTGCTCATGATGGACTCGCTCACGCGCTTTGCGATGGCGCAGCGCGAGATCGGCATGGCGACGGGCGAGCCTCCCGTGTCGCGCGGCTACACGCCCTCGGTTTACGCCAAACTCCCGCGCCTGCTCGAGCGCTCCGGCATGTCGGACAAAGGCTCAATCACCAGCCTTTACACCGTGCTGGTCGAGGGAGACGACATGAACGAGCCGGTGGCGGACACGGTGCGCGGTATACTCGACGGGCACATCGTGCTTGCCCGCTCACTCGCCAACAACAACCACTACCCACCCATCGACATTCTGGCGAGCATTTCGCGCTGCATGCCCGACATTGTGTCCAGAGAACACATGCGGCAGGCGGATTTCATCAAATCGCGCATGGCGACGTATCGAGACGCGCAAGACCTGATCAACATCGGCGCGTACCAAAAGGGCTCCAACCCGGCCATCGACGAGGCCATCAAGCTCAACGACCCAATCAACGAGCTGCTCAGGCAGTCGATGTACGACGCGTTCACGTTCGAGCAAACCTGCGCTCTGCTCGAAAAGGTCGCGGGCAAGAAAAAGCCGTGACGGGAGGCAGTGTCCCGTGAAGAAATTTTCGTTCACGCTCAAGGCGCTTGAGAAAGTCAAAAACGCGCGCGAGCGGCAGATACAGGCCGAGCTGACCGAGATACGCCTCCGGCTCTCCCTGCTGGCGCAGGAGGAAAAGGGCATTGAGGACCGCTACACGCAAACAGAGATAGAGTACCAGCAAAGGCTGGAAGCAGGGGTCAACGCCGCGGATATCCGGATGTATGCCGAGTTTTTCAGCTATCTGCGCGACGAGCTCGGGCGGATACGCGCGGACATAGAGAAAGTCCAGGGCGAAGAAGCTGCGTGTCAGGCGCGCCTGGTGGAGATCATGCGCGAGCTGAAGATGCTCGAAAAACTCAAAGACAAACAGTACCGGCGCTATCTGGTCGAGGTTCAAAAAGACGAAGACAAACAGATTGACGATCTGATGACGTTCAAAACACGCGCGGTGTCCGACGGCTAATTGTGAAATGGGCGGTTTTCCGTGGGATCAGCGCAAAAGGGGTAAACAGGATGGCTCAGCTGACCGATAACATAAACAGCAGGCGAAGAGCCGCGGGGGCGTTGCCGCCCGCGAGCGACGCGGCGGCGGGAACCGTGATATCCGGCAACGTACGGCGCCCCATGGTTTCGATCGCCTGGTTCATCCTGCTGGTGCTCCTGCTGGGCATCATTTTCGGCGCGGGCGCGCTGTGGTATGACCTGCTTGGCGCGCGCAAAGCGACGATATCGCTTTTGCAGAGCGTCGATCCGGAGATGCGCGCGCGAGAGGCGTGGATTGTGACGCAGGAAGAGGCCATGGAAAAGCTCGAAACCGACTTGATGTCACGCGAAAGCGCGGTGGCCAAGCGCGAGAAGGACGTGGACGCGCAGATCATGGCGCTTCAAGAGCGCATCAAGCAGTTCGAAGACATCCAGAAGGACCCGAACTCGCCGCAGGAGCTGCGGGCTCTTGAACTCGCGGGCATCTACGTCAACATGGACGATAAGAAAGCCGCTGAGATTCTCCAGGAGATGAGCGATCCCAACGAGGTCATTCGTATTCTCAAGCACATGAAGGAAGAAAAAGTCGCGAGCATCATGGCAGCCATGGAAGTCGATTATGCGGCGCAATTGTCCAGGACGATTTTAGGGAGAGAAAGTTATTAGGGACGCGGCCTTGCGCGCACAAACAAAAGGAGGCGTCACAACTTGCAGTCAAGTCCAATCGGTGGGCTGACGGAGGTCGGGCAGGCATCCCTTACTCAGTACAACAAACCCGCGAACCGTGAGAAGACGGGCAAAAGCAGCTTCATGGACGCCATGAAGTCCGAGCAAAAAACCGAGTCCAAGCCCAGGAAGGCACAGGGAAAGAAAACCGACGCGCCGTCTCCGGATGAGATGGCCGCGCTCAGCAAGCCCGATACCCAGCAGGTGCAGACGGTGGACGCGGTCGAGGACACGGCCGGTGTAGCCGAGCTTGTCGCGCCTGTCATCGTGGACGCGGCGGTTCAGCCAGCGCCTGATCCGGTCAACCTGATGGAGCTGATCAACCTGAACGGCGATGATGCCGCTCAGGATATTGTCGTGTCCTTGCAGCATCTTTTGAATGGCGCTGTTGAGCTCACGCCCGAGGAATGCGCGTCGCTCAACGAGCGGTTTGCCGCGATCCTCGCGCAAATGAAGGAAGGACTGCCGCCCGAAAGCGCGCTGAAGGACATGGGGAGCGCGGTCAAAGAAGCACTGCCCGAGGATAAACAAGGCCATGTGATCGACGCGTTGGGCGCGTTCGCGGCCGAGCCTGTTGCTCCCAAGCACGAGGCGGGCGCGGCCACGGAGGACATGATGAACATGCTGGCCGATCACTCGGGCGCGGTGCTCGCGGGCCAGCTCCAGCAGACCGGGCAGGCTGCGCCGCCGGACGCGCAGTTCACGATCCCGCCCGAATCGCCTGTGGGCCGCGACGTGGCCGCGCAGTTCGTTCAGAACGTGACCACAACGGTGCGCGATGGCCTGACGGAGTGTGAAATACAACTCCGGCCGGAGTTTCTTGGCAAGATGTCTGTCACGCTTGCGCTCAACGAGGGCGGCGCGCTCACCGCCAAGATCAGAACCGAGGATATGGCTGTTCGCGGTCTCCTGCAGGGGCAGATCGAGACGCTCAAGGCGCAGCTTGAGGAGCAAGGCGTTCGCGTGCAGGACATGGAGGTCATCTACCAGAGCGTCAACTACGATTACAATCAGAATGACGGCACGGCGGGACAGGCGTTCGAGCAGCAGGCACGGCACGCGCCGCGCATTGACATCGGAAATGACGAGGATGGTGCCGCGGCGTACGACACGTACGCGCAAACGGCGGTGACACAAGCGGCGGCGCTGGGCGCTACCGTAGAATTTAAGGGATAGGGGGCGCGACATATGTCAGATTTTGAAAGCGTATCAAAAATACTCAACGCGCGTTACTTTACGGAAATGCAGAAGCGTGAGCCCAAGACGAACCTTGGAAAAAACGAGTTTTTGCAAATCCTTGTTGCGCAGCTCGGACATCAGGACCCGCTCTCACCTAAAGAGGACACGGAGTTCATCGCGCAGCTTGCTCAGTTCTCTTCCTTGGAGCAGATGGTGGCCATGGCTCAAAGCTCTTCTATGTCACAATCGTACGCGATGATCGGCAAGTTCTGCTCCGGGACCAAGCTTGACGACAACGGCAAGGAGATGCTGGTCGAGGGCATTGTCAACGGCGTGTCCACGGTAGGCGGCGTGACGACGCTGCGCGTGGGCAACGTCGACCTCCCGCTCTCGGGCGTTTTGAGCGTCCTGGACGCGACGTACGCGCAGTCGCTCTTGGACGCCGCCGCCAAGACGGCGGCGGAAAAAGCCGCCGCCGATAAGGCCGCTGGGGACAACGAGGATAAAGAACCGGTTGTCGAAGGTACGGACAATACGGGTGCCGTTGGCTGACAACTTCTGCCATAGACAGATATTGGTTTACATTTCGCTGCAAATAATGTATGATTATGTCACTTCCAAGGAGGAATACGCACCATGATGCGTTCTCTTTTTTCCGGTGTCGCCGGTCTCCGCAATCACCAGACCCGCATGGATGTCATCGGCAACAACATCGCAAACGTCAATACCGTCGGTTTCAAAGCCTCACGCACCATTTTCAAAGACATCTTCAGCCAGACAACCACGGCGGGCAGTGAAGCCACCGACTTCATCGGCGGCGCGAATCCTCGCCAGGTCGGTCTTGGTATGACAGTCGCCACAATTGACACACTCTTTACACAGTCCTCCACGCAGTACACGGGCAATATGTGGGACGTCATGATCAACGGTGACGGCTTTCTCATGGTGCGCGATCCTTCTTCGGGCCTGACCAAGGATACAGAAGGCGGCGCGGTGCTCTTTACCCGTGCGGGCAACACGTACATCGACGGTGAAGGGTATCTGGTGACCCAGGACGGTAACTACTTCCTCGGGTATCAGACCTCGGATGGCTCCAAGGAAGGCTTTCCCGAGATCTCGGCTGATGACCCGCTGAGCAATCTGACCAACATGAAGCCCATTCGCATGGTCGACCCCGCGGATGAAGAACGCGAGTTCATCAACTGCGTCATCGACAAGAGCGGTTACGTCAAAGGCATCGACAAGGAAACCAACGAGGAGTTCTACTTCGGGCGTCTGTCGCTTGCGACGTTTGACAACCAGATGGGTCTTGAGAAGGCCGGCAACAACCTTTACCGCACGAGCGGTAACGTGGGACGGCAGTTTTTCGGCGCTCCCGCCAACGCGGGTTCGCCCGACCTCTCCCCGGGTTCCCTCGAGATGTCCAACGTGGACCTCGCCAACGAGTTCACCGACATGATCATCACTCAACGCGGTTTCCAAGCAAACTCACGCATCATCACGGTATCTGATACCATGCTGGAGGAGCTTGTCAATCTTAAACGCTAACCTCGCGTTTTCTTATACGTCTTAAAGCGAGATGGATGAGACGGGGGCGAAAACCCTGCCTCATCTTCCTTGCGTTTAAGAAGCCGGGAAGTGAAGTCATGATCCGCGTGTCCCGTTTGAACAAAACCGAGTTTCTGGTCAACCCCGATCTTATCGAGTTTATAGAAGAAACACCCGACACAATCGTTTCATTTCAGTCCGGCAGAAAGCTGGTTGTGGCCGAGACGAGCGACGAGCTGGTCGCGCGCATCATTGAGTTTCGCAGGCTGGCCTTTCCGGAGGCGCTGATCAGGCCTCATTCATGCGAGTAGGCAGGTGTAAATAGGTGGATTTCGTAACGATCGGCGGCCTTGTCGGAGCGTTTGCCGTCGTCCTTCTGGGAATCATCACATCGGGCGACATCATGAACTTTTGGGATGCCGCGTCGGTGTTCATCGTCGTCGGCGGCGCTATATTGGCGGCCGTGGCGTCGTTTCCGCTCCCGCAGACACTGGGCGCGCTCAAGGCCGCGGGCATCGCGTTTAAGAAAGTTAATTTTGACATGAGCAAGGAGATCGAGCTGATCATCTCCATCGCCAATGTCGCGCGCCGCGAAGGACTGCTGGCGCTTGAGGAACAGGCCAACAAGACCGACGACCCATTTGTCAAAAAAGGCATTGGCTTGATCGTGGACGGCACCGACCCGGAACTCATCAAAGGCATACTCGAAACGGAACTCGACTATATGTCAGAGCGGCACTCCAACGCGCAGGCGGTCTTTGAGCAGCTTGCGGCGTTTTCGCCCGCGTTCGGCATGCTCGGAACGCTGGTCGGTCTGATCAACATGCTTGTCAACCTAAGCGATGTCGCCGCGCTCGGACCGCAAATGTCGGTTGCGCTCATAACGACGTTCTACGGTGTTATCCTCGCGAACATGATTTTCACGCCTATCGCGCGAAAACTGAAGTATGTGAGCGCCAAGGAATACTTGCGCAAGGTCATCTTGCTTGAGGGCCTTTTGTCGATACAGGACGGCGTTAACCCGCGCATCATCCGCGACAAACTCGACTCGTTCATTTCTCGCAGTGAGAACGCGGCGGCGGCGTCGAGCGCGAAAAAGGGCGCGGCGGAGACACAGGAGATCGGGCAGTAAATGGCGAGAAAGAAGGACTCCGGCGGGGGCGGCGGCTACAATTGGATGGACACATACGGCGACCTGGTGACGCTGCTTTTGTGTTTCTTTGTTCTATTGTTCGCCATGTCTTCCATCGACGCCGCGAAGTTCCAAGAGCTGGCCGCGTCGTTTTCCGGCGCGATTATGCCCATCGCGCGCCCGATTGACCCCGGACCCGCCAACTTGAAGGACGTTGTGCAGCCCCCCGATGAGGCCGCCGGTAATCCGGGATTCACACCCAAGCCCACGCCCATCGTGGAGGCGACCGATCAGCCGTCTTTTACGCCATCGCGGACGCCATCCCCTGAGGATCTCCAGCGCGAGGCGGTGGATGTGCAGTTCAACCGGCTGTACTCCGAGCTTTTGCAGTACGTTGCAACGCATGACATGGAGTCGTACGTCGGCGTCGGAAAGAACGGCAACCAGATCACCCTGACATTTACGGACAGCGTGTTTTTTGATCTTGGCAAGGCGGAGCTCAAACCCGAGTCCGTCGAAGTCATCGAAGGCATGATCCCGTTCTTTGAGGCGTATCAGGACATCATCGAGACCATCCGTGTGGAAGGGCACACCGACAACCTGCCCATCCACACGTCGACGTTTAAGAACAACCGCTGGCTGTCGTATTTCAGGGCGGGCAATGTGCTAGAGTACATACAGGCCAACAGCGTCATCGCGCCGGAGAAGCTCGCGGCGGACGGGCGCGGTGAGTATCAGCCTGTTGACACCAACGAAACCCCTGAGGGCCGCGCGCGCAACCGCCGTGTGGAGTTTGTCATCATTGAGACGTTGGACGCAACCGTCCGTGCCAACCCCGCGACGTTCCAGGGCGTGACGACACCTGGGCCCTCGCCAAGACCCATGTCCATCGGCAACGTACCCACGCCGGAGACCACCGCTCCGCCAACCGCGGCTACAACACCCAAGGGGGAATGACGAGATGAACACCAAGCTATTAGTCATCATCGCCGCGATTGTCGTCGTGATTGGCGGTGCGCTTGCAGCTGTGTTTTTGTTTGTGCTTCCTGGCATGTCCGGTGGAGAAGCCAAACCCACGCCTCCGCCCACGATTCAATACTACAAACCCGGCGACTACATCGTCACCAACATCCGGGACAGCGCGCGCCTGATCAAGGCCACCATCGTGTTGGAGTACGAAGAGGACAAAGACCCTGTCAAAGCCGCCGATCAGCTCAATTATCTGAAGAAGAACGAGCACATCATCCGCGACGTCATCATCTTCACGATCCGCGGCAAGGATGAAGGGGAGCTCAGGTCCGAGGAAATACGGGATTCACTGCGCGAGGAGATCACGCAAAAGCTCAAGGAGCGGCTGGAACTGCCTTTTATCACCACTGTGATTTACAACGATTTCGTTTTGCAATAATCGCCGAAGAGTGTACTCTTCCCTGAAGGAGGGAAACCGTGTCCGAAATTTTGTCGCAAAATGAGATTGACGCGCTTTTAAACGCCATGCTCTCCGGCGAGCCGGCCGCGGAGGAACCCGCGGAGGCCGCGCAGGAAGAGCTTAATGTCAAACCCTACGATTTTAAGCTGGCGAAAAAGTTTTCAAAAGAACAGATGCGCACCATCAACATCGTTTATGACACGTTCGGCCAGTTCATCGGTACGTATTTGACCGGTGCGATGCGCTCTGTGTGCGCAGCTGAGGTTGTTTCCATCGAGGAGACGAGCTTTTTCAACTTCGCCAACTCCGTGCCCGAGCCCGCGATGTTGGCAATTTTCAACATGCCACCGCTCGAAGGCTCGTGCCTCATCGAAGTCAAACCGGCCATCGTGTACGCTGTGATCAGCCATCTTTTCGGTGGAACGGACGCGCTGGTCAACACATCCAAGCCGTTTACTGAGATCGAGATCATATCGCTCACGCGGATCATCAAGCAGCTGCTCCGCCGCATGGGCGAAGCGTGGGGGCGCGTTGTGGACGTCAACCCGTCGCTGGAGCGCATGGAAACCAGCGCGCAATTCGCGCAGATCGTCTCGCCGAACGACGCTATCGCCATCATAACGCTCAATGTGACCATCGGCGGCGTGTCGGACTTCATCAACATCTGCATCCCCCACATCGCGATTGAGCCCATCGCCAAGCAGCTTAGCACCAAGCTTTGGTTCTCGGGATCCGCAAAACAGGAGATCAAGGCTCAACCCGAGAAAATCAAGACCAGTCTGCTCAACTCAAAGCTCAAGGTCCAAGCTGTTTTCAACGATACAGCCGCCGCGCTGCGCGATATCTTGTACCTCCAGGTCGGGGACGTTATCCAGCTGAATCACTCGGTCAAGGATCCGATCAACATCAAGCTTGAGCACATGCTCAAATTCAAAGGGTACATCGGCACGTTCAACAAGAGTTACGCGATCAAAATAGATGAGATCATCAAGGAGGCGCCGGAGAATGAGTAACATGATGTCGCAGGAAGAAATCGACGCCATGCTGAGAGTTGCTTCCGGCGGCGCGGATAAACCGGAGGAGACCAAAGCAGAAGGTGCGGCGGAAAGTAGGTTTGCCGACGCGCTGACGAGCGATGAGATCGACGCACTCGGCGAAATTGGCAACATTTGCATGGGTACATCGGCTACGACGATGTACACGCTTCTCGACCGCCGGGTCAACATCACCACGCCCACGGTGCGCATTTACGACAATTTAACGCAGATGCTCACGGCGTATGACCGCCCCTATGTCGCGGTTCAGGTCGAGTACTGCGAGGGCCTTCACGGCAACAACATCCTTTTGCTCAAGGTCGAGGACGCCCAGCAGATCACAAGCCTGCTCATGGGCGGAGACGGAACAGTTGAGCCGGGAACGGAGATCGGAGAGCTTGAGCTTTCCGCGATGAGCGAAGTGATGAACCAGATGGTCGGCTCATCCGCGACGGCGATGGCCAATCTCATGGGCACAACGGTCAACATCGCGCCGCCCGTCACCGCGCTGGTCAGCATTCAGGACGAGGCCGCCATGGCCAACTTCAAGGATGACGGCGAACCCATTGTGCGTATCAATTTTGATATGGAAATTCAAGGCGTGCTCAAGAGCGAAATCATGCAGATCATGTCGCTCGGATTCTCCAAGAACCTTGTCGGTGCTCTGATGCAATCGCAGGCAGTGGCTCCGGCTACAGCTCCGGCTCCAGCGCCCGCCGCGCCTCCTCCCCCTCCCAAGAAGCCGCCCGAACCCGCGCGTCCGGCTCCCGCTCCCGTACCGGCCGCAGTTGAGCCGCGCGCCGCAGCGCCCTACATGCCTCCTCCCCCGCAGCACAGCGCGCCTCCGGTCGATGTGCAGGGCGTACAGTATCAGTCGTTTGATAACGACGCATCCACGATGGAACCCGTGGGCAACCTCGGCATCATCATGGATGTGCCGCTTCAGGTCACGGTCGAGCTGGGCAAGACGAAAAAGAGCATCAAGGAGATCCTCGATCTCGGCAAGGGTTCGGTCGTGGTGCTCGACAAGCTCGCGGGCGAGATGGTGGAAGTCATGGCGAACGGGAAGCTGATCGCGCGCGGGGAAGTTGTCGTGATCGACGACAACTACGGCGTGCGCATCACGGAGATCATCGCTCCCGCGAGGCGAATCGACTTCCTGAATTAGCTGCTTTGCGGGACGCCGGTTTGGCGTCCCGTGCTTGTGTTTGGGGAGTGTTTTTTCCGGGAATCTCCCGCATGCTCGACGAATCCAATGATCTGGTGATCCGTGCCGGAACCGAGCGGTCGCGCTCTGGTTTTACGTGGATGGCCTCCCGGACGGCATGATCGCTTGCAGGCAGTCGGTTTTCCTCGCGCATTAGGCGGGTGTGCGATACTCAGAATGCATCGAAGAATGAATGGCATGACATGTGCCGCCGGCCGCATAAACTGTTCTGAGCGAAACGCAGGGGGATGGCGGCATGCGTGAGAGTTTGGCGGCGTTTTTTTGCATACTGATTGTGTTCAACTTCGGCGTCGCAAGCGCGGAGGGGGCGCCTAAACTGACGGCCAAATCGGCGGCGCTGGTTGAGGCGTCGACGGGGCGGCTGCTCTATGGCCTTAACGAGGACAAACGGCTGCCGATGGCCAGCACGACCAAGGTGATGACAGCGCTGGTTGCCATCGAGCACGGCGAACTGGGTGAGGAAATCGTCATTCCCCCGCAGGCGTGCGGGATTGAGGGCTCCAGCATGTACCTGGAAGCAGGAGAAAAGCAGACGCTGGAGAACCTTCTCTACGGGTTGATGCTCAGGTCGGGCAACGACGCGGCAACCGCCATCGCGCTGCACATCGGGGGCACTGTTACGGGTTTTGCCCAGATGATGAATGATACCGCCGTGCGGCTGGGTTGCGAAAACACGCGTTTTGTCAACCCGCACGGCCTGCCCGCGGACGGCCATTACACCACGGCGTCCGATCTCGCACGCATCGCGGCGTACGCGATGTGCAATCCGGTTTTTTCGCGCATCACGTCTACCGAGCGCGCCACTGTCCCGTGGGATGGAAAGCCGTGGGATCGCGCGATGGTCAACAAGAACAAGCTGCTGTACACCTACGAAGGCGCGAATGGCGTCAAGACGGGGTACACCAAAGCGGCGGGGCGGTGTCTGGTCGCGGGAGCGGTTCGCGAAGACATGCAGCTGGTGAGTGTGGTGCTGTCCTGTGGCCCGATGTACGAGGAGTGCGCTGACCTGCTCGACTTTGGGTTTGAGAGCTACGATATGCGCGTTGTGCTCGCGCCGGGAACCCCCGTTGCGGACGCGTCGCTGCCGGGATACAGCCCGAGGAGCATCCAAGCCGAGGTGGGGACGCTTGTGGCGCTTCCCATGCGCGAGGATGAGACGCCCGAACTCATCGTGGAGTTGGATGGCGCTCAGGCATCTTTGGTCGAGCGAGGAGATGCGCTGGGCGGGGCGATTGTCCGCCTGTCCGGCATGGATGACTTGAGGGTGCCTCTCGTAGCCGTCGGCAGCGCGCGGAACAACACGCTCAAGGCAAATTTTGAGCGCGTGATGGAGTTATGGTAAAGTGATGAGGCTGCAAAAGTATCTTGCCATGTGCGGCGTGGCGTCGCGCAGGGCGTGCGAGGAAATCATCGCGCAGGGGCGTGTCAAGGTTAATGGTGTGGAGGTGGTCGAGATGGGCGTACAGATCGACGAATACAGCGATATCGTCACGCTGGACGGCTATGTCGTGCATCCTGAAGAAAAAAAACGGTACATCATGCTCTACAAGCCCGCGCAGGTGATCACGGCGCTGTATGACCCGCAGGGGCGTAAGACGGTGCTGGATCTGATCCCCGCCATCAAAGAGCGTGTTTTCCCCGTGGGCCGCCTCGACTACGACACCGAGGGGCTGCTCATTCTGACCAACGACGGGCCGCTGTGCAACCGCCTGATCCATCCTTCATATGAAGTGGACAAGTGTTACATGGCCAAGGTTGTGGGCCAGATCACCAATGCCAAGATTGACATGCTGTGTTACGGCGTCATGCTGGACGACGATCCCGTCCGCACAGCCCCGGCCAAGGTGCGTGTTCTGACGACCAACTCGCTTGGCGGCACGCTGAGCGTTGTGCTGCACGAAGGGCGCAAACGGCAGGTGCGGCGCATGTTGGCGTCGGTCGATCTGCGCGTGATCACGCTCAAACGGGAAACGTTTGGCCCGCTCAATCTCGGAGACCTCGGCCCCGGCAAGTGGCGGGATTTAGCGCCCGACGAGGTCGTGGCGCTCCAGAGCATCTGAACCTTGGAGTTGGACGATTTGGATTTCGTTTTGAGCAATGCGCGGGCACTCGCGCATGAAGCGGTGGCGCGCGTTGTGCGGCGTGGCGACGGTGTGGCGGATGCGACGCTGGGCAACGGGCATGACGCGCTTTTTCTATGCGGTTTGATTGGCGAAAGCGGTGTGCTGTACGGCTTTGACATCCAGAATCGCGCGGTGGAACGCTCGCGTGCGAGGCTAGCGGAGGCTGCGGTCACGTGCGCGGTGCATCTATATACCGAAGGTCATGAGTGCCTCTCGGCGCGCGTTCCCGTGGGCGTCGCCGCGGTGATGTTCAATCTGGGCTGGTTACCGGGCGGGGATAAGTCGGTCACGACGCGTGCCGACACGACCGTTTCGGCGGTTTCGCAAGCGGTGGGTCTGATCCGGTCTGGCGGGATCGTCACGGTGTGCGCGTATCCGGGACACGCCGAAGGGACGCGTGAGCGCGAGGCGGTTGCCGCGTATCTGTCCGCACTGGATGCGCGCGCGTTCGCTGTGCTGAGGCACACGTTCATCAACCAACCCAACGATCCGCCGGAGTTTTTCCTTGTACAGAGGATTGCGCGTGACTGAACGCGAGCGCGTCTCCATGCGCACGCTTGTGGAGACCGTGCTGCGGTCGGGCGACCTGATGCCGCGCGGCAGCATGCGCAGATTGCTCATGGGCGCGCAGGGCCATCTGGCTGCGCAAAAGCTCGCCGCGGGCGCGGAGTACCGCGCGGAGGTGCATGTGTCGTGCGCGTTTGAGCACGCGGGCGTTGCGCTTGACATCACGGGCCGTGTGGACGGGCTGATCGAGACGGCGGAGGGCATCGCGGTTGAGGAATACAAAACCGTGGTGCGCGAGGAGAGCATCCCCGACGAGGGCGACCCGCTCCACTGGGCGCAAGCGGAGGGTTATGCGCACATGCTTTGCGTGAGCAAGTCGCTCCCGTCGTGCGAAGTACGGTTGTTGTACATCACGGTGGACGGGCGCGCGCTTGCACGCATGACGCGCAGCCTCGGCGCGGAGGAGCTCAGGCGCAGGTTTGAGGAACTCGCGCGCACGTACGCGCTCCTGATCGCGTCGCAACGCGCGTGGATGGAGGTTCGGAACCGTTCGCTCACCGAGCTCGGGTTTCCGTTTGAGGGTTTTCGCCCAGGACAGCGCGCTTTCGCGGGCGATGTCTACCGCGCCGCGCGCGACGGTACGCGTGTTTTCGCGCAAGCGCCGACGGGTACGGGCAAGACCGCGGCGGCGCTGTTCGGAGCTCTCAAGGCATTGGGCGAAGGACGCTGCGAGCGCGTTTTCTACTTGACCGCACGCGTCACAGGCCGCATTGCCGCGCAAGAAACACTCAAGCGCCTGCGCGAGCGGGGTATGCGCGCGCGCTGCGTGACGCTGACCGCCAAGGACAGCGTGTGCCCGCACCCGAGCGTGCCCTGCCACCCCGAGTTTTGCGCGCGCGCGGACGGTTTCTTTGACCGCCTGCCCGCCGCGCTCGCTGAAGCGCTGGAGGAGGAGACCATCGCGCGGGAGGAAGTCGAGCGCATTGCGGAGAAGCACAGCATCTGCCCGTTTGAGTTTGGCCTTGAGATCGCGGACAGCTGCGACGTGATCGTGGGCGACTTCAACTACGGCTTCGATCCAACCGTACGCCTGCGCCGCTTCTTCGAAGAAAAGAATGCCGGCAATTTCGTGCTGGTGGACGAGGCGCACCAGCTCATCGAACGCGCGCGGGACATGTTCTCCGCGCCGCTGTCCGAGGAAGGCGTTCGCAATCTGCGCAAGGCGTACGCCAAGGCACACGGGCGCAAGGGCAAGCCGTACAAAACGCTCACCGCGCTCGTCAAGGCGTTTGAGGGGCTTGGGGAGCCGAAAAGCGAGGGGACGCTGCAAAAGGAGCGCATTGAACCGGTCTTGGCCGCTGTGGACGCCGCGCGCGAGGCGTTGGTCGAGGTTGAATTTTCAGACGACGAGTCGGTTTTGACGCTGATGGAGTTGTGGTGGGTCTCCCTCGTTTACGAAGGCTTTGATGAAAATCTGTGCATACTGTATAATCGCTTAAGGAAGCACGTGGACATCCGTCTGTGGTGCATGGATCCCGCCACGCGCTTGGATGAGCAGATGGCGTCCATGTGCGGCGTGGTGTTTTTCTCCGCTACACTCGCGCCCGCGGCGTACGTCCGCGACGTGCTGGGCGGGGACGCGTCCGCGCATTACGCGGCGTACCCCTCGCCCTTCCCGCGCGAGAACCTGCTCGTCCTTCGGCACGCGGGCATCTCCACGCGCTATGTGGATCGCGAAAAGACGGTCGCGGAGCTTGCTGAGGTCATTGCTTCCGCCTGCGCGCGCAGGGGCAACCATCTCGTGTTTTTCCCCTCATATGGGTACATGAACGGCGTGCTGGCCGTGCTGCGCCCGCTCATCCCCGAGGAAACCCGCGTGCTCGTGCAGTCGGGCGGGATGGACGACGCGGCCAGGAACGAGTTTCTCGCGTGTTTTGGCGAGCACCCGGAGGGAACCACGGTCGGTTTTGCGGTGATGGGCGGCGCTTTTTCCGAGAGCATCGACCTGCCCGGTTCGCGGCTGACCGGCGCGGTTATCGTCGGCGTGGGCCTCCCGCAGGTGTGTCTTGAACGCGAGCAGCTCAGGATCCATCACGATCCGAACGGCTTTGAGTACGCGTACGTTTACCCCGGCATGAACCGCGTCTGTCAGGCGGCCGGGCGCGTTATCCGCACGCCGGACGACCGGGGATTCGTCCTGTTGATCGACACGCGCTATGCGCACCGCCAATACACCGCCCTTTTTCCCGCGCACTGGAGCGTGCGCGATGCGCGCACCCCGTCCGATGTCGCGCGGGAGATCTCCCGGCACATGGGCGAGGCATATTGATATGCTGGAGGACATCATGCAAGAAAGAACACTGCGCGTGCTGGAGTTTGGAAAAATTCTGGCCATGCTGACTGAACGCGCCGTATCCGATCCCGGGCGGGACAAGTGCCGCGCGCTTTTGCCTTTTGAAACGCTTTCCGAGGTGATGGACGCGCAAGCGCTCACCGAAGAAGCCGAGCGTATCTACACGCACTCCGGGTTCAATCCTGTGAATGGGTTTGATGACATCACGCCCGCGATCCTGCGGGTGCAGCGCATGGGCACGCTGTCCTGCGGCGAGCTGTTGCAATGCGCGCAGTTCCTGCGCGCGTGCAGGGTGACGCGGGACGCGCTGCGCGCGCGTGAGGAGCAGCCCCGGTTGCGCGACATCGCGCTGGGCATCACGACCAACCAACCGCTTGAGATGGACATAGAGCGGGCGATTATTTCGCCTGAGGAAGTTTCGGATCACGCGAGTTCCGAGCTCGCCAGTATACGAAAAAAGATCCGCGTAGCCAACGACCGCGTGCGCGACAAGCTGACCGGCATGCTGCACTCGCTCACCGCGCAGAAGCACCTGCAAGAGGCAATCATCACCATACGCAACGGGCGGTACGTGCTACCCGTTAAACAGGAAGCGCGCCAGTTCGTTCAGGGCATTGTGCACGACCAGTCGGGGTCCGGCGCGACGCTCTTCATCGAGCCCATGGCGGTCGTGGAGATTAACAACGAGCTAAAGCAGCTCGCGTCTCAGGAAACCGAGGAGATCGAACGTATTCTGGCGGCGCTGTCCGCAAGGCTCGAGCCGGATGCGGATTTTTTGCGGCGCAACATCGAGCTGATGAGCGAGCTTGACCTAAGTTTTGCCAAGGCGCTTCTTTCTGCGTCGATGCGCGGCTCGCAGCCAAAGCTCAACGGCGAGGGGCGTATCCACCTCAAGCGCGCGCGCCACCCATTGCTCAATGCCGACACGGTTGTCCCGACCGATTTTTGGTTGGGCGAAAAGTTCACTTCGTTGGTCGTGACCGGTCCGAATACAGGCGGAAAGACGGTTACGCTCAAGACGGTGGGACTTCTCACACTCATGGCTCAGGCGGGGCTGTTCGTTCCCGCGGATCACGGCAGCGAGCTCGCGGTGTTCGATGGCGTGTTCGCTGATATCGGTGACGAGCAGTCCATTGAGCAGTCACTCTCCACGTTTTCAGGGCACATGACCAACATTGTGCGCATACTGGGCGAGGTCACGCCCAATTCGCTCGCTCTGTTTGACGAGCTGGGCGCGGGCACCGATCCCACCGAGGGCGCAGCACTCGCCATCGCGATCCTTGAGACTCTCAAGACGCAGGGCGTGCGCACGCTCGCGACCACGCACTACGCGGAGCTCAAGGCGTACGCGCTCACGCACGAAGGCGTTGAAAACGCTGCCGTCGAGTTCAACGTGGAGACGCTTCGTCCCACGTACCGCCTGCTCATCGGAGTGCCGGGGAAATCCAACGCGTTTGAGATCTCGCGCCGTCTTGGTCTGCCGGACTTTATTATAGAGGGCGCGAAGGAACGGCTTTCGCAGGAGCAGATTCGCTTTGAGGATGTCATCCAGAGCGCGGAGTACCACCGCCAGCTCGCGGAAAAGGAGCGTCAGCTCGCGCAGCAGGCGTCCGAGGAGATGACGCAGCTGCGCAACGAGGCCGTGGCCATGCGCGAGAAGCTCGAAGAGCAGAAAACGTCGCTCGTGGCCAAGGCCAAGGAAGAAGCCAGGACGATTGTCAAGCGCGCCAAGGCCGAAGCCGAAATGGTCATCGTGGAGCTTCGAAAGCTTGAATCGGCGAGCAGCGCTCACGGCGCGCGCACGGTGCAGGAGTCGCGCAGAACGCTCGACAACGCGCTGGACGCGCTGACCGAGGAAAGCGCGCCCAAGCTCAACCTGATGGCGCCCAAGGACGTTAAACCCGGCGACGAGGTGGAGATCGTCAGCCTGAGCACGCGCGCGGTCGTGCTCACCAAACCGAGCGAAAAGGGCGAGGTACAGCTTCAAGCGGGCGTTATCAAACTCACCCAGCCGCTTGCCAACCTGCGCCTCGTCTCCGGCGATGCGCGCAAAGCCGCTCCTCAGGCTTCCAAGTCCATTGACATGAGCGTGCGCTCTGTCGCGCTTGAGCTGGATATCCGCGGACTCGCGGTGGACGAGGCCATCCCTGAGGTGGACAAGTACATCGACTCGGTGTACCTGGCAGGCGTCAAAGAGGTCTCCATCATCCACGGCAAAGGCACGGGGGCTCTGCGCGCGGGCATTCACCAGCACTTGAAACGCCACCCCAGCGTGGAGGAGTTCCGCCTGGGAAAATACGGTGAGGGCGAAGCCGGCGTGACCATCGTCAAAGTGCGCTGACAGGAGGGGAAGAGCATGTCCAAAGATAAAAGCCGTATCCTTGTGGTGGACGACGACCGCAACATCCGCGGCGTGGTCAAGCTGTATCTGGAAAAAGAAGGCTTCGAGGTCATTGAGGCGGGCACGGGCGACGAGTGCATGGAGCATTTCAAAAAAACCGCGCCGCATCTGGTCCTGCTTGATCTCATGCTTCCCGGAAAGGATGGCTGGCAGGTCTGCCGCGAGATCCGCAAGACCTCCAACCTGCCCATCATCATGCTGACCGCCAAGGACGAGACGTTTGACAAAGTGCTTGGGCTTGAGCTGGGCGCGGACGACTACATCACCAAGCCTTTTGAGCCAAAGGAGCTTGTCGCGCGCATCAAGGCGGTCATCCGCCGCACGCAGACCGTGACCACTTCGGCCAAGGAGCTGACGTTCCCCGGCCTTTCCGTCAACATGACCAACTACGTCGTGACCGTCGCCGACGAGCCAATGGAGATGCCGCCCAAGGAGATCGAGCTTTTGTTCCATTTGGCGTCCCATCCCAACCAGGTGTTCACGCGCGAGCAGCTTCTGGAGCAGGTCTGGGGTTTTGACTACTTCGGTGACTCGCGCACCGTGGACGTGCACGTCAAACGCTTGCGTGAAAAGCTCGTCGGCGGCGAGGAACACGGCTGGCAGATCAAAACAGTCTGGGGCGTTGGGTATAAGTTTGAGGTGAAGTAGAGCGAGGGTGCGCTGAGGGTGCGGCCTCCGCAGAGGTTTTAACGAAGCGAAATGTGTCATGTGCGCCGTCCTGACAAGCGTGGCAGCCGGTGACAGCACGGTCGCCCGCGATCATCTTGAGCAATGCTTTTGACCAGTGCCGCGAAGCTCTGGGCTTGATGCGCGCACTTCAAGGATTATTCACAACCCATTCACGCACAGGACACGCGCCGGGTCTATGCTGTTCATATGAAAATGAAGGTAGCGCAGAGACCGGGCGAACAAGCGGGGAGGCGGGGCACACCTTTGCGTTCACTTTTCATGCGCGTATTTGCGGTTATTTTTGCGGTGCTGGTGGTGATGGTGGGGCTGATCGGCGCGACGGTGCAAACGCTGGTCGTCCAGCGCAACTTCGAGCACGGCGTTCGGCTCGTTACGGAGCAGGCACGCGGGCTTGCTTGGATGTACTCAAGTATGTCGCAGACGCTGCCCGGCCCGTCGCGGCGCGCGCTTGAAACACTGGTCATCAATCGCTCGCTGGTCATCGCGGGTGAGCAGCGCGCGCCGGTCTGGCGCATCATGCGCAACGGCATCCGCATGGAGATGAGCAACAACGACGCGACCACCGCGTTTCAGCTCTCCGACGTCAGCGGGTATATGGGCGACATATTGCAGGGCAAGGAAGTCGTGCTGACCAACACCTTCACGGAGGAACTGGGCGGCGCTTCCGTCTCCGTGGGCGTACCGTACACCGGCGCGGACGGAGAGGTGGGCGGCGCGGTGTTTGTCAACGCGCGCTTGTCCGACCTGCGTGCGGGCGCGAGCACATTTTTGCGCCAGCTGCTGTTCGCCGCGCTCGGAGCGTTGGTCGGAGGGCTTTTGCTCGCATGGATGGTCGCGCGCTGGGTGACGCGGCCCATCCTCGAGATTTCGGAGGCCACGCACGCCGTCGCGCAGGGCGATTTTAACAGGCGCATTGACCTGCGCGGCAGGCAGGACGAACTCGGCCGCCTCATGTCGGCCTTTAATGACATGGCGGCGGATCTGGGCAACCTCGAAGGCATGCGCCGCGACTTTGTCGCCAACGTCAGCCATGAGCTGAGATCGCCCATGACCAGCATCAACGGCTATCTGCAGGGCATACTGGACGGCGTCATCGCGCCCGAGGAGCAGCCGCGCTATATCCACATCGTGCTGGACGAGACGCGCCGCCTCTCCCGCCTTGTCAGCGAGCTTTTGGACCTGTCGCGGCTCGAGAGCGGCAATTTTCCCGTGGAGCTGACGCGATTTGACGTCAACGAACTCATCCGTCAGGTGCTTATCAAGTACGAGGGGCGCATCAACGAGCGCAAACAGGATGTGGAGGTCGCTTTTCGCAGTGAGGCGCTCAATGTGATGGGCGACCCGTCGCGGATTGAGCAGGTGGTCACCAACCTCATTGACAACGCGAGCAAGTTCACCCCCGAAGGCGGTGTGATCTCCATTTTCACCAGCGATACCGGCGACACCGCGCGCGTCTCCATCAGCGACAACGGCCCGGGCATTTCGCAGGACGACTTACCCTTCGTTTTCGACCGCTTCTACAAGGCCGATAAGGCCCACTCGGGCGGGGGCACGGGCCTTGGCCTGAGCATCGTCCAAAAAATCGTTGAGAGCCACGGACAGCGCATCACCGCGTCCTCAGCTCCCGGAAAAGGCGCGACGTTCGAGTTTACGCTGAAGCGGGCAAAAGAGACGGGCGCTGCGGAGGGTAAATAGCCTTGGTTGGGATCGGCTTCCGCCACGCGTTTTGGCGCGTCGTGTCGTCTGCAAAACGAGCGTTATGCGGACGAGTGACGCGGCGATGACGCAGTAAAGAACACCAGTCGGGCTGCGACCCGGCTGGTGTTTCGTCTTTGAATGTGGCGCAGCTGTGTTTCGACTGCTTATTTCCCGTTACAAGCCATATTGGGAATTACGGGGTTTTCGTATATCGCAGAAATGCCGTTGAATGAGTGCATCAGAAAGCGCAGACGATCCCTTGCGGCGGAGTACTTGCGCTCTGGCGATAGACGTCAACCGACCTATCTCTCAATGCGGTTATGAATCGCAAGACTCGCTTATCAAAGCGTTTCAAGCCTTGTAAGGCGTTTCACCGTCAGCGATTTCCAGAAAGCGGCCTGAGTCGAGGCCAAGGGGTGTTCCTCCGTCTACGCTTCTTCGTCCTTGGGAGGCATGTGCTCGACCAGCACGCCCGCCTCGGCGAGGAGCTCAAACGTGAAGTCGTCTGGATAGTGGTGCTGGTACACCACGCGCCTGATGCCCGCGTTGATGATGAGCCGCGCGCACATGGTGCATGGGCTGTGCGTGTTGTAGAGTGTCGCGCCGTCCACGGAGACGCCGAGCTTCGCCGCCTGAATGAGCGCGTTCTGCTCGGAGTGAACGGCGTAGCAAACCTCGCCGCGCTGGCCGGAGGGGATGCCCAGCTTGCGGCGCAGGCACTCGCCGCGCTCCACGCAGGTTTTGATGCCCGCGGGCGCGCCGTTGTAACCTGTGGTGAGGATGCGGCGGTCACGCACGATAATCGCGCCCATTTTGCGGTTTTCCTGATAGCAGCTCGACCAAGTCCCGATGACGTTGATGAGCTCCAGGAAGCGCAGATCCCACTTGTCCATATGAACACGTCCTTTTCGCCATTTTACAATCGGGAGCGCATTATGACAAGGAAAATCGTTCATTGAGTGTCTCTGGCAAAAACGAGAGATATTCGGAGAAACAGCGCGATTGGGTGGGATTGAGCGCGGTGATGGCTGAATTTGGGCGTTGATAAGTCAAACCAAAATGGGTACACTATGCGATGTTAGCACTCGATCAAAGTGAGTGCTAACAACCAGACAACAGAAGATATGAAGCGGAGGTACATACCATG
The DNA here is from genome assembly GCA_031548365.1 of Eubacteriales bacterium. GTDB lineage: Bacteria > Bacillota > Clostridia > Christensenellales > UBA1750 > JAVBRD01. The sequence goes on from JAVBRD010000008.1 coordinate 26,267, forward strand.
ATCAAACCCTTGGGTGACCGCGTGGTCATCAAGAACCTCGAATCAGAAGAGACAACCAAGTCGGGCATCGTACTCCCCGGTACAGCGAAAGAAAAGCCGCAGATGGCGGAAATCCTCGCGGTCGGACCCGGCGGCAAGGTGGACGGCAAGGACGTTGAGATGCAGGTCAAGGTCGGCCAGAAGGTCATCTACTCCAAGTACGCGGGCACCGAGGTTAAAATTGACGGTCAGGAGCTCATCATCGTCCGCCAGAGCGACGTTCTCGCGGTTGTCGAATAATTAAGTTAGAAAACGGAGGCAGATAAAAATGGCCAAACAACTCAAGTTCGGTGAGGAAGCCCGCCGCGCGCTGGAAGCCGGCGTCAACGCGCTCGCCAACACCGTCAGCATCACGCTCGGCCCGAAAGGCCGCAATGTCGTTCTGGACAAAAAATTCGGCGCGCCCTTGGTCACCAACGACGGCGTGACCATCGCCAAGGAAATCGAGCTGGATGACCCCTTTGAAAACATGGGCGCTCAGATGCTCAAAGTCACCGCGACGAAGACCAACGATGACGCGGGCGACGGCACCACCTCCTCCACGCTGCTCGCGCAGGCGATCGTCCGCGAAGGCCTGAAGAACGTTGCCGCGGGTGCCAACCCCATGATGCTCAAGAAGGGCATCATGCTCGCCTCCGACTCCGTCTCCGACGCGCTCAAGGGCATTTCCAAGCCCATCGCGGGCAAAACCGCCATCCAGCAGGTCGCCGGCATCTCCGCAGGGGATGACGACATCGGACTGCTCATCGGCGACGCGATGGAAAAAGTCGGCAATGACGGCGTCATCACGGTAGAAGAGTCGAAATCCATGAAGACCGAGCTGGTCACCGTGGACGGCATGCAGTTCGACCGCGGCTACGCCTCTGCATACATGGTCACCGATTCAGAGAAGATGGAAGCGGTTCTGGAGAACCCCGTCATCCTGATCACCGAGAAGAAAATCAGCAATATCCAGGAGATCCTCCCCCTGCTTGAGCAGGTTGTCCAGGCCGGCAAGAAGATGGTCATCATCGCTGAGGACGTCGAGGGCGAGGCGCTGGCCACCCTGATCGTCAACAAGCTGCGCGGCACGTTCACCTGCGTCGCGGTCAAAGCCCCCGGCTTTGGCGACCGCCGCAAGGCCATGCTCCAGGACATCGCCATCCTGACCGGCGGACAGGTTATCTCCGATGATCTCGGCCTTGACCTCAAGGAAACGCAAATGAGCATGCTCGGTTCCTGCTCGCGCATCACCATCGACAAAGACAACACCACCATCGTGGAAGGCGCGGGCGATGCCACCGAGATCAAGGCGCGCATCAACTCGATTAAGGCGCAGATCGAGGACACCACCTCCGATTACGACCGTGAGAAGCTGCAGGAGCGCCTCGCGAAGCTCGCGGGCGGCGTCGCGGTCATCCGTGTTGGCGCGGCCACCGAGATCGAGATGAAAGACCGCAAGCTGCGTATCGAGGACGCTCTCGCTGCGACCCGCGCAGCGGTTGAAGAGGGCATCGTTCCCGGCGGCGGCGTCGCGCTGCTCAAGACCATGGCGTCCGTCAAAACGCTCGCCGGTTCGCTCGAAGGCGACATCCGCACCGGCTCGCTCATCGTGCTCCGCTCTCTGGAAGAGCCCATTCGCCAGATTGCCGCGAACGCCGGCCTTGAGGGCTCCGTGGTTGTGGACAAGGTCAAGAACTCCACAGACGCCGACTTTGGCTACGACGCGCTCCGCGATGAGTACGGCTCCATGACCCAGAAGGGGATCATCGACCCGACCAAGGTCGTCCGCGCCGCGATGCAGAATGCCTGCTCCGTGGCCGCGATGATCCTGACCACCGAGTCCTTGGTTTGCGATCTGCCCGAGAAGAACCCCGCGCCCGCCCCCGCGCAGCCCCCGATGTACTAAGAGCTAACACAAGGGCCGCCTGTGATTTATCACGGGCGGCCTTTATGCGGATGGGGGATGGGTATGCAGACGGTGCCTGCCAAGCACATCGTTACAGCGGTCGAGACCAGTGACAACTATATCTGCCGCGACTACAACATGAACATCTATAGGGGATGTCCGCATGGATGTATCTATTGCGATTCACGCAGCGAGTGTTACCGCGTTGAGCGTTTCGATGAGGTGCGCGTCAAGGAAAACGCGCTGGCCGTGATCGGGGCGGATCTTCGGAGCAAACGGAAAACAGGCATTGTGGCGACAGGTGCGATGAGCGCCCCGTACAACCCATTTGAGGAGGAACTTCGGCTGACGCGGGGCGCGCTAGAGCTGATCGACCGGTTCGGCTTCGGCGTGACGATCACCACCAAGTCGTCGCTGATTGCTCGAGACGCCGATGTGTTCAAGAGTATTGCGCGCCACTCGCCCGCCGACGCGCGCCTCACGATCACCACCGTGGACGACTCGCTTGCGGGGCTGATCGAACCGCACGCCCCACCGCCCTCAGCCCGGCTTGAGGCGCTCGCGCATCTTGCGCGGAGCGGCGTGTTCACGGGGGTGTTCATCACACCTGTGCTGCCCATGATCACGGACACAGTCGATGGCATTGTGGCAATCCTGCGGCGCGCGGCGGAGGCGGGCGCGAAAAGCGCGGTCATGTTTCCGGGGATGACGCTGCGCGCGGGCAGCCGCGAGCATTACAACGCCGCGCTTGACCGACATTTTCCGGGTCTCTCCGAGCGATATCGACGTGCGTACGGCGATCGCTACGAGTGCTGGTCGGACAACGCGCGCGCGCTCACCGGCGCGTTTGTGAGCGAGTGCGACAAGCTGGGCCTTCTCCACGACTTTCGCGATATCAACCGCGCGGTTCGTGCGAGCGCGGAGCCGCTGAGGTTGTTTTGAGATTGGCGTTCGACCCAATGTGATTTGGTTTTTTTGCAGCATGATACTGTCCGGCTCGACAAAGGACACCTGATCGCTCAGGCGTCCTTTGTCGAGTGTGCAAAGCTACATTTTGTTGAGCGCCAGCAGGATAAAGTTGAGCAGGAAGAGCACCGTGGCCCCGCCCAAAATGGGGTGGATGTCTTTGGCTTTGCCCTTGACGAGCTTGATGACGCAGTAGAACAGGAAGCCCGCCGCGATACCGTAGGAGATGTTGTAGCAGAACGCCATGATGAGGACGGTGAAGAACGCGGGGATGCTCTCCTCGAAATCGTCCCACTTGATGCCGCCGAACGCTTCCAGCATCATCACGCCGACGACGATGAGCGCGGGAGCGGTGGCTTCCGCGGGCACCATGCCGAACAACGCCGCGAAAGGCAGGCACAGAAGGAACAGGATGGACACGATGACGCTGGTCAGGCCTGTGCGGCCGCCCACGCCAATGCCCGCGGCGCTCTCGATGTACGTGGTGGTGTTGGACGTACCCAGCATCGCGCCGATGCTGGTGGCGATGGAGTCGGCAAAGAGCGCCTTGTCCATGCGGGATTTGAAGCCTTTCCCCTCGTAGAGCGCTTTTTCGTCGGCTTCGTCAAAGATTCCGGACTTACGGCCCGTGCCAATGAACGTGCCCACGGTGTCAAACGTGTCGGACAAGCTGAAAGAGAAAATGCTGATGAGCACAATCGGGATGAGCGCGGGGTTGGAGAACATGCTGCCCAGACCCGGGCTGCCAAAGAACGCAAAAGAGACACTGCCAAAGCCCGCAAGAGAGGACATGTCGAAAATGTTTGCGGGGATTTTGGTCACGCCCAACGGAATGCCGATGAGCGTTGTGGCCACGATGCCGATGAGCAGAGAGCCCTTGACCTTGAGCACCATGAGCACAACGGTGATGATCAGTCCGATGAGCGCGAGGATCGGGCCGGCTGAGTTGAAGTTGACGAGGCTGGGGACGACAGCCGCGCCGGGGGCGACAAGGACCGTGCCCTCAGGGATGGCGCCGAACTGCATAAAGCCGGCGTTCTTGATGCCGATGTACGCGATGAAAAGCCCAATGCCTCCGCCAATGGCGAGTTGGAGGGATCGCGGGATGGAACGGATGATGGACTTTCTGACCTTGGTGATCGTAATGACCACGTTGATCAGGCCGCAAATGAACACCATCGCCAGCGCTTCCTGCCACTTGAAGCCAAGGCCGAAGCAGATCGTGAAGGTGAAGAACGCGTTGAGGCCCATGCCCGGCGCGGTCGCGTAGGGGACGTTGGCCACGAGGCCCATGATGAGCGTGCCGATCACCGAGGCCAACACTGTCGCGACGAAGACGCCGCCCCAGTCCATGCCCGCTTGTGAGAGTATGCTGGGGTTGACGAAGATGATGTACGCCATGGTGAAGAACGTGGTGAAGCCTGCAATGATTTCAGTTCGGATGGAAGTGCCGTTTTTCTTGAGCTGGAAAAACTTGTCCATTGGCCGTCCTCCTCATTGTTTTCGTCCGTCGTCGGACAAGCACATCATACTGTATCAAAACCCGCTGCGCAACCGAAATGTGGGAATGTTCGGCAATCTTTGCGGGGTCAGAGCAAAGCCAAATCAATCTCGAGCTGGAGGTCACGCGGGTCGCTCTCGTAAAGCGCTTGGTTGATCTCAGAAGCCTCACGGCAGCCAAGGGAGACGTAGAAAGGCGACGGTCTCCTCCGAGGATCCTGCGCAGATGTAGAGCTTGTCCGCGCCGCGCTGTTTCGCTTCCTTTGCGGACAGCATCAACAGCTTCCGGCCGATCCCCATCCGGCGATGTTCTTTTGAGATGAACAGCTGATCGAGCAGGGCGTATCTGTGCCTCGCGCCAAAGGGGCGGCAGTCCACGCTTGAAAAGCCGACAAGCCGCGCGGACTCAAACGCACCGTAAGCGAACCCACCCGATGCGAGCACGCCGGTGAGCGCGGCAAGATGGTGGTCAAAGCCGTTGGGGAAGTCCGGATCATGATCATTGATTTCGAGCAGCCTTCGAACACCGTCCACCTCGCGCCACGCTCTCCCGATGTACTGTGAAGTGTCGATCTCCCGGATGCGGCCGCACTCGCCGGGCAGCAGGAAACGAAAGGTCACAGCGAAACCTCCCGTAAATGATTTAGAAAACTGCGGAGCATCGCGCTCCGCAGCCATGTTGGATGCTATCGGATACCCAGCTCCCAGAGCACCTTGTCGTTGCGGCCTTCGTAGCGGTACGTTTTGTCGTACGCGGCACCCCGGACAAAGTGAGCGAAGGCATCCGCGTCCTTGAGGATCTCGTCGTACGGGCCGTGCACCGCATCCTTTTCATCGTGAAGCGCGATGGATGCGCAGATGATATCGATTTCATCCTCGGTGAACACGCCCAACCCGTCAAGGAGTTTTTTCGCCTGCGCCGCGCCGAGTTCGCCGTGACGCGCGTGTCCCTCCGGGGTGAGCGGCACGTTCGCGTATAGCCAGATGTCGTGCAGCATGCCCGCGCTCTGCGCGATGTCCATGCGCAATCCGCGCTTCATCGCGAGTATGCCCGCGATGTTGGCGACCGCGAACGAGTGCTCGCATGCCCTGACCGTCTCGCCGTTGGTCATCGTCTCGAAGTACGCGTTGACCGCTTTTGTGACCGCCTCAAACGCATTCACAGGACCACTCCCTCATTTATACACGACCGGCAGCGAGCACCGAACTTGCGATAAACCCGCGTAGCGCGGCTGTCCTACTTTGCGGTCTCCTTCGGCGGCTGGATGAGCAGGGTGAGTACGATACCCGCGGCGCTGGCGAGCGCTGCGAAGAGGAAGGGCAGGAAGAACGTGTCGCCGGTGGCCATTTTGGCGGTCATCTGGCCGATGAAGGGGAAGATGATGGCGGAAGCGCCAAAGCCCATCATGACGCAGCCGTAGTTGGAGCCCTGGTGCTTGATACCGAAAAAGTCCGCGGTCATGGCGGGGAAAACGCCGGAGGAGCCGCCGTAAGCGAAAGCCACGAGCGCGACGACGATGAGGAAAAGCGGCCCGCGCACAAAGATCATGGCGAACGCGCAAAGGAGCGTCAGCCCCACGATGGCCAGGATGGCGTTTTTGCGCCCGATCCGGTCGGAGAGCCACGGAAATGCGAGGCGCCCGGACGCGCTGGCGATGCCCGTGATCATCAAGCCCGCGAGCGCGAGGGTCTCGGAAAGACCGCGGCTTTGCCCCAGCTCTTTCAGGAGCGGGTTCAGGATGAAGTAGGCCGGGACGGTGAACATCATGGTGACGGTGATGAGGTAGAACTGCGGCGTGCGCAGTACCTCGCGGGTGGTGTACTGCTTCTTGGCCAGCGTGGTCTGGGCGGGCGTGTATCCTGCGGGGAGATAGCCTGCGGGAGGATTGCCAACGATCAGGGACGCGCCCGCGCACACGATCGCGAACACAATCGCGAGCACACGGAATGTGGAAGCCACGCCCAGGGAGGTGATCAAAGCGGTCGCCACAGGGGTGAACAGTACAACAGAGAAGCCAAACGCGCAGACCACCATGCCGGTGGCGAAGCCGCGCTTGTCGGGGAACCACTTTTGCGTGCAGCTGATGGCGCTGTTGTACGCCGCTCCCACTCCAAAACCGCCGATGACGCTGTAAAACAGGTACACCCAGCCGATGCCGTGGGGCAGGACGAAGGACGTGACGAGAATGCCAAGCGCAAAAAGCAGGCTCCCGCCCATGACGACCGGGCGCGGGCCTGTTTTGTCCTGAATGCGCCCGCCCACGAGAATACCCGCGACGAAGCCCGCGAGCATGACGGAGGCGATATAGCGCGTCGCGCCCGGATCGTATCCGTACGCGGTGACGACGGGGCCAGAAAACACCGACCACATATAAAGAATACCCACGCACAAAAGCACAAGCATGCTCGCAGCGAGTACGACATATCGGTTCTGTCTCATGATAAACCCTCCCATACTTCTCATGATGCGTCTGTGTTGTTGCTACCGTTCTACAAGGATGTTCCGCACGGCCTTGATGTGCGACAAAACCGCCTCGGGCGCGGGACCGCCCGCAAGGTTTCGCTTAGCAACGCACGTCTCGATGGAGATCGCCTCGAAAACGTCCTCCGTAAAGAGCTCGGAGTAGTTCTTAAGCTCATCAAGCGATAGATCGAGCAGCGCGCGTTTTTGCCTTAGGCAGTCCAGCACGAGCTTCCCGATGACTTCGTGCGCCTGACGGAAGGGCATGCCCTGCTTGACAAGATAGTCCGCCGCATCCGTCGCGTTGGTGAACCCTCCCTCCGCGTTTTTTTTCATTGTATCTGTCCTGAAAGTGCACGTCAAGAGCATGTCGGTGAACAGCGACACGCAGCCTTCCAGTGTGTCAACCGTGTCGAAGAACGCCTCTTTGTCCTCCTGCATGTCTTTGTTGTATGCGAGAGGGAGTCCCTTCATCGTCGCGAGCAGACCTGTGAGGTGCCCGAACACACGCCCTGTTTTGCCGCGGATGAGCTCCGCCACGTCGGGGTTCTTCTTTTGCGGCATAATAGAGGAACCGGTGGAGAAGCCATCGTCCATTTCGACGAACGCGAACTCCAGCGTGCTCCACACTATGAGTTCTTCACAGAATCGCGAGAGGTGCATCATGGTGATGGACGCCGCCGAGAGATAGTCGAGAATGAAGTCGCGGTCGGACACGCCGTCCAGACTGTTGCGCGTGATCGCAGAGAAGCCCAGCAGCTCCGCCACGCGTTCGCGGTTCAACGAATAGGTCGTGCCGGCGAGCGCACCTGAACCGAGCGGCATGGAATCAGCGCGTTTGTGCGCGTCGATGAAGCGGTCGATGTCGCGCAGAAACATCTCGGCGTAAGCCATCAGGTGGTGGCCGAGTGTGACCGGCTGTGCGCGCTGCATGTGTGTATATCCGGGCATGACAGCGTCCACGTTATTCTCCGCGATGTCGCACAGCGCGCCCGCAAGCGATTTGAGCAGGTTGACCGCGCGGAAGCAGGCGTGCAGCGCGAATAGCCGCGCGTCGAGCGCGACTTGATCGTTGCGCGAGCGGCCTGTGTGCAGCCGCTTGCCCGCATCTCCGATGCGTTCGATGAGCAGCGTCTCCACGTTCATGTGGATGTCCTCGGCGGCGACATCCCACTCGATCAGACCGGCGCGAACATCGGTCAGGATCGTCTCAAGCCCCTTGACGATGTGGAGCGAGTCCGCCTTTGAGATGATGCCCTGCTCGCCCAGCATGGTTGCGTGGGCGATGGAGCCGCGGATGTCCTCTTCGGCCAAACGACAGTCAAAACGGATGGAGGAATGGAAATCCTCCACCGCTTTGTTAGTTCCTTTCTCGAAACGGCCACCCCAGAGCTTGGCGCTCATGACTCGCTCGGCCACGAACGACTGGCCATCGCGCGCACCTTGAGCGGCAAACCGAAACAATTGATGAAGCCGCCCGCATCCTTGTGGTCATAAAGCGCGCCCGAGTCGCCGAATGTGGCGATGTCGGGGTTGTAGAGCGTATAAGGCGATTTGACGCCGGCCGCCATGACGTTGCCTTTATACAGCTTGAGGCGCGATACGCCCGTGACCGTCTCCTGCGTCTTGTCAACAAAAGCGGAGATCGCCTCGCGCAAAGGGGTGTACCAGCATCCGTCGTAGACCAGCTCGGCGAATCTCAGCGCCATTTGCTGCTTGTGGTGAAGCGTCGCGCGGTCGAGGGTGAGCTGCTCAATATTGCCGTGGGCCTCATAGAGGATGGTGCCCGCGGGCGTCTCATATACGCCGCGTGACTTGATGCCCACCAGTCGGTTCTCCACGATGTCAATCGTGCCGATGCCATGTTTTGCGCCGATTATGTTGAGCTCCTCGATGATATCGATCGGTCCCATTTTCCGCCCGTTGAGCGCGACGGGGATGCCCTTGACAAACTCAAGCTCGACAAACTCCGCCTTGTCCGGCGCGCTTTCGGGCGATGAGGAGATGAGCAGTACGTCGTCCGGCGGCGCGTTCCAAGGATCCTCAAGGTCTGCGCCTTCGTGCGAGAGGTGCCAAAGATTCCTGTCCATGGAGTAGGGGCGCGTCTTGGGGATCGGGGAGGGGATGCCGCGCTCTTCCAGGTAAGCGATGGCGTCCTCGCGCGATTTGATGTCCCAGATGCGCCAGGGCGCGATAATCTCAAGCTCGGGCATGAGCGCTTTGACGGTCAGCTCAAACCGAACCTGATCGTTTCCTTTACCGGTTGCGCCGTGGCAGATGGCTGTTGCGCCCTCTTTTTTCGCGATCTCGCACAGCCGCTTGGCGATCACGGGGCGCGCGAAGCTGGTGCCCAGCAGGTATTTCCCTTCGTACACCGCGCCCGCTTTGAGCGTGGGCCAAATGAAGTCCGTCACGAACTCTTCGCGGATGTCCTCAATGTATATTTTGCTCGCACCCGTCTTGAGCGCTTTTTCGTTGAGCGGCGCGAGCTCTTCCCCCTGACCCACGTCAGCGGCCATGGCGATGACTTCGCAGTCGTAGTTTTCCTTGAGCCATGGGATGATGACCGTGGTGTCCAGCCCGCCGGAATACGCGAGCACAACCTTCTTCTTGCTCATGAGTTGGCCTCCGCTTTCAAAGTAGAATAATTATACAGCATTACGTATAAAAATGCAATACTGTCCGTGAAAAACCGGGAAGTTTCCGTTAATGCGTTAGACGTATGGTCATTTTAATGACCTGGAACAAAAAATGAGCTAAGCGACACGGTGTTCACGCCGTCCTTTTCTAGACCGGGATCCGGAAAGCGGACGCGGGCCACATGATGAAGATGACCTTGCCCACGCACATGCTCACGGGCACGGGGCCAACAGCGCGGCTGTCCCTTGAAACAGAGCGGTTGTCCCCGAGGATATAAAGCGTGTCCTTGCCGACGGTCACAGGGGGGAGCGTTTCATCTTTGGGCAAGGTGACGTAGCCCTCCTCAAGCGGAAACCCATTGACGAAGACAACGCCTGCCTTGATCTCCACGATGTCGCCCGGCAAGCCAATGACGCGTTTGATCAGCCCGGCCGTACCGCCGGTGCGGAACACCCAGACGTCTCCACGCGAGTAGATCGACAGCGATTTGTGCATCTTGGACACGCCCGCGATCTCGCCGTCGACATACCCTGGCAGCATGCTCGGTCCCTTGATGTGAGCGAGCTGAAATATGAAAAGGTAAAACACTGCGGCGCAAAGTCCAGCGACGAGAAGATCCTTAAGCCAACTCGACCAGTAGGCCCGCTCTTCACGACGGATCTCTCGCTCATACGCGCGGGCTTGTGCACGCTGCGCCGGAAGCCCCGGGACGGGTGGCGAAACAGGCGCGGGGTGTGCTTGCCGCGCAATGCTTGTGAGTCCGGGTAGCAGGCGCTTGATCGTTGCCATTTATCTCCTCGGCCATTCGGTGGCGCGTGCGCGCCGGATTTTTTGAACGTGCATCAGCCGCTGCTGGATGCGCGGATAGGTGAGCAGCAAGGGTGTAAGGGTGAACACGCGCGCCTCCGCGATTTCGCTTGCGGGGAGAGGATCGCGTGTGCCTCCGCTCGCGGAATACAGTCGTCCCCAGCTCTGGCTCGCGCTGCCCTTCCACCGCACGCCGTAGTCAGCGAGCGGGGTTAGATTCGCGCCACGGATACCGGTTTCCTCGTAAAGCTCGCGCGACGCGGCTTCGTCGGGCATCTCTCCCGGTTCGATGTGCCCGCCGGGGAGTTCCCATGTCTCGCGTTTCTTATGCCGGACGAACACGCGCCGCCCGTCAAGGGAGGCGTCAATGACGACGAATGTCAGCGGGCGCATGCTGATGTGCGTAACCTCAATTTGCTCCACGAACTCATCTTTTGTGCCACCGTACCGCGCTTGCGTAAGCGTGAACGCCACCGCTCCCGCGAGCATGACGGCGCTCCCGATGACCACCGCGCCTCCGGGGACCTCTCCGATGAGCAAAAACGTCCACAGCGCGGCGGGAACGGGTTCGATCAGCAAAAGTGTGGACACGGCGGACGCCGGCAGGTGCTTGAGCGCCCAGGAAAACAACATATGCCCGCACAGGCTGCACGCCACCGCCATATAAAGGCTCACGCCCAATATGGGAACAGACACAGCCGCCGCATCCTCAATTGCGAGCGGCACGGCGAGGACAACCGCGCACACCACCCCTGTGAGCTGCATGGATGCGCCCGCACCGAGTTTTGAACGCAAGCCCCGCATGCACACGATGTACACCGCGTATCCCAGCGCGCTCATGATGGGCCAAACCGCGCCCTCAAGCCCCACCCCGCCGGAGATCAAGATAGCTCCCCCGATCGCGGGAACCGCCCACACCAGTGCGCGCGGCGGCGTACGCTCCTTGAGCGCAAAGGTGGAGAGCGCCACCACCATCAGCGGCTGGAGGTTGAGCAGGGAGGCAGCCGCCGCGGTACCCGCGATTTGCAACCCGGCCATCCACCCGTAGAAATGCAGCGCGAGCATGGCGCCCGTGAGCGCGACGAGGGCCCAGTCGCGCGGGCTGAGCGCGCGTAATTGCGACCGAGAGTCTTTTTTGAGGTAGATGGGCGCGAGCAGAAGGCTGACGAACACCAGCCTGTAGAAAGCCAGCGTGGAGGGCTGCGCGCCCAGCCGAAGGCCCGTCTGGACCGCCAGACCCGACGTGGACGCAAAAACAAGCCCGACAAGCACGATCAGGATGGCTTTGCTGCGCAAACTCACGTCCTCCTTCGTCTCGACGCCGCGGCAATTGCGATGACGATGCCGGCTAAGCCGAAGAGGATCGGCCAGGGAAAGGAACCGCGGTCTTCGACCGGCGCGGCTGGAGTGGGGGTGAGAGGAGGTGAAGCCGACGGCGCTTGCGTTGGTGCCGGGCTTGGTGTCGGCCTTGACGTCGGGTTCGGCGTGGGCGCGGCGGTCGGCGAGGGTGTGGGCGTTGCCTCCATCGCGTTGAAAACCAGCTTGCCGTCGCGGTAAACCTTGACGGCGTAGTTGCCGTTTGCGTCTTCATACCCGGCAGACGAAAAATCGGCGTCGGCTCCGTCGCTGTTGATAAAAGCCGTGATATAAAACGCGGTTGCCTGCGACGCCGCCGTGCCGTCGCTAAGCACCTTGGCGGTCTTGTGGTCCGTGCCGTCCAGCTGATAAAAGCCCCACATGATCTGATACGCGTCGCCGTTTTTCGTCAGGGAGACGAGCGTGTGATCGCCGGCCTTGGGCTTGCGGTCCCATGTCACGGCGTTGTTTTTCTCGCTCCATGTCGTGAACAGCAGGTACCCTTCCGGCCAGTCCTTGAACACCACGCGCGCCTGCGTGATCTCCGGGCGCTTGGGCGGGTTTTTCACGTTGGTATTGACGATGCACCGCGCGACGTCCAGCGTCATTTCGGTTTCGCTGATTTCGCGTATCGTGGCGATGGCCAGCGCGTCCTGATCCTTGTCGTTGTGTGTGAGGCGATGCTCGTTGTCCGCGGCCAGCGCTGGGCGCGCTAGCGCGGCAAGCGCGAGAACCGCGCACGCCAGCGCCGCGAAAACCTTATTCATCCTCATCCTTTTCGGCCAGCAGTTCGTCGGCGAAGTCCGACACCTTCCGGGCCAGCTCATCGGTCACAGCTTCACTCACGGGCGCGGGCAGGATGGTGTCGGCCGTCTCGCCCAACTCGCCGCTCGCTTCGCTCTCCTCTTCACCCTCAATCTCCGGCTCTTTTTCAAGCCGCGCAACGGTGACAACCTGGTTGCCCTCGCCGGGGCGCATCAAAATAACGCCTTGCGTGTTGCGCGAAAGAAGCGGGATGCCCGACACCGGCATGCGGATGATGACACCGCCGGAGGATACCAGCATGACGTCCTCGTCCTCGTGCACCAGGAGCTGGCCCGCCAAAGGTCCGGTCTTGTTGGTCACCTTCATCGCGAGGATGCCCTTGCCGCCCCGCCCCTGCTGGCGGTATTCGTCAATGGCCGTGCGCTTGCCAAAGCCGTTCTCGGAGACGGAGAGGACGCTGCACGCGCCGTCGATGATGTCGATGCCAACGGCTTCGTCGCCCTCGTCCAGCCGAACGGAGCGAACACCCATGGCGGTTCGGCCCATTGCGCGGATGTCGGATTCGTCAAAGCGGATGGCCATGCCCTGCTGTGTGCCCATGAGAAGTTCAGACTCGCCGTCGGTTTTGACCACGCCCATGAGCTCGTCGCCCTCGCGGAGTGAGATGGCGATCAGACCGCCCTTGCGCAGATTCTTAAACTCGCTCACGGGCGTGCGCTTGATGAGACCGAAACGCGTGGCCATGCACAGGTAACCCTCGCTGCGTCCTTCTTCCATTGTGATGACGGCCGAAATTTTTTCGTCGCCGTCCAGCTGAAGCAGATTAACGATCGCCGTACCGCGCGCGGCCCTGCCCGAGTTGGGCAGCTCGTAGCACGTCAGCTCGAACACCCGCCCGCGCGATGTGAAGAACATGATGGGCGTGTGCGTGGACGTGACGAACATGTCCTTGACAAAGTCCTCCTCGCGCGTGGACAGCCCCGCGACACCGCGCCCTCCGCGCCTCTGCGCACGGTACTCGGCGGTGGGGGTGCGTTTGACGTAGCCGAAGTGCGTGAGCGTGACGACCGCGTCCTCCTCCTGAATCAGGTCGATGATGTCGATCTCATTTTCTACCGGCTCGATCGCCGTTCTGCGCGGCGTGGCGAAGCGCGCTTTGATCTGAAGGATTTCCTGGCGGATGACCGCCAGCAGCTTGGCCTCGTCGGCCAAAATACCCATCAGATACGCGATGGTCGCTTTGAGCGCGTCATATTCTTCCATGATCTTTTCGCGCTCTAAGCCCGTCAAGCGCTGAAGACGCATCTCAAGGATGGCCACAGCCTGCTTTTCGGAAAGAGCGAACTCGCTCATCAGGCCCTCGCGCGCCTCCTGCGTGGTGCGGCTGGCGCGGATGCGGCGGATGACCGCGTCGATGTGGTCGAGCGCGATGAGCAAACCTTCCAAAATATGGGCGCGTTCTTGAGCGCGGTTGAGGTCGTACCGCGTCCTGCGCGTCACGACGTCCTTCTGGTGATCCAGGTAATGCGTGAGGATTTGCTTAAGGCTTAGCACCTTGGGCTCGCCATTGACGAGCGTGAGCATGATGACCCCGAACGTGTCCTGCATGGGTGTGTGCTTGTAAAGCTTGTTGAGCATGACCATGGGCGAGACGTCGCGTTTGAGCTCGATCACGATGCGCATGCCGTCTCGGTCGGATTCGTCACGGAGGTCGGATATGCCCTCAAGTTTTTTCTCATGCACGAGCTCGGCAATTTTCTCAACCAGCCGCGCCTTGTTGACTTGATAAGGGATCTCATTGACGATGATGCGTGAGCGGTTACCCGGCATGGATTCAATCTCCGCTTTGGCGCGTGTGACAATGCGCCCCCGACCCGTCAAGTATGTTTCACGGATGCCCGCAAGTCCCATGATCGTGCCGCCCGTGGGGAAGTCCGGGCCTTTGATGCACTCCATCAGCTCAAGCGCGGATGTTTCGGGGTTGTCGATCAGCCGGACGACGCCATCGATGGTCTCGCCCAAGTTGTGCGGCGGTATGTTGGTCGCCATGCCCACAGCGATCCCGCCCGCGCCGTTGACCAACAGGTTGGGAAAGCGCGCGGGGAGCACGAGCGGCTGCATGGTCGTGTTGTCGAAGTTGGGGCCGTAGTCCACCGTCTCTTTGTCGATGTCCGCGATCATCTCCATGGCGATCTTGGACAGCCGTGCCTCGGTGTACCTCATCGCGGCCGCGCTGTCTCCATCCACGGAGCCGAAGTTGCCCTGACCGTCCACCAGCATCTCGCGCAGGGAAAAAGGCTGCGCCATGCGCACCATCGCGTCATACACCGCCGTGTCACCGTGCGGATGGTACCGGCCCAGCACCTCGCCCACAAGGCGCACCGACTTGCGGTAAGGCTTGTCCGGCGTCATGGACAATTCGCCCATCGTGTACAGGATGCGCCTGTGCACCGGCTTGAGGCCGTCGCGCACGTCGGGCAACGCGCGGTTGATGATGACCGCCATGGAATACGCGATGAAACTCTTCTTGAGCTCCGTCTCTATGTCGATCGGAATCAGCTTCGTCTGGTCTTCCAAACACTTCAACTCCTTTGAGTAGCGTGAGCGGCGAGGATGAGAGCGGCGGGCGGGGCCGCCACCGTGTCCCCCTTCGACGGCATGTCCATTGAGCATCCCGTCATCCGGCGACGACGCTTCGGGGACACAGGGACATTATGTCTTCAATCGAACGGTATACCTGCGGCGACGCGCACATGCGCCTTCCGGGGCTAAATGTCCAGATTCTCGACCAGCTTGGCGTTCTCCTCGATGAAATCGCGGCGCGGTTCAACTTTTTCGCCCATGAGCAGCGTGAACATCTCGTCGGCGGACACGGCGTCGGCGATATCGACGCGCAGAAGCGTGCGCGTGGCGGGGTTCATGGTGGTCTGCCAAAGCTGCTCGGCATTCATCTCGCCCAAGCCTTTGTAGCGCTGGACCTCGATGTCCTTGGTGTTGTTCCACTCGTTTTTAAGCGCCGTGAGCGCGTCGTCGTCGTAGCAGTAGCGCTCCTGCTTGCCTTTGGTGGCCTTGTAGAGCGGGGGCTGAGCAATGTAGACATACCCCTGCTCAACCAGCGGGCGCATGTAGCGGTAAAAAAACGTGAGAAGGAGAATGCGGATGTGGCTCCCGTCGACATCCGCGTCGGTCATGCAAATGATCTTGTGATAGCGAAGCCGCGCAATGTCAAAGTCCTCCCGCAATCCCGCGCCGAACGCGGTGATCATGGCCCTGATTTCCGTGTTGGCCAGGATCCTGTGGATCTGCGTTTTTTCCACGTTCAGTATCTTGCCGCGCAGGGGGAGGATCGCCTGAAACTGCCGGTCGCGGCCAGTCTTGGCCGAGCCGCCGGCGGAGTCGCCTTCGACCAGGTAGATCTCGCAGTTGGCGGGATCTTTGTCCGCGCAATCGGCGAGTTTGCCGGGCAGAGAGGTGGACTCGAGCGCGTTCTTGCGGCGCGTCAGGTCGCGTGCTTTGCGTGCGGCCTCTCTCGCGCGCGCCGCTGTCATGCACTTTTCGATCACAACGCGTGCCGAAGCCGGGTTTTCCTCTAGGAATGTGCCCAGTCCCTCGCTCACGATCTCGTCGACGATGCCGCGCACCTCGCTGTTGCCCAGCTTGGTTTTTGTCTGCCCCTCGAACTGGGGGTCGGACAGCCGCACCGAGATCACCGCAGCGATGCCTTCTCGGATGTCCTCGCCGGACAGCTTGGGATCCTGAGGCTTT
Source organism: Eubacteriales bacterium (assembly GCA_031548365.1). Classification (GTDB taxonomy): domain Bacteria; phylum Bacillota; class Clostridia; order Christensenellales; family UBA1750; genus JAVBRD01. The sequence goes on from JAVBRD010000008.1 coordinate 42,454, forward strand.
AGGATGCCTTTTTGCGCCGCGTAATCGTTGACCACGCGCGTGAGCGCGGAGCGGAAGCCCATCAGATGGGTGCCGCCCTCGTGCGTATTGATGTTGTTGGCGAACGTGAACACCGTTTCATTGTAATCGTCGGTGTACTGCATGGCGACCTCGGCCTGTATGTCGTGTTTTGTGCCCGAAAAATACATCGGGTCGGACACCGCGTCTTTGTTTTTGGTCAGATACTCAACGAAGGAGACAATGCCCCCCTCAAAAAAATAGTCCTTGCGCTGTTCGCGGCCCTCGCGCTCGTCGATGAGCGATATCCCGACGGAGCGGTTCAGGAACGCCATCTCGCGGAAGCGCGCGCGCAGCGTGTCGAAGCTGTAGTCGAGGGTTTCGAAAATTTGATCGTCGGCCAGGAATGTCACATCCGTGCCCGTGTGGTCGGTCTCGCCCATCTTATTCAGCTCGTCGGTGGGCACGCCGCGCTCATAGTGCTGCTCGTGAAGGTGACCGTCGACGTGTACGCGAACGGTCAGCGTCTCGGCCAACGCGTTGACGACCGAAAGGCCTACCCCGTGCAGTCCGCCCGACACCTTGTAGCCGCCTCCGCCGAACTTGCCGCCAGCGTGCAGCATGGTCAGGCAGACCTCGACGGCCGGTTTGCCCAGCTTGGGGTGGATGCCGATGGGAATGCCGCGCCCGTTGTCGCTCACGGTGACGCTGGAATCCGCATGGATGGTCACGGTGACCTTGTCGCATACGCCTGCCATGGCCTCGTCAATGGCGTTGTCGACCAGCTCGTAGACGAGGTGGTGGAGCCCGCGCGCGTCGGTGGAACCGATGTACATCCCCGGACGCTTGCGTACGGCCTCGAGGCCTTCCAACACCTGTATTTGTGTTTCGTCGTAACTATGATCACGAGAGTGCGGGTTTTGGCTCAAATCAATCACGTTCCCTCTGTTCAAACGTCTGCAGGAAAGCGGTGCGCCGTGCGAGTGTGGCGCTGGAGATCGGGGAAAAATAGACCCTGTGGCCGTGATCGCCCAGCGCAAGGACGACGGACTTCTGCTCCTCGTGCGGGGAGACCCGCACTATGTGTTCGGGACGAACGCGCCGGATGAAATCGGCGGTATCACTCTCTTCGAGCGCCTTGATATCCAGAATGGCCACCAACTCGCGCAGCGGCAGAACCACATCACCGCTCAAATGCAAAACCATGTGTCAGCTCCTTGCCCGCGCGCGCTAACAAAAAATGCACGACGAATGCCGCGCGCCTTCACTGGCGGCATCGTCGGGCGTTGGGACCGCGCACGCTATCCGACTTTTTCTTTCTATATTATATACGATTTGCATGCATTTGAAAAGGGGCGAGTGAAGATCGTTCGCAATTGCAGGGACGCAGCGCGGGGGAGTTGAATATGGCTTGCCTATTTGCATCGGTGCGTGTAAAATAGGCACATGCATTAAGCTAAGGGGGTTTTTCCATGCCTGCGAAAGCCGCGAAGAAAACCGAACAGAAAGTCCGCATCGGCATCATCGGCTGCGGCGGTATTGCCAACGGCAAGCACATGCCTGCCCTGAGCAAACTGCCCGACGTCGAGCTCGTCGCGTTTTGCGACATCATCTATGAAAAGGCCGTCAAGGCTGCCGCGGACTACGGCGCGCCCGGCGCAAAGACGTACGAGGACTACAAGGAGCTTCTCAAAGACAAGTCCATTGATGTCGTTCACGTCTTAACGCCCAACATCAGCCACAGCCCCATCACCGTGGACGCGCTCAACGCAGGGAAGCACGTCATGTGCGAAAAGCCCATGGCCAAGAACACCGAAGAAGCTAAGGCCATGATTGCCGCGGCTAAGAAAAACGGCAAGAAGCTGACCATCGGCTATCAAAACCGTTTCCGTCCCGACAGCCAGTACATGAAGCACATCTGCGAAAAGGGCGATCTGGGCGAGATTTACTACGCGCGCGCGCAGGCCATCCGCCGCCGCGCAGTCCCGACGTGGGGCGTGTTCCTTGACGAGGAGAAACAGGGCGGCGGTCCGCTCATCGATATCGGCACCCACGCGCTTGACCTGACGCTGTACATGATGGACAACTACGAGGTCGAGGCCGTCATGGGCACGAAGTTCCGCAAGCTGGCCGACACCAAGAACGCCGCAAACGCGTGGGGCCCCTGGGATCCCGAGAAGTTCACCGTTGAAGACAGCGCGTTTGGCTTTATCCGTATGAAGAACGGCGCGACCATCGTGCTTGAGTCCTCATGGGCACTCAACACCCTGCTGGTGGATGAGGCCAAGACCATCGTCTGCGGCACGAAGGGCGGCGCGGACATGCTGGGCGAGGGCGCGAACAACCTGCGTGTCAACGGCGAGAAGTATTCCCGCACGTTCGTTGAAATCCCCGACATGAAAATGGGCGGCGTCGCCTTCTACGACGGAGCGGGCGGCGGAAGTCCGGCGGACGTCGAGGCGCGCATGTGGATCAACCATGTCAAGGACGATAAGGCCCCGCTCATCACCAAGCCCGAGCAGGCGATCGTCGTCACGCAGATCCTCGAGGCCATCTACAAGTCCGCTGAAACCGGCAAGGCCGTATATTTCTAGTACCGGCAGAAAAACGGCTATAAACGCCGCACGGCATTGCGCCGTGCGGCGTTTTAGGCCCATGATGAGAGCCGAACGTTGGTTTTGCTATGGCGGAACGAAGTTGCTGTCCGCCATAATTGCATTGATCGCGCGATTGGGGTATGATGATCGAAAGGTTAACTTGAAGGAGGAAGCGCATGCAGCGCAGCAAAAGCGTGTTCACACCGCCGCTTGCGTTCGTGGCGGCCGGCGGGGCTTGGGTTTTGTATGGTCTGTTGCTTCCGCTCTATCAGCCGCTTCACTATGTGATCTGCGGCGCGGTGTCGGTTTTCGTGTTCATGGTCGCGCGCGCCTTGCTCAAACCAAGACTTAAGCAGCTCGAGTTCACCTCTGGAATCAGCGGCGCGAGACAGAGCGAGCTGCTCATCCGCTGCGACGCCATGATCGGACAGCTGGGCGCGCTGGATGCGCGTATCGCCGACCAGGGTGTGAGCGACAAAATTGTGCGCATCAAGGAACGGTTCGCGGGGATGGCGGAGCAGGCCGCCAAGGACGCGGGCAAGGAAAAGCACATCACGCTTTTTTTGGACTACTACCTGCCCACGACGGTCCGGTTGTTGGAAACGTACGCGTCGCTTGAGAAAACAAGCTTTTCAACGGGCGATATCGTGCGCACGCGCACTGAGATTGAAAGCGCGCTCGACACTGTGGCAAGCGCGTTTGACGACCAGCTCGAACACATGATGCGCGACGACCTGATGGACATCTCGGCGGATATCGCCGCATTGGAGGGCATGCTCAAGCGCAGCGGTCTCAGTGGAAAATAATCGCGTCAGCCCCGACGATTCGAAAGGATGGAATTTCATGGAAAACAAGCCCGCCCCCAAGCTCACGCTCACACTCTCCCCCGAAACAGACATCAAGCAGGAAGTCGTGGAGGTCGCCGAACAGGTTGTGCCCGTAACAGACATGGGCGAGAGTCAATTGACCCCCGAAGAGCGCGCGCAGGTGGCTGAGTTCTCAAAACAGATTGACGTGACCAACACTGCGATGGTGCTTCAGTACGGCTCATCCGCGCAGAAAAACATCGCTTCGTTCTCGGAAAGTGCGCTTGAGCGCGTTAGAACCAAAGATTTGGGGCAGGTCGGCGACATCATCTCCCGGCTGGTCACCGAGCTGCGCGGTTTTGACGCCGACATGAAGGAAGACAAAGGCTTCCTCGGGATGTTCAAAAATGCGACGAAGCAGGTCGCAACGCTCAAGGCGCGGTATGACAAGGTCGAAGTCAACGTGGACGCGATTTCCAACAACCTGACCGGCCACCAGATGCAGCTGCTCAAGGATGTGTCCCTCATGGAGAAAATGTACGAGGCCAACGTCGTGTATTTTAAGGAACTGAGCATGTACATCCTTGCGGGCAAGAAGCGGTTGAACGAAGTGCGTGGGGTCGACCTCGCGGGCGCGTTTGAGAAGGCGAAGCTCAGCGGCAGCCCGGTCGACGTTCAGGCCGCGAACGACCTCAACAACATGTGCGAGCGCTTTGAGAAGAAAATCCACGACCTGGAGCTCACGCGCATGGTGTCTATACAGATGGCGCCCCAGATCCGGCTGATCCAGAACAACGACAGCCAGTTGGTTGAGAAGATCCAGACCACCATCAACAACACCATCCCGCTTTGGAAGAGCCAAATGGTGCTCGCTCTGAGCCTTGTGCACTCGCAGGAGGCCATGAAGGCCACGCGCGAGGTGACCGATATGACCAACGAGCTGCTCAAAAAGAACGCGGACGCGCTCAAGATGGGCACGGTGGAGACCGCCAAGGAGATGGAGCGCGGCATCATCGACATTGAGACGCTTAAGTACACCAACCAGCAGCTCATCACCACGCTTGACGAAGTCCTCAAGGTGCAAAAGGAAGGCCGCGAGAAGCGCGCCGCCGCTGAGACGGAACTCGGGCGCATCGAGGGCGAGCTCAAACAGAAAATCATGGAGGCGCGGGGTTAAGCCATGACCACACACCCGCTGAACAGGGCCGTCGCCATCGCCCTGTGCGTTTTGATGGTCGGGTTCGGCGTTTTAATCGGGAAAGCGCGGCATGTATCGCGGCTCTACGACGACGCGGCCACGGCGGGCGCGTCTGTTGCCGCGGACATCGAGGCGCGAGCGCAGCAGGCACACAATCTCGTGGCTGTCGCCGCGAGGTATTACCCGCCCGACCATGCGCAGACCGGTCAGGTCAGGGACGCGGCCGACCGTCTTGTCAAGTACCGCACGTTCAACGACGCCCATGCCGTCAACACCGAGCTGAGCGAGCGGGTGGCGGATCTGATGAAGCTCCTGAGGGCTTTCGGGATGTCCGAACGGGACGAAGGCTATGTCAGCAACATCGAAAATGAGCTCAAGTCCGCCGATCGCCGCATCGCGTATTCGGGCTACAATGACCTTGCGCGCGCTTTCAACCGCGAGCGCCTCTGGCAAAAACCGCTTGCGCTCTTTGAATAGGGGGAATCCCATGAAAAAATGGCTCGCGCTCCTGCTGATCTTCGCGCTGGTTCCGGCTTTAGCGCTCGCGGCGGCGGCGACCGGTGATGTGTTTTACGTCGAGGACAAGTCGGGCGTGCTTTCGGTCGATACGGTGCGGGGCATCGCGCTGTACAATCAGGAACTGGAGAAAAAGTGTGGCGGGCAGATCGTGGTGGCCATCGTGGACTTCTGCGGGGGCAAGGCCATCGAGGACTACGCGCACGACTTGTTTCAGCAGAAAAAAATCGGGGACAAAACAAAGAACAACGGCGTGCTCATCCTGCTCGCCCTCGGGGAAGAGAATTATTATATGACCTCGGGGTCGGGCATAGACAGAAGCTTCATGACGCCCTCCATCATGGACGATTTACTTTACGATAACCTTGAGACGTACTTCGCCGCGGAGCAGTATGACGCGGGCGTGCGCGAGGTCTTTCTGGCGACGGTTGAGGCCTTCGAAAAGCACTACGGTATCGACGTTATCGGTGCGGTCGATTCCGTCAGCGGGATCACGCCCGCGCCGCGCCCAGCGCCTGTGCCTGGCGAAGTCCCCGCGCAGCAGCAGCAAGGCGGAAGCGGTGGCGGTATATTTCTTTTCATCGTCCTCGCTGTCGTCGTCCTCGTCGCGATCTCCCTTGCGTCGCGCCGCAGTACGCGCGCCTACTATGGCCCCCCCGCGCGGCGCGTCGCGCGGCGCGTAGTGAGGCCGATCATCATTCCGCCGCCCCTCTTCGGCCCCGTGCGCCGACCGCGCGTGCCGCATGCGCCCCCGCCGCCCGTACCGCCGCCGCGCGCGCCTCAGCCACGCTCGAGCTCCAAGGACTGGTGGGACGGCTTTGGCGGCGGTTCCTCAGGAGGGGGATCATCCTCGGGCTCGGGTTCAAGCCGGAGATCCGGCGGCTCCTCGTCGGGCGGTTTCGGCGGATCGGGGCGCTCAGGCGGTTCCTTTGGCGGAGGTCGTTCGGGCGGTTTCGGCGGCGGACGCTCAGGAGGCGGCTCCTCTGGCGGGAGCGGCGCAGGAAGGCGGAGGTAGAGCTGCGGCGGGGCATGCAGCAACCCAGAAATGGTGCACCTGCGAATGCGCTGGATTTGGATGACAAAACGCAGGGGATGGCGCGCTGCCAACCCCTGCGTTCGTTTTGTGGTCCCATGCCGATATGCCGTGTAAGCTTCCGGTGCGCCGCGCTCAGTACCTGGCGCAGCGTTTGTAACAGACGATGATGCGCTTCATGTTGTCAAAGCTCACGCTGGAGGGAATGGAGTGATCGGACGCGAAGATATACCCGCCGTTCTCTTTGAGGATGGGCACGGCGCGCTCGATCTCTGCGCATATGGCCTCGGCATCATCCCAAAGCACCGCGTTGACACCGCCGTGGAGGGTCAGCTTGTCTCCGAACGATTTTTTGACGGCGATGGGATCAACGCCCGCCTTGACCTCGAGCGGGTTCAAAATATCCAGTCCCATGTCGATGAAGTCGGGAATGAAGGGGCGGATGTCGCCGCAGGAGTGAAGCTCGGCGGGAATGCCGTGTCCGTGCGCCCAGTCGATCGCGCGCTGCTGGACGGGCCGTATGATTTCGCGGTATAACCCGAGAGAGAAAAACTGCGTGCCCTTGTAGCCCATGTCATCGGGCCAGCGCAGCGAATCGAACGTGTAGCCGGCGTCCCACATGGCCTCCAGCAGCGTCAAGGAGATGTCGAGTTGGTGGCTAAACATCTCAAAGCACCACTCGGGGTCTTCCAACAGCGCCATCAGGATGCGCTCGGTGCCTGACATCCAGCTGTGCGTGATGTCAAAACCGAACCATGGCCCGCCCTCAATGCGCGCGCCGCTTTCGCGCCAGCCTTTGTACTCGCGCTTGAGAAGATCCCACGGAATGCGGTCATGATCGGGCGTCATGAGCGCTTTCGCCTCCGCCCAAGAGGGACGATCCTTGACGGTGAAGTCCATGTACTCGGGCGTTGATGTGATGTGCTTCCAGTTCTTGAGCGTCACCCCCCACTCGGTTGTGGTGATGGTGTACGCGTCGGTCTCTTCGATGGTTTTCGCGGGATAACGCGGGCTGTTGTTGGGACGGATGCCGATCACACGGTCAAGGTCGAAGTAGCCAATGTAATCGTTGGTCGGCAGACCTTCCTCGCGCCAGCGCGCGACGGTCGTTCCCCATGCGTAATCCGCAAATGGCACGCGGTCGGCTTCCTCGTGGCGCACCATACGCTGGAAGCGTTGAAGCGAAGTCAAAAGCAAAACCACCTTTCAAAAAAGAAGGGATGATGTATATGGAAAAGATTCTGCTCGGACGCACAGAACTCCTTGTGACGCGCAGTGGTTTTGGCGTACTGCCGCTCCAGCGCGTGCCGATGGAGGACGCGGTTGCCATCCTGCGGTCCGCGCGCGATGGGGGCATCAACTTCTTTGACACCGCGCGTTCGTACACGGACAGCGAAGAAAAGCTGGGAGCGGCCTTCGGGGGCGGATGGGGCGACATTTTACTCGCGACAAAGTCACAGGGAACAACCGCGGCCGTGATCCGCGCACACATGGAAATGTCGCTCAGGCTTTTGAAAAAGGGCGTCATCGATGTCTACCAGCTCCACAATCCTGCGCGCGTTCCCGGCCCGGGGGACGAGATGTACGACGTCCTCAGGGAAGCGCAAAAGGCGGGGCTGATCCGCTTCATCGGTATCACCGCGCACAAGTTCGAGAACGCGCTGTCCGCCGCGCGCAGCGGGTGGTATGACACGGTGCAGTACCCGTTGTCCTGCCTTTCGACCCAGGAGGAGCTTGCGATGGTTACCGAGTGCGCTCGCCTCAACATCGGCGTGATCGCCATGAAAGCGATGGCTGGCGGGCTTCTGCCCTCCGCGTCTCTGTCGATGGCCTACCTGCGCAGGTTCGAAAACCTCGTGCCCATCTGGGGCGTTCAGAGACAGTCCGAACTCGACGAGATCCTTGCGCTCGAGCAAAATCCGCCCGCGCTCGAAGGCGATATCGCCGCGCGGATAGAGGAACAGCGCGCCTCCCTCGTGGGCAACTACTGCCGGGGGTGCGGCTACTGCTTGCCTTGTCCCGCGAACATACCGCTTCACATGGCCGCACGCATGCCGCAGTTCATCCGCAGATCCCCGTGGCGCAAGGTTTACGAGGGTGAGTGGCCCGAACAGATGCTGCGCATCGAGAGGTGCGTTCATTGTGGACAGTGCGCCAAGCGCTGTCCCTATGGCCTTGATCCCGCCGTGATGATTGTCGAATCCCTGCGCGATTGGCGCGAGTATGGCCGCGAGCGTGGCGTGCAGGTGCCTTAGGTAAGCGATGAATCAGTCGGAGTGCTGCGGCACCCCGGCTGATTCATCGGACTAACCGATTGCGTTCATGTTCAAAGAACCCGCACGTTCTTTGAGAATCACCGGGGTGGTATGACAGGACGATAGTCGAATCAATCATTGTTAGCTTAGGAAGCCCCGGAGTTTGGAAACGATTGTTTCACCGAATAAAGCGAGGACGTCGAGTGCGCAGGGACAAGGGGTTGGAATCCGATTGCTCGGGTGCTGGAAGTCGTTTTATCCGCGCGTCACGCCCTCCCGCGCGGCTGCCCGAGGATACGCGAGATGGTCTCAAGCGCGCTTGTGAGGTCGACGGGCTTGCCGATGTGGCCGTTCATGCCGGAGCGAAGCGCGAGCTCGACGTCCTCCTGAAGCACGTTGGCGGTCATGGCGATGATGGCGACAGAGGCCGCGTCGGGGCGGTTGAGGGCGCGGATGGTGGAGGTTGCGGTACAGCCGTCCATCACGGGCATTTGCATGTCCATCAATATGAGGTCGTAGTGGCCGACGGGCGAAGAGGCGAACATATCGAGCGCGTCCTGCCCGTTTTCCGCCTCCTCGATACGCAAGCCTGATTCGCTCAAAAGCTCCGCAATGATGACGCGGTTGATCTCCACGTCGTCGACAACCAGCGCGCGAAGACCGGAGAAGTCCGCGCTGTTTTGCGTCCCCGCATCCGGAGCGGATAAAGAGAGGGGCGCACCTTCGGAAACGCCGGAGAGCTTTGCGCGGATGGTGAATGCGAACGTGCTCCCCGCACCGACTTTGCTCGATACGGTGATCTCCCCGCCCATCAGCTCAACCAGCGTCTTTGAGATGGCAAGACCAAGGCCTGTGCCGCCAAATTTGCGCGCGATGCCGCCATCGGCCTGCTCGAAAGGCCTGAACAGCCGCGATATGTCCTCGGGCGGCATGCCGATGCCCTGATCGGTGACGGTGAACCGGTACACCGCCTCCGCGTCGTCGCTCTCAAGCTCTTCGCACGCCAAAGTCACCACGCCGCCGTTGTCGGAGAACTTGATGGCGTTGGACATCAGGTTCATCAGGGTCTGATTAAGGCGCAACGGGTCAGAAATGATGGCGTCGTGTTCGATGCGCGAGATGATGAGCTCAAGGTTCACACCCGACTCCCTTGCGCGGGAAGTCATGAGCGCGATGTTGAAATCAAGCGCGCTTTTGAGCGAGAACGACTCGGCATTGAGTGCAATCTTGCCGGCCTCTATTTTGGCGATATCGAGGATGTCGTTGATGATGCCCAGCAGGTGCGTCGACGAGCTTTCGATGCGGTTGATGCAGTCGCGCATCTTTTCGGGGTTTTCCGAGCGCCGCGCGATTTGCGTCATGCCGATGATGGCGTTCATGGGAGTTCGGATCTCGTGGCTCATGCGCGAGAGGAAGTCGCTTTTCGCCCGGCTGGCCTGCTCGGCTGCGTTCTTGGCGTCAACGAGCGTGGTGACGTCGGAGAGCACCATCATCACACATGAACCAAGGGGTGCTCCCTCGGACTTAGCGCGCCTGAGGTTAACGGTGTAGACAGACGAGCCGTCTTCCCCTGTGAAGCTCACAGTCTTGCCGAATTCGCTCTGCGCACTGTCAAAGAGCGCGGTTGCCGCTGCGTCAAGCGTCTCGGTCTTTTTGCCTGAAAGGATTCTGGCAAGCAGGGCGGGGTCTTCTTTCGACAGGCCGAGTCCGTGCAATGTCGCTGCCATGGAGGTGTTGGCGTAGGCAAGGTGCGTGTCGGCACCGAAGAACGCAACGCCGTCCATGATCGTGTCGAAATGCTCGCACGTCGCGTCCAGAGCGCCATTGATGACGCCCACCATCTTGGCGTAATCACCTGAGAATTTGTGGTGGTCAAGCCTGCGCCCGAGCTTGCCGTCGCGGATATCCGCAAGCGTGCGCTCGGTGTCGCTGATGACGCTCTGAATACTCGCGCAGACAGATAGAAAAACGTTGGCAAGCTGCCCCGGTTCGTCGCCTCGCCTGAGCATGGAATCGGGGATGTCAAGGCGCAGTTCGCCGGACGCCAAACGTCTTGCGCTGTCCGTGATGCGCATGAGCGGCTTTCGGATGATCGCACGTGAAAAAAACAGAATCACAAGCATAAACAGGCCGACCGCGGCGGCGCAGAGAGCGATGATCTGCCATTGGTAGCGGGTGAGCTGTTCGCGCATGGGGTCGATGCTGATATCGGTGCCCACAAACCCGACGACGCGCCCCTTGGAGTTGAAAATTGGAGAATACGCGTAGTACAGCTCACCGAAATCATCATCCTTGTAGTAGACGGCGCTTTCAAAACCCTTGCCGCTTGAGAGGACGTCGTCGCCCTCGGCGAAGATCTCCTTGGCGTCGACCGTGCCCAGCGCGTGTATGCCCATCTCTTCAGCGGTGATGTCATAGATGTAGGTAAAGTTTCCCGCGACGCCCGTGTCGGCCATCACATAGACATACTTGGCCTTCATATTCAGCTTGAGCTGGTTGAGATCCTGGCAGAATTTGATGTAGCGCTCATCTTGTATCAGAGTTTTAGCGAACTCTTCAACGAGATCGCCGTCGATGACCGACGCGACGCGCGCGTTGCTATTTAGGCACAGATCGCTTGAATACTCGTAGTATAGCCGCTCGTACATGGTATAGCTCACGATGGCGATCAGGGTGACGACCAGCACGCAGCACACACAGGCAACTGTCACAAGTGGAAATGTGACGCTGCTCTTGAAAGCCTTTCTGGCGTCGCCGAAAGCTTTTTTGATCATGGAACCTCCAGAAAGTCGCAGCGATCAGGTAGTTCATATAGCAAATATATCACACGCATGGCGAGCGTTGAAACCCAGAATCAAGTGTGTGAGAAACTCCTTCTATATCAAAATGCTTCCATATCTTGCAAAACACTGTAACACGGCCCTGTTTTATGCGATAATACTCTTAAGGTATATTCCATTCGGAAGGGGACGCCCCATGCTCAGAGGGATTTACATGTCCGGCACCGGCATGCTCACGCTTGACCGACAAATGAATACGCTCTCCAACAACATCACCAACGCGGACACCGTGGGATACCGCGAGGATTTGTACATTTCGCGCAGCTTCAAGGACGTGCTCATCACGCGCCTGCACGACCCCTCGGTCATACAGCGCCGCGAGGTCGGGCCGCTCAACCACGGCGTGCACGTCGACGAGCTCATCACCCAGTACCGTCAGGGCGGGTTTGAGGCAACCGACAGGCCCACCGACTTCGCGCTCGTGGGCGAGAACGGTTTTTTTGCGGTCGAGACGCCAGATGGCGAGCGGTACACGCGCACAGGCACGTTTAGCCTGACCGCGGACTGCGACCTGATCACGTCGGAGGGGTACTACGTTCTGAACGCCGACGGAGAACACATCAATGTCGGAGAGGGTGACTTCGCCGTCCGCGAGGATGGCACGATCTATGTCGCCGGTGAAAACGCCGGGAAAATGAAGATCGTCTCTTTCGAGAACCCGGCCGACCTCCGCAAACAAGGCTCTAATTTATTCTATAATTACAACGATCAGGAAATCGTCGACGCGCAGGCGCAGGTCAAGCAGGGCTTTACCGAGATGTCCAACGTGGACATGGGCCGCGCGATGGTCGATATGATCACCATTCAACGCGCGTATGAGACCAACCAGAAACTCATTCAAATGGCGGACGGTACGCTCGATCAGGCCGTCAATCGCGTAGGCCGCGTGTAAGCGAGAAACGCGATACGCGGTCATGCCTTAGGGCTAAGCGTGATGTTTCCAGCCCGTCTCCGCTGCACAGCTTCTTGAGATGGGATGTCAAAGGGATGAATCCCTTTGACGGGAGTGCGGAGCGGAGCCGCCCGCCGCACTCCTCGCATAGATTGGAGGAACACCAATGATACAAGCGCTGTATACGGGTTCATCGGGCGTCACCGCGCAACAAATGCGCCTTGACATCATCGCTAATAACATGTCAAACGTCGATACCAACGGCTACAAGAGTGTTCGGGTAGATTTCCGCGACGCGCTTTATCAGGCGATGCGCAGGCCGGTTCAGCCGCAGGACGCGCTTAACCTGCAGCTCGGACATGGCGTGCACGTGTCCGCGACCACGCGCTTTTTCGTGCAAGGCTCCATGCAAACCACGGGAAGGCCGCTCGACATCGCCATCGAGGGCAAGACGTTCTTCGGCGTGATCTGCCCGGACGGCATAGTGCGGTACACCCGCGATGGCAACTTCCACATTTCGACCGAAGAAGGCGGCGACTTCCTGGTCGACAGTTCGGGCAATTACCTTGTCAGCCCCGAAGGTGAGAAAATCGCCGTCAACGGCGGGGATACACACCTCGCTGTAGGGCGTCATGGCGCCATCTCCTACAAAGGGATGGAACTGGATGAGGACGGGCAAGCGATCGCGTCCGAACCGTACGCGACGATCGCGCAGTTTTCGTTCACCAACCCCGAAGGCCTGAGCGCGTCGGGAGCGAACTTGTTTGAGGCGACCGGCGCATCCGGTGAGGCCACGCTCGCTGAGGAGCTGGCGGATCTGCATCAGGGCGTCCAGGAGATGTCCACGGTCGATATGGCTATGGAAATGACGCGCCTGATCCGTACGCAGCGCGCGTACCAGTTCGCCGGAAAAGTCGTTCAAACGGCGGATGAAATGGAAAACATCGCCAACAATTTGCGTAGGTAATCACCGAGAAAGGTTGATGTGCAGTGCAGGGTAAGAGATGCAAGATTTGCGGCGGACAGGTGCAAAAGTTCGACAGCAAAGTGTGTTCTCATTGTGAGGCGGATTTGCAGGAGAATTTTCTCGAAGTCAAAAACTTCCTGCAGGACAATCCGGGCTCTGGCGCCGCATTCATCGCGGACGAAACGGGCATCGATGAGAAGTTCATTGTTTACATGATTGACGAAAAGTGGCTTGAGCGCGACACATCGGGTGCGCGCAAGAAGTGCTCCGGGTGCGGAAAGCCCATCGCATCGGGGCAGTTTTGCCCGCAATGCGCGGTCGGGGTCACAAGCTCTCTTGAACGCGCCAGGAAGGCCCTGATGGACGAGCAGAAAAAGCAGATGACGGTTTACACGCGCGACACCACAAAAAAATAGGCCGCTGCGGCTAAAGTTTGGCGCGCCAAAGCCGATAAATGAATTGTACGGATGTTGGCGGGCGACGGGCTCCGCTCACAGGAGTGTTGATTTGAATGAGAATTAATCCCATACCTCCCCAATCGATGGCCAATGTTTATTCAACGGCGCGCAAGCAGGATACCTCTGAGGCGCTTCCGATCAGGTCCCGCGACAAACTTGAACTCTCGGAGTTTGCCGTTGTGTATTCCGGCGCGGTCAAAACCGTCAAGGCGGAGCTCGCGGCGACATCGGACGACAAAATCAGCCGCATTTCGCGAGCGATTAAGGAAGGCACCTACCAAGTCGACGCCCGAGACGTGGCCGAGCGGATTTTCGCGGGTTCGCGCCTGGGCTAAGGAGCGTTGCCATTGAACAGCACGCTTTTGCAGGATTTCTTAGAGGAACTCCGGCTGGAAAAACGCGGGTATGACCGGCTCCTCGAGATCGCCGTACAAAAAAAGGAAATCATCATGCGGGGATCGCCTGAAGAGATGTTGCTCCTTGTTGAGCAGGAAGAGGCGGTTTCCGCTGATTTGTCTCAAGTTTCCGAAAAACGCCGGGCGTTGTCCGACGAACTTGCGCGCGAACTCGGCCTTCCGGACGACGGCACCCTCGCGCTGCGCGATGTGGAGCAGCGGTTGCCGGCGCAGCAGGCGGCTTACGTCTCGCGCATCCGAACGCAGTTTTCCGACGTACTCGCGGAGTTGAAGAAAGTCAACGACATCAATAAGCTCCTGCTTGACACCCAGCTTGAGTACATCGGTTCCACGCTGTCCTCGCTGACCAGGACGGCGTCTACGGATTATACTTATAATAAGACCGGCAACTGGAGCGACGACGCAAGGACGCGGGCCATTTTCGACGCAAAGGTATGAGGTACTGATATGAGACCATCTTTCTATGGGTTGGAAATCTCGCGTACGGGCTTGTTCATCAGCCAAAAACAGCTGGACGTGACGGGCCACAACATCTCAAACGCCGAAACCGAGGGTTATTCCCGCCAAAGGCTGGACACGGCCAACATCGCGCCGCTCGCGTACACGACGTTTTGGCTGGACGCGGAGCGCGGACGCGTGGGGGGCGGCGTAGAGTCGCTGACCACCAAGCGTTTGCGCGACCCCTTCCTCGACCGACAGTACCGAGACGAAAAGGGCGAGTACGAGTACTTCAAAAAATCGTTTGAGACGCTGGATTTTGTCCAGAAGCTGTATCTGGATCAGACCACGGATCGCGGTCTGACCAGCAACATGGAAGCGTTTGTGCGCGCAATTAATCAGGTGGCCACCGCGCCGGAGTCTCTTCCCCAGCGACAGGCGATGGTGGGCTCCGCGACCACGCTGTGCCACACGCTCAACAACATCTCTCAGCAGATGGAAAAGCAGATGCTTGAATGCAACGACCGCATCGAGGCGTCGGTCACGCGCATCAATTCCATTTCAAAGAGCATCGCGGCGCTCAACAAAGAGATCTACGGCTTTGAAATGAACGGCGAAAACGCCAATGACCTGCGCGACAAGCGTGATCTACTACTCGACGAGCTATCGGGCTATGGCGATATCAAGTACTCGGAAACGACCGGTCACTTCAAAGTGGAGTTTTGCGGCGGGACGCTGGTCGATCACACGGATGGGTACACGCTTCAGACCACCCCCGGGGCGTACAACAACGTGACCAACCAGCCGGACGCGCGGTTCCTCTCGATCGAGTGGTCTGACAACTCGCTCGAGCCCGGCTTTGGGCTCACGTTCAACCGAGGCTCGCTCTCTGCGGACATCGACATGCGCGATGGCGACACGGCGGACAAGGCCGGTGTGCCTTACTTCCTCAACCAGCTCAACGCGTTTGCAGCGCTGCTTGCTTCCGAGTTTAACGCCATTCACGCGGGCGGGTACACATACCCGAACGCGGCGACTGGCGAATCGAAAACCGGCGTCCCCTTTTTCGACTCCCGTGACGGTGAGCCGATCAGCGCCTCGAATATTTGGCTTTCGGCGGAAATTCTCGATAGTCCGTGGAACATCGCGGCGTCCGATGAACAGATCGGACCCGATATCATTGGTCCCGGCGACGACACGACCAACGAGCGCAGAGGCAACGGCAAGAACGCGCTTCTGCTCGCGGGAATACTTGATGTGACCGCGGGAACCAACTCGACGGTGGGCGGCGTTTGGCTTGGGTACTTGGCGGATCTGGGCATCAAATCCAGCGAGTACAAGGACATGATGCAGCTGCACACCACCATGGAGTTGAGCGTCAATAACCTGCGCCTGTCCATATCGGGCGTCTCCATCGACGAGGAAATGACGAACCTGATCCGCTTCAATCACGCTTACTCGGCGTCCTCGCGCATGATCACGGCGTTTGACGAATGCCTGGATAAGCTCATCAACGGCACAGGCCGCGTCGGACTATAACCATGAAGCACGAGGTGTAACGCCATGTCATACCGCATCACAAACTCCATGATGGTCAACAAGTCCTTGATCAACCTGAACCGCAACATGCATGCCATGGATTCGTGGAACGAGCAGCTGCACACGACCAAGCGCATCAACAACCTTTCCGACGACCCCGTGGGCCTCGTGATCGGCATGAACGCGCGCGCGCACATCTATCGTTTGGAGACGTATCAGGAAAACCTATCCACCGCCGACATGTACGTCAAGGAAAGCGAAGAGGGCCTTAAGAGCTACAACTCGCTTGTCCAGCGCGCGTATGAGCTGACCATCGACGCCGCGACCGATGTCAAGACCCCCGGCGACCGCAAGCTGATCGCCGAGGAGATTATGCAGATCATGAAGGGCATTGTGGACGCGGGCAACTTTGTCGCGGACGGACGCTATGTGTTCGCAGGCTTTAACACGGTCAACGATAAGCAGGACACGAAAAAGCCGTTCATCGTTAACAGCGCCGGCGTGCTTGAGTACAACGGTGTTGCCATGGTTTCCGGAACTGCGGATTACAATGAGGAGATCGTGCAGAAGCTTCAAATAGAGGTCGGTTTCAACAGCGCGTGGATGGAAGTCTCGCTCAACGGTTTTGAGGTCATGGGCACGGGTGAAAAGAATATTTACGAGGTTCTTCGCCAGATGCACACTGCGATGACCAACGAGATCCGTGTGACCAATGTTGCCAACGCCGCGCAGGGCAAAGACATTACGTTTGAGATCGTCGACTACAAGGGCAATGTCGTGGACACACAGGTTCAGAACGTCTCTTCGTACAAAATTGGCGATCAGATCACGATCGACTTTGGCACCGACAAGGGGATCGGAACGGTTTCGCTGAAAAACATGAAAAAGGAAATCGATTTCACGGCTCCTAACGCGGACATTCTGGCGGCGCTCCAGGGCGATGTGGACGGCCAGGGCATCAGCACCGCATCGCACATCAACCCGTTTATCTCGAGATTGCAGGAACAGCTTGACAGGAATCTTGCTAATATGGCAGTATTGGGTGGATGGACCAATCGCATTGACATGCTTGAGTTCCGCTACAACGCGGAGATCGTCAACTACACCGAGCGCATGTCCAACGTCGAGGACGCGGACATGGCCGAGGCCGCGGTCAAGCTCAAGTCCACCGAAGCGGTCTACCAGGCGGCGCTTGCAGCATGTGCGCGAATCATACAACCCACTTTGCTTGATTACATGAGGTAATCAACGCCACACATCATCGACGATGAAGGAACAGGATCGGTGAGGCTTGTGAAAAGCATTCGTATCGAGCGGCAGGATGCCATTATTGAGATCATGACGAGGCGCGCGAGGCTCAACATCACCACGCCGCGCCCGAAGATGAATCTCAGGACCACCCCTGGAAAAATGAACATCGTCCGCAGGACGCCGCAGTTGAGGACCAACTGGCAGAAGGTCATGCACGCGCCTCAGATGCGTATACACGCGCCTCGCCGCGTCGAGTTTACGCCTGTGGAACCACTGGTGATCGATGGCGGGTTTGATCCTAACGGCCAAGGCATCAACGTGACGCTCTCGCTTGCCGCGCGCATTCGCGCGAGCAACATGAGCGCGCCCAGGAGCAATGGCCCGACCCCCATGGAACAGGCGCAGAATGTGCGCACCGCCGCGCTCGAGTGGGATATGGGCGGCATGGAGATCAACTGGGAGTTAAGTCATGTCGATATCAACTGGGAGCTGAGCCAGCCCCAGGTTGAGTTTGAGCCGCACTCCATCGAGATCAGGATGAAGCAGTATCCCAAGCTAACCATCTCCATCAACCCTGATGTGGAAACACGCGTTGTGGGGCGTCGGCTAGACAAACGCGTTTAGTAAGACCGGAGGCTGTGAATGAAGATCAACACCCTGCTTTTTGGGGAAATTGACATCGACGACCAAAGCGTGATCACGTTTGACGCCGGTTTGCCAGGGTTTGAGGCGCTCAGGCGCTTCGCGCTCATCAGCCCGGAAGAGACGCGCCCGCTTTTGTGGCTCCAGTCGCTTGAGGAGCCCAATGTGGCGCTCTCGGTCGTCAACACCTTTGACATTTTGCCGGATTACGCGCTTGATGTCCGCGATGAGGAAATCGACGCGCTGGGTGTCAAAGGGCTTGAGGAGCTACTCGTGCTCACCGTTGTGGTTGTGCCCGAGGAAATCGCCAAAATGACGGGCAACCTGGCCGCGCCGCTGTTCATCAACACGCGGCTGAACAAGGGCAAGCAGGTCATTGCCGAGGGGGAGCTTCCTGTTCGCCATCCGATATTCGCGGACATTTGTCTTGCGGAGAAGAGGAGGGAACAACTTGTTGGTGCTGACGCGAAGGGCTGATGAAGGAATCCAGCTTGGGGAGGACATCCGCATCGTCATACTTGGCATTGACAACGACCGCGTGCGCATCGGCATCGACGCACCGCGCACCCTCCGCATTTTTCGTAGCGAGTTGATCAACGAGACGCGCGACGCCAACGTGGAGGCCGCGCGGCAAACGCCCGTGACGACCATCCGGTTTTCCGCGCCAAACAAACCCGAATGACAAGAGCGGCCGTAAGCCGTCCTGACATCAGAAGCAAGTAAGGAACGCCGGACGACGGCGTTCCTTACTTGCTTCATTGTACGTGGGTGCAGAAAAACCTTACTTTATTTTGAAAACGAGCATAGCGATGGAAGCATAGCCGGTCATACTAAGCGCGGGGTCAACCGCTGTGAGAGGTAGACTTTGTCGAACAGCTGCACGCCGTTTTCCATGATGGGGCGGTCGTAGTGCTCAAGGAAATAGTTGGGCAAGCGGTGAGAAAGCACAAAACCGTTGCGCTGATAAAACGGAATGGTGAGCGGGCTGTCGCCCGTGCCGACGAGCATGGTATCAAACTCTCCGGCATAATGGGCGAGCACGTGCCTGACCAGCGCGCTCCCATAGCCCTTCCCTTGATAGCGCGCGTCCGTGGCGATGTTCTGCAGCTCGCAGACGCCATCTCCCTCGTCCGTCACCACGCATACGCTCCTCAGATCTCCGTCATACAGCGCGAATAGCGTGCCCCGCTCAAGGTAGCGGTCGATCATGTCCTCCTGCTCGTCCGCGAGCAAAAGCAGATCGAGATACTGTTTTTTGTTTTCCTTGATGACGATGATGTCCATGTGAACCCTCCCATGTTATTATGGACGGCGAGAGAGAAAAAATCAAGGACGGTGCGTCATGGAGAACAGAATCGACGTTTTGCGCAAAACCATCGACGAAGTGCTTATGGCCATTTCCGATCCATACAACCGCAGGTGCGCGTGCCTGCACCTGTATGGCGTGGCTCAGGCGTGCGCGCTCATCGCGATGAAGCGCGGCGTGGACGTCGAGCTTGCGACGATGGCGGGCATGCTTCACGATCTGCACATATACAAAAGCGGTGATGGCCGCGATCACGCCCGTGAAGGCGCGTTGCTGGCGCGGGAGGTGTTGTGTGCGCTCGGGTTGACCGATGCGCGCGAGACGGACCTGATCTGCGCAGCGATTCACAATCACAGTACGAAGGATGGGTGTTTCGCGCAGCTTGACGAAGCGCTGATCGACGCGGATGTGATACAGCACGTGCTGTACGACGCGACAAAACCCGTGATGCCCCACGAAGCGGAGCGTTTTGCGCGTCTCGCGGAAGAATTCGGTCTTTTATTTGACAAATCCGCGCAGGGTTAATATAATAGATGTACACGCGATGAAGGAAAGAGTAGCCTTTGCTTGGTCACACATCAGAGAGCCGTCGCTTGGTGCGAGACGGTCGTGACGGGAAAGGGCGAACATGGCTCCGGAGCGGCTGGGCTGATTTGATTAGGCTCAGACGGACGCCCCGTTAAGGCGTAAGTCGGTGTTGGCCGGCGAAGAGCCGCTTTTAGGGTGGTCAAAACATGGGTGGTACCGCGTACACACGCCCCTTGGGCGTGTTTATTTTTGCTTCCGCGCGGATCCTGTCGTACGCAGGACAACGGTTCGACAATCCCCGCGCTCTCCCGCCACAAGGGAAACACAGCGCCGGAGCGAATTTAAGCCGGTATGTGGACAGAGCGGAGGGGGAGCATGGTCAAAGCCAGGCGGAACGGAAACACGGTATGCGCGCGCATCGAGGGCGAGTTGGATCACAACAGCGCGTCCACAGTGCGCGGAGATCTGGACGCGCTCATCGCGGACGAGCGGGTCAAAGCGCTTGAGATCGACTTGAGCGGCCTTGCGTTTATGGATTCATCGGGCATTGGAGTGCTGCTCGGGCGATACAAAGAAATGGCGCGGCGCGGCGGAAAAATGGCGCTCATCGGCCCCTCGGCGCACATCGACCGCATTTTGCAGCTGAGCGGCGTTTATCAGATTATGGAGAGGCGCGCGGGCGCGCAGGAGGAGAAGTCATGAGCAAAGTGGTCAACGAGATGCGCCTTGACTTTCTAGGCGTGCCCGAGAACGAGGGATTCGCGCGCGTGGTCATCAGCGCGTTCACGCTCCCGCTCTCCCCCACGGTCTCCCAGATTGAGGAGATCAAGACTGCGGTAAGCGAGGCGGTCACCAACGCCATCATCCACGGCTACGAGGGCACGCGCGGCACGGTGCGCCTTGCCGCCGCCATTTTGGAGGACCGCACGCTGTGCGTGGAGATCAAGGACGCCGGGCACGGCATCGCGGATGTGAGGCGCGCGCGCGAACCGTTCTTCACATCCCGCCCCGAGATGGAGCGCAGCGGCATGGGCTTTACGGTGATGGAGACGTTTATGGACGCGGTCGAGGTCGAGTCCTCGCCCGGGCGCGGCACGACGGTGCGGCTCCTGAAGCGCTTTCCAGAGGCTGAGGAGGACGTGGAGGAGGACGGATGACCGCGCTCCCTGCACCGGCCAACAAAGCGGCGCGCACGCTTGAGCTTGTAGATGAGATCCGCCGCGGCGATGAAGCGGCGCTTGACGAAATGGTGCGGCTCCACGCGCCGCTGGTGCGCTCGATTTGCGCGCGCTTCACGGGCCGAGGGCTGGACGCGGAGGATCTCATGCAGATTGGTTCCATCGGGCTGATCAAGGCGGCGCGCGGGTTCGACCCCTCGCTCGGGTTCGCGTTCTCGACGTACGCTGTCCCGCTTGTGATGGGGGAAATGCGGCGCGCGCTGCGCGATGAGCAGCCGGTGCACGTTGCGCGTTCCATCAAGGAAAACGCGGTGATGCTATTACAAGCGCGGGAGCGGTTCCAAGAGCGGCACGGGCGCGAGGGCACGGTCGAGGAGATCGCGGCGCGCGCGGGGCTGCGCGTGGACGACGCGGTGCTGGCGCTCGGTTCTGTGCGCGCGCCTCGCTCGCTGAGCGAGCCCGTGACCGAGGAAGGCGACACGACGCTGGGCGATTCCCTGCGCGACGAAAGCGCGGAGATCCCCGGGGGAATCACCACCGATGTGCGCGACGCAGTCGGACGGCTGAACGAGCGGGAGCGGACGCTGGTCTCGCTCCGCTATTTCAAAGGTTATACACAGTGCCAGACCGCTGAATGGCTGGGCGTCTCGCAGGTGCAGGTGTCGCGCATCGAGAAAAAGGCGCTGGAGAAGCTCAGGGGGCAGCTGGCGTAAAGAGGAGGCGCGTTTCCCGCATATCCGAGCAAGAACGGTTCACCCGGAGGCGACCCGTATCCTAAATAAAAAGGATGATTTTCATGGCGAAAAAAACGTTCTACATGACCACACCGATCTACTACCCGAGCAACAAACTCCACATCGGCAACGCGTACTGCACGACGGCGGCCGACGTGATGTGCCGATTCAAAAAGCAGACGGGCCACGATGTGTATTTCCTGACGGGGACGGATGAGCACGGTCAAAAGATTGAGAGGCGCGCGAAGGAAACGGGCGTGACACCCATCGCTTATGTCGACGAGATCGTGGCGGGCATCAAGTCGCTGTGGAAACTGATGGACATCGAATATGACGACTTCATCCGCACGACGGAGCCGCGCCACGAACGCGTTGTGCAAAAAATCTTCAAGGAGCTTTACGACCGCGGGCACATCTACAAGTCCGAGTATTCGGGCTGGTACTGCACGCCATGCGAGACGTTCTTCACCGAAACGCAGGCCAAAGACGGCAAGTGCCCAGATTGTGGCGCGCCTGTTGAAAAAACGCAAGAGGAGGCGTACTTCCTCGCGCTGTCAAAATATCAGGACTGGCTGATCGAGTACATCGAAAAGAACCCGGGCTTTATTGAGCCGCAAAGCCGCGCCAACGAGATGCTCGCTAACTTCCTTCGTCCCGGCCTCGAAGACTTGTGCGTAACGCGCACATCGTTTACATGGGGTGTGCCCGTGACGTTTGATGAAAAGCATGTCGTGTACGTGTGGATCGACGCGCTGTCAAACTACATCACCGCGCTCGGTTACGGCTCGGACGACACAACGCTTTACGACAAATACTGGCCGGCCGACATCCACTTAGTGGGCAAGGAGATCGTGCGCTTCCACACGGTCATCTGGCCGATTCTGCTCAAGATGCTGGACTTGCCGTTGCCGAAAAAGATTTTCGGGCACGGCTGGCTTGTGCTTGAGGGCGGCGTGAAAATGAGCAAGTCGAAGGGCAACGTCATCGACCCCGTCGTGTTGTGCGACCGCTACGGCACGGACGCCATCCGCTATTTTTTGATGAGGGAGACGCCGTTCGGCTCGGACGGCATGTTCTCCAACGAAGCGCTCTTAAGCCGCATCAACAGCGATCTGGCCAACGACCTCGGCAATCTGCTCTCACGCACGGTTGCCATGATTGAAAAGTACGAGAGAAGCCTTGTCCCCGTGTGCGGGGAGCTCACTTCGCTTGAGAGCGACATTGCCGCGCTGACCGCCGCGCTGCCCGCTGTGGTCGAGGCGCACATGAATAAACTACAGTTTTCGCTCGCCCTCGCCGAGATCTGGAAGCTGGTGGGCGCGGCCAACCGCTACATCGACTTAACGCAGCCGTGGACGCTCGTCAAGACCGAGGAGGGTAAGCTCCGCCTTAAGACCGTACTTTACACGCTTGCGGAGGCGTGCCGCGTGATCGCCATCCTTGTGGGGCCCACCATGCCCTCCGTTCCCGCGCGGGTGTTTGAGCAGCTGGGCGTGACGAACGAGGCGCTCAAGACGTGGGATTCGGTCGCGTTCGGACGCCTGCCCTCGGGGATCAAGGTCGCAAAGGGCGCGGCGCTTTTCCCGCGCATCGACATCGTCAAGGATTTGGGGGAGCTCGAAGCGCTGCTGCCCGCGAAGACGACCGCGGAATCCGCCCCTGCTCCCGCGCCATCACCGGCAAAGCAAGCAAAACCGGAGGGCGTCGCGCTCATCTCCATAGACGAATTTTTCAAAACCCAGCTCAAGGTTGCGCGCGTGACGGAAGCGGCTGAGGTTGAAAAATCCGACAAGCTTCTCAAGCTCACGCTGAGCGTGGGGGACGAGACGCGAACGGTGGTCAGCGGCATCGCCAAGTGGTACTCGCCCGATCAAATGATCGGCAAACTGGTCGTGCTTGTGGCCAACCTCCAGCCCGCCAAGCTGCGCGGCGTACTCTCCGAGGGAATGATCCTCTGCGCCAGCGACGACAAGGGCAACCTCCGGCTGGTGACGCCCGATGGAGACATCCAAAGCGGTTCCGAAGTCGGCTAGGCGCATAAGAACTTCGCGAGCCATTGGCCCGGCGCTGGTGGATACTTAACCTCCGTCATCAGGATAAGGCATAGGGTATGTGCTGCGCTCCCCTTAAAGTAGACAGTGGAAAACAAAACCACTAAGACTTTGAGGGGAGTATTTTGATGAAAAACAGCTTTGAACAGCAGATAGCAGTAGTTGATCGGCGTTTTGCGGCAGAACCAGCATCAATGTCGCGCCCGAGCAATAAGGGGTACATGGGCAGACCATGGACGAATCGGTGTGGTTGTACAGGGTGCGAGAAGCGGCCGGCCTACTTGCAGGCAAAAAGAACAGGAAATGTCCGCTGGAACAACACAAGCAGGGCTGCCAAACTCAGGCGGTCCTGCTTGTGTTGCTGTCATCAATCTATGTCGGCGAAAAGCCCACGCTCTCGGGCTTTTCGCCCGGATCAAAAGACGCTCGTAGAACCATTTGAGGAAACTACTTCGTCCGCGCGACAGACACGTCGTCCGCTTTGCGGTTGGTCAGCGCGGGCACGGGGTTGGGCGAAACCTCCGCGCGGTAATCCTCGCCGCGCTGCTCAATGCGCTTGCCGATGACAATGTGGCTGGGCACGATGTCCCCGTTGCCGTTGACCTGGCGTTGATAGCTAAAGAAATCGGCGTTTTGCGGCAGATCATGGACGTTTTTGTACTGCTCGCGATCCTGTGTCTGGTCGATCTGATCGCGGAGTACCTGCCGCACGTAGTCCCGCGTGTCATGGAACTGAAGGAGCTTGGGGAATGTGGGGGTCACGACTTGCCGCCAATCCTTGTTTTCATGCTTGGAGAGCAGTTCCGCCGCCTTATGCAGATGGGCGATCTCCATGTTCAGGTGCATCTCCCAGACGGATTTTACGTTCGCATCGAGCTCGTCCTGGTAGAACGAATAGTAGAGATAGCACTCCATATACTCGTGCAAAAGCAGGCTCTCAAGCCACGTCATCGAGGGGTCAAGCAGGGATCCGTAGTGGCTGACGTGCTGCTCCTCAATCAGACCGATCTCCATGTACAGCGCGCGGCCCACGTCGTTTGCGTACGCGTTGCCGATGTTCATGTAGAAGTTCATGGTCTGCTGCTCGCCCGCTGTGATGATGAGCGTATTGAGCTTTGTGCGGATGTCGGCGGTCTTGGCATCAATGTGGCGCTTGACGGAGTCCATCGGATAGCGGTGTTCGGCCAGCGTCGGACGTCCGGGCGTGATTTCCACATAGCTGCGGATGAGCTGGTGCGCGGGTATGTTCGCGTCCATGTCCAGGAGGTTCGCGTAGCGGTAGAGGTGGTCAAAATCCTCGAGCAGCGCGAAATCGAGCGCCTGCTTGACGTAGACGTCGGGTTCGTTTTCCGCAAGCCAGGCCGTCAGGTCCACGGCAACGTGCTCAAAGCCGATCGTCGTTTCGAGCTGCGTCTCATCCAGCGGTTTGAGCCAGTTGACGTGCTTTTGCTGATGCTGCTCCATGCGCCTCAGGCGCGCGAGTTCGCGTCTGATATCGTTGTCGGGGCAGTGGCGGTGGAACTGGTGCGAGAACATGGCGGCCTCGACTTCAATGCCGTTCATCAGGATGATGCGGATCTTCGTGTAGGGATCGGCCTCGTGCTTGTTGTAGGGTGTGGGATACATGGTTTTCCAGTCCATAAAGCCATCGTCCAGGCACATGGGCTTTTCGTCGAAGGGTGAGAACATCGCGATGCCTCCAATACCATTTTTAGTAGTATGGAGACAGGAACACAAAGCATACGCAAATTCGTGTTCAAACGGACGTCTAGGGCGTATCGCGAAACCGGAACGACAAAAAACCCGCTGAGCCGTTCGCTCGCGGGCTTCTGTGGTGGGGTTAAATGGGCTCGAACCATCGACCTCAACGATGTCAACGTTGCGCTCTAGCCAACTGAGCTATAACCCCGCACGCAAGATCATATTATACATATTTTTTTCAGAATTGCAAGCCTCAATTTTGAAAGGGCAGGATTTGCTTGTTTTGAGCGCGGGAATTGGATATAATGAAGAGAATACGACTTAATGCAAAGGCATAGTTTGGCAAGAGGAGGTGCGGTCATGTGGGTGAAAGCCGGGGGTGTGCCGGTGTGGGCGGAACAATGCGGGCCATCGGGCGACAGCGCCGCGCGCGATGTGCTCTTGCTGCACGGCTGGGGATGCAGGATTGACACCATGGCCAAGCTTGCCGCGGCGCTTGCCAAGGATTTTCGTGTAACGGTTATCGACTTCCCCGGCCATGGCAAATCGCCTGAACCGCCCGAGCCGTGGAGCGTGACGGAGTACGCGGCCATGACCGCCGAGGTGATTTGCGCGCTGGGGATCGCTCCATGCGATGTCGTGGCGCACTCATTCGGGGGACGCGTGACCATTTTGCTTGGATCAAAGTATTCGGATCTCATCCGCTCCGCACTCATCACGGGGGGAGCGGGTCTCATCCCCAAGATGACATTCAAGCGTTGTTTGCGCAAGATCGCCTATGCGTTGTTTCGCGCGATCTCACGTGTTCTGCCTGGATCGGACAAAATCAAAGCGCGGCTGGCCAAGCGGTTTGGGTCGAGCGACTACAACGCGCTGGGCGATCGCATGAAAAAAACGTTTGTTCGTGTGGTCAATCAGGATCTGCGCCCGTTTTTGTCGGGTTTTTTGCCGCCCGCGCTCCTTGTCTGGGGTGGGAACGACAAGGAGACGCCGCTCTGGTTCGGTCAAACGATGGAAAAGGAAATGCCCGATGCCAAACTGGTTGTGTTTGAAGGCGCGGGACACTTTGCGTTTCTGGAACAATCCGACCGCTTTGCGGGAGTGGCTTTGGCTTTTCTGAAAGGGGAGAGCGCTTGATCTGGCCCAACATCCTGATATCGCTGATCTGCGCGTCGGGCGCGGTGTTTTCTTCGCGCTTTCTTTTGCACATGTTCCAGCTGGAAGGTTATAAAGTACCCGACTTCACGCGCTGGCTGGTTCGCCGCCCCAAAGTGCTGCTCGCACACGCTGGCGCTGCGGCTTTGGCGTTAACCATGCTCATCCCGCCCTACTTCCCGCCCATGAGCGCGGCGGCGTTCTACGCGATCGGCGCGGTGCAAATGAGGCGCCCCCCGAAAAAGCCTCTCGCGTGGACAGCACGCGCCAAGCGTCTGTTCACCGCTCACGCCGTGCTTTGCGCGCTGATCGCGTTTTTTTTCGGGCCCTGGATGTTTCCCCCGCTCAGCTTTGTTCTCGCCGCCGCGCTCATGCATCCGGTGGAGGAGGGAGTCAAACGCTGGTACTTCCTTGACGCCAAGAAAAAACTCGCGGCGCGTTCGGACCTCAAGCGCGTGGGCATCACGGGCAGCTATGGTAAGACCAGCGTCAAGTTCATGCTGGGCGCGATCCTGTCGGAAAAATACCGCGTCTGCGTCACGCCCGCGAGCTTCAACACACCCATGGGCCTCACGCGCGTGATCCGCGAGCAGCTTTTGCCCGAGCATCAGGTGCTCATCGCGGAAATGGGTGCAAAGCATGAAGGCGACATCGCGAAGTTGTGCGGTTTGGTTCATCCCACGACGGGCATCCTCACTAGCGTGGGGCCGCAGCACTTGGAGACGTTCGGCACCATTGAAACGATCACGAAGACCAAGTATGAACTGATCGACGCGCTTCCGGCGGACGGAACGGCGGTTTTTGCGGCCGATGGCGGGCACGTGGACGAGCTTTACCGCAAAACAACACGCGTTAAGGCCATCCGCGCGGGGCTTGAGAGCGCTCAGGACCTTCCGCTCGCGCTCACCGCGCAGGAAATCACGGTGACGCCCCAGGGCAGCACGTTTACGCTGGTGACCGGGGACGGTCGGCGCGCGGCGTGTGCCGCACGCGTGCTGGGCCGCCACAACATCCAGAATCTCGTCGTTTGCTGCGCCGCGGCCATGTCGCTCGGGCTGTCGCTTGAGGAAGCCGCGCGCGGGGTCGCGCGTGTGGAGCCCGTGGAGCACCGTCTCCAGCTCATCCCCACGACCAACGGCGTGACCGTGATAGACGACGCCTTCAACTCAAACCCGGCAGGGACGCGCGCTGCGCTCGCCGTGATCGCGGGGTTTCCGGGGCGAAAGATCGTCATCACGCCGGGCATGATCGAACTGGGCGCAGCCGAAGCTGAGGAAAACCGCAAGTTTGGCGAGAACATGGCGGACGTGTGCGATGTCGTCATTTTGGTGGGAGGCGCGCGCACAAAACCCATGCGGGAGGGTCTGGAGGCGCGGGGGTTTGCGCAGGAGAACATTCTAACCGCCGCCGACTTGGACGCGGCGGCCGCGCTTCTGGCGAAGGTTTCGCGTTCAGGGGACGTTGTGCTATTTGAAAACGACCTCCCTGACAACTACGCGGGCGCGTAGGCGGGAGAGGCGTAACGAACGATGCTTAAAACTTGTCCCCAGCGCGTTAGCGCCGCAGGACGGTGGAGCCAGGGGGACGCGTTCCCTCGCGGGTGCAGGGCGGAGCGCGTCATGCATTCCCGCAGTTTTGAAGGGAGTATACACATGCAGACATTGGCGGTTTTTTGGGGGGGGCGGAGTGTGGAGCATGACGTCTCGATCATATCGGGCCTGCAGGCAGCGCTCAGCGCAGACAAGGCGAAGTACAACGTCGTGCCTGTGTACATCTCGCGCGAGGGCGTATGGTACACGGGCTGGCGGCTGATGGACATTGCGTTTTTCAAGGCGTTTGACGCGCGCATGGTCACGCGCTGCATGGTAGCGCCGGGGTGTGGCAACAAGCTGCTCGCGGCGAAGGCAGGTTTCTTTGGGCGGCAGAAAACGCTGCACGAGATCGACGCCGCGCTCCTGGTCATGCACGGACTCAACGGTGAGGACGGTACGCTCCAGGGCGTGCTTGAGCTGTGCGGCATACCGTATACGTCGTCCGGCGTGACCGGGAGCGCGGCGTGCATGGACAAAATCGTGATGCGCGCGGCGCTCAAGGGCGCTGGCTTTCCCGTGGTTGAGAGTTGCTGGTTTGACCGTGTGGAATGGGAGAAAGACCGAAACGGCGTGCTGGATAAGACCGTTGAGGCTGTTGGCCTGCCCGCGTATGTGAAACCCGCCAACCTCGGATCGTCGATCGGCATCACGCGCGCGGACGACAGAGAGGGCCTGGCCACCGCGATCGATGTTGCCGCGAGCTACGACCGCCGCATCACGGTTGAAAAAGCGGTGCTGGAGCCGACCGAGGTTAACTGTTCGTGCCTCGGCTGGGGTGACGAGGTTGAGGCGTCGGTGTGCGAGCAGCCCGAGCGCTGGCAGGAGTTTCTGACATTCGAGGACAAGTACATGCGCGGCGGGAAAAGCGGTAAAGGCGGCCCAAAATCGCAGGGGATGAGCTCTCTTGGACGTAAGATGCCCGCGCCCATCGGCGATGTGCTCACCAAAGAGATTCAGGAGATGTCGCGCGATGTGTTCCGCGTGCTGGACTTAAAAGGGGTCGTGCGCATCGACTACTTCATTGACAAAAACGGAAAGCTGCTCATCGGAGAAGTGAACACCATTCCGGGTTCATTGGCGTTCTACTTGTGGGAGTTTGGCGGGATGAGCTTTTCAAAGCTCATCGACCGCATGGTGGAGTGCGCGCTCATGATGCATAAAGAGCGCGAAAAAAACTCGTATGCATACAATTCTGATATCTTGAACAAGGTTGGCGGCTCCAAAAGGTGAAAATTGTCAAATTTTCTGCCGTGCGATTGTCTGGCCGACCGCATTGGTGTATAATCGCAGTAGACATTAAAGGAGGATGACGCATGAAAGACGCTTCTCAGGCCTCTTCCACCGGACTAGATCCCAAGCTCGCCGCCGCCCTTGGTTACATTCCGGTTGTCGATCTCATTTTCTTTTTCGTGGAGAAAAGCAGCAAATTTGTCAAGTTCCACGCGGCGCAGGGCTTGTTTCTGACCATCGCGGTCATCGCGATTAACATTGTGTGCGGCATTCTCGGGTTCATCCCCTTCCTCGGCTGGCTCTTTAACCTTATCTATTGGCTCGCTTACATTGGGTACATCGTGATCCGCATCATCGCGGCGCTCAATGCATACAAACTCGAGTGGTACAAGATACCATATGTTGGCGACATGGCCATGAAGCAGATTGAGAGCATGTGATTGTCGAAAATGAAAGCCGGAGCGTCAACCGCTCCGGCTTTTGTTATTTCGCTAAATCGAACTCAAGCAGACTGAGTACGTCTCGTTCCCTGTCAATGCCCTCGTACACCTCGATGAGCGCGAGCCCGCGCGGTGTGAGCGCGAACACGCACCGCTCGGTGACGTAGAGCACGCGCTGGCCCTTGTTGAGCGCGTTTTCGGCGGAGAAGCTGATGGCGCTGATCGTTCGCCTGAACTTTCTGAGCTCACCCTCGCGTTCAATGGTCACGCGACCGCCTTGCTCACGAGCGAGCAGTCCTTTTGCGGTGAAGCTCACGCAGAACACGATGGTTTTCGCCGCGCCCGTGATGTTGGCGAATCCGCCTATGCCCACGTACCGCCCGGGGACGTGGTGCGCGTTGACATTGCCGCGCGCGTCCACCTCAAGCCCGCCCATGAAGCAGATGTCAAGGCCTCCGCCGTCGTAGAAATCAAACTGGGAGGCCATGTCGCAGATCATATCCGCGCCGATGGTGGAGCCGAACGCGACCCCTGGCGCGGGCAGGCCGCCGAACCCGCCGGCCTCCACCGTGAGCGTGACATCGCGCAGAATGCCCGCGCGCGACGCGTGCCCGCCCACCGTTTCGGGGATGCCGATGCCGATGTTGACTATGTCTCCCGCCCTGAGTTCCTTCGCCGCACGCGCGCCGATGATCTCCGCAGCGTGGTCGGGCGATCCCGCGCCCCGCTTGCCCGAAGGGAGAAGTCGGCTCATCCAGTGATCCATGTGCGCGGCAGGGACGTGGATGTCCCCCGAGAGGACAGGGCTGGTTTTCTGTATGTCGGGCAGATCCTCGCAAACCACAATCGCGTCAACCAGCGCGCCCGGAACGATCACGCTGCGAGGCCGCGCGAAAACATGACTCAGGCGTTCAACCTGTACGATCACAATCCCGCCGTTGTTTTTCGCCGCCTGAGCGGTGGAGAGCGCGTCGATGGTCAGGTTCTCGTTTTCGAATGTGATGTTGCCCGCGGGATCGGCGGATGTGCCTTTGATGAGCGCGACGTCCACGCGCGGCGTTTTGTAGCAAAGATACGCTTCGTCCTCCACCGTGACGAGGCGGACCAGCGGCTCCCTGGAGACATCGTTCATGCCCGGGCCGCCCACGCGCGGGTCGACGAACAGGTTAAGCCCTACTTTGGACAGCATGGACCCCTTGCCCGCCGCCGACGCGCGCACCGCGTGGGAAAGAACGCCCAGCGGCATGCAGTAGCCCTCGATCTTGTTTTCCTGCACAAGCCGCGTCACAACCGGCATGCTCATGAAGTGGCTGGCCACCACCTTGCGCACCGCACCCATGGCGACGTAGCGCTCGGCGAAAAGATCGTCGCGCCAGCCGCCGAAGCCGGACGCGCAGAACAGCTCGAGCGCCGCAGGATGGCCCGTCATGGCAAAACGCTCGGCAATGGCTTCGTGGAGCGCGTCGGGGTTGCCCAGCGCGAGAAACGCGTTGATGGCGATACACGCGCCGTCGGGGATGAGGTCCGCCGCTTGGCGCGCGGTCATGATGCGATACAAGCTTCCTGCCTTTCCCGCGCGCTACCGCACGACGTCCCGGAGGGTTTTGCACGATCTGACGGTCGTGTACGCGTCCAGCATGCGCGCGCCCGCGCGTACGGAGGCCTGCGCGCCTTCCTGACGTTTGAAACGTATCTCGACCTCGAAGTCGTGCGGCGCATCGAGAAGTGCGAACGCCTCCTTGCCGAGCTTGCCCACAGACTTCCCGATCTCAAGCACTTTTTCGTAGATTTCCCGCTCGGCCGCCTTGGGATGCTTGCTTACTGACATATTCCACCCGAGCGCGCGCTTTGTTTCAACCGTCGCGATGCGGGGAAGCAGCTCGCGCGCCTCGGCACAGCCTTTGTCGTCGCTTGCGACAAACAGGAGAGGCACACCTTTTTCTCCGAGCAGCATGGCGTCAAGCCCGATCTCGCCGTACTCACGCCCATCAATCTTGAGGTATTGCCGTTCCTTGGAGCTGTAGGTGTGGCCCAGAACGGCCTCTGTCACGTTGTCGCGCGAATGGTACCCGATGAACAGCGCCCCGTCGCACGGCCCGTTGAGCATGCCCCAGCGCCCGCCAGACTGTCCCGAACCAGCGCACACCAAGCACCTCTCAGGCAGAAGCTCCGCGTCGATGTTGAGTGAACCGCCGTGGTTGTCCCAAACGATCACTTCGTCCGCGCCCGCGTCAAACAGCGCGTTGGCCGCCGCCGACGCCTCTCTGGCCGCCTGCCTGCACGCGAACGCGTAATCTTTGGAGTCGGTCAACGTCTTGTTTGGCTCGCCGTTGACGCACGCAAGCCCTTCCAAATCCACAGCAATGATGAAGTTCATGGGTGGACCTCCTTTGTATGCGTTTTGCGCCGTGGTGTGAGAATGCGGACCTATGGTTTCAACTTTTTCGCGCCTTCGGTCATGGTGATGCGTCCGTCTCCGTCGACCCAGACGGCATCGCCCCCGGTTCTGGTCAGGAGCGCGCGCCCCTCATCCTCGGAAAGAATGAAAAGGGCGGTTGACAGCGCGTCCGCGGCGATAGCGGACGGCGCGATCACCGTCACAGAGCGGTGAGGCGCCGAGGGCATGAGCGTTTCAAGGTCGATGATGTGGCAGTATCGTTTGCCGTCCACGGTGAAATAGCGCTGGTAATCGCCGCTGGTGACGACGGACACGCTGCTGGCGCGCAGCGTGGCGATGAGCGACGGCGCTGCGGCGTTGGGGTCACCGGCGGGGTCCTCAAGCCCGATGCCCCATGATTTGCGCCCGCCGGCGGGGGACCCGCTCGCGAGCACGTCGCCGCCCGCGTTGAGAAGAAAATCGCGCGCTCCGGCGTCTCGCAGAACCCGCGCGGTGCGCTCAAGCGCGTAACCCTTTGCGATGGCCCCCACGTCGAGCGACATCCCGCTTTTTCGCAGGAAGACCGTCCCCGCCGCCTCATCGATCACCACGTCCTGGATCTCGCACAGCGCTCGCGCCGTTTCGAGCGCCGCGGGGTCAGGGAGCGCAGGGACGAGCGCCTCACGCGCGTTATGCCAGAGCCGGAGGACGGGGCCGGCCGCGATGTTGACCGCGCCGCCAGTCATGCCGTGCCAAAGCACACCCTGCTTGACCAGCGCGAGGATCTCGGGATCGCAACGAACGGGTGCGATGCCCGCGTTCTCGTTGACGGTCTTGAGATTGTCGCCTTTTCCCGCGTTGCTGTAAATGTCGAACAGCGCGCTCAGGCGCGTCAGCTCGTCGTGCGCGATGCGCGTGAGCGCGGCAGCCTCGTCCTGGCTTGAGCAAACCACGGTCACGCGCGTGAACGTGTCGAACGAATCAGCGTACACCGCGGTGTGGTTTTGCGCACGCGCGCAGGATGTGAGTAACACAAGGGCAAGCGCGCACAATAACACGCGATGACGGATGTCCGCACTTCCTTTCAGGCGCGCCGCACTGGTGCGTAGCGCGCGGGGTGTGGTATAATCCAAGACAAAGGTGGTTGTCCGATGAAACATTGGTTAATCGCGGGGGTGCTCGCGGTGGTCGTGATGAGCGGGTGCGCGGCATCCGCGCCCGCACCGGCTCCCGCACCCACGATGGAGCGCGTGTCCGCGACAGAAGCGCCCGGAAGCGTGGTTACGCGCCAAATGGCGCTGGAAGCGCTGCTCGATGAAGAACCGCTCGACTTCACGCTCAAAGACCTTTCGGGCGTGTCCCATACTCTTTCGGACTACAAGGGTAAGCTGGTGTTTATTTCGTTCTTTGCGACATGGTGTCCTCCCTGCCGTGAAGAAATGCCGCTTTTTGACGCGTTGGTGAAGGAAAATGACGACGTGATTGTGCTCGCGGTGCAGGCGGCGACAACCGAGATGCGCAAGGCGCAGGTCAGCGCGGCGGAAGCCGATAAGGCCGCTGCGCTGGCTCGCGACTATCTTACGGAGAGCAAGCTCGACTTGATGGTCCTGCTCGATCCGGACGGCAAAATAGCCAACAGTGAGTATTACATCACACAGGGCATCCCGGGCAATTTCATCGTGGACAAGGAGGGCGTCCTGAGATATTTTCAGGAAGGCGGGTACACCAAGGAACACCTCGATTTGGTGATGACCTACATGCGCGCGCTGGAAAAGACGGAATGAACCGCTGGCAGAAGCGCGGGGAGCGGCTGGACTCGCTCGAGCTCGCGGGCATGAGCATCCTGCAAAGGCCGGATGGCTTCCGCTTCGGCACCGACGCCGTGTTGCTCTCACGCTTCGCGCGCGTAAAAGGCGTGTGCCGGGTGGCCGATCTCGGTACGGGCACGGGGATCCTCCCCTTGCTCATCTCCGCGCGCGCGGATAAGGCGGCGTTCACCGCCATCGAGATCCAGCGCGACGCGGCGGAGATGGCGGCGCGCAGCGTGGCCATGAACGGGCTGAATGGGCGTGTGCGTGTGATATGCGCGGACATGCGCGGCGCGGCCGCGTTTCTCGGCTGCGGATCGTTCGACGTCACGCTGTGCAACCCGCCGTACGGGCGCGCTGGCGGGACGTACACGGGGGACGCGGAAACACGCGCCATCGCGCGGCACGAGGTGACCTGCACGTTGGACGACGTGGCAACGGCCATGTCCGCGCTCACGCGCAATGGCGGGCGCGCGTGCGTGGTACATCAAGCGCTGAGGCTTGCGGAAGTGTTTGAACGGTTTGCCGCTCACCGCTTGACGGTCAAGCGCGTGCGGCTCGTTCACCCGCGCCCATCCGCGCCCGCGCAGCTCGCGCTTGTCGAAGCCAGTAAAAACGGGGGGGCCGGCGTGGAGTTCCAGCCCCCGATCTATGTCATGGATGAAAACGGCGCGTTCACCCCGCAGCTCACCGCCATCTACGCGGGAACAGACGCGTGAACAAAAGGAGGGGTCGCATGAAAACGTATAGAGTCGGCGTCGTCGGTTTCGCGCACATGCACGTCACCTCGCTCGTTAAGGACTTTCACGAGATGGGGGAGCGCGTGCGGTTCATCGGGTGCTTCGATCCAGAACCCGAGGTGCCCACGCTCACCGACCAGCACGCCAATCGCCGCCAGAACGTGGCGGCTGTCGTTGACCGCACCGGCATGCCCGTGCTCGGTTCAGTGGATGAGGTGCTGGGTCAAAACCCCGACATCGTCATTGTCTGCTGCGAGAACGCGTGGCATGCAAAGTGCGCCTCACAGATCCTTTTGCGCGGCGTGCACGTCGTGCTGGAAAAGCCCATGGCTGCGACGCTCGCACAGGCGTACGCTATGGTGCGCGCCTCTGAGCTTGGGGGGGCAAGGCTGATCGTCAACTGGCCGAGTACGTGGTTTCCGGCCATCCGCGCCGCTCAGCGTTTGGTGAGTGAAGGCGCGATTGGGAAGCCGTTCCGCTTCCAGTATCGGAACTTCGCCTCAGGCGGACCGTTCTCATACGGACAGACCATGACGGAGCTTGAAAAGTCAGTCGAGTGGTGGCACCGAGACGGCATGGGCGGGGGCGCGTCCCTCGACTACTGCTGCTATGGAGCGTGCCTCTCACGCTGGTTCCTTGGGGAGGACCCCATTGCCGCGTACGGCGTGCGCGCGAGTTTTGGGCATCAGTTCACCGCGGCTGACGACTACGGCGCGATCACCGCCAAGTTCCCGTCCGCCGTCGCGCACATCGAGGGAAGCTGGACGACCATTCATCCGGGCGCACCCAACGGGCCCATCGTATGCGGGCTCGAGGGCACAATCGCCGTCGATCAGGAAAACCAAAAAGAGGTGCGCCTGTTCAAGACACACCGCACATCGGACGCACAGATCATTCCCGTCGCGCCCCTGCCAGAGGGCAGGGCCAACATCGGGCAGGAGGTCATCCACTGTTTGGACACGGGGGACGCGCTCCATCCCACGCTCGACCTGCCCGTCAACATCGGCGCGATGATGGTGCTGGACGCGGGCCTTCGCTCCTCCGTAACGCGCAAGGAAGAGTCGACGGGTTCGCGCGTGTACACGATCGGGGAGTAGGAGGTCGGGTTCTGTAGCGATGACGGTGAATGCCGCTTCGACTGAGTTATGGCCCAAGGGAAATTGCGCCTGTGTTTTACCGAGTGCGTCACGCTTACTGTCGATGGCACTGCGCCATTCCCATATCGCGGCTTTCCCCGGCACGCGATGTGTAAACCGTGTTCACCACGGGCAAGCATCTATAGAGTTATTGAATTTACGTTAGTGCGGGCTGCTTTGCACAAATTAGCTTTGTTCGGGGGCATGAGTCCGCGCGTCACATCAAGAAGATGATCACGATCGAAGAGTTCCGTGCGTTCATCGAGTTTGTGTAGCGGGACCGCGCTGCGTGCGCCGGTTGGAATGTCGCGTTCGGGTGCGCGGGCATAGCCCCCCCCGGCTTGCCCTTACAAAAAGCTGATCACGAGCACAAACAGCGGGACGGTGATCACGCAGATGGCGGTCGTGACCGCGATGACGCAGGACGCGAGCGCGGCGTCACCGCCGAAACGATCCGCAAAGAGCGTGGTGGTGGCGGCGCTGCCCATGGCGGCGGACACGACCGGCACGGCAAGCGTCAGCCCGGAAAGTCCGGCGAGACGTAGTCCGATCAACATGAGCGCGGGCATGAGGATGAGCCGAACGCCGGCCGCCAGCCATGTCGCGCCGCTTCGCATCAACGCGGGCTTGACGTCAAGCAGGCGCGCGCCCACGAGGAGCATGGAGAGCGGAGTCGTGAGCGAGCCCAGCATGTTGAGCGCATCCGCGGGCACTTTGGGGATGCGGATCTGGAAGATGAAGAGGATGCCCCCTGCGATCACGGAGAGAAACCCGGGGTTGATGAACGCTCGGAGCGATATTTTGCCGGTGAACTGCAGGGTTCCCGCCGTCCAGAGCACGAGGTTAAAGCAGAGGATGTACGCCGCGGAGTAAAGCAGCCCGCTGTCGCCGTACGCGGCCGAGATGAGCGGCATCCCAAGAAACGCCGCGTTACTTAACACGGAGAGCATCCATAAAACCGGTTTTTGCTTTTTGTCCTTCCAGCGCGCGAATATCAGCCACGAGAGCGCCATGGAGCCAATGTGGCACGCGGCGCTCGCGAGCACGGCCTGCCCGAAACCCAGCATCTCGGCGCGTGTGACCGATTTTTGAAAGATCATGAGCAAGAGACAGGGCATGGTCAAATCAAGACAAAGCCGGTTGATGCCGGAGATCGCCGCGTCGCTTAAAAGCCCGATTTTGCGGACAAATGAGCCTGTCGCCACGATGATCAGGAGTACGAGCGCTTGCTGGAAAACGACGTATGCTGCGTCCAATGAATCACGACCTCACATGGTGATGATGTTGACGCTGGCCAGCGTCGCGGTGACGAACACGCGCATGGGCGGGCCGCTGCCCACCGTGCACGATCGCCGGCCCACGCGGAAAGTGGCCGAACCTGGATGGGTCACGCGTGAGAGCGTGGACACACTCTCCACTGTGCACGTGCGGCCCGCGGGCAGGACGAGTGTCGCGCTCGCGCCCATGACAAGCACGTCGAGCGCCGCGTTACCCTCCGCAGCGACAGTCATCAGCACGCCGCTGAGCGCAACAAGCCCGTGGTTCGCGGCTTTGGGCCAGAGCTGCGCGCCGTAGCAGCCGATGAAGAACACCTCATCACCGCGCGCGCGCGTCCATGGCGAGACGAACTGTCCCACGCGCGCGTACGTGAGAGCGCCAAGCCCAAGCGCAATGAGCGCAAGTCCCGCTAGCAGCTTCGGGGTGTCGAGCGGTATGTTGAACGCTGCGGACAAAAGCCCGATGATGCCGCCCATGAGCAGGACGGATGCGAAAATGGGCAGTGTGGTTTTCGTCATGTCAGTGCCTCCGGTTTCACTTGAGTACGAATCGCGTTGTGAGGGGCGCAGCGCCCCTGAAATGACCAAAGGGAGTGAGCGATATGTACAATGTCGAAGTTTTTTTCCGCTCTCGCGCGCGCGTGGGCGAAGGCCCCGTGTGGGTAGCGTCCGATAAAGCGCTGTGGTGGGTCGACATCCGCAGCTGTGAGCTTCACCGCACGGACGAACACGGCGCGGATGCCGTTTATAACGTGGGCGCACCGGTCGGGTTCGCTGTGCCGCGTGACGCGGGCGGCTTCATCATCGGAACGACGGATGGGCTTTGCTCATTTGATCCCGGAACGAACGCGCTCGCGGCCTTCGGCTTACCGACGCTCGCGCCAGGTGTGCGTTTCAACGATGGAAAATGTGACGCGCGTGGGCGTTTGTGGTGCGGCACAATGCCGGACGACGAAAAGAATCCCGAAGGCGCGCTCTACTGCCTGACCCCCGAGGGATTGTCCACGAAAGTGACCGATGTGACCATCTCAAATGGCCTGGGATGGAACGCGGGCAACGATCAAA
This sequence comes from Eubacteriales bacterium, assembly GCA_031548365.1. GTDB lineage: Bacteria > Bacillota > Clostridia > Christensenellales > UBA1750 > JAVBRD01. The sequence continues at coordinate 80,617 of JAVBRD010000008.1, forward strand.
TGTACTACATCGACTCCGCGCTTCGACGCGTGGACGTCTTTGACTATAACATCAACACGGGTGAGATTGCAAACCGACGTCCGCTGGCGCACGCCGCCGACGTCACCTATCCCGACGGCATGGCGGTCGACGCGGAGGGGGGCCTCTGGGTCGCGCACTGGGGCGGCTTCCGCGTATCACGCTACGACCCGATCACGGGCAAGGAGACCGACCGTGTGGATACCGGTGCGCGCTACACCTCGTCGTGCTGTTTCGGCGGAGAGGACATGCGCACCATGTTCATCACCACGGCCGGACAAAAAGACGAGGCGGACGACCCGCTGGGCGGTTCTGTACTCGCCGTGCGCATGCCCGTAGCGGGTATGAAGGTGGGGGCGTACGCGGGATAGGGACTGTTCACAACCTGAAGAAATACAGGATCACTTGATGGATCGTAATCATTTACCGCGAATGCAGTCGGTGTGCCGTGCGCACCGGCTGTTTTTTATAGGAGGTAATGCCTAATACACGCGATGTCCGAGCGCGAACGCAACGCAGTAAAAGACTTGCGCGGCCAGCATAACCATGTTAAACATGAGCGCGGCCGTTCGCGAATGAATCGCCTTCGCCATCCAAACGGCAATGGGGAACATCAGGAACGCGTACCGCGGTCCGGAGAGGAGCCAAGTCGGCGATATGATAAAGTAGAAGTACACAGTGCACCACAGGCCTGCGCTGGCTTTTAACCGTCGCACGGCAAATGGGAGGAGGGCCGCGCCGGCGAGGATGATGATCAGTTGTGGCAGCCAGATGCACACAATGCCCTCAAGGTCGTAGTCGAGTGTGTATTTGAGCGTTGTTTTGAGCGTCTCGAAGAACCAGCCGATCCGTTGCGACCAATGGTCGCTTTGGTATTCAAGGAATTTTAGCGGGTCGCCGGTCACGAGCAAGTTCACGAGGATGTAGGCGGCCAACCCCGCGGGGATGATCAACGCGATTCCGGCGCGCCTGATGAGCAGGAGGACACGGGCGCGTACGCTTTGGCTTGAATGGATGCAGTCGAGCAGCGCGGTAATCGCGTAGGGTATGGCCACGAACACGCCCACTGAGCGCGTGAACGCAACAAGGCCGCCCGCGACCGCGGCGAGCAGGTAACGCCTGCGGCGCAGAAAAAAGAATACCGCGGTGAACAGAAGGAGTGTGACGGCCTCACTGTAGGGCGCGCATAGGAAGAAGGCCCACGGGTAGAGCATGAGGTTGAGCGTGGCTTGCCGCGCGCCGCGGTCGCCCAGACCCTCGCTGCGCGCGTAGTCGTCAAACAGATAGAGCGCGCCCGACGTTGCGAGCACGTTGACCAGAGCGGACGCCCAGAACGCGTTTCGCACAACGAACGACACGGCCCTGACGAGCAATGGAAAGAGCGGAAAAAAAACGATATGGAAGCGCGCGTCGCCTTCCGTAACATACCAATCGCGCGCGATGCCCAGATAATGCGGGGCGTCCCAGCGCGTCATGAGTGATGGCACGCGCGCGATCGCCGCGAACGGCCCTCCGCCTTGCTGAACAGCGCCCGCGACAGCGGCAAGCAGGTACCAGCCCGTGAAAAACACCGCCGATAGCGCGAGCGAGCGCAGGTAGCGTGATCGTGGCGTCGTGCGCGTGGACAATGCGCCTTCCCGAACGGGATGCTTCGCTTCAAACACCAGCGACCACACGCAAAACGCGAACGTGAGCGCCGCGAGCGCGACAAAAACCCAGCCCGCAGCATCAAGCGCGGGCTGGGGGATCATCCAGTGAACGCCCTCTACCATTTCGGACGAAGCCTCGGGGTCATCGGCCACGCGAGCGGCTTGAGCGCGTCGGGCAGAGATGCGAGCAGCCGTTTGTCTACGGCGTGCGCAACGACGGGCAGACCCGTAGCCTCCGCAACCTCAGAGAGCACTCGCGCGCCCTGAAGGATGTGTTCGATCGTGGTTTCGTCCTGAAGGTTGGCGTTGTTGACAAGTCCGGTGAACGGCATGCGGGCGCGCGCGGTCACGCGCTCCATCAGCGCGAGGATGTCATCGGTGGTGGCCGACATGGGGCGGAACACGTTGACAACAAAGAGGAACGTCACAGGTTCGCGCTCAAGGAGGTGGCGAAACCGCCCCAGGACGCGGGAGCCGACATCGTCGCCTCCGACGTCCATGATGACACGGCCCGGAATTTCGAAAACAGACTGCACGTCGGGTGGGATGGCCGGCGCGTCCACGCCTGTCTGCGCGAACGAGGGAGAAATCACGCGCACGCCGGCCTGCTCAAGGGCGGCGCGCTGCGTGCTCGATTTGAAGTAAGGGTTGACAATGTCCAGATCGACCAGCACCGCCGCGCCTTTGAATGCCAGATCGAGCGCGAGTTCGGATTTTCCGCTCCCGAAAGCGCCACCCAGGATGGTGATTCTCTCAAGGTTCATCAGGCGTTCCGTCTCTTTCTTCCGTTGCGGGGTTCTCATCGTCCGCTTCCGGCTCGGTGCGGATGGAAACGACGGGGAACACGGCGGGATCAAGATCGATCGCGGGGGTGGGCCCTGTGTCGCCAAAGTCGATGGGGGACTGACCGGCCGTTATGATCTCAGGCGTCACCACGGGCGTTGGGCCGGTGTCCTCAAGTTTGGCGCTGTAAATGCGCGGAGGAGGCGCGGGCGGCGTGGCGTTCAGGCGCTCTTCGCGCTTGCGCGCGGCTTCGTCCAGCTTTTCGCGCGCGAGAAGACTGATCCCGAGATCATGCGGCGTCGACCTGCGACGCTCATTGCGCTCAAAGGTGGGTATGCCGCGTTCATTCGTCACGGCTACGGGGGCCTTCGCCACCGCGCGCGTGAGCGGTTCGTCCTCGCGCTCGGTTCTGCGCGCAAGCGGTTTCAAGATCAGGGTAAGCATGGGGCCGGGGCCAAAGCGCACGAGGTTGACGACCACGTCAAGAAAGAACCCGGCGATAACTGCGATCAGAACGATCGGCACAAAATGCTCGATAAACCACGGCGTTTTGCCCCCGAAAAAGTCACCGATCATGCCGATGAGCGCATCCTCTAGGCGGGAAGACAGGCTGCGAAGCTCGGTGGCAGAAACCACGGTGTCACCTCCAAAAGCAGGATCGGGTTGCGGGGGAATGTGTAAATCAGGGATTTACGTCTCACGGCGCTGACGTCGAAGTGGGTTCGATCAGCACATCGACCATGTTCGCGGAGGGAATGATCATCAGCTCCTCGAGCGACGCGGAGTCCGCGTAAAGCGGGACTGAGTGGCGGCCTGCAGTCAGCCCGCCCACGTCCACAAAGATTGACAGGTCGGTCGATTTCATGCGCCGCATCAACGTGACCGGGCCGCTGATACGAACGGAAGTGCGTTCGGGCAAGATGGTTGTCTTCATGCTTGCCTCCGCGCCAACGATGCGTATGGGCAGGTTGTCATACGTGCGCTCGGACTGAATCTCGGAAATGGTCACGCTGACCTGAACCTCGGTTGGGCTCGGTTGAAACATGCCGTCCACGCCTGCGGGGAACCGCACTTTGACGTCGGTCGCGAAGCTCTCGCTCTTGCCCTCAATCAGGATCTGCTGAGTTTCGACGTGGTCGATGGTGTCAAGCACCGCTTGATCGGCGATGACCAGGATATCCTTGGCGGAAGGCTCGGCGCGCACGAGCTGATGATCGGTCTTGACATCGCCCACAAGGGTGACGGACAGAGGCACGGTTTTCATGGGATAAATCCCCTGTTCAAGCGTCACGCGCGATGGATCGACCGAGAGTCGCGCGGCAGGGACCGCTTCTCCGTCCGCCCGCTCGAGCCTGACGTCGCAGAGCTGCTGCACGGTCGTGCTGGCGCCTGTAACATCGAGCACCGCCACCGCGCGCCTGATTTGCGAGACAATGGACGCTGGCCCGGCAATCTTGACCACGTTCTGGCTTTGCAAAATGGTGCTCTCATCCCAGTGGTCTTCGGCAACCGCACCCGCGGTGTCGGCCTCGATGGGCAGATCGATGCTCATGAAGCGATCCAGCTCAAGGGTGATGTTCTGTGGCGAGAAAGAGACGATCTGCGCTTCATAGGAAAAGGAGGTCAGTTGAACGCTCACGGGCAGCGTCTGCTCGCCCACCGCGATGTTGGTGCCCATGGTGATCTGCGCGGCCAGAGCGGAGGCGTCCAGGTCGCCGTACAGCCGGTTGGGCACGCGCACACTCACGCGCAGCCCATCCGGAATGAGCTGCGTGAGGTCGTCGTTGACGGCGATGAGCTGCTTATCGGAGATGGTTTGGTATCCGTACATGGTGATGGCCGACGCGGGCAGCTCGATGACTTTTGTGCGCATAAAATCGTTGTTGACCTTCATGGATCCCCAGATCAGAAGCGCCAAAAAAATCGCGAACAACCGATACCAGAAATTCTTGAGCAGGAAAGATGAGATCAGCCGCTTGGCGGCGTCCGTGATGTTAGTTTTCATGATGGGAGGGTGGGGGAGCAGGCGGTGATGACGCTACGCATTGCCCTTTTTCCTCCTGTGAAGGATTTGGGGAAACCGGCCCGGTTCGGCGCTGTAAATCGGCTCAAGAAGCTGCCTGAGTTTTGCCTCGTCCAGATGACGCGTCAAGCGGCCGTTTCTTGCCGCCGAGATGACGCCTGTTTCCTCGGACACGATGAGCGCGAGTGCGTCGGACTCTTCCGTCACGCCGATCGCCGCGCGGTGGCGCGTGCCCAGTTCGCTGGACAGGTTGGGGTTTTCCGTAAGCTTGAGAATGCACGCCGCAGCCACGACCCGATCACCCCGAAGGACGACCGCACCGTCGTGAAGAGGCGTGTTGGGTTCGAAAATGTTCTCAAGCAGGCGTGCGCTGATCTTGCCGTCGATGGCTTCGCCGCTTTGCGCGACATCGGACAGGCCCACGTTCATTTCGATGACCGCGAGCAGACCGACTTTGCGCTTGGAAAGCCTGAGCAGGCAACTGGTCAGCTCCGAGACGATGTGCGGCATGTTTCCTTCCGTGTCGCCGCGCACCAGCCGTTCTATAAATGTGCCCCGTCCGAGCTGCTCGAGAGCGCGCCGGAGTTCGGGTTGGAACAGCACCACCAACAGGATAAAACCGACGTTGATGATGTACTTTGAGAATTCGCCCAGCGCGAGCAAACCGAGCTGCTGTATCACCCAGTTGAGCAAGAGCAGCACGCCCACGCCCTTGAGAACCGCGCTCGCGCGCGTGCCCATTGTCAGCGCGAGCATGTTGTAGATCAACACGGTCAAAAGCGCGAGGTCGAGGATGTCGCGCCATTCAAGGCTCGCGACGATGTCTGTGATGAGCTTGGCGCTTGTGCTCAGCCACTGGATCACGCGAACACCCCCGTTTCCGTTCGGTTACATTATAGCCGATAATCGCTCATTTTTTAAGCGTTTTACAAAACATTCCTTTGGTAAGCGCAGAATCAGCCGGAATGCTGCGGCGCACCGGCCTGTTCGCGAGTCAATGAACCAGGGGCTGGAAAAACTGAACGCTTGTTTATCGCCTGTATACCGCAAAGGGGCTTGGCTTGCGGCCAAACCCCTTGCGTCACCGCTCGACAGTAAAATCGGCGCGCGTGTTAACGCGGGTTAATATGCGATGTAATCGTTGGAGATGTACCCGGTGGTCGACCCCGCCTTGATCTTGGAGAACTTCGCGCCCTTCTCGAGCACAACGATGGTCGCGCCGTCCTTGACAGAGCCGATCCGCGAGGAAGTCTCGGCCGCCTTAGAACGAATGGAAACGTTGGCCCCTTCCGTCTTGGTTTTGATCTTCGCGGGCGTTGCCTTTGTCGATGTTCCGGCGGGCGCGGGCGTCGCAACGGTTTGCGTGCCTCCCCCTGAGGCGGCTGTTGCGGAACCAAGCGGCATTTTGGTCATATACTCAGCGTAGGCGTAACCCTTCGTGTCGCCGACTTTGACGGTCAGCCAGTAGGTGTCCTCGGCGAGCACCTCCACGACCTCCCCCTTGGCGAGTGCGCGGAGTGTGTTGTGGTAGAACGCCATCCCAGCTTTGACCTCGGTTGCGACGTTGGCCTTTGCGAGCATGATGGGCGCGGGCGTAGGCGTGGGCGTGGCCACAGGCGTGGGCGCGGGCGTGACCGATGTGCCCATGCGCAGGTATTGCGTCTTGACGTATCCGATCAGGATGTCGTAGCGGATCATCGCCCACTCGCCCGATGTGCCGAGTACGTCGACCTGAGCGTCTTTGGGGATGGTGGTCAGCACTTGTGAGTCGGTGCTCGCTTCTTTGCGCATGCGCAGGTAGAGATCCGACTGAAGCGTGATGTAAGCGGTGTAGAGCGCTTGCCCGCCGGGCGTCGGTTCCGGGGTGGGAGCGGGCGTGAGCTGAACGGTCAGGTACTTGTTCTGCACGTAACCCGCGACCTTACCGCTGCGAACCTTGACCCAATCGCCTTCGTACTTCATGACCTCGACCTGCGTGCCGTGCTTGACCGACCCGGCGACTGAGCTTGACGTGGAGGCCGATTTGCGGATGTTGAGCGAGCTTGACGCCTTGGAGAGCATCACGGTGCCCATGCCGATGACGATGTCGCCCGTGGGTTTTTGCTCGTACGGCGCGCGGACGAAGTTCGACTGCGTCTGCTGCGCGCCGGGGTAGTAGAAGTTGAGGATGCTGTCATGCCCGAGGCCTTCGTTGGCCATCTGCTGCGCCCCGCGCTGGGAGAGGCCCACGCCGTGCCCCCACCGCCGGGCGGTGAGTGTCCAGCCCGACGCGGTCTGGGAGAGCGTGAAAAGCTGGAGGTTATCGGTGGCGGCTGGACGCACCTCATCTTGAAGGCTGATGGTGAGCTGGAGTGGCCCGCCATATTGCGCGACGGTCACCGTCATCAGAAGCGTCCGGTAATACCGTGAAATGCCCGCGCTGCGCGCGTCGACCACACGGGGGTTCGTCAGCGACATCGCCTGAACGCCCGTGATGCTCACGCTGGCTTCCGGAACGCTCACGCCCAGCGCGGCGAGCTGCCGCGACGCGGCGGACCGCATAATGGCTGCGAACGGCGACGAGTACGTCTGGCCGTTGGTGGCCACGGGGATATCGTTTAGACTGGACATCGGGTTGCGCAGGTCATACGGATCATCAACCATGGCGTAGCACGCGACGATGCCCGGGTTGGGGCCGGTCCAGACGTTGGTCGGAAGCTCGGTCTGGCCGCCGTTTGACGATGAGTAATACGCGTCGATGATCTGCCCGCCGTATGTCAGGACGACGCCCGCGGTCTCATTGACCGCTTGATGCGCGGTGGTGTCGCCCACGCGATAGCCTTTGTAGACCTGATCGTTGGCGTTGTCCACCATGTCGTACGCGGCGGAGGAGCCCATGCGCTTTGTCGCGTAAGAGCGCGCGCAGACCGCCTGCGCTTTGAGCGCTTGAAGCGGGAACAGGTTGGACATTTCGTGCGGGATGACGGATTTGATGTAGTCCTCCATGAACACCCGGCTGATGAAGCGGATGGTGTTTCCATCGTTCTTGAGCAGCAGGTCACCGCGGTAGGACGCGGTGCCGTTCTTGGGGTTGTACATGGTCAACAGATTGACCGTGTCGCTCGCGTATTCCTTGATTGTGAATCCAGAACCCATTGGGATGGGCCCAGAACCCGTGTTCAGGTTGAGCTGGCCGTTTTCGAGCGTCACGACGACTGAGCGCCCCTTGGTCAACGCGATGTCCGGCCTGCCCTCGATGCCATAGACGCCATCGAGCCGAATGGACTGCGACGTGAGACCCGCCATTGTGCTCAGCAGGATGCGAATGATGCCGTCGGACGCGGCGCTCGCGGGCGCGGGAAGGGCGAACGTGAGGCCGATGAAGATCGACGCCGCCAGCAGGCATGCGACGACGCGCCGGTGCATTGGGTGCAAGATCATCCCTCGTTTCATCTCTTTTGCAAAATCATGTCAGACATATGACGATGATGTCACAGATAATGTTGCAGAAAACCGACAAAAAACACACTGCGCGCAAATTAACGCGCATGGTTATGCTTGCGCGCCTGCTGCGCCGTGGGTTACAATGACCCGGATCCACCTGCGCGCAGGAAAGGGGGAGGCCCAGTGACCCATCAGGAGCTCGTGGCGAACTTGCGGTCAAGTCATTTTAACAAAAAGAAAACACTCGGGCAACACTTTCTGCTTGAGGAATCGGATATAGAGCGCATTGCCGAGGCAGCGAATGTCAGTGGCGGCGCGTGCGTGCTCGAAATCGGTCCAGGCCCGGGCACGCTCACGCTCGCGCTTGCTAAACGGGCCAAAACCGTACTATGCGTTGAGATTGACCGCTCACTCGAACCGCTGCTGTCCGCGCTGTGCGCCGCGCATCCGAACGTGCGCGTGGTTTACGGGGACGTCCAGAAATTGGACCTTGGCACGCTGACGCGGGAGGCATTCGGAGGCGACCGTTTTGATGTGGTGGCCAACCTGCCTTACTACATCACGTCGCCCGTAGTGATGCAATTGCTCGCCAAGGGGCTTCCGGTGGACGCGCTGACCTTAACTATTCAACGGGAAGCGGCCGAACGCCTCCTTGCCGAACCTGGCCAAAAAAACTACGTGGCCGCCACAGTGTACGCGCGGTATTTCGCGCGGGCGTCCATATTGTTCGACATTCCCGCTTCCGCGTTCACGCCACCGCCGCATGTAACCTCATCGGTCGTGCGCCTTGACGTACGCCCCGCACCTTTTCCCGTGGCGAGCGAGTCCGTGTATTTCAGCGTCGTGCGCGCAGCGTTTCTCTCGCGCCGCAAAACGCTGCGCAACAACCTGCAGGCGGTCTTTGCCCTCACGCGCGAGGATGCGGATCTAGTGCTTGCAAGCGCGGGCTGCGCTCCCGACGCGCGCGGCGATGCGCTCTCGCCGGAGGCGCTCGCGCGCGTGGCAGTGGCGCTCGCGCACATCATTGAAAACGCTGGGTGAAACGGGCGCAGCGGAACGCGGTTCGCGCAGCGATTAACGGTTGCCGTCAACTAAGCAATGAAGCGAGATGAAAGAGGGAATGAGCGCATTGTCATCGGTCATCGTCGTCACATCGGGAAAGGGAGGCGTGGGCAAGACCACGGCTTGCGCAAATATAGGCATCGCGCTCGCGCTTGAGGGACGCACCGTTTGCCTTGTGGATACGGACATCGGGCTTCGCAATCTCGACGTCGTTATGGGACTTGAGAGCATGGTCGTGGACGACATTGTGGATGTGGTCGAGGGCGCGCGCACGCTGCGGCAGGCGCTCGTCAAAGACCCGCGCGTGGAGACGCTCTGGCTTTTGCCCGCCGCGCAGACGCGCGACAAGAACGCCGTCACGCCCGATCAGGTGCGCGCGGTGATCAACGAGCTTAAGAACTCCATGGAGTACATCCTCGTGGATTGCCCCGCAGGCATTGAACAGGGGTTTTACAACGCCGTGGCCGCCGCCGACCGCGCGATTGTTGTGACCAATCCAGAGGTCTCAGCCGTCCGCGACGCAGACCGCGTCATCGGTCTTCTCGCCACCGTCAACCTGCCCGCACCCCAGCTGGTCGTCAACCGGATACGTCCCGGCATGGTCAAACGCGGAGACATGCTGAGCGCGAGCGACATTGTCGACCTGCTCGGTATCCCGCTCATTGGGCTTGTCCCCGACGATGAGCAGATCATACGCGCGGGCAACCTCGGCGTCCCCGCCGTGCTTTCGGGCGGACGCGCGGGCCTTGCGTACCGCAACATCGCGCTTCGCGTGCTCGGGCAGGATGTGCCTTTCATGGACATGCGCGAGCGGGGCTTTTTGGCCAAGCTCGCGGGACTTTTCGCGGGATAGGCGCCCCGCCGGGGATGCCGCGCTGGGCGTCACGCGAAGCGAATCAGCGGCGGCACTTGAAGAGGAGGAATTGACCATGGCTGAAACGCGCAGCGGGGTCGTCGCGCGGGAGCGGCTTGCGGGCGTGCTGCTCAAGGATCACTCGCATGTTACGCAGGACGGGCTTTCCCTGCTCCTGCACGACGTGGGCGAGGTGCTTTCTCTTTATCTTGAAACGGAGGAACCCGGCCTTGGCATTTCTCTTGAGCGGCGGCGTGAGGGCGGCGTGACTCTCACCCTCAAGGTGCCCGTGCGCAGCTTCAAGCCGGTTTCTCGCACGCCCGCCGGCTAGTTGACAGGGCCGCTGATATGTCCTAAGATCAAAACGCCGCGGCGAAAAGCGCCAGACAAAAAGTCTTGCCCGCGTTTGGCGAAAGACGGCCGCCGCGGGCCGTTTCCCGCGAGATCCGCACTTGGCCGCAGAGGATGGATGTTGTGTTCGATACGCACGCGCACTTGGACGATCCGCGCTATGACGAGGACCGTGAGCTTGTGATATCGCGAATGCGAGAGGCGGGGGTGTCGGGCTGCGCGACGATCGGCGCGGACATGCCGACATCGCGCGCTGCGGCGGCGATTGCGCAGAGAACTGCAGGGGTTGTCGCGGCGGTGGGGATACACCCGCACGAGGCCAAGACGTATACGGTGGAGTGCCTAGACGAGATCAAGGCCATGCTGGGGCTGCCGTGGGTGCGAGCACTCGGGGAGATCGGGCTGGACTACTACTACGACTTGTCACCCAGGGATGCGCAGAAGACCGCTTTTGCCGCGCAGCTGGAGCTGGCGGTCGCGGAGAATGTGCCGGTGATCTTCCATGTGCGCGAAGCGCACGAGGACGCGTACGAGATCATGGCTTTGCACAAAAAAAAGCTCCCCCCGTGCGTGATGCATTGTTTCTCCGGAAGTTATGAGACGGCCAAGCGTTTTCTGGATCTGGGGTTGATGATCTCGCTCGCGGGTCCCGTGACGTTCAAGAACGCGCGCGTCCAGCACGATGTCGCAAAACGAGTGCCGCTCGAACGCTTGATGTGCGAGACCGATTCGCCCTACATGTCGCCCGAGCCGTTCCGGGGGAAGCGCAACGAGCCTGCGCGCGTGGTTTTTGTCGCCGAGATGATCGCTTCTCTCCGCGCGCAGACCGATGAGCGGAGCACGGTACTGGACGCGCTCGATCGTAACGCGCGGAAGTTTTACCGAACTGATTGAGATGAGCGCGCCCATCCGCATGAAAACGCGGATGAGCGCTATATCAACAGTTGCTTTTGACGGAGTTTGCGGCGCAGGAATTCGTGCGTATAAAACCCGCGCGCCACACGGCCCGCGGGTTTTGTTGTTTGACGCTAGTTGACTACGACTGTACGCCACGCGTAAATTTTTCCGTGACGCGAAAGCGGCGTCAGCTCATCGTCGGAGAGCGGATCCATCGTGAGATACTCGCCGTTCTCGGATCCCGTGATGAGTACCCAGTGCTGCCCGCCGTCCCCGCGCATTTTGACCTTGACCATGGGCAGTATGCCTTTTTTTAGGAGCCCGTCAATGTCGGCGCTCGACAGCTGATCGTCACGCGAGAGCGTCACGACAAGCGCCAGGCCGGGAACCGCTGTCTCAAGCGGCTTCCACAGCACCTGTCCCGTCTCGGAAAACGCGCTCGCGGCACTCATCTGCTCGCAAAGAGCCCCGGGGTCGGTTTCAATGCCCTGCGCGGTCAGCGCAGACGCGATGCACGTCACGAGGCACCCGGAACGCCCCATGCTGTCCCCGCTTTTGCCCAGCGTCTTGAACCGCCACTGGTTGTCGTCCTGCCGAAAGTGGGTCACTCTTGCGGCGGAGAATGCCGCGTTTGGCGATACGAGCTCACCCTGCGGCTGGCGCGCTTGGTACACCCGCATGCCGATGTTGATAGCGATCAACATCAGAAAAATGCCGCCATACAGTCCGATGCGCTGCTTGACAACGGGCGTGAGTTTCATGCGCGCGCCGTCTCGGACAGGTTCATCCACTCGCCCGCTTTGTGTTCCGCGCAGCGAAAACCGGTGCGCTCCGCCCACAGGCAAAACGCGCGCGGATCGGCGGTGTTTTCGGGGAACATCCCGTAATGGGATGGCACGACCAGCTTCGCGCCGCACGCATGAGCAAGCCTGACGGCCTCGATGCCCGACATGTTGCCCCACTTGCCGTTAATACACACAACGAGCACATCCACGCTCTTTGGACACCGATTGAGTGTTGCATCCGTGAGCAGGCAATCGCCCGTGAAGTAGGCGCGGATGTCGTCATCGATGACCAGTCCGAGCGCGTCCGCCGAGTGCTCCGCGTACACGGCTCGCAGTTTCGCGCTTCCTAGCCGAACGGTGTCCCCTTCGGATACCGGCTTGACGCGCGCCTGCGGCACACCCAGCTTGATGAGTCCGGCGCACACTTTATCAGGGCCCATATAGATGTGCCGGTCAAACTTTGTCGCCGTGATCGTCTCGGCATCGAGGTGATCGCCGTGCTCGTGCGTGATGAAGATGATGTCGCTGACCAGTTCTCCCGGCGTAACTGGAGGTTCCATCATCCGCGTGTGACCCTTGTTCTTGCCCAGAGAATCGCTCAGATACGGGTCGACGCACACTTGTGCGCCGCCCGCGTCGATCAGATATCCGCCCTGACCCAGCCACTTGATTTTAATCATTCGTCAGTCTCCCTTCGGAGGTCTTTTTGCCAATATACCATCGCTTAGCGCACGGTGCAAGCGTGGGGGAACAGCAGTGTTACCGCACCCGACTCCCGCTCTGGTGATCCATCCGTGCCGGCGCGATTGAAACGGAAGGATGCGCAGTATCTGGCAACGCTGATCAGAACCCGCCAAGGCGGCCAGGGCGGCAGAGAAATGCCGCGATCCGACGCTGCGGTGCTACGCATCTCCCACCGCTGCTGCGGCGGCAAGCACGGCCGCGCGGCCGTACTCGTATGTCAGCGATCCTTGCAGGAACACGGCGTATGGCTCGCGAAGCGGCGCGTCGGCGGATAACTCGATGCTCGCGCCAAGGACAAACGCGCCCGCTGCCATGATGACCTGATGCTGGTAGCCCGGCATGTCCCACGGTTCGGGGACAGCGCCGGAATCTATGGGCGAGTTCGCTTGAATGGCGCGGCAGAAAGCGATCAAGCGCTCCGGCGTTTTCAGGGACACGGACTGGATGATGTCCGTGCGCGCTTCGGTTGCGCGGGGGGACACTTCGTAGCCCATCTCGGAAAAGAGCGCGGCTGTGAACGCGGCAACGCCCAGCGCCTGCGTGACGGTGTGTGGCGCGAGAAACAGTCCTTGATAAAACAGACGATACCCTGGTTCGTAAGAGCCGATCTCCGCGCCTACGCCCGGCGCGTACAAGCGGGCTGCGCAGCGCTCAACCAGCGCGCGTCTCCCCGCGACGTAGCCGCCGGTGGAAGCGATCCCGCCGCCAGGATTTTTGATGAGGGAGCCCACGAGGAGATCGGCCTCGGCAGGTTCGGCCTCCTCGCAAAACTCGCCATAACAGTTGTCGACCATGACGAAGACGTCGGGGCGGAGCCGATGGATTTCGCGGGCGGCAGCGTTGATCTCGGACACGGGGAGCGAAGGCCGCGTGGCGTCGTATCCCCGTGAACGCTGGAGCGCGACGACGCGGATGGCCGGATCCTTACGAAGCGCGGCTGCTATTGCGGCAAGATCGAGCGCGCCTTCCTTCATGGCGATTTCGCGGTAGGATATGCCCAGGGAGGAAAGGTCGCCCGGCGATGTTTTTCCGATGCCGATGACACTGTGTAGCGTGTCATAGGGCATACCTGTGGCGTAAAGCAGCGCATCTCCCGGCAGGAGGATGCCGAACAGCGCGACCGCGAGCGCGTGCGTGCCGGAGGCGATGTGCGGCCTTACGAGCGCGGCCTCGGTGCCCAGAGAACGCGCGAACACGCGCTCGAGCGCGTCCCGGCCCGCGTCGCCATAGCCGTAGCCCGTTGAGCCCACGAGGTGCGATGCGGTGATGTTTTCGGCGCGAAACGCGTCGAGGATGCGCTTGGAGATGACGCGTTCGGACATTTCCCGATTCGCCAAAAGAACACGCGCCTGTTGCTCGGCGCGTGTGATCGCGGCATTGCTAATCCTATTCATCTGTTGTTCTGCTCCGTTGTGTGAGTTTATTCGCCGTTTTCAGCCTCGTCCATGCCGCTGAGCGGCAGCGACTGCGCCGGAGTCAAGGTGGATATGGCGTGTTTGTAGATCATCATTTGCTTGCCGTCGCCTTCAATGATGACGACAAAATTGTCAAAACCTCTGACAATCCCCTTGACAGGAACCCCATTGACCAAATACACGGTCACAGGTGCTTTCTCCTTGCGGAGTGTGTTTAGGATGTGCTCTTGGTACGACACACCTCTTTGAACCATCATAATCCTCCCAAATAACCCGTTAGTAATTGCCATTATACCACAGATTCTCAGGAGATAAATGATTTAGCGTGTAATATAGTTAACAATTTTTCAAATACAGGCGGAGACGCGGCCTGAGTATCGCCTGAAGAACCCGCACTCAGCCACATCGCGGCATTTTCGCGCCTGAAATACGTCAATTGCCGTTTGGCGTAATTCCTCGTTCTTTGCTGGATCAGCTCTACGCACGCGTCCAGCCTCTCGCCGTGCAGGATGTGCGCGCACAGCTCCTTGTAGCCAAGTCCTTGCATGGATTGCGCTCCGGGTGCGACGCCCGCGCCCAGCAGAGCCTGCACCTCGGTCAAAAGCCCGGATGCCATCATGCGCCGCACACGTTCCCTGATCAGCGCGTAAAGCTCCTCGCGCGGGCGGTCAAGCACGAAATACGCGCAGTTGTACAGCGAGGCTGCGCGGTAATCGATGCGCGTTTCGCTTAGCCCGCCGTCTCCACGCTCCGCGACCTCGAGCGCGCGGATGACGCGCCGTGTATCGTTGGCGTGCAGCCTTCGCGCGCTTTCCGCGTCGATGCGCGCGAGCTCGCCGTGAAGCGCGCCCGCACCTTTTTCGGCAAGGTATGTTTCCCACCGCGCGCGCGCGGTGGGATCGCCCGTGACGCGCCCGAAATCCATGGGGTAGAGCAGCGCGTCGATGTATAGCCCTGTTCCCCCGGCAACGACAGGTGTTTTCCCGCGCGACAAAATCTCGCAGACCGCCGCGCGAGCGCTCGTCTGGTACATCGCCACGGAGAACGGGCAACGTGGGTCGGCCACGTCGATCATGTGGTGCGGAATGCCTCGCCGATCGCCCGGCGGCGTCTTGGCCGTCCCAATATCCATGCCACGGTAAATCTGCATAGAATCCGCCGAGATGATCTCGCCGCCGATGGCTTCGCACAGATCAAGCGCGAGATCGCTCTTGCCCGACGCCGTCGGCCCTGCGATTACCACCAGCTTAGGTTTCGCCATCCAAATCCATCCTCAGCTGCACCCCCGGCGACGCGGGCTGCGCGATCTTCATGTGCGCGTAGGCAAGCGGTGTCGCCACGCGCCCTCTGGGCGTGCGCATGATGAATCCGAGTTGCAAAAGGTAAGGCTCGTATACATCCTCGATCGTGCCCGGATCCTCGCCCGTTGAGGCAGCGAGCGTGTCCAGTCCCACGGGGCCGCCGCCGAACTTCTCCATCATGGCGCGCAGCATCGTGCGGTCGACGTGATCCAGCCCGAGCTCGTCCACCGCCAGCATTTTGAGGCCTTCGCGCGCGACGTCCAGCGTGATCTGCCCGTCGGCGCGTACCTGCGCGAAATCCCGGACTCGGCGCAGCATGCGGTTGGCGATGCGCGGTGTGCCGCGTGAGCGTCGGGCGATTTCACGCGAACCCTCCGCGTCAATGTTCACGCCAAGTATGCCCGATGAACGTTTGATTACGCGCACGAGTTCATCCGTTGTATACAGCTCCAGCCGGAACATGATGCCGAACCGGTCGCGCAGCGGGGATGTGAGCATGCCCGCGCGCGTCGTAGCGCCGACAAGCGTGAACCTCGGCAGGTCGATCCTCAGCGAGCGAGCGCTCGGCCCTTTGCCGATCATGATGTCGAGCGCGAAATCTTCCATCGCTGGATAGAGCACTTCCTCCACCGTGCGCGAGAGCCTGTGAATTTCGTCGATGAACAAAACATCACCCGGCGCGAGGTTGGTCAATACCGCCGCCAAATCGCCCGGACGCTCGATCGCCGGCCCAGACGTCACGCGGATCGACCGTCCCATCTCGCTGGCGACGATGCACGCGAGCGTTGTTTTGCCAAGGCCCGGCGGGCCATACAGCAGCATGTGGTCGAGCGCCTCGTCGCGCGCGCGCGCCGCCTCCATATAAACTTGAAGGCTCTCCTTCACCGGCTCCTGCCCGTTGTATTCCCGCAGTGTTCGCGGGCGCAGCGACGCCTCGAGCGCGTCTTCGCCCGAAACATTGGCCGCCACAATCCTGTCGTCCATCAAGACCCTCCCAAGGCGAAACGGGCCAGCGCGTGCGCTTTCGCTCCGCACCCCCGCGAGGGGACGTGTCCCCTGAACCCATTGTCCGGCGCGCTCACGCCGAGAATGGGGCATGTGATGATGTCTATTTTCTGCGGTCAGCGCTTATCCATGCTGCGTAGCGCGAGGCGGACGAGAGTGGATACGTCCTCGGCCTGGTCTTTGACGGCATCCAGCGCCAAGGATGCTTCGCCGCTTGCGTAGCCCAGCGCGAGCAGCGCTTCAAGCGCTTCGCGCGCGGCGGGATTGCGCGCGGAGGCCGTGAGCGCACCGGAGGTCGGCGACGCGGTCAACTCATCGTTGCCGATGCGTTCCTTCATCTCAAGCACGAGGCGCGCGGCCAGCTTTTTGCCCACACCCGGCGCGCGCATGAGCGTCCGCTGGTCGTCGGTGACGAGCGCAAGCGCGAGGTCGCGCACGGAAAGGCTGGAGAGAATGCTGAGCGCAAGCTTTGGCCCGACGCCCGAGATGGTCGTCAATCTGTCGAACATCGCGCACTCTTCCTTTGTTAGAAAGCCGAACAGGTCGAGCGCGTCCTCACGGACGATCAGGCGCGTTAACAGCTTGACGCGCGGCTTATCCGACGGGACTGCCGATGCGTTTGTGTGTACGAGGAATCCCACGCCGCCCACGTCGATCACGACGGAGTTATCGCGGCGCTCGGTCAGCGTGCCCTCGATGTGCGCGATCATGCCGCACCTCTATTTCAATTTGAACTCTTCTTTGGCAAAACGCGAGTGCGCGTGGCAAATCGCGGCGGCGACGGCGTCCACCGCGTCGTCGGGCCGCGGGACTTCCGAAAGCCCGAGCTGAACTCTGACCATGTGCCCCATCTGTTGCTTATCGGCCTTGCCGTAACCGGTCACGGCCAGCTTGATCTGCATGGGCGTGTACTCGTACAGCTCGTCCGAGGATTGGCAGCACGCGAGCAGAATGACGCCGCGCGCCTGACCGACGGCGATGCCTGTGGTGGTGTTCTTTGAAAAAAACAACTCTTCGATGGCGATTTCGGCGGGGTTGTGAAGCGAAATCAGCGCGCGGACGCCGTCGTACAGCGTGCGCAGGCGCACCGGCGAGGGCGCGCGCGCAGATGTCTCAATTACGCCGCAGTCGATGTATCGGACGCGGCCCGCGTCCAATGACACCACGCCCCACCCCAGCCGCGCAAGACCCGGATCCAGCCCCATGACGACCAACCGCTCGCCCTCCCGTCGCTTTGTTTGATGATACCGCCTCCGGGACGGGTTGTCAAACACAAGGTCACAAAGAGAATAAACATTGATTTTATCAATTCTATTCTTGATTTTATTAATATTGTGATTTATATTGTTCTCGTGAGGTGAACGAAATGGCCTATCAAACGCCATCCATATGCCCCGTTTGCGGTCAAGGGCTCAAGGTGCGCTCCGTGGGATGCGACAAATGCGGCACGGAGCTGAGCGGCCGGTTTTCCCTGTGCAAGTACTGCGCGCTGGACGAGAAGAACCTGCGGTTCATCGAGACGTTTCTCAGGTGCCGTGGCAGCATCAAAGACGCGGAGAAGGCGTTGGGCGTGAGCTACCCGACGGTGCGCAACATGCTCGACCAAGCGCTGTCCGCGCTGGGCCTCACGGAGGAGGCCGCGGGCGCGTCCGAAACCGCCTCAAGCGATGACATCCTCGCACGCGTGGAGCGAGGAGAGCTGACGACAGCCGAAGCCATCGAGTTAATTTCCAAAACGAAATAGGAGGCGCCACCATGAACGAAGAACGTGTCCGTATTTTTAAGCTCCTTGAGGACGGAAAGATCACCGCCGCCGAAGCCTCGGCGCTCCTGGACGCCTATACGGCCAAGAACGCGACGCCACCTCCCCCGCCGGTGTCCGTATACGCGCCCGCAAAGATTGCGGGAAACGCTGGAAAAGCGCCGCGTTTTCTCAAGATGCAGGTGAAGGTTGAAAGCGCCAACCACGACAACGTCAACGTCAACATGAACATACCGCTCTCGCTGGCGCGCGCCGTCAAGCCGGCGCTCACCTCCGCGCTGCCCAAGGACGTGCAGGAAACGCTGCGCGACAAGGGGATCGACCTCTCTGCGCTGGACATCGACGCCATTCTCGACTCGCTGAGCGAGCTGGAGGACGGTCAGATCATGGACGTGGACGTCTCGAGCGGCGGCGGCGATAACGTGATGGTGAAAATCTATGCCGAATGAGCCCACGCTCGCCTATGTCAGGCTGCGTGTGCCCAAGCACCGCGTCCGCTTCGCGTGGGTGATATCGCTCTGGCCCTTGCTCGACCTGGCGGCGGGCACGTCCGACCTTTTGCCCGTCCTTCCTGTAAAGCCGGACGCCGTGCAAGCCATCTGGGCCGCGCTGCCCGTACTGGCCAATCTCAGGGGCGCGAGCGGCGTTTTCGACGTAACGGAGAAGGGTGAGGATGTGCATGTCGAGTTCCGGATCGTGTGAACGCTCGAACACCGCAGGGCTTTGGCTCCGCGCGCTGGTCACCGTCGCCGCCGCCGCACTGTGCGCGCTCGTCCTGCCCGGCGTGGACGCCGCGCCTTCGGGGATCCTTTTGTTTGCCGCGCTGACCGCCCTGTTTTACCTGCTCCTGCAGCCGGTATGGCGCGCCGTCACGCTCGCGTTCGATTTGCTGTTGTTCGGCATTCCCGGCTTGCTGGCCGACGCCGCCGTATTGACCCTTGCGCTCAAAATCTGCGGCGGCTACTTCAGCCGGTTTGGCTGGGCGTTTCTCACGGCAGTCATCATTGAGGTGTGCCGAAAACTGGCGACACGCGGCGTGTTGACAAAAAGCGCGCGTTCGAGTACAATATAACCATATATCTACGACGAAGAGGAGTAGTCTGGCGCGCGGTAAAGAGAGGAAAGCCCATTGGCTGAAAGGCTTCCCTAAGCGCAACGGGCGAACGTCGCTTCCGAGACCGTCGGGTGAACCGCGCTTGTCGCGGACAGCCTGCGCGCGTCGCGCCCGTTAAAGCGCGCTTGAGGCGCGAGATCATCGCGCGAACAAAGGTGGTACAGCGACCGCACGCCCTTTATGAGGCGCGCGGTTTTTGTTTTTGAGAATTGGAGGGACTTTCATGCCGCGAAGCGAGATGCCTAAGACTTATGACCCGAAAGCGTGCGAGGCGGCGCGCTACGAAAAATGGGAAAAAAACGGCGATTTCACCGCCAGACCTGACAAGACGAAAAAGCCGTTTTGCATCGTCATGCCGCCGCCCAACATCACAGGTCAGCTGCATCTGGGGCACGCAATCGACAACACCATGCAGGACATTCTGACACGGTACCACCGCATGCTGGGCGAGGCCGTGCTTTGGCTGCCTGGTACCGATCACGCGTCCATTGCGACCGAGGCCAAAATCGTCAAGGCGATGGCGGCTGAGGGCGTGAGCAAGCAGAGCATCGGGCGAGACGAGTTTCTCAAGCGCGCGTGGTCGTGGCGCGAGAAGTACGGCAAGGCGATCGCGCACCAGCTCAGAAAAATCGGCTCATCGTGCGACTGGACGCGCGAGCGGTTCACGATGGACGAAGGCTGCAACAAAGCGGTCAACGAGTTCTTTGTCAGGCTTTACAAGGACGGCCTGATCTACCGTGGGGAGAAGATCGTGAACTGGTGCCCGAGCTGCCGCACCACGATCTCGGACGCCGAGGTGGAATTCGAGGAGCATGCGTCCCACATCTGGCACATCCGCTATCCGGGGCCGGACGGCACGTCCATTATCGTGGCGACCACGCGCCCCGAGACCATGCTGGGCGACACCGCCGTCGCCGTCAACCCCGAGGACGAGCGGTACGCGCACCTCGTGGGCAAGACGGTCACGCTGCCTTTGCGCAACCGCGAGATCCCCATCGTGGCGGACAGCTATGTGGAAAAGGACTTCGGCTCGGGCGCGGTGAAAATCACGCCCGCGCACGATCCCAACGACTTTGAGGTGGCCATGCGCCACAACCTGCCGCTCGACCGCGTGATGACCGACGACGGACGCATGACCGATGCTTGCGGCAAGTATGCCGGCATGACCACGATGGACGCGCGAAAACAGATCGTGGCCGATCTGGAGGCGCTGGGCCTGTTGGTGAAAATTGAGGACTACACGCACAACGTGGGCGAGTGTTACCGCTGCAAGACCGTGATCGAGCCGCTTGCGTCCATACAGTGGTGGGTGAAGATGAAGCCGCTGGCGCAGCCCGCGCTTGAAGCGGTGTACTCCGGCGCGACAAAGTTTGTACCTGAGCGGTATGCGCGCACATACTACAACTGGATGGAGAACATACGCGACTGGAGCATCTCCCGCCAGTTGTGGTGGGGGCACCGCATACCAGCGTGGTATTGCGACGACTGCGGAGAGATCAACGTAGCCACGAGCGCGCCGGATAAGTGCGGAAAGTGCGGTTCCAACCGCCTGCACCAGGATGAGGACGTGCTCGACACGTGGTTTTCCTCCGCTCTGTGGCCGTTTTCAACCATGGGCTGGCCGGAGAGCACCGAGGACCTCAATTTCTGGTACCCGACCAGCGTGCTCGTGACCGGCTACGACATCATCTTCTTCTGGGTGGCGCGTATGATGGTGGCGGGTATTTACAACATGAAAACTCCGCCTTTTGCCGACGTGCTCATCCACGGTATCGTGCGTGACGCGCAGGGCCGCAAGATGTCAAAATCGCTGGATAACGGCGTGGATCCGCTCGAGGTCATCGAGCAGTTCGGCGCGGACGCGCTGCGTTTTTCGCTCGTTATCGGCGTCTCGCCCGGGAACGACATGCGCTACATCCCCGAAAAAGTGGAATCGACGCGCAACTTCGCCAACAAGATTTGGAACGCCGCGCGCTTTGTGGGCATGAACCTTGAGGGCGTGGATGGCCTGCCCGTTAAGCCCGACGACGCTGACCTCTCACTCGCCGACCGCTGGATCCTGACGCGCTTTGCCCAGGCCGGGCGCGACGTGTCCGCGCATCTGGACGGCTATGACCTCGGCCTTGCCGCACAGCTCCTGTACGACTTTGTGTGGAGCGAGTTTTGTGACTGGTACGTGGAGATGTCCAAGACCGCGCTTTACGACGGCACCGAAAACCAGAAGGCAGCCGCCCGCTGGACGCTTACAGTTGTGCTCTCGGGCATCCTCAAGCTCATCCATCCCTTCATGCCCTTCATCACTTCGGAAATCTGGGATGGCCTGGAGTTTGGCGGGGAGCTGATGCACCAGCCGTGGCCGAGCGAGGCCGCTTTGTTTGCGGAGGACGCCTCGTCCATGGAGTCCGCGATGGAGGTCATCCGCGCCGTGCGCAACCTGCGCACCGAGATGAACGTGCCCATGGGCAAGCGCGCGCGGCTCTACATCCTGCCTTCCGCGGGCTGCGAGGACGCCATGCGCCGTGCCGAGCCTTACCTGACAAAGATGGCGTTTGCGAGCGCGGTGGAGTTCCTTTCGGATAAAACCGGCGCGCCCGCGCAGGCCGCGACCACCGTCTGCCCCGCCGCAGAGGTCTACCTCCCCATGGGCGACCTGATTGACCTGGACAAAGAACGTGCGCGCATCGCCAAGGAAATCGCGTCCCTTGAGTCCGAGATTGAGCGCGCAAACGCCAAGCTCACAAACCCCGGCTTCACGGGCAAAGCGCCCGCCGCGGTGATTGAGGAAGAGAGCCGCAAGCTCGCCACACGCAAACAGGTGCTCGAAGGGTTGCGCGAGCGGGCAAAGACGCTGTAGCGCGTTATAAATCATCCGCTGCCCCCTACAGTATACGGGCGGCATGTTCCCGCCCCTTTATCAGACGCGCGGGTGTAAATAACACACCCGCGCGTCACCTCACAAGGGAGGCGCTCACATGCGCTACGATGAGGCCGTCGCGTACCTGTCCGGATTCGACCGTATGGACGACAAAGACGGCATCGGCAACATGATCGCGTTTCTTAGAAGGCTCGGGAACCCTGAAAAGGCGTACCCGAGCTATCACATTGCCGGAACGAACGGAAAAGGCTCGATCTGCGCGCTGATCGACGCTTCGCTCAGGGCGGCGGGCAGACGCGTGGGGCTGTACACTTCGCCAGAGCTTGAGCGGTTCAGCGAACGCATCCGCATAGGCGGACAGCCGATCGGGGACGACGCGTTCGCGGAAGTGACGCGGGATATCGCTGCAGTGGTTGGGGAGCTGCGCGCCGAAGGCATCAAGCTCACGTTTTTTGAGGTGGTCACCGCGGTCGCGCTCACGGCGTTTATGCGAGCGGGTGTGGATGTCGCGGTCCTTGAGACCGGCATGGGCGGGCGGCTGGACGCGACCAACGCGGTGTCGTCAAATGTCGCGGTCATCTCGCGTATCGGACTTGACCACACCCATGTGCTCGGTGACACGGCGGAGAAGATTGCCTGGGAAAAGGCGTGCATCATCAAGCAGGGACGACCTGTGGTCGTTCATGACCAACCGGAAAGCGTCAAAGTGGTGATTCGCGCGGTCGCGGAGGAAAGAAACGCTGCGTACTGGGACGTGAAAGAGGCCGATACGCGCGTTCTGTCATCCAGCCTTGAGGCGCAGGTGTTTTCGTACCTCTACGGCAGCACCATCCTGCCTCAAGTCACCATTAAACTCGCGGGTTCACACCAGATTGGTAACGCGGCGACCGCCATCACAGCGCTCATCGCTGGGCGTGAGTACGGCATCGGCGCGAGCGACGATGAGATTGTGCGGGGTTTTATGAACGCGCGCTGGGCGGGACGCCTTGAAACGGTGTCCGCGCGAGGCAGAACGTTATTGCTCGACGGCGCGCATAACCCGCAGGGGGCGGCCGTTTTGCGAGAAGCGGTCAAACGCCATCTCAAGGGCAGGCGCGTGGTGCTGCTGTGCGGCATCATGGCCAGCAAGGATCACGACGCTATGGTCGACGACTTCGCGGCCATCACGAGAGAGGTGGTCGCGGTATCCCCTGACGCGCGGGGCGCGCTTGCGACAGGCGAGCTTTGCGCGGAGTTTGCCACGCGCGGGGTGTCCGCGCGGGCCAAGCCTTCCGTGGGGGAAGGACTTGAGGCCGTCATTGACATGACGTCGCCGGAGGATGTCATCCTCGTGGCGGGCTCGCTTTACCTTGTGGGCGGGGTGCGGAGCCGGCTGCTGGCATTTAGTGGCATTCTTTCAGAGTTTCCTTATGTACTCGCAACCGGCGAGCGCGACGCGCTGTCTCTTTTGCGCGCGAACGGAAAGACCAAGACCGCGCGCCACTCGGAGGCCGTGGCGCAGGCGTGTCAATCGCTCGCGGAGCGCTTCGGTTTGGATGCGGGCTGTGCGTACCAATCAGGGCTTCTGCACGATGTGGCTGCGGTGATCAAGCCCGAGGATATGCTCGCGCACGCCGTTGCGCAGGGTTTCGAGCTGGACGAGGCCGAGAGGCGCTATCCATTCCTGCTCCATCAGCGGTTTTCCGCGATGATCGCGCGGGAGAACCTTGGGATTCATGACGCGAGCGTGCTGTCCGCGGTCGCGTGCCACACCACGCTCAAGCCGAACGCGTCACAGCTGGACATGGCGCTGTTCGTGGCCGACAAGCTCGCGTGGGATCAGGAGGGCGAGCCGCCATTTTTCGCGGACATCACGCAAGCGCTGCGCGTGTCGCTGCGCGCCGCGTCGCTTGCGTACATCGAGTATGTGTTGAGCCACGGTATGATTCTATGCCCGCACCGGCTTCTCACCCAAGCCCGCGCGTGGCTGAAAAACGAGCAAACGACAGGAGGCCGAACATGAACCTTACGTTTCGGACGGAAGAACCATACGATTACCGCGCCGTGGAGGCGCTCACGCGCGAGGCGTTCTGGAACCTTCACGTTCCCGGCTGTGACGAGCACTTCGCGCTCCACACACTCAGAGAACACGCGGATTTCCTGCCCGGGCTCTCGTTCATCGCGGAGACGGACGGCGCGCTTGCCGGGCACATCGCGTACAGCCGGTCGGCGGTCATCGCCAAGGATGGCCGCGAGCATCCCGCCATCACGTTTGGGCCGGTGAGCGTGTATCCCGCATATCAGCGGCAGGGTGTGGGCTCCGCGCTCATCCGCAGAACGCTCGATCTCGCGCGCGAGGCCGGTCATGCCGCCGTGATCATCTACGGCGATCCGGATTACTACGGACGTTTTGGCTTTTCTGGCGGGAAAGCGTTTGGCATCCGCAACAAAGACGGGCGGTTTCAGGCGGCGCTCCTCGCCCTTGAACTAGCACCGCGCGCGCTGGAAGGCGTGAGCGGACTCTTTCACGAATCCAAAGGTTTCGACTACCCAGAGGAGGAGTTCGCGGCCTTCGACGCGCTTTTTTCTCCCAAAGAGAAGCGCGTGACCCCGACACAAGCGGAGTTCACGCGCATCGCGTCCAGGTTTGAGGACTGACGCTCAAAGAGCGGGGAGGCCTCTTTGAAAGGCCTCCACTGCGGCTGGTTCACCAAAGGATGATCATCGCGGCCTTAATAACCGGCCGCTGGAAGCCGTGCCCTGTTCCCAAATGCTCTCGCCTGACAGCCTTGCGCTAGTCGATGGCGATGGCGCGCATCTCGGTGTTGGAGGCGCGTATGGCGTCCAGGGTGCGGGTGAGCATGAGCGCGCTTTCCGGAGGAATGGCGTACTTGACCTCGCCGCGCAGCGCGCGGAGGATGTGCGCGTAAACCTCGAGTGTGTCTCCGTAGCGGTTGGCGGGTGTGACCGCGCCCTTGTCGTCGGTGGTGACCTCAATGGTGTAGGGGCTGCGGTAGGAGGTCTTGTCCGCGCCCGCGGTGACGACGCGCTTGTGAATTTGAATGTCTTGCCCCCGAACGACGATCGTACCCTCCGTGCCCTGCACAACCCAGTTGGGGAGCACGTTTGCGGCGATGTTGAACTCCGCGTCCACGATCACGCCGTCCTCGGTGACCATCATGGCGTGGAACACGTCCTCGGCGTCGCCCGGGTTGATGGTCTGGCGCATCTGCGCGAAGACCGTTTTCGCGGGTTTGCCGAGCAATTGGAGGGGCTGGTCGACGATGTGCGGCCCCCAATTGAGCAGGTAGCCGCCACCGCTGGCCCTGTCCATCTGCCAGTCGTTGCGCATCCCGAACGTGTATTCACCGCGCCGCACCTGAAACACGCGCCCGATGGCGCCCGCCGCGATCAGCTCGCGCAGCCGGGTGAGGTCTCCCGCCCAGCGCGAGGGCAGCCACGGCAGGAGGAGCTTGCCGCTCTCATTGGCCGCCGTGATCATGGCCTCCGCCTCGCCCCTGTTGAGCGCCCACGGCTTGGTGACCAGCACGTTTTTGCCTGAGCGGAGTACGTCGCACGCCATCTGGCTGTGCTGGCAGCTCTTGGTGACGACCGCTACGAAATCGAGGTCCTCGCGGAGCATCTCATGGTAGTCCTCAAACACCTTGCAGCCAAAGCGCGCCTTGGCTTTTTCGCGCGCTTCGGGGTCGATGTCGCACACTGCGGCCATCTCGAAGCCCTCGGTGAGACCGATGCCGTCCGCGTGCATGGTGCTCCCGTTCCTGCCGTAACCGATGATGCCGGCCTTGATCTTCACGATGTTACGCCTCCTTCTCGTACGCTCTCATGACCGCGACCTCACGCGGGAGATGGACTTCCGCGGGTTCCCAACCGATCCACTCGCCGCTTAAAAAACCTTGGTACCCCGCCGCCATCAAGAGCTTGACGGCCGCCCTGTGGTCAATCGGGCCCTGGCCAATGGGCAGGAACTCGAGCTTGCCATTCTCTCGCGTACCGCCGTGGATGTGCACGTGTTTGATGTACGGCTTGAGCGTCTCAAAGCTTTTCTCGATGGACACGCCCGCCGTGAGCACGGGGTGCATGATGTCCCAGTTGACCATGACATAAGGAGAGCCCACCGCGGCGATGATCTCGGCCACGTGCGCGGGATCGCACCAGCTGTCGTGCGTCTCCACGCACACGGTCACGCCCGCCGCCTCCGCGAAGGGCGCGAGCGTCTTGAGACCCGCGATCACCGTTTTGAGGCTCTCCGCGCGCGGCATGCCTTCGGGGATCGTCCCGCCGAACACCCGGATGGTGGGCGCGCCCAGCTTCATGGCGAGCTTGATGGCGGCCTTGCCGGACTCCACGCCCTGCGCGGACTTTTCGGGCGTTTGAAACATGCAGCTCGTCGCCACGCAGCACACCGCAATGCCGCTGTCCTGCGCGAGCTTGCGCGCGTTGGCGATGAACGCGTCGTCGGACGTGGTCTCAATGCCGTGGGCGTGCTTGGCGTCGAGACGGATTTCGATGCCGTCGTAGCCATGTGCTTTGGCGAGGGCGATCAGCTCCTCGAAGGTCGATTGCTCGCTGGAAAAACTCATGAACGCGTACTTCATTGGCCTACTCCTCTTCTTTTAGTGTAGGTGTGGGGACAAGGACGGGCGAAACCACCTGTCATGCCCGCCTCGCTAGAAACGCACGAGGTCGCGGATGTTCACGGGCATGCCGCCCGCGATCGCCTTGTTGGCGGCGATGCCGGTGAGGGAGGACATCGCCCCGTCGACATAGGACGCCGCGCGCTTGAAGCGGTCGGGCGCGGGGTTCGCGGAGAAGATGTCGTCGAGCATGACGGCGTCGCCGCCGCCGTGACCGCCTTTTGCGGTTTCGAATTGTACCTCATAGGGTCGCCCGAACATGGGGTGAACGACGATTTCCTTTTTTTCGAGCGCGCCTTCGTCATCTTTGTCGCCCGCGGCGCTGATGAAGGATTTTTCGACCGCCATGTGCTCGATGCGCCCCTTGGAGCCGTTGATGTGGACGATATAGCCTTCCCAGGGCATGTAGCTGTTGAGGGAATACGTCATCATGGCGTTGTTGTTGTATTTCACGATCACGCCCATGGTGTCCTCTATGGAGATGTCGTCGCCGAACACGCTGCGGTCGCGCAGGTAGCCGCTGTCGGCTTCGGCGTCCAGGTAGAGCTCCTTGAGGCGGGGGTTCGTGACGTCGAGCGCGAAGGGGTCGCCCTTGGCGGCATCGCTCCCCAGGCAGCGGTAGTAAAAGTCGTGCGCGCCGCGTTTTTCCGCGTTTTCCTTGCCATAGAAGTTACGCTCGCCGAACGCGAACACAGTCTCGGGGTGCGCGCCCAGCCAGAAGTTGACAAGGTCGAAATGGTGGGAGGATTTGTGGACGAGCAACCCTCCGCTGTTGGTCTTGGATCGGTGCCAGCGGCGGTAGTAGTCCGCGCCGTGCTGGGTGTTGAGAAGCCACTCGAAGTGCACGGAGAACACGTCGCCTATTACGCCGTCCATGATGAGCTCGCGGACTTTGGTGTGATTGGGCGCGTAGCGGTAGTTGAACGTGACGCGCAGATCCTTGCCTGTGCGCTTTTTCGCATCGATGATGGCCTGCACCTTGCGCTCGTCGATGGTCATGGGTTTCTCGCATATGACGTTGCAGCCCTTCTCCATGGCGCGAATGATATAATCGTGGTGTGTGCGGTCGATGGAGGTGACGATCACGGTGTCGGGTTTGTGGTCGTCGATCATCTTTTCAAACTCGGTGTAGAGGTAGGTGGGGAGGGGAGTTCCTCCAAGACGCTCGATGGCGCGGTTGGTGAAGTCCATGCGGGTCTGGCTCAAATCGCACAGCGCGGCCAGCTCGCAGGTGTCCTTGTAGGTGGTGTGGATCGCGCCGTAGTACATCCGCGCGCGTCCGCCCGTCCCGACTTGCACGTATTTTTTACGCTCCATGGCAAGGCCTCCCGTTTCAGAGTTAACAGTCGCTGGTCTTACGATAGCACCGACGGGCGCGCGTGTAAAGTCAGTACGATGTGACAATGTCCCGAAGAGGCGTGAATACGGTCTTGGGAGAGCGGTCCTGCGCGTCCATCGCGAGGAGGTAGAATAAATCGTCGTTCTTTCCGGTGTGTAAATAGTGCTCGAGGCACGCGGCGTTGGTCACGGGCATGGGCAGGGAGAGAAGCCCAGCGGCGTCGATCCACATCGTTTGGCCCTCGTCGCACGCGATCAGGCGGATATCCGGATTTGCGGGGCTTGCGAAATAGATGTATTGCTGGCGGATTTCACCGCCCGCCATGCGCATGGTGATGTACTTAAGCGTGAGATCGGCGATGTCGGCTCTGGTGATGGAGGTTTCCTCGCGCAGCTCGCGCAGGACGCAGGCTTCCGGGTCGCCCAGCTCATGCGCCTTGAAGTGTACGCACGATGCCGCAGTACTGAGGGGCGGATGAGAACTTGGACTTGAGCTTGTGGATGAGCAGAACCTTGTCCCCGTTAAAAATGTAGATGGTGGTCATGTTGCGCAGGCGCATGCAGGCCATCCTTTCATGACGCCGGTTCGGCGAGCGGCTTCGTCAATGTCATCTCATGGAACGCCCGCGTGCGCATGTTCAGCCCGAAGCGTTTGCCCGGTGACCGCTTCCCGCTCGTTACTCCCTTCGCCTCCGCCTCGACACCAGCCCCAGCAGGTTGCGCAACGCGTCCACGCGGAAGAGTGCGGCGAGCGCGGTGTAGGACAGGAGTGACGCGCCGCCCCCGGTGAGAATGCGAAAAAAAGCGGCGTCCGGGCGGATGCGCCCGATGAGCGCGTGGCAGACATAGCCCGCGGCGGCGGCGCAAAGCGCGCAGAGCAGTGTCTGCTTCAGGGTGCGCGAAAGCCCGAGCGGCGTCCCTTTGCGCCGGAGCGCGCAAAGAAGGATAAACGATCCCGCGATGTTGCCCAGCGACGTGCCCAGCGCGAGACCCGCAGCGCCCATGCGCCGGGCCAAAAGGATGCTGGTTCCTGTGTTGATGACGACCGAGAGCGCGCCGCACCACGCGGGCGTCCGCGTGTCGCGCAGCGCGTAGAACGTGCGGGTTATGAGGTAGGTCATGCCGATACCGGCGATGCCCGGGAGGTACATGGCGAAGACATCGGCGGTGATGATCGTGTCGGCCCGATCGAAATTGAGGTATTCGAACATGAAGCGAACGATGTCAAACCGCAGAAGTATCGCGATGACCGTGACGGGCATCGCGATGAAGATCACGGTGCCCATATAACGCTGGAGCACCGCGATGACGTTTTTCGGACTGTTCTCTTTTGCCGCGATCCCGCTGATCTGGGAAAACATGACCGTGACGAGCGGGATGAGCAGCACGCCTGTGATGAACGCGAGCAGCTTGTTGGCCAGGGAGAGCGCCGTTATCGCGCCATGCGGCATGCCTGAACCCAGGATCGAGTCCACAATGGGGTTGAGTTCCATTGTCGCTCCCCCGATGAGCGCGGGGACGGCGAGAGCGAACGTCGCGCGCAGGCGGGGGTCGGAAAAATCGAGGCGCGGCCTGTACGTGAACTGTCCCTTGAGAAAGGGTGCCAAAAAGAGCAACTGCAGCGCCACGCCGGCGCTTGTCGCCCAAGCGAGCACTGCGCCGCTCTTGACGTCGGCGAGCGCGCACGCCGCGATGATCGCAAGATTCATGGGCAGGGCGGTCAACTGGGGCGCAAGGAACCTGCGCCGCGCGTTGAGCACGGAGCTCAGGACGCTGGTGGCGCACATGATGGGGAGCATGGGGAGCATGATGCGCAGCATCTGGACGCTTGTGATAAAGCGCGCGGGGTCCAACAGCGGCCCGATCGCCTTGATGGGGAGAGCGGGTAGCACGCTGAAGAACGCGGCTAAAACCGCTCCGAATCCGAGCAAGAGCGTCAGTATGTTGCTCGCGAACGCCGAGGCACCCGCCTCACCCTCCTTGGCGCGCGCCTCGGCGTACGCGGGGATGAACGTGGTGTCCACATACGTGCTCCCGAATAAATATAATAGGAAGATGATTCTGTATGCCAGGTTGTAGCTGTCCGTGATCGCGCCACGTCCATAGATGACCACCATAGCGATCTCGCGGCCCATGCCGGACACTTTGCTTACAAACGTCGCGAGCGTGACCACGGAAATGGATTTACCTTGAAGCTGGTGCTTTTGCGAGCCTTCCATACGCCCTCCAAATGAGAGATTGCCGATTTTATTACGCAGCTGCGGGTGACACGCCCAAGGACAATCGGGCTGTTGTGGCGCGATGAGGCGCTACACTCCCCGGGATGCCGCGCGCGGATAACAAAGTATACCACATAAAGGCACAAACAAGTACAAGGGTTGAGCGGCGCGGAGACTTTGACCCAAGGGTTTTGTCGCGGTATGCGGCGGTGTCTCCTCCGGCGTATTGCCCGGTATTATCGTTGCGTATGGCGGTGGTTTGATGTATCATGTGGGGGTATTGCCGAAGTGAAGGGGAGATGCGTTCTTGCCTGTAAAAGCACGACAGTATGAGGGGCCTCGGAGGATCGAGACCAGCTTGCCAAGGATGGTATTCAGGTACCCGGGGTTCATCGCGCTGTTCTCGGCGGGCGGGATCGTCAACAATGTGGTCAGCGTGTACGGCCCGCTGGCGATGGGCGCGCTCATCGACGCGGCTGTGGCGGCGGCCTCCGGCGGCCCGGGGTGGGATGTGACGCGCGCTGCGCTCACGGTTGTGCTGGTTCAACTGATCGTGGCGCTCGCGAGGACGTTTGAACGCATTTTCGCGAGGTTCTTCGTCAATCGCGTGGAAAACGATATGCGGTACGCGTTCCTGGGAGCGATCCTGCGGCAGCCCATGGCGAGCTTGTCAAAGCAAAAATCGGGCGACATGATCTCTCGCGGCGTGGGCGATGTCAACGTCTTGACGCGTACGCTCCGGATGTCTATGCAGCATATCTTCAACACAGGGCTTTACATTCTGGTTTACCTTGTAACGCTTTTTACGCTGGACTGGAAGCTGACGCTGATTTGCGCCATCCCCATCCCTCTGACGCTGTTTTTCGCGGAAGCCATGCGCGGCCCGATCTACGAGCTCTCGCTCAAGGCGCGGCGCGCGGCGGCGAGAACGACCGTGCAGCTCGTGCGCATGCTGGGGGGCGTGTCCGTTTTGCGTGTTTTCGGCAAGGAGCTTGAGGAGCGCGCGCGGCTCAACGGCATGTTCGAAGATCAGTCGGGATGGACGGTCAAGGCCAGCGCGCTCCAGAGCGGCTTGATGCCCGTGTACGCCATGCTCGCTGGCATCGGCGCGGTGCTCGTGCTCGCGATCGGAGGGAAGAACGTGGTCGAGGGCGCGTGGACGATCGGCGGCCTCACCGCATACCTCACCTTGTTTCTGTCCATAGCGGATGAAAAGACGCGCGCTGCGGCGCGCATCTTCAACCAGCTCTCGGCGGCCAACGCCGCGTGGGCCAGGATCAGAGAAGTGTACGATTCGCCCGAAGGAAAAGACCCCGAGCACCCCGACATCCCCCGCGCAAACGCGCGCGCCATGGTGGAGATGAAGGGCCTGACATTCCGGTTTCCCACGGGGGAGGTGGACGCGGTCGGGCCGATTGATTTTTCAGCCAAGGCGGGGCAGATCATCGGCGTCACCGGCGCGGTCGGCTCGGGCAAATCCGCGCTGTGCCATGCGCTCACTGGGTTGTACCCTTACGGTGGGAGCCTCAAGGTCGGAGGCGTGGAGCTTTCCAACGTGGCCGCGGGTACGCGCGCCGCGTTCATCTCTTACACGGGTCACGAAAGCTTTTTGTTCAGCGATTCGTTGGAGGGCAACATTTCGTTCGCGGCGGACCAGCCGGACGACGTGAAAGTGGAGGCTGCGGCAAAGGCGGCGGGCCTTTGGCAGGATCTCGACCGTTTCCCCGAAGGGCTCAAGACGGCGGTTGGGGAAAAGGGCGTGCGCGTGTCGGGCGGACAGCGGCAGAGACTGTCGCTTGCGCGCGCGTTGTACGGGGAGAACCCCATCGTGCTGCTCGACGACCCTTTCTCTGCGGTCGACCCCGCGACGGAGAAACGCATTCTTGAAAGTGTGCGCGAGCGCCTCGAAGGCCGCACAGTGTTCCTGTTCACGCACAGGCTTCAGAGTTTGTCCATGGCGGATCATGTGCTCGTGCTCGATCATGGGCGGGTGTGCCAGAGCGGCACGCACGCCGCTTTATCCAGAGAGGACGGACTCTACCGCGATATCCTGGACGCGCAGCGGGTGCTGGGGGGTGACGCGCTGTGAAGAAGTACCCCTTCCTGTTTCAAGCGGCGGGTGAAGTCGCGAGGAAGCGCGCTTGGATGCTGGCGCTCATCGTGGTCTCCGTCACGGCGGGCGTGTGGCTCTCCCTTCAGCCGGCGCTCATCCTGCGGCGCGTGATCGATGGGCCAATCACTGCGGGTACGACGGCAGGTATCTGGTCGCTTGCGCTCCTGTATATCGCCATGAATGTGTCTGCTGCGGCGTCCGATGTTGTCAAGTCCGTGCTGACCACGCGCTTTGGCCAGGACATGCTTTTAGCGCTCCGTCGCCACATGGGGGAGCACCTGGAGCGGCTGCCCATGTCGTACTACAACCGCGTGCCGCTGGGCGCGACGCTCTCGCGCTTCACGGCGGACGTCGAGTCGGTCAACACGCTTTTTACCACGGGGTTGATTGGCATCGCTTCAGATATGATCAAAGCCATCGGCGTGGTGTTCGCGCTCATCGCGATTAGCCTGCCCATCGGGCTGTTCGCGCTGTGCGCCGCGCCCGCGCTGTTTGTAACGTATTATGTACAAAGGAAGCGCATCCGGACAAATATGATGCGGCTTCGCGTTTCGGACGCCGAGATCAGCGCGACACTTTCCGAAAATTTTTCAGGCCTTAAGATCATCAAGGCTTTCGGGCGGGAAGCGCGCGTGCTCTTTAAGTTCCAGAACCCATTGCGCGAGCGTGTCAGCGCCGCTGACAAAATTGCGGCATTCCAGTCGTGGTTCCCCTCAGTGTCCCAGATGCTGCGCATGATCGTCATCGCATTTTGCGTTTGGTGGGGTGCGAGCAACGGCACGCCGCTCTCGCTGATGATCTCGGTGGGCTCGCTTGCGGCCATCGCGGATCTGGTGGGGCGCCTTTTCACCCCGATCGAGCAGCTCGCCATGGAGCTGCAGACGCTGCAGGAAGCGTTTGCCGGCCTCCAGCGTATCGAGGAGTTTCTGCGAGAGCCGACAGAGGACCGTGCGGGCGACCCATCCCTTGCCGAGCGCTTGCCTTCCACGGCGGGAATAGAGATTTGTGACGCCGTGTTCGGTTACTCCGACGATTCTCCGGTGTTGCGGGGCGCGAGCATGAGTGTGCGCGCGGGCGGGAAAGCGGCGCTGGTGGGTCGAACGGGCGCCGGGAAGTCTACGCTTATGCAGCTGGTTTGCGGTCTTTATCAGCCGTCATCCGGAACTGTGCGCGTGGGGGGAATTGACCCGTTCAAGCTTCCGCCGCAGTCGCGCCGCAGGCTGATCGGGCTTGTGCCCCAGACCGTTCAGATCTTCGACGGCACCGTGCACGACGCCATCGCTCTGGACGACCAGACCATCAGCCGGGAAGAGGTCATTGAGGCCGCCAAGCTGGTGGGCCTGCACGAGACGATCATCTCACAGCCCAAGGGGTACGACGCGTTCCTCGGCGAGGGCGGCGCGCAGCTCTCACACGGGCAGACGCAGCTTTTGTCGCTCGCGCGCGCGGTGGTCCTAAAACCGCCGGTTCTCCTGCTCGATGAGATGACCGCAGGCCTGGACGCGCGCACCGAAAGCGACGTGCTCTCTGCTGTGCGCGCCATCGGCGAGGGGCGGACGATCCTGACGATCTCCCACCGTGTGTCGGGTGTAATCGACGCGGACGCCATACACGTCGTGGACGCGGGGCGTGTTGTGGAGTCGGGCACGCCGCGTGAACTGGAGTCGGGCGAGGGTTGGTACGCGATGTTCGCGAGACTGGAAGCCAAAGGCTGGAAGATTTAGACACGATTCGACATAGCCCATAACACTTGACAAATTCGGGATTTTCTGTATACTAAGTGATGCGTTAAAGCGTTTCCAGAACGAAGGGGGTACATTACAAATGAAGAAAACCGTTGCGCTACTGCTCACGCTGGTGATGGCGTTTTCACTCGCATCCGTCGCTCTCGCGGCCGACGCCGTCGTGATCTCCGCGCCCGCGGACAAGACCGTCACAGTGGGCGATGTCGAGTACATCGTCAAGACGACATCCAACGGCCTCAAGGCCGGAGTCGAAGGCGGCGAACTCTTTGGCGAGCTGGCGGTTGCCGAGAAGACCGTGTTCATCTACAATCACTCCTACCTCAAGGGTGTTCTCTCCCATGTGCCCGCCGGCAGCGCGGTCATTATCATCCGCTGTGAGACCCCCGAAGGCGTCGCGGTTGTGCTTGACGCGGCCGGCAAGCCTTTCGGATTTGTGGCGGCCTCCAACTTCACGGCCTACGATCTGGACTAAGCTTCAGGTGACTTCAACCGGCGGAGATGGAAAGCATCTCCGCCGGTTTTTTGCGTGTAAGTTGCGGCCTGAACGCTTGCGAAGCTGAAAACGCTGTTTGCTGGTCATTTTGATGGA
The DNA here is from genome assembly GCA_031548365.1 of Eubacteriales bacterium. GTDB lineage: Bacteria > Bacillota > Clostridia > Christensenellales > UBA1750 > JAVBRD01. The sequence goes on from JAVBRD010000008.1 coordinate 115,318, forward strand.
TGTATAGAATAAATAAATAAAGCTTGACAATCTGCGCGGGAGTGGGTAAAATGATCAGGTGCGACTTTATGGGATGAAGCGGGAGGTTGCGGCCTTCGCGGCCGGTAATTTCCGCTGACAAATGTCCGGTTTCAAATCGGGCGACGGGCTTCGGGCTCGCCGCGCAAAATTTAAGTCGCGATACGCACGGCAGCATGTACCGAGGACGGATAAGGAGGGCCATCAATGGCAAGCAAAAAGATCCGGATCAAGCTCAAGGCTTACGAGCACCAGCTCATTGACCAGTCCGCTGAGAGAATCGTGGACACCGCCAAGCGCACGGGCGCGGGCGTTTCGGGGCCGATACCGCTTCCGACTGAGCGCGAGGTCATCACAATTCTGCGCTCGCCCCATAAGCACAAGGACTCACGAGAACAGTTCGAGGCACGCACTCACAAGCGTCTCATCGACATTCTCTCTCCCACGCCCAAGACCGTCGAAGCGCTCATGCGCCTTGATCTGCCGGCAGGCGTTGACATCGAAATCAAGCTGTAAGGGACAGGAGGGATTAAGCCATGAAAAAAGCGATCGTCGGCAAAAAGCTTGGCATGACGCAAGTCTTCCTGCCCGATGGCAGGATTGCCCCCGTCACGGTTGTGCAGGCGGGGCCGTGCACCGTGACCCAGCTCAAAACCGTGGACAAGGACGGCTACACCGCAGTTCAGGTCGGCTTTGACGCCATCCCGGAAAACCGCGTCAAAAAGCTGGTCAACAAGCCCGAAAAGGGCCACTTCGACAAGGCGGGCGTCGCCCCCACCCGCGCGCTGCGCGAGCTTCGCCTGGAAAGCGTTGACGGTCTTTCGGTCGGAGCGGTTATCAAGAGCGATGTTTTCGCCGCGGGCGACAAAATCGACGTCATCGGCACCAGCAAGGGCAAGGGTACGCTCGGCCCGATCCAGCGCTGGAACATGAGCCGCGGCCCCATGGCCCACGGCTCAAAGTATCACCGCGGTCTGGGCTCTATGAGCGCGAACTCCGATCCTTCCCGCGTGTTTAAGAACAAGCACATGGCGGGACGCACTGGCCACGAACGCGTGACCATCCAGGATCTTGAAGTCGTGCGCGTGGACGCCGAGCGCGATCTGATCCTCGTCCGGGGCGCGATCCCGGGACCTGCCGGCGGACTCGTGATCATTCGCGATTCCGTCAAGGCGTAAATAGAGGAGGTAAAAGGGACATGCCAAGCGTCAAGGTATTTGACATGAAAGGCGCGCAAGTGGGCGAAATGGCCCTCTCCGAGAGCGTCTTCGGCGTCCCGATGAACGACGCGCTCGTGCATCAGGTCGTCCGTATACAGCAGCTGAACAAACGGCAGGGCACACAGTCCGCGCTGACCCGCGCCGAGGTTTCCGGAGGCGGAAAAAAGCCGTGGCGTCAAAAAGGGACAGGCCGCGCGCGCCAAGGCTCCACGCGTTCTCCGCAGTGGACAAAGGGCGGCATCGTGTTCGCGCCTAAACCCCGCGATTGGTCCATGAGCATTCCGCGCAAGATGAAGCAGGCGGCGATCCGCTGCGCTCTTTCTGACAAAGTGGCGAGCGAGAAGTTCATCATTGTGGACAAAATCTTCTCCTCCGAAGGCAAGACCCGCGACATGGCCGCTGCGCTCAAGGCGCTTGGCATTGACCGCAAGGCGCTGATCATTTTCGCGGGCAAGGACGAGCTGCTCTCCCGCGCGACAGCCAACATCCCCGGCCTTAAGATCGCGCTGGTTAACACGCTCAACGCCGTGGATATCCTAAGCTACGACAAATTCGTCATTGCCAAAGAGGCCGTGACGCAGGTCGAGGAGGTGTACGCGTAATGCGCGATCCGCACGATGTCATCATTCGCCCGGTTTTGACCGAGGCTGCGTACGACCGTCTCTCCGAGCAGAGCTACACGTTCATCGTCGCTGTGGACGCGACCAAAGTTGAGATTCGCAACGCTGTTGAGGCGGTGTTCCCGGGTGTCAAGGTTGAGCGCGTCAACACGGCCAACAAAGAAGGCAAGATCAAGCGCATGGGCCGCTTCGCCGGACGCCGCGCCGCAACCAAGAAAGCTTACGTCAAGCTCACCGAGAACTCCAAGGGCATTGAGTTCTTTGAGGGCATGGCCCAGTAAGAGGAGGAGAATACAACAATGGCTGTTATCAAGTATAATCCAACCTCGCCGGGCCGCAGGTTCATGTCGGTTGTCAATTACGGCGAGCTGACCAAGAAGGCCCCCGAGCGTTCACTGACAGAAGATCTGCGCGGCACGGGCGGTCGCAACATGTACGGCCGCATCACCGTTCGCTTTCGCGGCGGACGCGCCCGCAGAAAATACCGCATCATCGACTTCAAGCGCAACAAGGATGGCATTCCCGCCAAGGTCGCCGCGCTTGAGTACGATCCGAACCGCACGGCGTTCATCGCGCTCCTGAACTACGCGGACGGCGAAAAACGCTACATTCTGGCTCCTGTCGGCCTCAAGGTCGGGGACAGCGTGATGAGCGGCGTCTCCGCCGACATCATCCCGGGCAACTGCCTCCCGATCGCAAACATCCCGCTTGGAACGCTCATCCACAATGTTGAGCTCAAGCCGGGACGCGGCGGACAAATGGTTCGCTCGGCCGGCATGGCCGCGCAGCTTATGGCAAAGGAAGGCGCTTACGCTCAGGTGCGCCTGCCCTCCGGCGAAGTTCGCTACGTGCCCATGACCGCGCGCGCCACCATTGGTCAGGTCGGCAACATCGACCATGAGAACATCAATCTGGGCAAGGCCGGCAAGGTTCGCCACCTCGGCTTCCGCCCCCACAACCGCGGCGTCGTCATGAACCCGAACGATCACCCGCACGGCGGCGGCGAAGGCAAAAGCCCGGTCGGCATGCCGTCCCCGCTCACCCCTTGGGGCAAGCCGGCGCTCGGCTACAAGACGCGCAAGAAGAAGAATCCGTCCAATAAGTTCATCGTCAAGCGCGCAGGCGGCAAGTAAGGAGGAGTCATCGTGTCCCGTTCGGTTAAAAAAGGACCTTATGTGTTTCCGAGGCTGCTTGCCCGTGTCGAGCAAATGAACCAGAAGGGCGAGAAAAAAGTCCTCAAGACCTGGTCGAGAGCCTCCACAATATTCCCGGATTTCGTCGGCCACACCATCGCCGTGCACGACGGACGCAAACACGTTCCGGTCTATGTTACGGAAGACATGGTCGGCCACAAGCTCGGAGAGTTTGCGCCCACCCGCACCTTCCGCGGCCACGCCGGGGAAAAATCCAGCGGCGGTAAGTAGGAGGGAGAAGGACAATGGCAACTAGGGTCAGAGAAAAAGCCAAGGCGCGCAAAGAAAACGCCGAAAAGCGGCCTCACGCGCGCGCGCGGTACATCCGCATCGCCCCCCGCAAGGTTCGCATTGTGATCAACCTCATTCGCGGAAAACACATTGACGAGGCGCTGGCGATTCTGATGTACACGCCCAAAGCGGCGTCGCCTGTGGTCGAAAAGCTTGTCCGCAGCGCGATTGCCAACGCGGAGAACAACCTCTCCATGTCGCGTGACAACCTTTTTGTGGCGGAGATCTGGGCCGACGCAGGCCCGACGCTCAAGCGTGGCCAACCCCATGGGCGCGGGTCAATGTATCCCATCATGAAGCGTTCCAGCCACATCACGGTCATTTTGGACCAAGTCGGATAACGGAGGGAAACAAATGGGTCAGAAAGTACATCCCAACGGAGCCCGCGTGGGCGTCATCCGCGACTGGTCCACGCGCTGGTATGCCAATAAGAAGACCTTTGCGGATACACTGGTCAGCGACGTGAACCTTCGCAAGATGCTCATGAAACGGCTCGCGAACGCGTCCGTCGCGCGCATCGACATCGAGCGCACGGTCTCCCGCGTCACCGTTAAAATTCACACCGCCAAGCCGGGCGTCATCATCGGCAGGGGCGGGCAGGACATCGAAAAGCTCAAAAAAGAGGTTGAAGCGTTTGTGGGCAAGCCCGCGAGCGTGGACATCATGGAGATCAAGAACCCGGAAACCGACGCGCAGCTCGTTGCGGTCAACATCGCGCAGCAGCTTGAGAAGCGCATCTCCTTCCGTCGCGCGCTCAAGCAGTCCATCCAGCGCGCCATGAAGGGCGGCATCCGCGGGATCAAAACAAAGGTTAACGGCCGTTTGGGCGGCGCGGAAATCGCGCGCTCGGAAGGCTATCGCGAAGGATCAGTTCCGCTTCAGACGCTCCGCGCCAACATCGAGTACGGCTTCGCCGAAGCGCACACGTCCTACGGCAACATCGGCGTCAAAGTCTGGATCTACAAAGGCCAGGTTCTTCCCACCGCCAACCGCGTTGTGAAGAAGGTCGTGGAGGGAGGAAAATAACCCATGCTGATGCCAAAACGCGTCAAGCGGCGCCGCGTGTTCCGCGGCCGCATGAAGGGCAGAGCTTCTCGCGGCAATTTTCTCGCCTACGGCGACTTCGGCCTTGTCGCGCTTGAACCCGCCTGGATCACGTCCAACCAGATCGAGGCCGCCCGTATCGCGATGACGCGCTTTACTAAGCGCGGCGGACAGGTTTGGATCAAGATTTTCCCGGATAAGCCCATCACCGAAAAGCCCGCCGAAACCCGAATGGGATCGGGAAAAGGCTCGCCGGAGTACTGGGTCGCGGTTGTCAAGCCCGACCGTGTTCTGTTTGAAATGTCGGGCGTGCCCGAGGAAGACGCGCGCGAAGCCATGCGCCTCGCGATGCACAAACTGCCCATCAAGTGCCGGTTTATCACCCGGGACAAGAGCTCGGAGGTGAGCGCGACATGAGTCTTAAAGCCGATAAACTGCGCGATTTGAGCGCGGATGAGCTTGCACAGCAGATCAAGGACAAAAAGACCGAGCTGTTCAACCTTCGCTTCCAGCAGGCCACCGGTCAGCTCTCTAACCCCATGACCATCCGCGCCTGCCGCAAGGAGATCGCTCGCATCCACACCATCCTGCGCGAGCAAGAAAAAGCATAAGTGCCCGAGGAGGTTTTCAACAAGATGTCGGAAGTCCGAACCACCCTTCGTAAAACCCGCGTGGGCACTGTCGTATCCGATAAGATGGACAAGACGATCGTCGTCGCCATCAGGACCCGCGACACCCACCCGCTTTACAAAAAGATCCTGAACCACACGACTAAGCTCAAGGCCCACGATGAAAACAACGAGTGCGGCATCGGCGACACCGTGCGTGTCATGGAAACCCGCCCCCTCTCCAAGGAGAAGCGTTGGCGCCTCGTCGAGATCATCGAAAAGGCGAAGTAAGTTCGTCATTCGTCCACGCACGCTAAGCGTGCGGACGAGTGGGATGCCGGAGGAGTTCACTTCGGCGGGGGTCGGGTGTGACCCCGAAAGCCCCCATGTCCCGAGTCCGGGCCCCATCGTCCCGGCAAAAGCTTAGTTAGTAGGAGGATAACCCAATGGTGCAGCCGCAAACAAGGCTCAAGGTCGCCGATAACACGGGGGCCAAGGAGATTATGGCGATTCGCGTGCTGGGCGGTTCGTTTCGCTCAAGCGGCGGAATCGGCGATGTAATCGTGGCGTCGGTGAAGACCGCGTCCCCGGGTGGCGTCGTTAAAAAGGGCGAGGTCGTCAAGGCGGTCATCGTGCGCACGGTCAAGCAAGTGCGCCGTCCCGACGGAACGTACATCGGCTTTGACGATAACGCAGCCGTGATCATCAACGACCAAAAGCAGCCGCGCGGGACGCGCATTTTCGGGCCGGTCGCCCGTGAGCTCCGCGAGAAAGACTACATGAAGATCATCTCGCTCGCGCCCGAAGTCCTGTAAGGAAAGGAGAGGTGAACTTGATTCAGCAGAGAAAGATCCACGTCAAGAAGGATGACCAAGTGGTCGTCATTTCCGGCAAGGACGCTGGCAAAAAAGGCAAAGTCCTCACCGCCCTTCCCAAAGAGGGACGCATTGTGGTTGAGGGCGTCAACATCATCACGAAGCACCAGAAGGCGCGCGGAGCGCGCCAACAGGGCGGCATCATCCACCGCGAAGCGCCTTTCTACGCTTCAAAAGTGATGCTCCTGTGCGGGAAGTGCCAAAAGGGAACGCGCATCGCGCACAAGATTTTAGAAGATGGAAGCAAGGTCCGCATTTGCAAAAAATGCGGCGAAATCTTGGCTTAAGGGGGGAAACGAACGTGCCACGCTTGAAAGATAAGTACTTGGCCGAAGTCGTTCCTGCTCTTATGCAGCGCTTCGGTTACAAAAACGTCAATGAGATACCGCGCCTTGATAAGATCGTGCTCAACGTCGGTCTGGGCGATTTGAAAGACAACCCGAAGTCACTGGAAGTCGCAGTTCAGGAGATGGCGACGATCACGGGGCAAAAACCGGTCGTGACAAAGTCGACGAAGTCCATTGCGAACTTCAAGCTCCGTCAGGGAATGAACATCGGCGCGAAAGTGACGATGCGGGGAACGCGGATGTATGAGTTCGCGGATAAGCTGTTCTCCATAGCGCTTCCGCGCGTGCGTGACTTCAGAGGCGTGTCCAACAAAGCCTTTGACGGCCGCGGCAACTACGCGCTCGGCGTTCGCGAGCAGCTGATCTTCCCGGAAATCAACTATGACAAGGTCGAAAAGGTCCGCGGGCTTGAGATGATTTTCGTCACAACCGCCAAGACCGATGAGGAAGCCAAGGAGCTCTTGCAGCTCATGGGCATGCCTTTCGCCCAGCAGTAAGGAGGAGAAGTAAGTGGCCAAGACATCACAGAAAATCCGGCAAGCGTTAAAGCCCAAGTTCTCCACCCGGGCGTACACCCGTTGCCGCTTGTGCGGTCGCCCGCACGCGGTGTTGCGCAAATACGGCGTCTGCCGTATATGCTTTCGCACGCTGGCCCACAACGGGCAGATTCCCGGCGTGAAAAAGGCCAGTTGGTAAGAAGGAGGCATAGGCATGATTGTCAACGACCCCATCGCCGATATGCTCACGCGTATCCGCAACGCCATGGTTGCGCGGCATGAGACCCTCACGGTCCCGGCGTCTAAAATGAAAAAGGCGATCGCGTCCATCCTTCTCAACGAAGGATTCGTCAAGTCCGTAGACTTCATCGCGGAAGGGCCGCAAGGCGCGATCAAAATCGCGCTGAAGTACTCCGCGCAAAAGTCCGTCATCACGGGCCTCAAGCGCATCTCCAAGCCCGGTCTGCGCGTATACGCTCAGGTCGATCAGATCCCCAAGGTTTTGGGCGGTCTCGGCATCGCCATCCTCTCCACGTCTCAAGGCGTGATGACCGACCGCGATGCGCGCGCCAAGGCCATTGGCGGCGAAGTGCTCGCGTACGTCTGGTAAGGGGGAAAAGGTAAAATGTCTCGAATTGGCAGAATGCCCATCACCATCCCCGCGGGCGTAACGGTGAAAGTCGCGGCTGACAACACGGTATCGGTCAAAGGCCCCAAGGGTGAGCTCACCGAGAAGATCGTCCCTTCCATCATCGTTTCGATGGACGCGGGAATCCTGACGGTTGAGCGCAAGAGCGACGCAAAGCAGGAACGCTCTTACCACGGCCTCTCCCGCGCGCTGATCAACAACATGGTCAAAGGCGTGACAGAGGGCTTCCAAAAGACGCTTCAGATTGAGGGCGTGGGTTACCGCGCGCTCAAGTCCGGCAAGAAACTCACGCTCAACATGGGCTACTCGCATCCGGTTGAGTTTGATGAAGAGCCGAACATCACGTTCGATGTGCCGACTCCGAACCAGATCATCGTCAAAGGCATTTCGAAGCAGCGTGTGGGCGAGCTTGCGGCCAACATCCGCCAGGTTCGTCCGCCGGAACCCTACCTGGGTAAGGGCATCAAATATGAAGGCGAACGCATTATCCGCAAGGAAGGCAAAGCCGGCAAGAAGTAAGGAGCGAAAGCATGTTTCACAAACAGGATAAAAACGCGATCCGCGTGATCCGCCATGCCCGCGTCCGCAAAAAGGTCGCCGGCATCCCCGCCCGTCCGCGGCTGTGCGTGTACCGCAGCCTTGGCAACATCTACGCACAGATCATCGATGATTCCGTCGGCACCACGCTTTGCAGCTCTTCGACGCTCGACAAGACGCTCGCTGCGCAGATTGCCGAAATGACAAAAAAGCAGGCGGCCAAGCTTGTTGGACAGACCGTTGCCAAGCGTGCGCTGGACAAGGGCATCAAATCCGTCGTGTTTGACCGGGGCGGCTACATCTACACCGGGCGCGTGCAAGAGCTCGCAGCCGGCGCACGAGAAGCCGGGCTCGAGTTCTAGGGCCGGAAAAAGGAGGGAAATAAATGCAGCACCGTGATCGCGAACCAGTATCCGAGTTCAAGGACCGCCTTGTCGCCGTGAACCGCGTCGCCAAGGTCGTCAAAGGTGGCCGCAACTTCCGCTTTTCGGCTCTTGTGGTTGTCGGAGACGAAAAAGGCCGCGTGGGCGTTGGCATGGGCAAGGCCACGGAAATACCCGAAGCCATCCGCAAAGCCAATGAAGACGCGAAAAAGCAGCTGATCAACGTGCCGATCATCGGCACAACCATTCCGCACCGTATCGAGGCCAAGTTTGAGGCGTGCAAAGTCGCCCTCATCCCCGCCCCGGAAGGAACGGGCGTCATCGCCGGTGGCGCTGCCCGCGCTGTGCTTGAGATGGCGGGCGTCAAGGATATCCGTACCAAGACGTTTGGATCGGCCAACGCCATCAACATCGCGAAGGCGACTATCACCGCGCTTCAGCTTCTGAAAACGGCGCAGTCCGTCGCCAAGCTCCGCGGCATTCCGGTTGAACAGCTGACAGAGCAGGGAGGGACCCTTCAATGAGCAAGCTCAAAGTTACGCTCAAGAAGAGCCCGATTAGCTCTATTGAGAAGCACATCCGCACCGTCAGGGCGCTTGGCCTTCGCAAGATCGGCCAGACCGTGATACTGCCGGACAACGCCTGCTCGCGCGGCATGGTATTCGCAGTCAAGCACATGGTGACGTGCGAAGAAGTCGCCGAGTAACGGGAGGGACGTAAAAGATGTATATCCACGAACTCAAGCCGTCTCCCGGCGCGACGACCGCTCCAAAGCGTGTCGGCCGCGGCGTGGGCTCGGGCCTTGGAAAAACCTCCGCACGCGGCCAGAAGGGCCAGAAGTCCCGCTCCGGCGGCGGCAAGCGCCCGGGATTTGAAGGCGGCCAGATGCCGCTGATTCGCCGCCTCCCCAAGCGCGGCTTCACCAACATCTTCCGCACCGAATACTCCATCGTCAACATCGGTTCGATGGAAGGCCTGTTCGAAGCGGGCGCCGAGATCACTGCCGTCGAGCTTTTCGCCAATGGCCTGATCGGAACCCTGAATCTGCCCGTCAAGATTCTGGGCTCGGGCGAGCTTACGGCCAAGATCACGGTCAAAGCCCAGAAGTTCACCAAGTCGGCGCAGGAGAAGATCGAGGCTGCAGGCGGGAAAGCCGAGGTGGTCTAGGTGTTCGAAACCATTCGAAACGCCTGGAAAGTGGAGGATCTGCGCAAAAAAATCCTCTACACGCTCCTCATGCTCTTCATCTACCGTTTGGGTACGTACGTACCCATTCCCGGCATTAACGTTGAGTTCATCGCTTCCCAGGTTGAGCAGTACGGTCTCCTGGGCTTCATGGACATCATGAACGGCGGTGCGCTCAACCGCTTCACCATCTTCGCGATGGGCATCTCGCCTTACATCAACGCGTCGATCATCATGCAGCTGTTGACCGTTGCAATCCCCAAGCTGGAAGCCATGCAAAAAGAAGGCGAAGACGGCCGCAAAAAAATCGTTCAGATCACCCGATACGTCACGGTGGGCATTGGCTTTATCATGGCGGTGGGCCTGATCGTGGGCATGGGCCCGGAAGCGGTTAAGAACGCCAATCCCTTCACCTACATCACGATCGGTCTGGCCATGGCGGCTGGCACTTCGCTGACGATGTGGATCGGTGAGCGCATCACCGAAAAGGGTGTTGGCAACGGCATCTCGCTACTGATCTTTGTGTCCATCATCTCGCGACTGCCCACACTGGTCGTGGCAGCGATTCAGACCGCGTTTGACAGCGCGAGCAACCTCCTGATCTATCCGATGTATATCATTGGAGCGCTCCTCATCGTGGCGGCCGTCGTGTTCGTGGATCAGGCTGAGCGCCGCATCCCGATCCAGTATGGCAAGCGTATGGTGGGCCGCCGCATGTACGGCGGACAGTCCACGTACATGCCCCTCAAGGTCAACTCCTCGGGTGTTCTGCCGCTGATTTTCGCATCGTCCTTCATTACGTTCCCCGGTCTGATCGCCGAGTTCTGGAAGGGCAGCGGGTTCTACACCTTCATCAACACGTACTTCAGCATGTCCTCGCCGATCTACATTTTCCTCAACATGCTGCTGATCCTGTTCTTCACGTATTTCTATACGTCCATCTCCTTTAATCCGATTGAGATGTCCAAGAACCTTCAGCAGAACGGCGGGTTTGTCCCGGGTATCCGCCCTGGAAAACCGACCTCGGACTTTTTGATGAGGACGTCCTCGCGTATTACACTCTTTGGCGCGGTCTTCCTTGCGATACTGGCGACGATCCCCACAGTCATCCTCGTGATGTCGGGGAGCAGGAGCCCGATCGGCGCGACAAGCATACTGATCGTCGTGTCCGTTGCGCTTGAGACGACCAACCAAATTCGCTCCCAGATGCTCATGCGCCACTACAAAGGCTTCCTTGAGTAGGGCGCGGTTCATGAACATCGTTTTCTTAGGTCCGCCTGGCGCGGGCAAGGGCACGCAGGCGGCCTTCGTGGCCGCAGCCCAAAGTGTACCTCATATCTCCACGGGCGACATGTTCCGCGCCGCAATCGCGCGGAAGACGCCCGTGGGGGTTCAAGCGAAAGCATACATTGACGCGGGCAGTCTCGTTCCCGATGAGGTGACCATCGCGCTGGTACGCGAAAGGCTTTCTGAGCCGGATTGCCAATGCGGCTACCTGCTCGACGGTTTCCCGCGCACCGTGCCTCAGGCTGAGGCGCTTGAAGTCATCCGCGCGCCGGAACGCGTCATCAACCTCTCGATACCGCTAGCTCGTCTCACGCGCCGACTTTCCGGACGCCGGTCATGCTCATCCTGCGGGCTGATTACGCACGTGGATGCGCTGGATGGCAAGGATGTTTGCAACAAATGCGGTTCAGCCCTCGTTTGGCGTGAGGACGACCGCGAAGAACCCATCATGGCGCGCCTCCGCGTGTACGAGGAAAAGACAGCGCCTCTGATCGCGTTTTACCACGCAAAAGGCAAGCTCTTTGACGTCGATGCGGATGCGAGTGTTGAGGAAGTCGCGCAGCGCATCACGGCAGCCCTCGGAGCAAAGCTATGATTGTGATTCGGAACGCACTCGCGCTTGAGCGCATGCGCAAAGCCGGAGCACTGGTCTATGATACGCTCATGATCCTCAAAGACGCCGTCAAACCAGGCGTGACCACGCTTGAGCTTGACCGCTTGGCGGATAAACACATCCGCAAGATGGGCGGTGTGCCCTCCTTCCTCGGCTACAACGGATTCCCCGCGTCGCTTTGCACCTCGGTCAACGAGCATGTTGTTCACGGGATACCCAATGATAAGCCCCTGCTGGAAGGCGACATTGTGGGTCTTGACCTGGGTGCGATCATCGAGGGGTATCACGGAGACAGCGCGCTCACCGTCCCGGTGGGCAAGGTATCCGAAGAAGCGCTGCGCTTGATACGCGAGACTGAGCGCTGCTTTTTTCATGGCGCGGCCATGGCTGTTGAAGGAAACCGGCTCTCCGACATCGGGCACGCGGTGGAGACGCACGCAGCTTCGTGTGGCTATGGCGTTGTGCGCGCGCTCTGCGGGCACGGTATCGGCCAAGAGATGCACGAAGACCCGCAGGTCAACAACTTCGGCCAACCGGGGCGCGGCTTGCGTCTCAAAGCGGGCATGACCATCGCCATCGAGCCCATGATCAACCAGGGGACATGGGACGTGGACGTCAGTTCTGACGGCTGGGTGGTCAGGACCAAGGACCGCAAACTCTCCTCGCACTACGAACACACTGTGGCCATCCGCGAGCACGGCCCGCCGGAACTGCTCACATGGCCGGACGCTCCCAAAGACTTGTTCGAGGGGGTGCCGGTGTGAGCGAAGATGCTTTGGATTTGGGCCGCGTCGTGCTCAGCCGGGCAGGACGCGATAAAGGGCGCTACTTCGTGGTCGTTTCTGTCATCGACAGCCTGCACGTCGGGCTTTCAGATGGCGAGACGCACAAGATGGCGGCTCCCAAGAAAAAAAAGATCAGGCATATTCAGCCAAAGCCGGAATTGATTTCCAGTTTAGCGGGCAAATTAGTACAAAGCGGTCGCGTGGAGGACCACGAAGTGCGCGCAGCCCTTGGAGATTTGGGTTATTCTATCGACAAGAGGCGCGAGTGCGGAAAGGGGATGGGGCCATGAGCAAAAGCGACATGATCGAGGTCGAGGGCGTCGTCGACGAGATCTACCCCAACGCCGTGTTTAAGGTTAAACTTCCAAACGGGCACATGGTGCTTGCGCACATCAGCGGTAAGCTGCGCATGAACTTCATTCGCATCCTGGTCGGAGATCGGGTCACAGTCGAGTTATCACCTTACGATTTGACGCGCGGGCGTATCACCTGGCGCGCGAAGTCGTAAGAGAGTCATAATGCAACTCATGCGCACATCAATCCTTTGCTCTGCCAAGGGTGACAAGCGAAGGTAGGCGCGCACATCAGGCGGTCAGTATGCGCTAGGCGTTACGGACGGCATGAATTAGGTTAGGAGGATTTCAGGCATGAAAGTCAAACCTTCGGTCAAGCCGATTTGCGAGAATTGCAAGATCATCCGCCGCAAGGGCCGCGTGATGGTCATTTGTTCCGCCACGCCCAAGCACAAGCAAAAGCAGGGCTAGCCGCCAACCACGGTTGAATTCGCGTCCGCGGCGCAAGCGTCGGACGGCAGGATTCACAGGGGAAGTATCCCTTGTGCGGATGCGGGCTAAACCAGGCGGTACATCCCCGCTCGCCGCTCGCCAATGAAAACAACGCGCCGGCGGCTGGATCCCCTGCGCTTCGCAGGGAATCTACGGCGCGATACCATATGCACACCATGAAATGGAGGGCATCGTATGGCACGAATCAGCGGAGTCGACCTCCCGCGCGAAAAGCGGGTGGAGATCGGCCTGACCTACATCTTCGGGATCGGACGTGTCACGTCCAACCTCGTGCTTGCCGACACGGGCATCAGCCCCGACACGCGCGTCAAGGATCTGACCGAGAGCGATATTTCCAAGCTCCGCGAGTACATCGAAAAGAACCTCAAGGTCGAGGGCGACCTGCGCCGCGAGGTTTCACTCAACATCAAACGACTGGTGGAGATCGGCTGCTACCGCGGCGTCCGCCACCGCCGCAACCTTCCGGTCCGCGGGCAGAACACCAAGCAAAACGCGCGCACGCGAAAGGGACCGAAGAAGCAAGTAGTCGGCAAGAAAAAGGCCGCAAGGTAAATAAGGAGGGACTCACGTGGCTGCACCAACCAAGGGAGCATCTAAATCGCGCCGCGGGACGCGCAAGCGCCGCGAACGCAAGCTGATCGAACGCGGAGCCGCGCACATCCGCTCCTCGTTCAACAACACGATCGTCACCATCACAGACGTTCAGGGCAACGCCCTATCCTGGGCGAGCGCCGGCGGACTCGGTTTCCGTGGCTCCAAAAAGTCCACACCCTTCGCCGCTCAGGTTGCCGCCGAAACGGCCGCCAAGTCCGCGATGGAGTACGGCCTGAAGACCGTCGAAGTCTTCATCAAGGGGCCGGGTTCGGGGCGTGAGGCCGCCATCCGCTCCCTGCAGGCCGCGGGCCTTGAAGTCAACATGATCAAAGACGTGACGCCGGTGCCCCACAACGGGTGCCGTCCGCCCAAACGTCGCCGCGTGTAAGGAGGTCAAACTGATATGGCGAGGTATACTGGATCGGTTTGCCGCCTGTGCCGTCGTGAGGGTGTCAAGCTGTTTTTGAAAGGCGACAAATGTTACACACAAAAATGCGCGATCACCGCGCGTGCGACTCCCCCCGGTGAGCACGGCAAGGCTCGCGCACGCAAGATGAGCGAGTACGGCGTCCAGCTTCGCGAGAAACAGAAGGCGCGCCGCATCTACGGCATGCTGGAGACGCAATTCCGTCGCTTCTACGACAAAGCCGAGCTTCAAAAGGGCGTCACCGGCGAAAATCTGCTCATCATGCTTGAGCGCCGTCTGGACAATGTCGTCTTCCGTCTTGGCTTTGGTCTTTCGCGCGCCAACGCGCGCCAGCTGGTGCGCCACGGCCACATCCTGGTCAATGGCACGCGCCTTGACATCCCGAGCGCGCTGGTTTCGGCGGGCGATGTGATCACCATCCGTCAGGGCAGCCGCGACATCGAGCACTTAAAAGCGCTTCGCGAAGGCGCGTCACGCCCGATCCCGAAGTGGCTTTCGCTTGCCGCAGATACGCTGACCGGCACCGTCACCACACTCCCCGAGCGTACCGACGTTGACATGGCGATTGAAGAGCACCTCATCGTCGAGCTTTACTCGCGCTGATGCGCCCTGATGAATTGAAATGTACCGTCAAGTGTAGCGAAAAGGGGTGCATGACGTGATCGAATTGGAGAAGCCGCGCATTGAGTGCCTGACCATGGACAACGACCAATACGGCAAGTTCGTTATCGAGCCGCTGGAGCGCGGCTTTGGCATTACCCTTGGCAACTCGCTCCGCCGGATTCTATTGTCCTCTCTGCCGGGCGCTGCCATCACGAGTGTGCGCATCGAGGGTGTCCTTCACGAGTTTTCCACGGTTCCGGGCGTCAAAGAAGACATCACTGAGCTGATTCTCAACCTCAAGGGCGTCATCCCTGTCGTCTACGGCGACGCGCAGAAGACTGTGACCATCAACGCAACGGGCGAGGGTGTCGTCACAGCGGGAGACATCCAGCACGACGAGCAGGTTGAGATCATCAACGAGTCTCACGTCATCGCCACGCTGACCGAAGGCGCAACGCTGCGTATGTCCATGACGGTCGATCGCGGCCGCGGTTATGTAACCGCGGAGCGCAATAAGACGACAGGCATGCCGATTGGCGTCATCCCCGTCGACGCGATATTTACGCCCGTGACCAAGGTCAACTATGAGATTGAGAATACGCGCGTGGGGCAGATCACCGACTACGACAAACTCACGCTTGAGGTGTGGACGGACGGTTCGATCAAGCCTGACGCCGCCATCTCCTCAGCCGCCAAGGTGCTCACAGAGCACTTGTCGCTCTTTGTCAACCTGACAGAGCACGTCGCGCCCGTTGACTTCACGTCCGCTGAGGACGAGAAGCTCGAGCGCGTTCAGGAAATGACCATCGAGGAGCTCGACCTCTCCGTGCGCGCATACAACTGCTTGAAGCGCGCGGGAATCAACACGGTTGCGGAGCTTGTGCAGCGCAATGAGGAAGACATGATGCGCGTGCGCAATCTCGGCAAGAAGTCGCTTGAAGAAGTCGAGCAGAAACTCGCGGCTCTTGGGCTTCGCCTGAGGCAAAACGAGGAGTAACTTTACAAGGAGGAAGTCCAATGGCCAACAGGAAACTCGGAAAGCCGACGGACCAGCGCATGTCGCTCTTGCGCAACCAGACGACGCAGCTTTTGTGGTATGGTAAGCTTGAGACCACGTTGCAGCGCGCCAAGGAAATCCGTCGTCTTGCCGAAAAAATGATCACGCTCGCGGTTCGCGAGTGCGATAATACAGTTGAGGTCTCTAAGGAGACAAACAACGAAAAGGGGCAGACCGTGACGGTCACTGTCGTCAACGACAAGCCCACGCGCCTTGCCGCACGCCGCCAAATGATGGCGTTTCTTTACGAAATGCCTCACGACCGCAAGGACGATGAGTCCAAATCGGAATTCAGGGATCGCACGAAGGCCAACAAGCATCCGGTCGTTGAAAAAATTCTCCGCGACTATGGCCCGAAGTACAAAAAGCGCGCTGAGGAAAAGGGCATTGGCGGGGGATACACCCGCATTCTGCGCATGGGTCCCCGCAGGGGCGATGGCGCGGAGAAGGTCATTATCGAGCTGGTGTAACTCGTCCGAGATCGGACAGGCTTGGTTCGCATATCGCCGTTCGGCGTGCGGCCAAGCCTGCTTTGTTTTGCTAATGCCGGTTTGCTGTAGGAATCGCATGGCGAATAGAGTGTCTGAGAACGAATGGTCATGCGAGTGAACGATCACAGAGCGAGTGAGGGATGCCCGTGTCGCTGATATCCTTTGAAAACGCAAGTTTCGCCTACCCCGGCTCGCAGCTGGAGGCGGTTCGATCAGTTACGTTTGACGTGCGCGAAGGCGAAATGCTCGCCGTTATTGGGCATAACGGCAGTGGCAAATCCACACTTGCGCGCATGATGAACGCACTTAACCTGCCCACGGCGGGAGGCGTGCGCGTGGGTGGCATGAGCACGGCGGACGAGAACTGCCAGTTGAGGATCCGGCAAATGGTGGGCATGGTCTTCCAGAACCCGGACAACGGCATCGTGGCGACCATTGTAGAAGAAGACGTCGCGTTTGGGCCTGAAAACATGGGCGTCTCGCCTGCAGAAATTCGGAAGCGTGTGGACTTTTCTCTCCACGCGGTCGGTATGGACGAGTTCTTCGATGCTGCGCCGCACATGCTTTCAGGGGGTCAAAAGCAGAGGATTGCGATCGCAGGCGTGATCGCCATGAAGCCACGCGTGCTCGTTCTGGATGAATCGACCGCCATGCTCGACCCGCAGGGGCGCGAGGAAGTGCTCTCCGTTGTGCAGCGCCTCCACGACGATGAGGGCATCACAGTTGTGCTTATCACGCACTTCATGGAGGAGGCCGCGAGGTGCGACCGCATTGCCGTGATGAACGAAGGGGAACTGACCATGGTCGGTACTCCGCGCGAGGTATTCGCGCAAAAAGAAGCGCTCGCGGCGATCGGGTTGGGCCTGCCACCTGTGCTTTATCTGAAGGATTTGCTCGCGGCGTCCGGTTTGTATGTGGATGAGGGCGCGATGAGCGTGGAAGGGATGGTGGACGCGCTGTGCCAATTGTTGCAAAAAGGCTGACCCACACCTACATGCCTGATTCACCGTTCGAGTTTGCCGCGATCACCGATGTCAGCCTGACGATCGAGGAAGGGCGCTTCTACGCGATCGTGGGCCACACAGGTTCGGGCAAGTCTACGCTTGTTCAGCACTTCAACGGACTGCTCAAGCCCACGTCGGGGACAATTATGGTCGATGGAAACGATTTATGGGCGGAGAAGGCGGACAGGCGCACGATTAGGCGCGAGGTCGGCTTGGTGTTCCAATACCCGGAGTACCAGCTCTTTGAGGAAAGCGTCGAAAAGGATATTGCGTTCGGTCCGTTGAATATGGGGCTTTCATCGGATGAAACCGCACTGAGGACGCAAGAAGCGTGCGAGCGTGTGGGACTCGACTTCGCGGAAGTCGCACAAAGGTCACCATTCGAACTGTCGGGAGGGCAGAGGCGGCGTGTGGCCATAGCAGGTGTGCTCGCCATGCGGCCGAAGTATCTCGTGCTCGACGAGCCCGCCGCTGGTCTTGATCCTCGCGGGCGCGAGGGCATCTTCGCACTTATCTCCGGACTGAAGCACAGCGGCGTGACCATCGTGATGGTCTCGCACTCCATGGATGACGTCGCTCGCTTCGCCGAGCACATGATTGTGATGCGCGACGGATCCGTGGTCATGAACGGACCGCCCGCCGATATTTTCCAGCACGACGAGGAGCTGGTGGAGATGCGTCTGGGTGTGCCCGTGGCCACGCGCATCAGTCGCATGCTGCAACGGAAAGGCGTGGATGTCAAAACGTCTATCTCCCTGGACGAGCTTGCGCGTGACGTGGCCGCGCGCGCGTCGAGGTATGCGCCATGATTCGATCGTACGCGGAGTTAATCGCGCATGTGGAGCGCGTGGGATGGCTCCCCTTTTCCGGGCATGGCATTGAGGGACTTGATTCTCTCGCAAGCCTGACAAGAGGTCAGCCATGGCACTCGGAGGAGGACGGTGACCCATGGGCGTGGAAGGATCTTGCCGCGGCGGAAAACCGACTTGCGTACGGTTCTATGCTAGGCGGGCACAAAGGATTTGTTTCACCACGGATGTACGCGTGCTTCTACGCAGTGTTCCATCCCGGGGACGATGTGGAGGAGCGGTTTGAGGCGGGGCTTCTCTCTCGGACAGCGCGCGACGTATACAGGCTGTTCGACAGCCGGGTCACCATGCCCACTCATGGCATCCGTCAGGCGATGGGCGTGACCAAGAAGACCGGCGGAACACGCGTGGACGCGGCCATCGCGCAGCTTCACCGCACGTTCGACTTAACCACGGCGGGTACCGAGCAGAAGGTCGACGCGTACGGCAGACCGTACGGCTGGCCATCGACCGTGCAAGCGCGCGTGGACGCGTACATCCCCGCCGAGTGGCTAACAGACGCATCGTCGGTATCGCGCGACCGCGCTGTGGAGCGCATTCTGGGCGCCTATCCGGACGCGGACCGGGGAAAACTGTGCCGTCTGCTGGGAATCGCGCAAATGTGTTGACGTCCCTCAGCGGATGTGCTATAATCAACGCTCGTAAGCGCTTGGAGAGTTGGCTGAGTGGTCTAAGGCGCACGACTGGAAATCGCGTGGAAAACTGAATATTTCTGGCATGGAGAGTTGGCTGAGTGGTCTAAGGCGCACGACTGGAAATCGTGTGTGGGCTAATACCCCACCTAGGGTTCAAATCCCTAACTCTCCGCCAAGCCCCTGAAATAGGCGTTTCGGGGGCTTTTTCTTTGTTTTGTCGCGTGTACCGTGTCTTTTGTGGAGCCATTTCTTTCGAACCTGCGTGTTTTTATTCGAACCTGCGTCGTTTTCGGGCCATGGATTCCGATTCGCGTGCAGCCATTTTTGCAGCGGTTCGAAAGAAGGTTCGAAAGCGCTTTTCGAAGCCGCGGCGATTATGACCCGCTTCCGTCGGGCGATATCGCAAGTTCGAAAAAATCATGCACAACCGCTTCGATCGTCAGGGGCTTATCATCGACGATTTTGCCCTTATAACCCAGAACCTTGTCCAGCGTTTTGGCCGCGTTTATGCGCATCCCGAAATTGACGTGGGCGTACACTTTAGCTGTCGTTTCAATACTGCTGTGACCAAGCCATGCGGAGACTTCAGCAATCGGTATCCCCAGTTCAAGCAGGTAAGTCGCTACGCTGTGTCTCAAATCATGGAAACGTATGTGCCGCAGTTCGTTCTTTTTCAGAACCCGATTCATCATCTTGTTAAAGTTGCTGATGCTCGGTTCCTTGCCATCCGGATAGCTTACGACATACCCCTTGTCGAGCCACGCGTCGCCCATGAAATCCTTCTGCAGATCCTGTTTGGCCTTAAGCTGCTTGAGATAGTCATACACGAATTCCATCATGGGCATAGTTCGCTTGCTGGACTTATTCTTTGTCCCCTTGGTGACTTCGCCCTTCGCCTGGGTTCGCGTTTCGAAGATATGAATGATTCTGGCGTTGAAATTCACCATATCCCACTTGAGTCCGCAAATTTCGCCCCGGCGAAAGCCATACATCGATGCGAGCACTATAGCGGGTTCGATATCGGTACCTCTTGCGGCCTGCCACAACTCGGCCAATTCCTCGATGGAATAGTAGCTGGCTTCATAAGGCTCTACGCGAGGCGCTTTCATCATCCGCGCCGGATTGTAAGGAATGAGTTCTTTACTCACCGCATAGTCCAGCGCTGTTTTGAGGTTAGCGTGAAACTTCCGTACCGAGTGAGATCAGCTTTTTCAGAACCATCACCACTTACGTTTGTTACGGCCATCGGGTCAATGCGGCAAGGCCAAAGTAAATCAAAGCGTCGTGCAGCGAGTTGGGGCCGTAACCACCTCTGTCCACACCGCCGAAGCGGTCGGCCGTCCTTTCCCATGGCTGGGAGAAATAGTCGGGTTCCCTGCGTAGATAGCCAATCACCGAGGGCACGGCAATCGTCCCGATGTACGATGCGCTTCCCAGGACGCGCTCTTGAATTGCGTGGCCATACTCATGCTTGACAGTGTCGAAGTCATCTTTCTCGAGGTTGGAATTCAAGAACATCATCCCGAACAAGTTGGCGGAAGACGCGCCGGGGATGTCGTGACGCAACACCAGACTTCCTTTGTAAAACCCAAACACTTTGGTGTCAATCGCTACTTTCTCGTCGCGGTTAAAGGGGTTCAGGTTCCGCAAATCGCTCCCGATATCGCTCAGGGTCGCTTTTCCGGTCGCGAGGCTGATTGCGGCGGTTGCCGCCGCGGCAATCACTTTCGCGGGCACATTGCTGATCAATCCGTTGTTGATGCTGTGAGTGTCGAGCAACTGCCTTTTAACACTTGCGGATGTTGATTGCGTTGTTTTTGCGCTCGGCGGCTTTGGCGCGATTCCGGATGAAAACCCGCCGCCGCCATCCGCCTCCCACACCGTCTCAAACCAGAACCCGCTTGGATCCGTGAACATCACCGGGTTGCTGGCGCAGTACACGTACAGGTTCAAGCTGAGCGGGTCAACGGCCTGCCGTCCGCCGGGAAGAGACTTTGCAACGCTCGTCACCGCGTCCTCCGTCATCATCCGTCCAATCCCCGGATCGTAACTCCGCGCCCGCAGGTACACCGTCCCCGTCTCTTTATCCAGATACTCCTCGCAGTACCCGAACGGGCAGCTGTCTTGAGCGTCCGGACTTCGGTCGGAGTTCCCCGGGCTGGCCGTGGCCGTCATGTTCCCAAACGCGTCATATTCATTGTACCACAGCGATACCCCGTTTTCACCCGTGCGCTGCACAATGTCGCCATGCGCGTTGTACAGGCAGTAGACGCTAGCGCCCGTCGGAGCGCCGGTGGGGGAACCCGCCAAGCTCTCACGCGTC
>JAVBRD010000018.1:0-12006 GCA_031548365.1 Eubacteriales bacterium
TGGCGTGCCTGGAGGGATTCGAACCCCCGACCTTTTGGTTCGTAGCCAAACACTCTATCCGGCTGAGCTACAGGCACACATACTTGTGCAATGAGCACCCGCTTATTATAGCCAGAGTGGATGCGTATGTCAATCCCCCACATAAAAAATGATAGAACAGCCGTGGATGCGCCGCGACAAGCTGGCCGCGGTTGTTTGCTACGGCGAACGGATTGGTTTATAATGCCATTGAAAACACCGATCGACCGAAAGCGAGGGCTTGCCATGACATCGAAAGAACGGATCCATCGCGTGATCGAGCGCGATGCCCCCGGGCGCGTGGGCTATGCGTTCAACGAGCCGCATCCCAGCGATACCCTGTCGGTTCACCCCGTGCGCCTCCTGCCGCTCGAGGGTGGAAAGTTCGAAGCGTGGGGGAACTATCCGGAACTGAACGCCCGCGTGCCGTTTTTCACGGGCGAGACACGTCTGGACGCGCAGGGTAGCATTTTCGGCCGCTTTGAGGGTAAAACAAACGGCGAATGTATTCTGGGCGTGCTTGAGGAGGACTTTGGCCTGGTGGAACGCTTTGAGTTCCAACCGTTTGACCCGGCGTATGACGCCGCTCTCGACGCGCGTTTAGCGCCATTCCGCGACCGCTACCTGCTCGGCGCGCTGCCCGTGAGCATCTTTTCCACGCTGCGCGACATGCGGAAGATGGACAATGCGCTTGTCGACACGCTTGAAAACCCCGGAATGGTCTCGGCGCTGCTTGACAAGGTGTGCGAGGCGGCGGAAAAGGCGATCGGCGCCGCGAAAACGCACGGGTTTGACGCGGTCATCATGTATGACGACTGGGGCACGCAAATCGCTACTTTTATCAGCCCCAAGACATTTAGGCTGCTCTTCGCTCCGGCGTATAAGCGCGTCGCCGCGCACGCGCACAAACTCGGCCTTCAGTTCATGCTGCATTCGTGCGGGTGCATCGAGAAGATCATCGGCGACTTGTGCGACTCGGGCGTGGACGTGTTCCAGCTCGATCAGCCGGAGCTGACAGGGGTTGAGCGCTTCGCGCGCGATTTTGGCGGCCGTGCGTCGCTGTTTTCACCGGTGGACATACAGATGGTCATGAAAACCGGGGACAGAAAGCTCATCGAGGGGAGCGCGCGCCGTATGCTGGAGGCGTTCCGCCCGCTCGGGGGCGGGCTGATCGCCAAGGATTACCCCTCGTGGGGCGACATCAACATATCGGACGAGTGGGCGGGCTGGGCGCGGAATGTCTTTATCCAAGAGGGCGCGCTGTGACATCGCGCGAGCGCCTCTTCGGCGCGCTCAAAGGTCAGAAAATCGACCGTGTGCCCATTTCGACATACGAGCTGGTGGGTTACAGCTCGCGCAGCTTCTACAACAATCAACCGTCGTACGCGTCCCTAATGGCAACCATACGCGAGAAAACCGACTGCATGTGCATGTGGAACCCTTCGTCGAACGCCAGCATTTTGGGCACGGCGCACCCGGTGCGCGTCGACCGCGCGGAGGTGCCGCAGCCGGACGGGCGGCTTGTCCGGCATGTGATGCGCGTGGGTGGGCGCGAGCTGACCATGACCACGCGTGAGATCGATGGCATCTACACCGTGTGGCACACCGAGCGCTGGTGCAAGTCCATTGCCGATGTGGACGCGCTCATGAGCATCCCCTACGAGACGCCTGTGTACAATGATTCGGACTTCGCGCGCGTACGCGCGGAGGTCGGCGACCATGGGTTGATCTTGCCCTCCATCGGCGACCCCGCCATCATGGCCATGGAACTGATGGAGTTCGGCGAGGCCATGATATGGGCGATGACGGAGACGGAACACTTCGCCAGGACCATGGACAAACTGCATGAGCGCAACATGCTCAACCTTGAGCGCATGGTGTCAACGCGACCGCTCGATCTTTACCGCATCTGCGGGCCGGAGTACCTGACGCCGCCCTATCTGCCGCCCAGTTTCTTTGAGCGCTTTGTCACGCCCTATGTCAAGGAAATCGTTGCGCTGTTGCACGCGCACGGCTGTTTGGCGCGCGTGCACTGCCACGGGCGAATCGCGGATGCGCTGGACGGCATCATCTCCACCGGCGCGGACGCGCTCGACCCCATCGAAGCGCCGCCCGATGGCGACATCACGCTGGCTGAAGTGGCGCGGCGTGCGGAAGGGCGCGTCACGCTCATGGGCAATCTTCAGCTGAAGCTGCTCGAGCACGGCACGCCGCAATCGGTGCGCGACGCCGTTTCGCTGTGCATGGAGAGCGCGAAGGACACGGGGCGGTTTGTGATCATGCCCACCGCCGGGCCGATCAACGTCCCGCTCTCCCCAAAGACACAGGAGCTGTACGAAGTTTTCATCGACACCTCGCTAGAGCTTGGCGCTTACTGAGCGGCACTGAGGAGGGACTGACATGAAACGTTTCGGAGACGCGCGCGACTGGTTTTTCGACAAGCGTTACGGCATGTTCATCCACTGGGGGTTGTACGCCATTAACGGCTTCCATGAGCAGGAGATTTTCCGGCGCAACGTGCCACGGCCCGAGTACATCAGGCTGATGGAGCGTTTTGATCCCTCGGCGTTTGACGCGAATCGCTGGGTGGACGATGTCTTGTCCTTCGGCATGGAGTACGTGGTGCTCACGGCTAAGCACATCGACGGGTTTTGTTTATTCGATTCCGCGTATACCGACTTTAAGTCTGTCAGCACGCCGTTCGGCAAGGATGTCGTCAAACTGCTCGCGGACGCGTGCTGCGCGCGCGGCGTGCCCTTCGGCGTGTATTACGCGATCCCCGATATGAACTATAAAAACTATCCAAACCACGGCCGTTCCTATGAGTACATGGCTCCGCAGGAGGGCGACCGCCCGGATCTGGACGCATACCTGTTGTATGTTGCGCGGCAGGTGACCGAGCTTTGCACGAACTACGGCCCGCTGTGCGCGTTTTTCTGGGATGCGAACGTGCTGGGGCACAGGGACGACGACTTAAACGAGCTGATCCGCCGCCTCCAGCCCGGGTGCGTCATCAACGACCGGGGCTTTGGCGCGGGCGATTACGGCACGCCCGAGCGCGACTTCGAGCGCTCGAAAATCGAGAACGCGTTGGGGTTTGCAAGCCCGACGGAGGCGTGTCAGTCGCTGGGCATGGAGAGCTGGGGGTGGCGGGAAAATGAGAAGTACTTTTCCTCGCGCTTTCTGATGCAGGGCATGGACAAAGTGCTGGCAAAAGGCGGGAACTACCTGCTCAACATCGGGCCTAAGCCGGACGGCACTTTCGGCGAAAAGGAAAGGGTGATCCTTTCGCGCATCGGCGCGTGGTACCGGTCGGTTCGGCCCGCGTTTACGGGCGCGCAGCCCAGCCGGATAGCGCTCAAGCATGAAGGCGCGGTCCTGCCCGTGACAGTGCGCGAAAATGACGTCTACGTTCATTTCCCGAGCGGATTCGCGGGGGAGAGCGTGCTGCTCGAAGGCGTGTACGCCATGCCCGGGCGCGTGGAGTTACTCGGCACCGGGCAAGCGCTGTCGGCTGAGCGTACGACGGGCGTGCGCAACTGGTTTCACAAGCAAGAGCCGGTGCGGATATGCGGCATTCCCGCGGAGGATACCTATGCTGATGTTCCCGTGATCCGCTTAAGCTACAGCCGGCTGCCGGAGTGTTTCGCTGCAGCCGATCCATGTCAGATGACGGAGGTGGGAAGCGCGTGGACAGCACAAAAAGATCAGGGGAACGGGGCGTGATGCGCCCGATACCCTTCAACGCCGGCGAGGCGGTGTTCGAGCCGTTTTGGGATCCGCAAATCTCGCGGTTTGAGCGTTTTGACCAGCAGACCGACGACGGCTGTGGCGTGGTACTCTGGCAATACTGGTGTTTTGTCGGTTTCCGCTTTGAGCGCGCGCGGCCCGGGCAAACCGTGTTCTCCCTCAGCCGCGCGTATCCGGGCGGGCTAGACTGCGCGGGGTACGACGACCTGCTGCTCTCCGCGATGAACGTGCGCGGGGGCATGCTCCGCGTATCATGTAAAACCGACGCAGGGTCGCTATGCATGGACACGGAGCCGGGGGGGCCGCTCAAGCGGGAGTACGCGCTCCCGCTGAACGGCGCGGCGCGCATCGACGCGGTCACGATATCGCTCGTGATGCCCAAGGGCGGCGCGCAGGCGAGCGGCTGGTTCAATTGGCTGGGACTTCGCAACCGCGAGCGCGCCGAGGCGCACCGCGCGATGTACAAGTGCTGGGACGCGCGCTGGGAAGGCTACCTTCAGCCGGAGTCGTTTGAGCCGACATTCACGCCCGCGTACGGTATTTTGGCGGACAAGGACGAGCTTGCGCGCATGCGCCGCGAGCACACAGCGTTTGTCGAGACAAACGGCGCGGAGGCTTCTCCTTATGTCCGCGCCGCGATGGCCGCGCGCGCGACCGAGCCGGAAGCGCTCATCAGCGATTTTGTCAACTTCTGGGGAGACACGCGCTACTGCCGCGAGAGTGCTCACGGAAATGTCATCCTGACCAAGGGGATGGACGCGGTGGCCGCCGCCTACCTCACGGGTGACAAATCCCTGCTTCGGCTGGCGGCGCGCTACGCGCTCTCCATCGCGGTGTGCGGCAACTGGGACGACGGCATGATCTGCGCGTTCCCCGGCTCGCCGTTTGAACACCGCTGTTTTGTGCAATCTCTGTGCGCGCTTGAGACGGCGATGATCCTCGATTTGGCGGGAGAGGTGTTCACGCCGCTCGGGCGTGACCTTGTTTTGCGCAGGATCGCGGAATCCTCCACCGCGCACATCAACTTCAGCACGTGGAAGCACGAGTACATTTTCGGCTGCAACCAGATGGCGTGGTTTTCGCCGGGGCGCATGTACGGCTACGGCGCTCTGCTTCATCACTACCCGCGCGTTCGCCGCTACATGGACATCGCGTTTGACGACCTGACTGAGACGCTCGAAAGGTCGCTCCAGCCCGACGGCGGGTACGTCGAAGGCCCGACGTACTTCCAATGCGTGGGCAGCGACAGTGGACGCTCCCTGCTGTTTTACGCGCGCGCGACGGGCACGGGTTCCATCCGCGAGCTCATGCCCGCGCCCGTGCTGGCCACTGGGGATTTTGCGGAGTGCATGCTTTCCACCGACGAAGCGGGCGACATGATTCCCATTTGCGACGGGCGGCCGGTTTGCGACCAAACCGCGCTGGCCATGATGGCGTATCTCCTGCCCGAGAGCCAGTGGGTACGGCTCTATCAAAAGTCGCTCGCGCGCAGCGGATTGCCCGTGTCCATCGCCGCGTGGATCGCGTCTGCAAACCTTGACGAAGCACAGCCGCCCAAACCGCGGGCGTTCGTTCAGCTCCCCAACACGGGGCACGTCTCCAGCCTGCGCGTGCTGGGCGAAAAACAGGTCAAGTGGTTCCTGCCCGGCAACGCGGCGGGCGCGGGCCATACGCACGAGGACAAAGGCTCCTTTGTGCTCGAATACGGCGGAGAAACCTTCCTGATGGATCCCGGGACGTGCGACTACGCGTCACCGCTTTCCATGGACCTGAAGAACTGCGAGCGGCACAACATGCTTCTCCCCCGCGGGCTGAAGATGCGGCCCCATCCCGAGTCGCCGCTCGCGCACGACATCCACTATGCCGCTTCCGGCGATGAGCGCGCGTTTCGCGCGTCCTGCGACCTCTCGCACGGGTGGGAGGGGTTCTACGACAAGTGGACGCGCGCGTTTGAGTCGGCGGAGCCGTCGCGCATGACGGTCACCGACGCGTACCGGCTTTGCGAAGGAACCGGGGTCGGTTTTACGATAAACACGCGGCTGCCTGTGGAAGAGACGGCCTCGGGCGTCGTTTTACGCGGGCTGAGGGGCGGCGTTTTGACGGTGACCGCTCCCGCGGGCGCGCGCGTGATCATCGAGGAATTGCCCCTGCCGGACGGGGCTGTGCAGCGCCGTGTGACGTTCGCGGCCGAGGGAATGTCGGGCAGTCTTCGCACGATTTTTGAGTTGTCGTAAGCGGACACGAGCAAAGCGAAGGGGGAGGTACCCATGGAAAGATTGGTTTCGCCCGATGGGCGCGTCATGTTTTCCCTATGGTGCGAAGGATCACTGCGTTATGCGCTTGCGCACGACGGGCGGGAAGTGATCACGCCCTCCGGCATCGGGTTTGATTTGTCCGAGCCGATGGGCTGTTTGTCTTTGACGGGCGTGTCGGCGCGCAGTGTGGACGAGGTTTGGGAGGACGCTTTCGGCGAGAACGCGCGCGTGCCCGACCGCTTCAACGAGGCGGTATACGCGCTCACGGACGAGTTTGGCGCGACGCTTTCCCTGACCGCCCGCGCGTATGACGAGGGCATCGCTTTCCGGATGACGTTCCACAGATCGGCGGGCCGGGAAAGCATCGCCATCGTCAACGAAAACACGGAGTTTACGTTCGTCGCGGATGTTCCGGCGTTTTGCACGGTCAAGGCGCAAGGACCGTACGAAAAACTGCGCATTAGTCAAATGACGCAGGATGTGGAGCGCCCGTTGGTGGTTGAGCTAGAAGAGAACGCGCTGTACGCCGCTATCGCGGAGGCCGCGCTGGTGGACTACGCGCGCATGAAGCTCGGACGAGACGAGCGCAAGCCGAACACGGTGATCAGCCGCTTATCCGGGAAACCCGAGTATTTCTTCAAAGAGGAGGCCGCGCTGCGCGATCTGGACGAGCGCGGCATGGTCAAGGCGGTCGGCGCGCTTCCGCTGTCCACGCCATGGCGCGTCGTGATGGTCGCGCGCTCGGCGGCTGAGTTGTTTGAGCGCAAGCGCATCATCAAGAATCTCAACGCGCCCTGCGCCATCGACACGGCGTTCGTCGCGCCCGGAAAGGTCATACGCGTCTCGCCCCTGACCACGGCCAACGGGCGCGCGTGCGTGGATTTCGCCGTTAAGCGCGGTTTGCAGTACATCGAGGTGGACGCGGGCTGGTACGGCGCGGAGAACAGCTTTGATTCAGACGCCACGCGCGTGTGCGTCGACCCCGCGAGGTACGCCGGCGAGTTTGACTTGCACAACATCATCGCGTACGCAAGGGAGAAAAGCGTCAGGGTCATCCTGTACATCAACCAGCGCGCTATGATGAACCAGCTGGACGAGCTTCTCCCGCTGTTCAAGCGGTGGGGCGTGGACGGCGTGAAGTACGGCTTTGTCGAGGTGGGCTCTCAGCGCTGGACGATATGGCTGCATGAGTGTGTGCGCAAAGCCGCCGCGCACGAGATCGTCCTCACCATTCACGATGAGTACCGCCCCACCGGGTATGAGCGCACCTACCCCAATCTGTTGACGCAGGAGGGCATTCGCGGCGACGAGGAGCTCCAACCCGCCACGAATACGCTCACGACCGTGTTCACGCGCATGCTGTGCGGCCCGGGAGACAACACCGTGTGTTACTTCAACCCGCGCGTGGACGATCTGTGGTCGCACGCGTTCCAGCTCGCCAAGTCGCTGGTCATCTTCAGCCCGCTCCAGTTTCTTTACTGGTATGACAACCCCGCGGGCATCGAGGACTCGAGCGAGCAGGACTTTTTCTCCGCGATCTCCACCGTGTGGGACGAGACGCGCGCGCTAGACGGGGAGATTGGCTCGCACGCGGAAATCGCGCGCCGCAAAGGAAACGATTGGTTCCTTGGCGTGATGAACGCGCGCGGGAAGCGCGAGCTGTCCATCCCGCTGACCTTCCTTGCGCCCGGCACCGTTTACGACGCATGGATCTACACCGACGACAAGGCCGTACCAACGCGGGCGAAGGTCAGGTGCGAACAAAGGAGCGTCACGCGCGAGAGCGTGGTCACAGGTGTCGTGGGCGCGCCCGGAGGACTGGCGGCGAGGTTCATCGCGAGGTCGTGAACGGGCCGCGCAGGATCGAGCATTTCTAGTGTGTGCGCGGGCATATCGTGAGAGAGGAGACCGCGTCCGCGATGCGCTTATTCCGGCAAAACGGGGCACAACGGTCACAAGCTGGTCATATCTTGCCAAAAAGAGTTTGACGTTGACAGGTTTTTCTTGTATGATCATGACAAAGGTGGAAGGCGGGTGATCGCGTATGAACAGTAACTTACCCGTGACCATGCCAAAGCGGCGCGTGCGGTTTGTTGATCTCTATAAGAACCGCTACCTCTACTTGTTGATTCTGCCCGCGATAATCTGGTACGTCCTGTTTTGCTACGGACCGCTATACGGGCTGCAGCTGGCGTTCAAGAATTATCGCATGGTGGACGGAATCTGGGGCAGCCAGTGGATCGGTCTTGAGTATTTCAGGCAGATTTTCACGGGGACATCGAACTTTGGCCGCATCATGCGCAACACGGTCATCATCAGCTTTTACCACATCATCTTCGGGTTTCCCGCGCCGATCATACTGGCGCTTTTATTCAACGAGCTCAAGTTCGGAAAATTCAAGCGCGTGGCGCAGACCATCACCTACCTGCCGCACTTCATGTCGTGGGTTGTGCTTTCCAGCATCTTCATGACCGTGCTCTCACCCAGCACAGGCGCGGTCAACGAGCTGATCAAGATGCTCGGTTTTAAGCCCATTTATTTTCTGGGTGACCCCCGGTGGTTCAGGTTCACGCTCATTTTAACGGGCGTTTGGAAAGAGATCGGCTGGGGCTGCATCATCTATCTGGCCGCGCTGGCCGGTATCGACCCATCGCTCTACGAGGCGGCCACAGTGGACGGCGCGAGCAAGCTCAAGCAGATGGTTTACATCACGCTCCCCTGCCTCTTTCCCACCATATCCGTTATGCTGGTGATGCGCATGGGCGGCATCCTCAACGCCGGGTTTGACCAGGTTTTCAACATGTACAGCCCCAATGTCTACGCGGTCAGCGACATCATCGACACGTCTGTGTACCGCGTGGGCCTTGTGGAGGTCAAGTTCGGCTTTTCTACAGCGGTGGGGCTGTTCAAGAACGTGTTCGCGTTCGTCTGCGTGCTTCTGACCAACTGGGCAGTCAAGGCCATGGGCGAGGAAGGATTGTTCTAACACGCTCCCACACGCCGGGCCAGTCGCGCGGCGCGCCCGTCAGTCGCTCAGCGACATTTTCCGGCGGACCCGAATGGATCGCATCGGTTGGATCAAAGTGCCCGCAGGTTTTGAGGATCATCAGGCTGTGAACGAAAAGACGATGACCGAATCGTAGCAGGGGGTGGCATTGTGAATGTGTTCAAGCGCATGACCATGGGCGAAGCGGTCTTCCAGGTGCTGCTGGTGTTGTTCATCATTTTCTTGTGCTTTATCATGCTCTACCCGTTTTTGCATATGCTCTCGATCTCCTTCTCAACACCTGCGGAGGCCATGCGGCCGGGGCTGCATCTTTACCCGCTGCAGTTTTCCGCCGAATCATACGCGACCGCGCTTGGCAACAGCACCATCTGGCGCTCGTTCTTCTTCACGGTGTTCAAGACCTCCGTGTATACGCTGTGCTCGATGCTCACCATGATTTGCGCGGCCTACGCGCTTTCGCGAAGGTACTTGCCGTACCGGGTACCCATCCTGTTTTTCATCACGTTCACGATGTACTTTGGCGGCGGTTTGATCCCGACGTACCTGCTGATCAAGGGTCTCGGCCTGATCAACACGACGGCGTCGCTCATTCTGCCCGGCATGATCAGTACGTTTTCGCTGCTGATCCTGAGAAACGGCTTTGCGCAGCTCTCATCCGAGCTTGAGGAGTCGGCAAAGATAGACGGGGCCAACGACATCCTGATCCTGTTTAGGATCATGCTCCCGGTGTCGCTCCCGATCATCGCCACCGTCACGCTCTGGACCGTGGTCGGCGACTGGAACGAGTACTTCCGCGCCATGATCTACATGACAGATCCCAAGAAGACGGTGCTTCAGATCCTCCTGCGCCGCTTGATCATCGAAAACAACGACATCATGGTCAACAACATGATCCAGGAGACGATCGTCAATGTCACGCCCGAATCGATGAAGGCGGCCATCTTGATGATCACGATCGCGCCGATCCTGCTTGTGTACCCTTTTCTGCAAAAGTATTTTGTCTCGGGAATCATGGTCGGCTCCATCAAGGGTTAGCCGCCCGGAACGCGAACGGTCCGTGTCCAGCCTCGTCAAGCGGGATGGGACGCGTTAAACTGGAATGAAAAAGGAGTGTCTCACGAATGGTGAAAAACAGGACTCTGGCTGCACTGCTGGCGGTATCCGTGTTCATCGCGCTGCTCGCCGGCTGCGCGCCCACGCCCGCGGCGACGCCCGTACCCGCCCCAGCGCCCACGGCGGCTCCGGCGCCCGCTCCGTCAGCAGCAGCGCCTGCCGCGCCTGCGACAGCAGCTCCCGCGACAGCTGCGCCCGCTCCGGCTCCCACCGCAGCGCCGCCCGCAAAAGCGGATCCCATTCCGATCACGTGGCTGAGCTTCTACGGCCCTGAAACCAATGATACCTACCCGCAGAAGTTCCTCGAAGAGAAGTTCAACATCAAGATCACGAACATGCTCATCGACCGCATGAACTGGAATGATCAGCTCAACCCCAAGCTCGCGTCCGGCGAGATCCCCGACATTTTCTGGCTCTGGAGCGGAACCGACCTGAACAACTACGCCAAGCAGGGCATTCTGATGGAGATGACCAAGGAAGAGATCGTCGCCAAGATGCCCGGCTACGCCAAGTGTGTTGAGGAAATCGAGCCCCGCCTGTGGCTCAACGCCACCGGCGACGACGGAAAACTCTACGGCGTTCCGCTGTACTGGTTCAACGGCGCGATCCCGCAGTCCCCGGTGTACAACAAAAAATGGCTCGACAAGCTGAGCCTGCAAGTGCCCAAGACCATGGATGAGTACGTGACCGCCCTGACCAAGTTTGCCAAAGAAGATCCCGACGGAAACGGCAAAGACGACACCTACGGCATCAGCTTCCGTGGCAAGGACGCGTTCACGCAGACCATGATGCAGGTGTTCTGGGGCCATGGCGTGATGCTTGACAACTTTGTGCCCTCGGACGCCGATCCCAAGGTGCTGGAGCGCTCCTTCATGACCCAAGGTTGGAAGGACGCCATGACCATCATCCAAAAGCTGTACAAGGACGGCGTCATTGATCCTGAGTCCTTGACTGACGACAACCTCAAGCTGACGCAGAAATTCGCATCCGGCCGCGTTGGCGTGCTGGAAAACGGCAACTGGTACCACTGGCTGCCCGTGAGCGGAAATTACCGGCTCGCCGCGGACAACGCGGGCGTTGAGCTCGCCTTTGGACACCTGCCCACGATGCCTGGCTACTACCGCACATCCGCTGTCCCCGGCGGCGTGAACAACAGCCCGATCGGCATGGGTGTTCAGGTCGGCAAGGATCAGGCCAAGAAAGACAAGATCTATGAGATCCTCGAAGCCCTGCACAGCGATCAGGAAACCTATATCGCCACAGTGTTCGGAAAAGAGGGCGACACTTACACCGTCAAGGACGGCGCGTACATCAAAGATCCCAAGGTTGGCGACGCCATTCAGGGAGGAACCAAGTACGGTCTCGGCGCGTTCTACAGCATGTTCAGCGGCGGCAAGAGCAAGCTGCTCATGCACAACGACTACACGGCTGAGGAAACCAAGCTCCGCGACTTCTTCCTTGAAGAC
Organism: Eubacteriales bacterium; assembly: GCA_031548365.1. Taxonomy (GTDB): domain Bacteria; phylum Bacillota; class Clostridia; order Christensenellales; family UBA1750; genus JAVBRD01. The sequence goes on from JAVBRD010000018.1 coordinate 11,610, forward strand.
ACCAACGTTATCATGCCTTACTTCCTCGGCGGCCTTCCGTCCAGCCCGAAGTATCCCGACCTCAGCACGATGGTCACCGAGCACCTGATCAAGTTTGTTACCTGCGAGTACAACCTTGAAAAAGACTTGGAGGACTTCAAAGCCAAGTACCTGGCCGAAGGCGGCGCGGATCTGACCAAGGAAGCCACAGCGCTTTTCAAGGCCCAGAACCCGTAACTGGAAACCAGAGATTCATTTAATGAAACGCGAGAGGTGGGGCGCAAGCGCCGAACCAATCGCGGTTAAAAAAATGAATAACAGGTTTAAAATTAAGGGTTATGGGGCGTGAAAAACGCTGTTGCATCAAATGTAAGAACCGCGCCGCCATCGGCCAGGTACTTTGCTTTGTATTGCTCCA